>CALXUG010000036.1 GCA_944391625.1 uncultured Clostridia bacterium
TTCGATAACAGCCTATAACGCCTTCGCATGGATAAATTGGCGTATTTTCAAGGGTTTCCGGGGCTTTAATAACACCCAACAACACCTCTCGGAAGGTGGTGAAATCTCAAAGGGGTAATTATACTTATAATAAACACCAAAAGACGCCTGCCTAACAATCTCATGATTGCTAGACAGGCGTCTTTGTCCAAGTCTTTTAACTTATCATATGCCCTTTGAGATGACAAGCCATCTCGTTGTTTTTTACAAGCGAATTATTCAAACATCCATTTTGCTGGCAGATGATCATATTCCAATACTTCATCGTTACCAAAGTAAATAGCAATTTCCCGTTCAGCGGATTCAACGCTGTCGGAACCATGCACTACATTACGGCCTACTTCTTGAGCAAAGTCGCCGCGGATGGTGCCGCATGCTGCTTCCAATGGATTAGTAGCGCCGTTTAATTTGCGAACTTCTGCTACTGCATTTTTACCTTCCAGCACCAGAGCTACTACAGGGCCGCTGGTAATATAGGACAACAGACCAGGGAAAAATGGTTTTTCTACATGTTCTGCATAGTGCTGTTTTGCAATATCTTCTGTTACCTGCATAATTTTCATAGCTGCGATACGCAAACCTTTCGCTTCATAACGGCTGATAATAGTACCAACCAAACCTCTCTGTACAGCATCAGGTTTAATCATAGCAAATGTTTTTTCCATAGTCGGATTCTCCTTTTTCATACTAAGTCTGATTATATGATAATTACCTTCTTCAAATTGAGAAGAATAATTATAGAAACACGATAATAAAAGCCAATTTTATTATCGTGTTTATTACTATTGGTTTATCAACGCTTTATTCTTTATAAGCCTCTGTTGTTTCTTTTTCTGCTGCGTTCTCTGTCTTTTTGTCAAAATTCAACTCTGCTGCAATAGGTTTTTCCAGAATTACAGATTCTTTTTGGGATTCTGGGGTTTCTGTCTGTTCCTGCTTTTCAACAGTTTTATTTTCGGCTACAATCCCTTTTTGTTCCTGCAACAAGACTTCCTTCTGTTTATCCAGTTCTTCTAAGGAACGGCCTTCCATCAAAGCTACAAATTCCTCTGCCTGAAGTGTTTCCCGTTCTTTTAAAGTTTCCGCAATCAGTGTCAGTTTACCCAGATTTTCACTCAACAATCTTCTGGCCTCTGCATGACAATCATCCATCATGCGTTTTACTTCTTTATCGATAGAGTAAGCAACTGCTTCACTGTAGTTGCGGTCACGGCCCAAGTCACGGCCTAAGAACACCTGATCATTATTGTTATTACCAAAGGTGATGGTGCCCAGTTCATCAGACATCCCCCATTCGGTAATCATACGGCGAATGGTACTGGTTGCCCGTTCAATATCGTTAGAAGCACCTGTACTGATTTCATGCAGTACAATTTCTTCAGCCACACGACCGCCCAGCATCATAATAATCTGGTGACGCAGATGGGTTCTGGTCATATAGTTCCGATCCTCAGTAGGCAAAAGCAGTGTATAACCACCAGCGCGTCCTCGTGGAATGATAGACACTTTATGCACAGGGTCACACTCTGGCAATAAGTAACCTAACAGCGCATGACCGGCTTCATGATAGGATACCAGATTTTTTTCATACTCGCTCATCATAGCCCGGGATTTTTTCTCCGGACCGGCAATAACACGTTCAATGGATTGTTCCAGCTGCTGCTGACCAACCTTTTTTAAACCTAAGCGGGCAGCCAATAATGCTGCTTCATTCACCAAGTTGGCCAAATCTGCCCCGGTAAATCCGGCTGTCTGTTTGGCAATCACAGCCAGGTCCACATCACTGGCCAATGGTTTTTTCCGCACATGTACTTTTAAGATTTCCTCACGGCCTTTTACATCAGGACGATCAACTGTTACCTGACGGTCAAACCGACCCGGACGCAGCAACGCCGGATCCAGAATGTCAGGACGGTTGGTAGCAGCCAGGATAATAATCCCTTCATTGCTATTAAAACCATCCATTTCAACCAACAACTGGTTCAGAGTCTGTTCCCGTTCATCATGGCCGCCGCCTACACCAGCGCCACGCTGACGACCCACTGCATCAATTTCGTCAATGAAGATGATGCATGGCGCATTCTTTTTGGCCTGTTCAAATAAATCTCTGACACGGGATGCACCGACCCCGACAAACATTTCCACAAAGTCTGAACCGCTGATGCTGAAGAATGCTACACCAGCTTCCCCTGCAACCGCTTTGGCCAACAAGGTTTTCCCTGTCCCAGGAGGTCCATACAATAAAACCCCTTTGGGAATCTTAGCGCCAATATCGTTAAATTTCTTTGGCGCTTTCAAAAATTCTACGATTTCTTCCAGTTCTTCTTTTACTTCATCGGCACCAGCTACATCGTTAAAAGTGACTTTGTTTTTATCATCCATAATCACTCTTGCTTTGCTCTTTCCAAACTGCATTACCTTACTGCCGCCGCCCTGGCTCTGCTGCATAATGAAGAAAAATAATCCCAACATCAGCAGAAGTGGCAGTAACGTACTTAATAAACTAATCCATGGGGATGGCACCGGTGTTTCCTTCTGATCCACAATTACCCCGGCTTCCTGGAATGCTGCCAGTATTTGCGCGGCATTTTCTTTTGGAATGACAACGCCGGTAAATTCCTTACCATCTGCCAGTTTCCCGTCTACAGTCTGTGTATTTTCATAGGTAGTGATTTCTACACTGACCAAATCCCCCGCTTCAGCATTTTCCATTAATTGTGTATAGTTTTTTATATCAGCGATTTCAGCTTGCTCTGTTGTGGTTGGGCTACCAAATCTGATAAATGTCATAGCCAGCAGAACAATTACAATATAAATCGCTGCAGTCTTTAAGCCTCTATTCAATGCTTACCCTCCTCTTTATATTCTAAGTTTTTCTTTCCCCATATTCTATAAAAAATCCTTTCCCCATAAAAAGAAATTTACTGACGAAAACATTGCAGCAAACAAAATTGTTTTGTCGCCTCTGTTATTTTTACACACTCCGCCAGAAAATAACCGGGAATCCAGATAATTTCCTCAAAAGATTGTATCAAAGGAATTTTGCCGCGCTCCATAGCCGGTACTTTTTTATCAATAAAAAAGTTTTTCAGCTTTTTATGCCCCTGCATACCCAAAGGCTGCACTTGATCACCGGGCAACCGACTGCGAACTTCCACTATGTTCGCCAGCTTGGCTCCATCCACTGCCACTTGCATATAGGGCTGTTGTGTCCAATTTTGCTCTCGCAGCTGATACAGTTCTTCCTTGCTTTCTGTAAAAATCGCTGTCAGTTTGCATGGCCACTGCGCTACTGTAACCGTATCCTGCAGATTCCAGCAATACCGATAGCCATCAGATTTATCACAACGCCATTGCATACCCAGTTGATCATACTGCCGAAAAAACTGTACGCCATTGGCCAGATCATATTGCTGACTGCCCTGCTGCTGCAAAGACAAACGCAAAATCTGTTCCGTTTGTTCAAAGGTAAGATCAGCGCTGCTGCCAGTTAATTTCTGATACATAACACGCAGCAATCTCCGCTGCAACGCTTTGTGCTGCTGACATAACTGTAATGCCGGAAACCCTACAGCATCAGCAGTCTGTTGCCCATATTGGCGCCATAACTCCAGCGTGCATTGCTCCAGATAGTCCTCATCGGCACCACAAATTTCCTGCATTCTCACCAGCGCCGCTGCCACTTCTGGATTATACTGCTGCAACTGCGGCAGCAATTCCAACCTGATTTTATTGCGCAGACAATCCGCTTCTAAATTGGTCTGGTCAATATAATACCGCCATCCCTGCTCCTGGCAATACTCAATAATCTGCTGTTTGGATATCTGCGCCAGCGGGCGAATCAGCCAGCCATCTTTTGGAGGCATAGCAGTTAAACCGTCTAAACCGCAGCCTTTAATCAAATGCATCAAGACACTTTCAGCTCTGTCATCCCGATGATGCCCCAATGCTAATTTGGTAATCTGCCACTGCGCCGCCGCTTTTTGAAAACAGGAAAATCGCACTGCATGGCCGGCCTGCTCAAAGGACATTTTATGCGCAACTGCATATGCTGCCACATCGACAGAAACTATCTGGCATGGTATTTGCATCGCTTGCGCCAGCTGCTGTACATAGGCAGCCTCTTCCTCTGCCTCTTCCCGCAGTTGATGGTTCACATGCACCACATAAAGCTGAATGCCGTATAACATCTTCCATTCATTCAGCAAATGCAGCAGCATAATGGAATCCGGTCCTCCGGACACTCCCAGCAAAACGCGATCCTGCGGCTGTAACATATGAAATTGTTCAATGGTTTGCCGAACCTGTTTCAATCGCTTCTGCCTCTTTTCCTCACACAGGCAATGCCGATGCAGGTGTATGATTTGTGTTAAAAATTTTTCTGCTGTCTATTATAACAGAGATTATTCTTTATGCAAAGCAGATTATCATAGCCAATCACAGGAATTCGTACTTATATAGAACAAATCGTTATGTTTTATACGAAAAGCCCCTTCTTTATCATAACAATATCACAACAACACATCAAAATTCCAAGGCTATCAGATTGAACGAAACACAAACGTCATATCGTTCATCAAGTAAAAAAAACAGCTGTCTTTATGAACAAATCACCATCATCCATAAAAACAACTGTCCTTGCTTTTCAATATGATTTATTGCGCGATACCATGCAAAATACTTTGCACTAATTCATTTTCCAGCTGAACCTTTTCTTCTTTAGAATAATTATGCTGCGCCAGCATTTGAGCTGCTCCCATAAAAATACCTGTAATGCAATAAATAATCATATGGCTGTCTATTGCTTTCAGCTCACCCCGTTGCTGACCTATTGCAATCAGCCGTCCTAAAACCAAATCAACCTCGTTTTTTATATGCTGCATCATACCATGACCCTGTTCCTTATCTAACGGCAGGGAGATCAGCTCAGGAAGCAGCCGCATACTATAATGCATAATATCCTGAATATTGTTCAAATGAAAATGCACAATACGCCGCAGATTATCTTCAAAAGAATAATCCATATCAATGCAGTTATTAATCTTTTCAATATACTGTTCTGCGTAAAGCTGATGCATTTCTAAAAAGATTTCCTGTTTACTGGAAAAATACTGATATAATGTTCCTTTTGCTACACCGGCTCGCTTGGCAATTTCTTCTGATGTAGAGTTGTGATACCCCTTTTCCAGAAAAATATCCAACGCAGCTGTTAAAATCAACTCTCTCTTGTTGTTTTTTGCCCCCATAGATTCTCAGTCCTTTTATACAAAAACTGTCCAGGGCTGTCAGACAGCCCTAAGACAGTAGTCTATTACCTTTATCTTACTTTGTATCTTCCTGTGCTTTCTTATTTGCTTCCAGCATTTCCTGCAGTTCTTCCCAATCATGCCAGCAACCTTCTTCTAAGGCAAGCATAGCCTGATCGATTTCTTCCTGCGGATTATTTTTCATAATCTTGCGCCGCAGTTTTTTGGGCCAGCTTTCCATAATTTCATACAAGATCGGAATAACCAGCAAACTGATAATGGTGGAGCAGGCCAGACCAAAGATTACCGTAGCCGCCATAGGACGGAATACCTCAGCGCCCTCTGCCTGGCTGACAAGCTGCGGAATCATTGCCAAAATGGTAGTTAAAGTCGTTACCAAAATCGGACGGATTCTGGTTTTTCCTGATTCTACTACAGCTTCACGTTTACACAGACCTTTTTGCCGTAATTGCTGTACATAATCTACCAATACGATAGCATTGTTTACAACAATCCCTTCCAGCATAACAATCCCTAACAGCGACATCATGTTAATGGTCTGTCCGGTGAGCAACAAGCCGGGGAACACCCCAATGAGCATGACCGGAATACTTGCCATAATCAAAAGCGGCATCATCAGGCTTTCAAACTGACAAGCCATTACCATATACACCAAAATCAATGCCATAGCGATAGTCAAGAATAAATCAGCAAAGGTTTCCTGCATGCTTTCCACATCGCCGCCGGTTTCGATACTGCAGCCGGCCGGCACCGGCAGTTGTTCTACCTGTGCCATGATGTCTGTCACTACGCTGTTTAAATCACGGCCGTACACACCGCAGGATACCGTTGCAATACGGCTCTGATCCTCTCTGCTGATGCTCTTTTGTCCAAAACCATGCACAACCTCTGCCACTTCGCTTAACGGTACCTGACCGCCGGTATTAGATGGCACCATCAAGTTCTGCAAATGATCCAATGACTTGGTCATTTCTTCCGGATATTGCAGTACAATGTCCAGTTCTTCTTCACTGCCGCGATATTTAGAGATGGTAGAATTGTTCAATGCCAATGATACTGTTTGATACACCGACGATGCACTTACATTATAGTAAGCCGCTTTATCTCTATCGATGATAACATTCAGTTCTTCATCGGTATCGGTAATGCTGTTTTCAATATTGACAGCGCCCTCGGTATTTTTCATAACCGTTTCAATGCTGGCAGCCAACTGTTCCAGATTATCACTGTTGTTCCCTTTGATGCCAATGGAAACAGCGGTACTGCCGCCCATACTCATCATATTTGCCGCACTGACGGTAATTTCTGCACCGGGAATACCGTTGACCGCCTCTTGCAGTTCGTGAGCAATATCCCGGTCACTGCGTTCCCGTTCTTCCAATGGCTTTAATACAATAACCAGCGAAGCGGTATTAGAAGTGCTGCCTCCGGTACTCATCATACCGTTGCCGCCTACGCTGTTCATAACCAAATCTACTTCAGGAATTTTGTTGACAATATCCTCTACTTCTAATGCTACTTTTTCTGTTTCTTCCAACACAGTGTTGCTGGGCAGCTGGATAGAAACATTTACCTGACCGGCATCCTGGCTTGGGAATAGTTCAGCCCCAATGAACGGCGCCAGACAAATAGAACCAATCAAAGCAGCGGAAATAATCAATAACGCTGTCTTTTTATGATTCAGCGCAGCCACCAGCACGCTCTGATACCAGCTTACAAATTTGGCAAACAGACCATCAAACCATACCTGGAATTTTTGTACCCCTTTTGGTTTATTGGTTTCACTATATTCATACAAAATCAACAACTTTGAAGACATCATCGGCACCACTGTTACCGATACCACCAAAGATGCTGCCAGCGCAAAACAGATGGTCAAGGCAAAAGGCACAATAATCTGCGCTGTCATACCGCCCACAAACACAAACGGCACGTATACTGCCACGGTTGTCAAGGTAGATGCAACAACTGCACCCACTACTTCCTGAGTACCTTCCACCGCTGCCTGATACTTGCTCTTACCCATGCTGCGGTGTCGATAAATATTTTCCAGTACAACAGTGGAGTTATCCACCACCATCCCTACCGATAATGCCAAAGCAGCCAAGGTAACCATATTTAATGTATGACCGCCAAAATACAGCATCACAAAGGTGGAAATCAGAGATAACGGAATGGCTACCCCAATGATAATGGTACTGCGTATATTTCCTAAAAAGATGAAGATAACCAGCATGGAAATGATAACGGCCAAAAACAAGTTGGTTTCCACATTTTCTACTGATTGGGTAATCATTTCTGCATCACTGTAAGCGATAGTGATTTCAATATCTTCATACAGTTCATCGTCTAACTCTGCTAATGCTTTATTAACTTCCTTATCAACATCAACGGTGTTTCCGTCACTTTCTTTCTGAATGCCAATGGCTACAACATCTTTTCCATTCAGCGTTACATAAGAACTGACTTCCGAAACGCCCATCTGAATATCTACAATATCACCCAGACGAACGGTACCGCCGCTGGGCAGACTAACCTGCGTATTGGATAATTCTTCTATGGTTTCATACTGCCCCAGTGTACGCACCAATACCTGGCGATTTCCCTGTGTCACATAACCACCCGGATGGTTAGCATTTTCTCCCGCAACAATCTGCGAAATAGAGCCGGCTGTCAAGCCATAGGCACTCAGTTTATATGGGTCTGCTGTAATGGTAACCTGCTGGTCACTGCCACCCATAACATTGGCCGCAGCAACACCGTCAATTCGTTCCAAACGGGGAACAATTTTGTCATCTACAATTTTCTTGACATCAGCCAGACTGCGGTCTCCCGATACACCAACCATCATGATAGGCATACTATTCATATCCAGCTTCATGATGGTGACATCACTGGCTTCCTCCGGCATCATCATCTTGGCCATCTCCACCTTGTCGCGCACGGCATTGGTGGCAGTGTCCAAATCTGTTTCATAATCAAACATCAACATGACAATCGAGTTGCCCGCCGAGCTGACAGACTGAATGCTGTCAATGCCGGAAATCCCTGCCATAGAGCTTTCCAACGGCTTGGTAACCATTTCTTCTACTTCTTCCGGACCGGCACCGTCATAAGGCGCCATAACCGCCAGAATGGGCAGCTCCATTTTGGGCATCAAATCTACCGACATTTTACTAAAGGATACCACACCAAACAAAATCAGTACCAGCGAACACATGGCAATTGTAACCGGACGCTTTACCGAAAATTTACCGATATTCAATTCCGGTCACCTCACTCTGTTTTTTCTGCCGCATCTGCAGAATCTGCGGTATCGGTTGTAGTTTCTTCATCGCTGCTCTGTTCAGAATCGGCATTGGTTGCAGCCGCTTCATCACCACTCTGTTCCGAATCATCAGCCGTTTTTAAATCTAATTCCTGTGCAACACCATCAAGGGTTACCACAGTCACCTTTGCACCATCTACTAATGTGCTGTTTCCTTTTACAACAATCCGGTCTCCGGCTTTTAACCCCTCTGTTACCACATACTGATCACCGTCATTCAAGCCCAGCGTTACCTTTGTTTCTTTTACAGTGCCGTCTGCCTGCGCAGTATAAACAATTGGCTGTGCATCTTTATACACAATTGCATCTACCGGAATCACCAATACATCATCGGCATGATCCACAATCACTTCCACTTCGGCGTACATACCCGCCACCAGTGCATCATCCTGATTATGCAGAGAAATGGTGATCGGATAATTTTTGGTCTGCGCATTCATCACTTTTCCAATCTCCGTAATATTGCCGCTGAACCACTGATCAGATACCGAATTGATTTTTAACAGCACTTCCTGTCCAACTTTTATTTTGCTGACATTCTGTTCATTAATCCCGGTGGATACTTCCAGTGTATCTACATTGGCAATTTCAAACATAGGAGCGCTTGCCGATGCATAGGAACCTTCGTTGGCATTTACCATTGTAATGGTTCCGCTGATAGGCGCAGTTACTGTGGCATATCCCAATGCCAACTGCGCAGTCTGCAAGGTATTGCGCGCATTGGCCACGCCAATCTGCGCTGCGTTCAACTGACTTTCGGCATTATCTCTGGCCAGTTTCAGCTGATCCAAATCGGTTTGACTCATAGCGCCGACATTAAATAATTCTAATGCATTGTTGTAACTTTTCACTGCATTATCATAAGCCAGCTGCGCTGTTGCAATAGAGTTTTCTGCATTATTGACAGCTAGCTGCGCATTGTCCACATTAATCTGTGTGGTTTCATTATCCAGCTGCGCCAATACCTGACCCTCTGTTACTTTATCACCAACTTTTACATGAACAGATTGAATCTGTTCCATACCGCTGACTTTGGCAATCACGCTTACGGTATTTTCCGCCGCAGTCAAACCTCCCAAAGTAACTACTTTATCAAAGTCCTGTATTTCCGCTGTTTCTACTTCTATTGGCACGCCGGGATCTACTGTTTCCTGCTCGGTAGTATCCTTCGCACCACATCCACTCACCATTGACAATAGAAGAAAACTGCCCAATGTCAGTGCCGCAACCTTCCGTTTTGTCCGTTTCTCCATGCTTTCTCCTCCTGTTAGACAATATCTGACTGACCAGTCAGTCAATTTCTGTTTTTTATCATAATATACTTATTATAAAAATGCAACAAAAATCATGGTGCTTTTAAAAATTGTAAGAATCTCTTATAACTTTCTGTAACTTTCCTAAAAGTTGGTACAAAACGCCTCTCACAACAACAATTTATAGTAGCCGTTTCTATCTAAAAAACTGTTGCCAAATGAAACTTCCATTCTATAAAAAGCGCAATAAAAAAGATGGCAAAGCAGTTTCATACTTCCCATCTTTTTATCAACACGCCAGTCTTAAAACTTATTTTTACCAGAACACCGGCCCGCGTTATCTCTTTATATACTTTTTGAACTTATTGTAAAATTTCGTCCACCTTATCTTTATATTCGGACTCGTCCCGAATACCGGTCAGTTTACCTCTAAATTCCCCATGCTGAAAAAACAGTACCTGAGGGACGCCCTTTACACCTAAGCGATCTAATAAATTCTTATCCTGTATGGCATCAATATGATAAAATTGAACAGGCGCCTGGCTGCACTCCTGCTCCAATGTTTCAATAATGGGAGCCACCTGCTGGCAAATATGGCAGGTTGATTTTGAAAAAAGCACAACACAATTTTCCTGCCTCTGATTTACTTTTTCATAAAATGTCTTTTCATCCAATTCCAGCATCTTCTTTCACTCCTTTTCCTAGATGCCCTATCTTTGCATTTTTTCTGAGATGTCACCTTTTAGTATAACAAACTTTTTTGTTTCTGGATAATTTTTGATAACAATAGCGCAATAACTATTTTCTATCGCTTACACACCCCTTCGCTACAGTTTATCTATACACCGATATGTAATAGAATAAACAAAAAAGCAGATTTACAGGAAACAAAATATTCCCTACAAATCTGCTTTTTCTTTATCTCCTATTTCAAACATCCCCATTGATGTCCATACAAATTTAACGTATCTATTTCGGCCTGTGTGCCTTGCGCTTTTACTTTTGTATAAATCTCTGCGAATTCTTCTGCCGGCATAAATGACGGCAGCTCTGCCACCTGCCGCATAAAGAACAGACACGGTTCTAACAGTTCCTGTATATGAGCTACATACTGTTCTTTTATTTTGCTGAAATCGGTAAATGTACGGAACCAGTAGGTTTTGCTGTATACCGGCGTAACCAGTATCCCCTGACCAATTAACTGCTGCTGTTTGCGATACACAGTGGCATATTGGGCATCATAATCTACTTGCAATGCATTATCCATTTCATATAAAATCCCATGTAAGGTACGCTCGTAAACATCTTTAATGATAATATCGTCCTCCATCTGTTTCCAGTTGTAAGCGGACCATTGTTTTAGTTGCATGTAGCTTTCTTTATTCAGCTTTTTAGCCATAAAACAATATTCTGCATAACAGTCAAACACCTGCAGCCAATCTCGACGAAACCTGCCTTCTAATCGCTCCTGCCATTGCTGCAGCATTGCAGATGCTCCATTGGCAGATGGTTTATCATGCAATTGCTGCAACAAATTCAAAAACCCATCGCTGTAGCTTTCTTGCAATAGATGAGCCAGATTCCACTGTTCTTCCTGCCAGATGGCGGCCTCCATTCCGGATGGTACTCCGGTTCGCTGGGTATGGTTCAACACAGCAGTGGGATACACGCCGTTTAATCTGCTTTTTTGGCAAAAACGATCAATAGTTTCTTCATGTTCACTGATGCGATACAACACTTCACCATTCTGCTGATAGGCGCAGCCATACACAGTAAACTCCCGATCAAATTTGCCCAATCTGGCCATCTCACCCACACTTTCTGCACATCGGATATCTCTCGGCATTCTGGTTACCATCTCTACACCCCCTGCCCCTGCAGCAATTCACTGATGCCTGCATGTACTGTCAGATGAATCTGCATCTTGCCATTTAACTTGTTTACCTGCACCGGATAATCCAAAAAAGCTGACAAATGCTCTGTATCCATTAATTCCTCTGTTTTCCCTTTGGCATATACACGGCCGTTTTTCAATAACATGCAGTTTTCAAACATATCTAAAATTTCTTCTGGATAGTGGGTCACATAGATCACTGTTACGTCAGTTTCCTCTGCCAGTTCCCGCACTGTACTCAGCATGGCCTCACGGGCAAATACGTCCAGCCCTGTGCCCGGTTCATCCAATAATAAAATTTCCGGCTTGGCAATCAGCGCACGAGCAATCAGCACATTCTGCCGTTCCCCTTTACTCATCATGTTGAATGGACGGCCTATCTTATCGCCCAGTCCCAAACGGGTCAACAATTCTTTGGCCAGCACCACCTGTTCATCGGTCACATCATAACCCGGACCAAAGGTGCCAAATAAACCGGACAGCACAATTTTTAACGGGCTTTCTTCATTATAATATTTATCAAAGAAGGAACTGCTTACCCAGCCAATGCGTTTGCGCAAACTTAATACATTGTCTGTACCGTAGGATTCGCCCAACACTTCCAGTTTTCCCTGGGTGTGCTTTTTAAAACCGGCCACAATAGATAGCAATGTGGTTTTTCCGCAGCCGTTCATACCAAATACCACCCAATGCTGCCCCCGTTTTACTTCCCAGTTGACATCCCGCAATAGATAGCGATGCCCTGCCTGACAACACAGTTTCTCTGTGCGAATTACAACATCCGGTTCTGTATTATGCATGATTTTCAGCCTCCTCGGCCAGCATGGCCTTAGTAAATACCACGCTGTCATCGCTTACTTCTGCACAGTTTTTGACTGGCACATTAAAACCGGTTCCATCAAGAATTCCCAGATTTTTATCGCCCCATGCCATAATTTCACAAACTTTGGCAATGTTCATTCTTCTTGTCTTTTCATTATCATCCAAATCAGCATAAATATTAAACTTTAAACGATCTACAAACTGCACTGCATTGTTATAAATCTCCGACTCCACACCATATTCAATGCGGTCGCACTGACTGCAAAACAATTCAATGCGGGCATCTTCATCATCACTAAAAATAATGCGGCGCAGTTCCAGTTTGCCGCCGCAATACTTACAGCAGCAGCGCTTTGCTCTGCCTTTTAGTTCTTCTACACGGCCTTCGGCCTGATATCTATTTGCCATAGTAAAACAGCCTCCCTTATTGTTTTTGACATTCAACCATATAGTATTACTATATCCATATTGGAATCGCTCTGCATAGAAACAAATCTTTGACAAAAGAGTCCCGTATCATCTAATCATTGACACGGGACTGTATAAAATTCTTACTTTATTTAAAATATCATGTTGGCAAGAGGAAGTCCTACCACAAATATTAAAATACCTGTAATAAAAATAGCCACCGTCCCATACATGTATACATCTTTTCCTACAATCCATTCGCCATTGCCATGCAATATGGCTGCCATTGGAGAAGCTGCCGGTGTTAAGATAGCCAAATGAATGCAGAAGATAATCAAAACCGCTATAACGGTTGGATTCATACCCATTGCACTGGCAAAGTTGTAAGTAATCATCACAAACAAGACACCTGTTACACCATTATTACATAAGTTTGTCATGATAATTGTCAATAACACAACCAATAAAATAAAGATGAATTCTGATTTTCCGGCAAATATCGGACTAAGTGCACCCAACAAAAATTGTTTCACACCTGTTTCATCGGCAATAAACGCATTGGCAAAAGGCATAACTGCTGCTGTTAAAACAATAACATCCCATTGAACACCTTTAATTGCCATCTGTCTGAAATCTAACAACGGTTCCCCATCTACTTTAATCATAACCATAACAGCTACAATACACATGATGATCCCCGTTGAACCAATTGCTGTTAACAATTGTGTAATCGCCCAGGTTGCTGGCAATAAGCTAGGCAATAACAACAAAATTACCATACCAAGCAAAAATCCAAAAATAATTTTTTGTACTTTATCTAATGTTAAATTTCTGTCTTCTTCTTTAAAAGTATGTTCATTTAATGTTTTCAATGCGCCCACATCAGGTCTGAAAATAAATTTACATAATAAAATATAAGCTATGATAGATAAAATTCCTAATGGAATGGTGAAGCAAACGTAATCCATAAAGTCTATTGTAATACCCGATAATTTGGTATATACGCCCATAACCGCTAACGGAACTGCTTTAAATGGCAGAGAGCTGAGACCCAATGTTGCTGCATATACAACTCCGATAATCATCAGTGCAGGATATTTTTCTTTTGGTTTGAATCCCAACTGAGCAAAAATACCGTACAGCAACCCCCAGCAAATAATAATAGTCGCAACCGTTGAAGTTAAAGCAGATAAAATATACGCTGCCAGTAAAAATACGAGTGAAAATAACCAAGGTTTACCAAAAAACACTTTTTTGGTAATCATCCACATAGCAAGATATTTACTAAGTCCGGCTTCTGCAATAATGGCAGCAAAAATTAAAATAAATAAAATCATAACGGTCGTATCCGACCCAAAGCCGTTCATAATAACATCTTTCATGGACACCGCACCGGATAATGCTGTCGCAATCATTCCTACAATACTGGGCCAAATCATTCCTACTGTTGTCCAACCATAAATAAATCCTAATAATACCCCAACCAACTGCATACCCATAGGTGTTAACGGCTCAATAGCAGGCAACTGCCCGAACCCAAAAAAGAATAATAAAGTGATTGCTGTATGTACCCAATACATGGCTGGTGTTTTTTTCTTTGCCTCGACTACTGCTGACATAATATCATCACACCTTTTTTATTTTTAATACATTCTACGGGGCGATAACTTTGCCGCCCCGTAGAATTATATTGACTATAACAATTTATTAAAATTCTTCAGCCAGAATCTGATAAACAGGCGCACCTTCACACTGTGCAGGCATTCTGGTACCCAGCAAGGCTGCCATAGTTGGTGCAAAGTCTACTTCACGAATCACACGGTCTGTATACCCTGGTTTGAACCCTTTCCCTGCGCCAATAAAGATAGGAGAGGTAGAGGTGGTAGCATGACCGTAAGTGGTAGATAAGGAGTCACAGTGGTCATAGTTGTAACCTTCTGCAATCCATACCAAAATATCGCCGCATTCCGGACCACCCATGCCCAACAACAGAGCATCTTTATTACGTAATGCCAGCGCAATACAACGTTTACCGCTTTCTGGATGTTTGTAACCATACAGCGCTGTCATAATTTCTTCTTCTACTTCATATTTATCTTCTGGATCTACAATACCTGTTTCATTTCTGCCTTTCAGGTTAATCCAAATGTGGTTTCCACGAATTTGAACTGCTTTGGTGTGTTCCCAGTCAATTTCTTTGATTGGATTACCGTTTTCGTCTTTTTTTAGAACAGTGAAACCCAGTTTGCCCATTAAACCTGCATTTACACCAGATGGGTCACAAATCAGAGGTGGTTCAAACTCTGGACATACTAAGCCATGGTCTGATGTTACAATCAAAGTCCAGCCTTTATCCAGCAAGTCCATATAACGGCCAATGTATTCATCAGTCTGTACATATACAGCATCCAGCATTTCCTGATAATCTTTACCGGTCATTTCACCATGACCATTTTTCAAATACTTGGCAATCATATGGCTCTGCAGATCAACGTTATGGAACTGGGAGAATACTACCTGAATACCTTCTTTTTCAATCAGGTGATGAATTGCATTTGCTGTCCATTCACCGCTATGTTCCCAGTTTGCACCCATACAGTCGCGAATTAAACGTTTGTCGGCACCACCAGTATAGCAACCAGGTTGCAAGTAACCCACATTTTCGGTTACTTCTTTGAAAATGCGTTTTGGATACCATAAACTATCATCATCCATATTCATACCGGAAGAAATCCACATTCTTAGATGGTTACCATCTTCCGCTAATTCCAAAATACGCATATTGCGATTTACACGATATTTTTCATCATTCTTAATGGCTTCATCATAGATATCCGGTGTAAATACACCATTCTGCAACACAGCCATTGGCGCATCTTCCTTTTTAGACTTATAAATTTCTACATGGTCATATATACCTTGTTCATTCTGCAGAATCAATGCTGGTCTGCGAATTAAACCGCCGGAATGTAAAATAGTAAATTCTTTGGCGCCTTCTGGAGCATTACCCCAACCTTTCGCTGGTTTAATGCCAGACATTACTACGTCAAATGGCATATCAGAAATAGCACCTTCTCCGTCTGCATGGGTTAGGATGATATTTCTGGTTGCTTCTGTAGTATGAGTAATCGCAGTAGCATCTAATGTCAAAGTATCGGTTTTTAAGTCTTCGATAACACATGGAATTTTACTGTCCGCAGCAGCCTTTGCTTTAAATGTAACGCCATCCACTTTAACATCAGCTACCAGAATTTTTTCTTTATCCATTGTACATGTACTAACACAAACTGCACTCGGACTGGTGCCATCTACCACATATAGATTTGGACTATCGCTACTTGGTGGCCATGCGCTGCCTGGCCAATGCCATACTAATGTTTTTAAGCCCGCTTCAGCGGTTACATTCCATAATTGTTCCGCTTTACAATTCCTAGAATCCAAATTGTATACAGTGCTATCCAATGATTCATGTGATTGCCCTAAGAAGCATGTAATACCATGTGTACATGGATAAGCACCTGTAGCCAGAGTGGTCCACATTGGCGGGGTAACAGTTGGCTGTGCACCCAGCATTACCATATCTTCTCGACATGCACCCACTTCTACTAATTTTTGAAGATTAGGCATTCTACCCGCATCCATATTTTTTTTGGCCAGTCTAGGATCCAAACCATCAATTCCTACCACCATAACTTTATCAGCCATTGCTTTTCTTGCTAATGTCATAATACTTCATCCTCCTGAGAAATAGTTTTAATACGTGTTTCTATGGTTGTAAGTATAATCTCAACTTATCCTTTTGCATAGTTCAGCTTTCCAAAGAGAATCGCATCGTTGTAAGATTTTCTTACAACATCCTTGTACTATTTTCCCACTACTTTTTCTATAATTGGTAAAGAAGTTATCTTAAATGTATTCATCTACTATCTCGATTTTCTGTCCAAACTATGCTATACTTCTGGTAAAAAGTATATGTTTCTTACGGAGGTGTATTATATGCGCAGCGAATACCTGGAATATTTTTTAGAAGTAGTAAAAACAGGCTCTTTCAATAAAGCTGGCTTAAACTTGAATGTAACACATCAAACAATCAGTACCGCCATCACCAATCTGGAAAATGAATGTAACACACAACTAATGATTCGGAATACGAAAGGTATCCAACTCACAGAAACCGGTAAGGTGATGGAAAAATATGCCCGTTCCATCTTAGATATTACCCAACAATGTAAAACTACCATTGCCCAAATAGAAAAAACTTCCAATCAAACAGATATTTCTGGTCACCTCACTATACTGGCATCCCCCCTGATAAACCATTTCGTTATCCCTTCTTTCACAGAATCCATTTTTATGAAATATCCTAAAGTCACATTACAGGTTCTGGAAGTAGATAGCGAAGAAATTTTATTGTCATTACAAACAGGAAAAGGTGATTTAGGTTTTTTTGCAATTACTTCTACTATTGCCCATGACGATTCACTATATAACCAATGCCAGATTATTGATTCCAATATCTTTCGTTTATGTGCTGTCACTACACCTGGTCATCCTTTAGGCGGCTATAAATCAATATCCATTAAAACATTACGCCAATATCCATTGGCGATATATCAAGTAGCTGACACACCAAATACATTACACGCAAACTTATCTCAATATGGAGATATTCAAATACATTTGGCTACCAGTAATTATACTGTTTATACGCAATGTATTCTGGCTGGACAAGTTGTCGGAATTTTACCAAAAATCAGAAATAAAAATACTTTATTGACGAAAGACTTTGAAGCATTTTCATGGATTCCAATTAAAGAACTCTCCTCTATTCCTTTAGGATACGCAACAGCGCCAAATCTATCAGAAAACAAAGAAAAACTTTGTCAGCTCTTTACAGAGGAAATAAAACATCTTCTTTAATACAAAAACCTCCCTGCCCGGAACTGCTTGTTCCAGATAGGGAGGTTTCGTTCTATGCAGATATTCTTATTTTGTCAATGAATCTGACCTATTACAGAATAATTCCCAGATAAGCCAAACCATCATCTAAAAATTTTGCCAATGCGTTTTTGCCGGTCAGATAATATACCGCTGCCTGCTGGTCAGGATGATGATGATACCGTTCCTGCTGTAATGCCAGATAGTTTTCTTCCGGCGATTGGCCTTCTTTCCGATATTTATCATCACGTCCTAATAACATCAAAACTTCCAGCACTTCTACAACTTCACGATTTAAGGTCATCAAATAATCATTTAATGCTTTTTCTTCCGGCAGATATACGCCCCATTTTTTAGGGCCATTCTGTACTTCATAGGCAGCACGTGCTTTTTCTCGCTGATCAGCCAGCCGGATTGTTTCTAAAATCATATCTTTTTCATTTGCAAACATAGCCGTTCCCCTTTTCTTGTATACTCTTTCATATGCTGTGATTAAACCACTGTATCCTCTGCCGGTTCTGTCACTGTCTGCGCTTCTGCATCAGGCTTCAGCACTTCACCTGGGATTGTATTATAACCGGAATCATCAGTCCCGGTAGATGCAGAACCGGTATTGTCACCTACACCTGGATTTGCAGTTGTATCTGTGTTGGTGCTATCGCCTGTCTGATCGATCGGTTGACCGCCGGTTTGTGTATTATCAGAAGGCTGCTGGTCTGTCGGTGTAGTCGGAGTTTGTCCTGTTGTACCGGTGTTTGAATTGCCGTCTGTTCCGGTGGTTGTTCCATCGCCGGTTGTGGCTTGATCGCCATTATTTACATGGGTACCGTCGGTTTCACCGGTTTGTTGATTTTCATCTTCTGTCTGCAGGTCATCAGTATTCACAGATGCCTCATTTTCTGCCTGCTGCTGCATTTGTTCTTCTTTGCGGCGCTGCTCTGCCGACAAGGTGGACTGCCGATCTTGTTCCTGTTTTACAATGGTATTAACATTTACAATATTTAAGTCGGTAATCGGTGTGGCATATGGATTAAAGTATTCATTCACAATGGTCAGAATTTCAGCTTCATTAGGCAAATAATAGGACAATCGATTGACATATTGACCATGCCCCGGTAATACAAACATATTCAAATTTGTTGACATGTCAATTTCCATGGCTTCTTTGGCAAACCATAAAATCTCACCATTGGTCAAGTCAGTGTCCATGTTGCGCAGTACAATGTCCGCTAATTTAGGCAGCTTGGTCAGAGTAGACGGAGATGCCAGCTGTTTGGCTGTTGCCTCTATAAACAGCTGCTGCGCTTTTACACGGCCAATGTCACCTTCTGCATAACCACTGCGATACCGTACAAAGCCAATGGCTTCTTTCCCGCTTAAGGTCTGAACGCCTTTCTCTAAATGAATATGCAAATCCTGATAAGGGTCATCATAGTTCATATTGCGCGGCACATCAATGGTAACGCCGCCAATGGCATCTATGATTTCTTCAAAAGCGCCCAGATTTACCACAACGTAATTGTCCACTTCAAAACCTAACAAATAAGATACTTCTTTTTTCAGATTATCAATATTGCCTTTTCCATTTTTAGCGCCAATGGCATAGGCTGCATTGATTTTTTTCACAGAACGTTTTACATTGGACATGGTGTCGCGGGGAATACTCATTACATTGGCCCTGTCATTGATACTGTCTAACGACATAACCATAATGGTGTCCGTATTCAGTCCCACTTTATCGGTCCCCACTACCAATACATTATAAATGCCATCTGCCCGTTCTTCAATCTCCTGCGTGTCATCTACAGAAGGTTTTTCTACCGACGGCGGCTTAATGGACATACCTGCCATTGCCAGCCCACTGATTAACAGCGCTGCAATCACACATACTATAATAATAACTGCTTTTTTGCGTACTTTTCTTTTTTTTCGCGGATGCCTTGCGTTTTTTTCTGACCGGTTCCGGCCGGCCCCTTCTCTTTCAGTATCCAATCGCAAACTCTCCTTTTACACAGTTTTGTAGACTAAGCATACCACTTTTTTCGGCAAAGCTCAATAAACTTCCTGTTTTTTAGACGTTTAGTGTACTAAAAAAGTTCTTAATTCTGCAATATAAACTTCTTTATTTAGCTGTAATCTGTCTTTCAGCACTGTATCTACCTGACCGGCAACCCGTTCTAATATGGTAAACACATCCTCGGCAGAAATCTTGATATAATCCTTTTCCTGCAATTCCTGCGCCAGTTCATCTGCCATACAGCCCAGCTGCTCCAATGTAACAGGAAGATCTATAGCCAATAATGTCAGCCAACCGGCTGCTTTTACCTGAATCTCATTAAATACATACATGGCATAGTATTTTCCATCTTGTTCATTTAATAACACTGCCCGTAAAATATGCTGCACATCAACCGGCGTTAAAGGTTTTCCGCTGTAATGCTCTGTAATATACTGCATTACTACTGCGATTAGCGTTTTTGCTTTGATATCATCTTCTTGCTCAATGACTTTAAACATACGATAAATAGGTTCCATCAGTTTGGCTTCCCCATATTGCAGGACCTGCTCATCCATAAGTTATTTCCGCTCCTTCATGACTTCGATTTCTCGAATAAACGTTTCAACATCATCAAATTCTTTATAAACAGAAGCAAAACGCACATACGCAACTTCATCAATGGACATTAACCGCCGCATAATGGTTTCACCAATCAAATGAACCGGTACTTCCGAATATTGGTTTTTCAGTTCTTTTTCGATTTCTACTGTTATTCTTTGCAACTGTTCTATTCCAATGGGACGCTTTTCACATGCTTTGGCCATTCCTTTTAGGATTTTGGAACCATCAAATAACTCCCGTCGTCCACTTTTTTTGATTACGACCAAAGGTTTGTCCTCTATTTTTTCATATGTGGTAAACCGTTTACTGCAAACGGTGCATTCTCTCCGACGGCGGATGGAATTTTCTTCTTCAATCCATCGGGTATCTAATACTTTGCTATCATTGTGACAAACAGGACATTGCATAACGATGCCTCCTCCTAATAAAAGAGCTAATTTTTAATGATTATGCCAGCTTCTGCTATTGTGTAAATTATTTTAGTTTGTTCGTTTTTGTCACTGTCTCTTTGTTCAGATTATTTTGTCGTGCTGCCAAAACCGCCATTCCGAATTGCTGTGGCATCATCATCTACTGTGATGCCAAAAGGCACAAAAATCCCTTGCATAAAGCCCTGTCCTTGCACAACTTCTACTGTTTTATGCTCCTTACCATCATTGGTGAGTTTGGCAAAAATATGACCTTCGTTGTCCGAAAAATAATAATCGCTGTCAATAATCCCCACTGTATTATTTAGCTGCAGCCGATATTTAAACCCCAAACCACTGCGTGGATAGCACTGCAATACCCAGCCTGCTTCCATTTGAACACGAATCCCTGTTGGAATTTTTATGGTCTCGCCGGGCGCCAGAGAAAAGGTCCGTGGACTGAAAAAATCATAACCGGCAGACCCGGCTGTGGCCCGCACTGGCAATTTTATTTCATCATATACGGTTTGTTCTACTGTTTCGTGAAATGTATCCTGCCAGCTTTCTTGAAATTGCTGAAAACTGACTTTACTAAATTTTGCAATTTTTTGCATACCTGCACCTCAAATTTTTATCAATATCATTTTAAATTGATTCTTTATCGACCAAGTATTCGACAAGGAAATCAATTTATTGTACCACATTTCCCGCCCAAGGTATAGAGATTCATAAAAAAACCTTCAAGGAGGAACGAAATCCCCCTTGAAGGTTTCTGACTGCTTATTCAGACCAAAGTACAATCCGTTTTAAACGCAGTGTTTCTTTTACATCAATTACTCTTTGATTGGAGCTGCCGCGCCAATGCAGCTTTACATCCAGGTTATCGATTTGGAACGGACCATCCACCAGTACATCCACATCAGCAATAAAAGGCAAGTCCTTAATATCGTCCCAAACAAAACCGGTGTAGAGCCAAATGGTTTTCTGCGGATACTGCGCTTTTATTTGCTGGATTAAATTGCCGATCTCCTGCCGATTATCAGGATGGAGCGGATCACCGCCGCTAAAGGTGATTCCTGAAACATAGTCTTTTTCCAGTTCGGCCATAATTTCTTCATGGGCCTCTTCATCAAAAGGCAGACCGCCGTTAATATCCCATGTGATTGGATTTTGACATTGAGGACACTGATGGGTGCAGCCTGCTACCCACAAAACCACTCTTAAACCATCGCCGTTTAACATATCATCATGGGTAATATTATGATAACGCATTACATGCTCTTCCTTTCCGAAATTTCCACCATTTTGGCATCATTTAAACGAGTATCTCCTTTTACACGGGAATAAGAAAGATAACCGTTCATCCGCTCAATTTT
Source organism: uncultured Clostridia bacterium (assembly GCA_944391625.1). Lineage (GTDB taxonomy): Bacteria > Bacillota > Peptococcia > Peptococcales > Peptococcaceae > UBA7185. The sequence goes on from CALXUG010000036.1 coordinate 22,353, forward strand.
GGTCAGATTTTTACTGCCGCACTGTGGGCATACATCCATTTCCAATTCCTGATGTCCACAATCGTCACAATAAGCCAAAGAAAGGTTGACCCCTTCATAAAAACCCATAGCCATTGCACGACGCACCAGTGTTTTTAATGCTTCTATATTGTAATCGATCGGGTATTTTACATATTGAATTTTTCCACCGTTACATAAATTCCAGAAGCGATATTCCAGATTCTGTTTTTGAATGGGCGTAATATCTTCGGATACATGACAATGGAAACTATTGCTGACATAGGCATGATCGGACACATTTTCCACAATACCAAACTTAGCACGGAACTGCTGCACCTGCAACCCAGTTAAGGATTCTGCCGGTGTACCGTAAATGGCATACAAGTTGCCGTCTTCCTCTTTAAATTCGTTAATTTTCTGGTTGATATGTTCCAATACCTCTAAGGCAAATGCGCCATCTTCTACCAAAGATTTTTTATTATACAGCTGCTGCAATTCGTTCAATGCTGTAATGCCAAACGACGCTGTAGCCGTTTTTAACAATGGTTTAATTTTATCATGAATCCCCAGATGACCGTTATAGAATCCACCTTCGCAGTAAGCCAGCGGATTGGTAGACGCTCTCATTTCTCCCAGATAATCATAGGTACGAATATGCAGCTTGCGGATTAAGTTTAAGTAATAATCCAGTACTTCATAAAAATCTCTGCTTTCCTGACGAGATTTTGCCAAAATCATTGGCAGATGCAAACTGATGGCACCAATATTAAACCGTCCCACAAATACCGGAGAATCTTCATCGTCAGCCGGATTCATACCGCCCCGTTCATACCAAGGGGAGAGAAACGCACGGCAACCCATAGGGCTTACTACTTTACCGTATTTTTTATACATACTGGCTACATAACCGTCGCCAGTTAAGCTCAACCAGTCCGGATACATTGTTTTGCTGGAGCAAACGATGCCTGCTTCAAATACATCCTCACATGGTTTCCCCGGCCCATGCAGATTCTCATCATATAAAAAGACAATTTTCGGGAATAACACCGGCTTTTTGTGCCCAGCTTTTCCCTGTCCGCCATGATGAACTTCAAACATTAAAATAGATGCCATTTTGGCAAATCGACCGGTGCCTGTCCCGGTAGTTACGGTAATAAAAGGATAATCTCCCCGACTGGAGCCGACTGTATTAAATTTATATTCCCAACCCTGGAATCCCTGACGGAATTCATATTCAATATTTTTTAGTGCTTCCTGCTCCGCACGTTCTTGGGTCAAGCCCAGTTCTAAATATTTTTTCAGATCTTTGTTATAGCTTAATTCTGCATAAGGCTCTAAAATCAGGTCAACACTTGGAATGGTAAAGCCACCATACTGTTGGCTGGCCGCGCTCAGTACGATATCGCCGATTACGTCAAAAGCAACATTCAGGCTTTTCGGCTCATTATACCAGAGATTGCCCATTTCAAATCCGCCTTTTAATACATTTTCCACATCAAACAGACAGCAGTTCATGGTATCGCGGCGAGCAGACATATCATGGATATAAATATAGCCTTCTCGGCACGCTTGCAGTTCTTCTGTAGTCAGGAAAAATTTTTGATATAGCTCTTTATTCAATTGGTTAAAAATCAGGCTGCGTTTTGTGGATACCAAAGCGCTGTCAGTGTTGCTGTTTTCTTTATCACCAATGTACATAATCGACTGACTCTTTTTATATACTTCGTCCAACATATGCACAAAATCTTGTTTATAATTCCGGTAATCCCGATAACTCTTGGCAACCAGAGGATTGGTGTTATCCAAAGCACTTTCCACAATGTTATGCATTTCGCTGATCGGTACTTCCTTGCTTGTTCTGGAACGAACCTTTGCTTCAACAAAACCGGAAATAAAATTTAAATCCTGTTCTGTAAATTGCACCATTGCCCGATAAGCTGATTTGTTAACTGCTTTTGTTACTTTGGTAACATCAAATGGTTCTCTTGTACCATCCTTTTTTATAACAAAATATCCTTCCATCGCCCGTCATTCCCCTCTTTGCTACAATTTTTATCATCTATCCCATATACTAAATATAGTGTATAGTATTATTAATTTCAAAAAATCCACCCCATATCTAGGGTGGTGCTTCTTACTATATCATATTCGTTAACAAAATAAAAGACTTGTTTTTTTATTTTTGAACGCCAAAATATTGTAATCATTTCTAGTAAAAAATGAGCAAGCCTGTGTAGAACCTTGATTGGTTCATATCGCAACAAAAAAACAGAACCTTACAACCACTATTTTTAAAATTAAGACCTACGCAAAAAAACTTTTATTCTTAATCTCTTTACAGTACTTTCTTTAAGTAAATCATATCCCGCAATTGAATGCCATCCTCATAAATAGGATGATCGTATTGCAAAAAGAAATCTTTTATTTTATGAGAAATCTGTAATCCACAAGCTTGATAAAATCCAACTGTGGAGGGAACTTCTCCAGTTCCTACCTGAAACACCATGCCAGGCTGTCCATACTGTTGAAAGACATATTCAATCAACATTCGTCCATAACCCTGCCGCTGAAATTCCGGCAAAACAGCCATATTTTTGATTTCATAAAGGTTTTCCCGTTCAAAGGTAATAGCAATTATACCGCACAATAAAGTCCCCTGATATAGCCCAAACAGCGTGCTTTTCTCAAAATATTGATCAATCATAGACTCCTGTTCATCACCCAAAAGCAACAGTGGAAGTAATTCCTGTTTATTCTTTCTGTAAATTGGTTTAATCTCCAATATGATCTCCCGCCTCTTTATAAAATCTATCCTATACAAGACTACAAAAACAAACTATTAGGTGAAATAAAAAAAGAACAGATAAAATAACTTATCTGTTCTTCTAACAGGGGCACTAGGACTCGAACCCAGAACACGCGGATTTGGAGTCCGCTGCTCTACCAATTGGAGCTATACCCCTATAAAAATGGCTCCCCAAACTGGACTCGAACCAGTGACATCATGATTAACAGTCATGCGCTCTACCGACTGAGCTATTGAGGAGCATATCCCGGCAATGACCTACTCTTCCACGAAAAGAATACGCAGTACCATCGGCGCTGGAGGACTTAACTTCTGTGTT
>CALXUG010000037.1 GCA_944391625.1 uncultured Clostridia bacterium
ATACTAAATAATAAAAAATACCTAGATTATTCATTTTTTTCTATGACTTTTAAAAGAAAAATGGTATACTATGTTAGGTAACTTCTCAATTAATAGATTTCATTTACAGGAGGAACATACGCCATGACGCAGGCCTTTACTTCTGAATTCTACAAAAATATTCTAAACAGAATCAATTCAAACATTTATATCACAGATATTGATACCAACAAAATTGTCTACATGAACGACTATATGAAGCATACGTTTCATTTACAGAATCCAGAAGGAGAAACTTGTTGGAAGATATTACAATGTGATATGACAGGCCGCTGCCCATTTTGTAAAATTGAACAATTAAAAAGCACACAACGTAACAGCGCTTGTGTATGGAAGGAAAAAAATACTATTACCGGCCGTATTTATATGAATTGCGACAGTTTAATTGACTGGGACGGAAAACAATACCATATCCAAAATTCCATCGATATCACTGACCAGATTCTGCTTTCTATGGAAGCGTCCATTGACGAGTTAACCGGTATTTTAAACCGCAATGCAGGAAAAAAACGATTAGAAGATATGCTGAAAAATATGACTTCTGAAGACAAGTTAGCTGTAGCATTGTGTGATATCAATGGGCTAAAATGGGTAAATGATACCTATGGTCATATGGAAGGCGACAAATTGCTGGTTTTCTTTGCACAAAATGTACATCAGGAACTGCAGGATTCTGACTTTATCTTCCGATTGAGCGGAGATGAATTTGTTATCGTTTTTGTAAACAAAGAGACTGCCCAATTAGAAACCTGGATGCAGCACATGCTGGAAAAATTAAAAGTACGGCGTACTGCCAAAGGAATTACTTACGATGTTTCTTTCAGCTATGGTCTGGCCAGTATTTATGCGGGAGAACATCTCAATGTCTCCGACGTACTTTCCATTGTAGATACCCAAATGTATATTCAAAAACGGGATCATCACATAAAAATGGGCCAGGAACGTCTGCAGCAAGACCGTCGCCGACAGGCAAACGGCGAAACCTTACTGCCATTTCAGTATAATAAAGATTATCTGTTTGATGCTTTATCGGAAAGTATTGATGATTACCTTTTCGTAGGCAATTTAAAAACAGGAAAATTTATGTACTCTTATAAAATGATGGTTGATTTTGGTCTGCCATCGCAAATATTATCCAACGCTGCAGCATTTTGGGGTGAAAAAGTCCATCCGGACGATATGATGATGTTCCTGCGCAGCAACCAGGAAATTGCTGATGGACGAGCCGAACAGCATGCCATCACTTATCGGGCCAAAAATGCCAATGGAACATGGAGTCATTTATTATGTAAAGGAAAAATGATTCGGGACGAATCCGGTCAGCCTGATTTATTTGCAGGAACGATTCGCAATCTGGATAACTACACCGATATCGTTTCAGGTTCTGACAGTTCTCCATCATTTTTACAGTCAAATGATATTGAACAATTTGTTGTATCAGAAATTTTTAAAACTCATTTTCCATTCGCTGAAGAAAAAACGGCAGAAACACCGGATAAAAACGCGGACAGCCAAGCATTATTAGCCACACCAAAAATATTATTCTATTTCTTAGAACAATTACCTGAAACAGAACGGTTAAAAATAGAACACAAATTACAAAACTTTATCAATCAATATATTCTGGATGGTTTTCGGGCTGTATATGCCAAACCCCAAATGCCGTTATTCTGCTTCAATCAAGCTGTATTGGATTTTACCCAATATACCTATCAGGAATTTATGGAAACCTGCAACGGATATTTTAGCCATATCATCCATCCTGATGACCGTGAAATGGTAGAACAAAGTATCAGCGAACAATTAAAAAACAACCCGTTCTATTCATTACGCTATCGTATCTTACGCAAAGATACTACACCCTTATGGATCTATGAACGAGGAAGCGCTGTCATAAACGAATACGGCGAACAATTTATTTTATCCTTCCTCTTCGCTCCGTATGAACAAGAATTGACGAAATAAAATTTACAGCCAGCATTAACACTGTACACTAGCGCACCTGCAAAATTGCCTCCAAGGGTTTATCACAACCTTTGGAGGCATTGTTTTGTTTCAATCAGTCATCATTATCGTCGTCGTTATCGTCATCGCTGTCATCATCATCGTCATCATTGTCATCGTCACTATCGTCATCATCATTATCATCATTGTCATCCGCGTCGTCCCAATCATCGTCACGGTCATCATCGTCACGGTCATCGGATACAGGAACTACCACGTTCTGGGTGCCGGATACCACTTTGTCATCATCATCTCGGTCGTCGTCGCGGTCATCATCTCTGTCATCTACATCATCCATATCGTCATCACGATCATCATCGTCGTCATCATCGGATACAGGAACTACCACACTCTGCGCCCCGGATACCACTCTGTCATCATCATCGTCGTTGTCATCCGCATCGTCCCAATCATCGTCGCGATCATCATCTCTATCATCCGCATCATCCATATCGTCATCACGGTCATCATTTTGTCCTGCAATATCATGCTCTGCTTTTATTACTTTACCGGTTACAGCATTCACATCATATTCATACTCATTGCCATTGGCTTCAAATTCCAGTTCATATACTGCACTGCCGTCATCTAAGTCAAATTCCTTATCGTCAAATACAGCTGCGGATGCTTTCACACCAGCTTGTGTCAACGCAATTTCTTTTGCTTTTTCTAAAGTGATATAATGAGATGGTTTCCCTTGCTTTTCATATTTATCATCATAGTCATCATCATCAATAGATACCACACCGGAAGCCAACTGCAAATTTTTAACCGCAGTTTGTGCGTTTGTACTTACATCATCCAGAAAATCATCATCTGGCAGTACAGAACCTGGTTCTATCTGAATCACAATATTTTTGCTGTTGCCATCAATATCATCCACAAAATAACCGGCTTCATTAATCCGTTCAATTAAATCACTTACCACAACTTCGCATTCTTTACCAATGTAATCATCATAATCGGCTGTTACCTTTTTACCATCATCATTTTTACCGCTTAAATCTGTAACCAAACCCTGTTTATCATATTCAATCATAATTTCCGGATTTACACTCAAGGTCAAATACCCTTTGTCAGCCAATGCACCGGCATCTTGGTTACCGCATCCTGTCAATAACATTGCACCAATCGCACACATTGTCGCACCTGTGATAAATAAATTTCTCTTTTTCATAATCGTAATCTCCCTTCTTTGTTCCACCTTGTTTTTTAATTTTATTTTTGTTTTGTTTGCTTACATCCGTAGATTACGGTGCTTCTTTTTAAAAAACGGGGTCTCGGTTAAAAAATTTTAAAAAACTTTTATTTTTTTATTCATCATCATCTTCTTCGCCCAATTCACTGTCCTGTTCCCCGTTATCATCATCCCAATCATCAGTGTCATCGATGTCATCGGCACTGCCCTGCACAGAATTGTCATCATCATTCCAGTTTGTTGCCCTACTGTCATCATCGTCATCGTCGTCAGACAGACCGGTTTCTTCTGTGTTGTTGTCATCACTGTCCAGAGCATCGTCATCATCGCGGTCATTTATATGATCCGCATCATCGTCACTGTCATCTATATCGTCCTCAAGCTCATCTTGCTTATCAGCATAATCAGCCATATCATCGCTATTGTCATCATCATCTGCATCGTCTATATCGTCTGCTTCATCCCAGTCATCGTCATTATCATCATTCTGAACAACCGGTATCACCGCAGTTGGTTTTTTCTGCTCTTGCGTTCCGGCGGACGGCGCTACTGCCGATTGGTTCTCATCGTCCTTCTGCCAATCATCACGTTCTTCCGCTTCGTCATCTGTACTGTGCCGTTTAATTTCAACTGTAACGGTAAAACGATCAGCCAAATGTTCTGTCACATTGCTGCGCAGCTCTACACCATATTGTTGAAACTTAGCATCATCCGGCGTGTCAATATCAAAAGAAATTCGACCTCCGGCTGATAAATAGCCCATATCAATGGCACGATCAATCAACGCATCGGTTACTTCCAATCTGTCTTTGCTATCCGGCCTATAATCTTCCAGCAAATCTTCGCCATCTTCATTTAATCCTTCTAAATCTACCACATTCCCCTGCTTATTCAGCTCCATCAGCACAGATGGATTAATAGATAACGCAATCGCTGTGTACGGCGCCATATAATTTTGATAATATCCCAACAACAATAGCATCATACAGGCCGCTGCCGCCACAGTAGCACCCAGCTTACGCGGCAACCGACTTACTTGAGCTGTTTCCTGCTCCCGCATAATAACGGGCCATTCTACTGTCTGTCCCACCTGATAGTGTAAATTTGCCGCTTTTACCAGACGACCATCCTCATCCAGAAGGATTGCATAGCTGGGACGACATTCCATAACCAGATATCTCACTGCCCGTTGCCTCCTTTCCAAAGATGCTGCAAATGGCCACGAATAATCTCGTAACCATTGCTGTAAATCAGCAGTAGCGTCACCAGATATTTGCGATGCCGCTCCAGTGTTTTGCGCTCCACGCCGCTGCCTTCTGCCAGACGGGTAATGGGCAGCCGCTTGGTTGTCACCAATTCATCAATCAGCGTCGGATTGGCTTTGGCAAAACCAATGGCTTTTCGGCAAGCTTCCATGGTGCGCTGCTGCCGCGGGCAATTTTCGGCCACATCTGTCAGCGATACGCCAAAAGAAGCAATCTGTTTTGTTAATTCTTCAATTTCACTGCGGGTGGCTTCCCGCGCAATCATTTCTTCGCTGTGTACCCGTTTGTCAGCTACCGTATCCCCCAATACGCCGTCGCCGTTCTCATCAGGCATATCCAGGGATAACACATGGCTGTGCCGTTGCTCCCGCCGTTGATAATCAAGCAAACGGCTTCGGATTACCATTGCCGCATACTTAAAAAAAGCGCCCCTCAAACGGGAATACCCCCGTATCGCTTCATGGAAAGCAATCATAGCAATACTCAATTCATCATCATGACCATCTATTGGTACCCGTTTTAAAAATTTAGCTGTCTCAGACCGAATAAACGGCATATATTGATAAATCAGCGCATCGGCACGTTCCATACTGTCCTTGGCTTCATAAACCAGTTTCACAATCTCATGCTCTTGACCCACGCAATGTTCCCCCTTACTGATAGCATACGCAGTCCATTTGTTAAAATCGGGGTCGTTTTGTAAAAAATCCCCTTTATTTTACTCAGTTTAGCAAGAGAATGGTAAATCTAACTAAATACCAGGTAAAATTTTGGTAAAATTCATGAACCGCAGTTATAAAATACAACGCAAAAAACCAGCCGGAGTATAGTCTCTTCCCCCGCTGGTTTCTTTGTATCGTTCTATTTTTTTATATTACTTTCATTCTATACTATATGTCGATCACATCGTCCACATTCCGCACATCAATGCTGTTCATATATCGCAGTGTAATCTGATAACATTGCTCCACATGATGTTTACCCAAATAACGCATGGCAGCAAAACTGATCCCGGCAGATACAGCCTGTCCTGCCAACGGCACCAAACGGCTTACCTGCCGCGCAGCAATTTTATTACTGATCCGTTTTAATAAACTGCGCACCAATGTGACCGAAACGGTTTTACCCGCTACTTCGTTGCCAATCGAAGATATAATTATCAGCAACACCTTTTTCCGCTCCAAATCCAACTGACTAATCTGTTCTTCCGACAAACCAAATCGCTTATTAATCTCTAATAAAAGCTCTGTCATAATAACAATATCTGCCGAAATATCCGCACCGGGCAACGGAACCACTGCCGCCGCTCCAGATAACAGCGACCTTTTATTTACCAATCGCAGGCATTCTGTACGTACCTGTTCCAACTCTTCTATCGTTTTGGGAAAGTACACCATATCCCTCCTGTTTCTCAAAAACATAGTTCTGCTTTTTCCTTTACTATACAACACCGCCCCAAGCAGCACAAGTATAATCTTTTCCCATAAAAGCAATTCCTCTAAGCAGCAATCTTTTTCACAACCGCTTTCCACTCCTTCTGCATAAAATAATATCGTTCAAAGAATAAACATACCCACAATCCGCAAACAATACTGCACTGGGAAAGGAGGGATGATTATGCTTAAAATTGGTATGTTAGGGCCGGACTATCTGCGCAAACGCAATAGAGATATCTTTCAGCAGCAGCAGATCAAAGCCATTACAGTTTATAACGAACAGCAGCTTTCCCACATTGACGGCCTGCTCATTACGGGATGGAACACATCCGGCTATATTCGACCACTGCAGCGGTTATTGCCAACCATACAGCAGCAGCTTCCGCAGCTCTCTGTCTTTGGCATTGCAGCCGGTGCTGTCAGCCTTGGGCGAAACGGACCGCTCTCCGCTATGGACTGCGACATTACCATGCGCTCAGCCCGTCAGCTTACTACCGCTTCTCTGGAAATGCCCGGCTATCTGCAAAACCGTTTTACTGCCTGCTTTCTGCCTCAGATTCAGTTTAAAAATCTTGCGCCCAACCTTGGCATACTATGCCAGGACCAAAACAATCCCATTGTGGTCCGACAAGGCAACTACCTGGCCTGCAGCTATGTAGCAGAACTGACACCGCAGCCATACATTTATAACTATTGGCTGGAAATGGTGGCAGCTTTAAAAAATAGCAGAAAAAATTAACAGAAAATCCGGTCTGAAGCTTGACATTGCCTCCTTTTTGCCGTTAAATTATAATTAAGTGAATAAAAAAGGAGAGTCGCATTATGTTAGATATTAAGTTTGTTCGTGCCAATCCGGATGCTGTTGTGGCTGGCATGAAAAAAAGAGGAATGGATTTAGATCTGGCTCCATTTCTGGCTTTAGATGAAAAACGCAGAGCGCTGTTGACAGAAGTAGAACAGTTAAAAAATACAAGAAACACCGTTTCTAAAGAAATCGGAAAAATGAAAAAATCCGGCGAAAATGCCGATGAACTGGTTGCGCAGATGAGCAAAGTCGGTGAAGACATCAAAGCATTAGACCAACAAGTAGCCGATGTAGATGCTAAAATGGAAGAAATCATTTTAAGCATCCCTAATATTCCACATGAATCTCTGCCGGAAGGCGGCGAAGAAAACTACCGTGTAGAACGCACCTGGGGAGAACCAACCAAATTTGACTACGAACCTCTGGGGCACTGGGATGTTGGCACCGGCTTAGGCATTTTGGATTTTGAACGGGCTGCCAAAGTAACCGGCGCACGGTTCACATTCTACAGAGGTTTAGGCGCCAGATTGGAACGGGCCGTTATCAGTTTGATGCTGGATATCCACACACAAAAACACGGCTACGAAGAATTAATGCCGCCATATATGGCCAACAAAGCCAGTATGACCGGCACCGGTCAGCTGCCAAAATTTGCAGAAGACATGTTCAAACTGGAAGGTCTGGACTATTATTTAATCCCAACCGCAGAAGTACCGGTTACCAACTACTATCGTGAAGAAATTTTAAATGTAAAAGATCTGCCAATCAAACATTGCGCTTTCAGCCCTTGTTTCCGTGCAGAGGCAGGTTCTGCCGGCCGTGATACCCGCGGCATTATCCGTCAGCATCAGTTCCATAAAGTAGAGATGGTGAAATTTGCTCATCCGGATCATTCTTTTGAAGAACTGGAATCCTTAACGCAGGATGCTGAAGATGTTCTGCAGGCATTAAATCTGCCATATCGTGTTATCACACTGCCTACCGGCGATATCGGTTTCTCTTCCTGCAAAACCTATGACATTGAAGTATGGCTGCCAAGCTACAACGCTTATAAAGAAATTTCTTCCTGCAGCAACTTTGTAGACTTCCAGGCAAGACGGGCCAATATTCGGTTCCGTGATGAAGATGGCAAAGTACGGTTCGTTCACACCTTAAACGGCTCCGGCCTGGCTGTCGGCCGCACCGTTGCCGCAATTCTGGAAAACTATCAGCAGCCTGACGGCAGTGTTGTTATACCAGAAGCATTGCGTCCTTACATGGGCGGCTTGGAAATTATCCAAAAATAATTTTCATATTGCAAATACAAAAATAATAGACTTGCATCTATGATTGGAGCAACAGAAAAGACCAATAAACCGCCTTTCCTGTTGCTCCAACCTTTATATATCGTAAATATGAAAAAGCAACGTTCATATCTGATCACCACCCTTAAGCATCTTATATTGCTAACAAGAAAAAACAGCAAAGGAGGCATTGAACAATGTTCCACAAACTATCCATGGTATGGTACATTCGGCTTAGATACGCCGGGCAATAAAAAACAAATTCCATTTTTAAGCAGGTGTTTTGTTATACTTATGCAAACCGCCGTCACTTAGAAAAATCAACCTGCGTTTTTTATTGCCCTTTTCATCTGACCAAAAATAAAAAATACAGGGAGCATACCTATGAATCAAGAAAATTGGAAAAAGAATTTTTACACCATGTGGACAGGACAAGCCATATCCATTCTTACAAGCTCTATCCTGCAGATGGCGCTTATCTGGCACCTAACCGCAACTACTCAATCAGCCCTGGTACTTTCCATGGCTTCTCTGGCTGGATTTCTTCCCAATGCAGTTTTGGGTATCATTGCCGGCACCTTTGTAGACCGCATGGACCGAAAAACCATCATGATTGGCGCCGACTTATTTATTGCTGCTGTCAGTCTGGTTCTCACCATTGCAGCCTTATATGGCGATCTGCCTGTATGGCTGGTGCTGCTGGTGCTGGCAATCCGAAGTGTCGGAACTGCGTTCCATACGCCGTCTATCAGCGCCGTTACCCCCTTAATTGTACCAATTGAAGAATTGACCAAATGCGCAGGATATACCCAATCTTTACAAACTGCCGGTTATCTTCTGGGCACAGCCATTGCCGGCGTACTCTATCCCATTTGCAGCATCAGCACTATGGTTGCTTTGGATATTTTCGGCGCTATGGTGGCAGCTGTCACAGTGCTTATTATCAAAATCCCAAAAACAGAAGCAGCGCAGCAAACACAAAAGCCAGCTGGATTTTGGGAGGACTTAAAGGCCGGCTACACTACATTAAAACAACAAAAAGGACTATTTGCATTAGTCTGGATTGCAGGATTATTTATGATTCTCTACTCCCCAATCAATGCACTGTTTCCTTTAATGTCCTTTGATTATTTTGCAGGCACCTCCATTCATGCTGCTATTGCCGAAATTACCTTTTCCGCCGGCATGCTGATTGGCGGCGTACTCCTCGGAAAATGGGGCGGATTTAAGGACAGAGGGCTGGGGATTGCCTTTTCCATTGTGCTGATGGGCGCACCCATTGCCCTTTCAGGCTTACTTCCCGCAAACGGATTTTGGATATTTGCATTCCTGTGCATCATTATGGGACTTTCCTGCCCATTCTATAACGGCCCTGTGATTGCACTGCTGCAGGAACGAATCTCCCCCGAATATCTGGGACGGGTATTTGGACTATACGGCAGCATTGCTTCCTTTGCCATGCCTATCGGATTATTTATTTCCGGTATTTTTGCAGATAGCGTAGGAGTCAGCACATGGTTTCTCATCACCGGAATTCTGATTATACTGACTGCCTTATTATGCCTTGCTATTCCTTCTGTCAGAGGAATTGATAAAAAGCAGCTCTAAGGCAAACAAATAGCTAAAAATACTGAGCCGGCAAACGGCAAACCGCTGCCTGCCGGCTCTTTTTATTAAGGCTTTGTTATCACATACCGCTCACTATAAGCTGTACGCCCTCACTGCCCCGGCATATTCCGGTCTTTTGCCGTTCACTTTCACAGCAACAATACTTTTACGATAATTCCTTGACAGAAATTCCATAAAACAAAAACAGAAAATCCAACACTTTGTACAAAATTTTTCAAATTCCCTCTTTCTGACAAAATCCCAAACACCGCTTTATTAAGCCATTTTCTATCCCCCCATAGAACAAGACTATAACCCATATAAAGACCTTCTTATTCCGCACCGAACGGTTCTATTATATTATAGTAGCAAATAGAAATCGTTTATATAACCTATCCGGCGAAATAGATATTTGCAATTATTATTTGATACAGCCTTATCGGTTATATTGCAACGATTGAGAAAATTATCATAAATTAAAAAGGAGTGTTCTCTCATGTCAAAGAAAAATGAAAATGTTTTTGACAAGAAAGCAGTTGAATGTAGTCCTGCCAAAAAGAAAAAAGATCTGTACTACGTTCACGTTGCAATTGGTTTGGCAATCATGGCTGTTTTTTGGGTATTGCCGCCAATGGAACCCATTACCCCACTGGGTATGAAATGTGTAGGCGCCTTCTTAGGCATGGTTTATTTGTGGTCTGCCATTGAAGCATTGTGGCCTAGCTTGTTAGGTTTGTTTATGATCGGGCTGTCCGGTTACGGCGGCGAAGGCTTAAACGGCTTTAACAATGTATGGATGGTCGGTGTTGGGGCCAACACCGTATTACTGACCTTATTCGCTATGGTACTGTTTGGTGCGCTGGATGAATGCGGCGATACCCAGTACATTGCAAAATGGTTCTTAACCAAAAAAATCTTTAAAGGCCGTCCTTATACATTCTTAGCAATGTTCTATGTCACTTGTTTTGCATTATCCGCATTAACCAGTCCAATTACTTCTCTGATCATTCTGTGGCCTATTGCCATTCGTCTGATGGATACACTGGGCGTAGAACGGTGTGATAATATTTGGAAATATTTCTTTGTAGGGATGTTCCTGGTATCCACATTGTCTCAGCCATTCTTCCCATTCCTGGGCGCACAGCTGGTGCCAACCAGTGCCTTTGCGCAAATGACAGAAACCATGGGAAATCCAATGACTATTCCAATGTTGGCGCACATGATTGTAGACTTAGTAATGACTACTTTGATTATGGCAGTTTACTTCTTACTGATGAAATTTGTACTGCGCGTTGACGTAAGCAAACTGAAAGCTGTTGACCCGGCACAAATCGAAGTACAAATGCCGCTGCCAAAAATGAATTTCCAACAGAAAGCATACTTGTGGATGGTTCCATTCTATCTGTTAATGTTATTAGTTCCTAACTTCTTTAAAGGTAATCCAGTTGCTGATTTCTTGAACGTATTAGGACCTATGGGCGTAACTATCGCTTGGGTAATTCTGTTTATTGTTATTAAATGGAATGGCAAACCATTACTGGATTTCAAAGAAGTTGCTTACAAACAGTTTAACTGGGGTATCTTCTTTATGATTGCTGCTGCCGTATACGGTGCAAACACTCTGTCCACTCCGGCTACAGGTGTATCCGACTGGTTGGTTCAGGCACTGCGTCCAATTTTAGGCGGTCAGCCGGAAATGGTATTCGTAGCTATCATGTTTACTGTAGCATTAATCATTACCAACTTTGCTAATAACGCTGCTATGGCTGTTGTACTGTTGCCGGTTGTTATCAACTTCTCCAACGAATTAGGCATTAACCCAATTCCGGTAGCAATGGGCGTTATCCTGATGGTATTCGTAGCAATGCTGACACCTGCCGCTTCTCCACATGCTGGTATGATGCACGGCAGAAAAGATCTGTATACTACAAAAGATATCATGGGTATCGGTTTCCCAATGTGTGCAATCACTCTGGTAATGTACATCTTTATCGGTTATCCACTGGCTAAAATGTTAGTTGGTATCTTCGGTTAATCAATCATACTTTGTATATAAAAACGGTATCTCGTATAAACGGATACCGTTTTTTTGTTCCCCATTTTCTGATTCGTTTCTATGTTATAAAGCTATAATAAAAAGAGAGGAAACGCTCTGCAGAAATGCGCTTCCTCTCTTTTTATTCATTAAATTAAGCTTTTGTAATGGTTTCAAGCTTACAATTACTTACCCAATTATACAGACAATCACAACGTATATCTACTGTTTTTATATAGCCATCCTCTATACTGGCATTGCAAATAATTATTGCCAGGCAGTTATCTTTAAACCCTGCAAAAGCATTTCCCTTATACAAACTTTATTCATCTGTTAATATAACAACTATATACAGCATAGAGAAAAAAATAAGACATTTTATCTGCCTTTTTACCAACAAACGCTCTCTATTTAAAAAAACTCTCTTTTCACAACGAATGAACTTGTTTTTGCACCGGCGTGTGTAAAGTATGGTTTTGCTGCCAATGCTTGAACTGCCATGCGGCTCGCTCCAAACACAAATGAAAATTGAGTTTCCACAAAGCTTTACGCTGTTCTCGCTTCTGCGCTTTTGTCAGAACGCCATAATCTGATTCATAGTCGCCACTGCTCCAATCACCGCATTGCACTCTTAACCCATTTACCCAGATATCACTGTAACGATCGCAATGATTACAATGGGTTTGGTATCCTATTTGTGTTAGCCGATTTGCGGCCAACATGGATGTTTCACGTGAAACACTATTATTAACCAAATGAAATCGCAAACAACAAGATTTTGTCCATAACAGGAGGATAAACAACGAGCTGTCTCCCGACAATGGAACATTACAAATAAAAATGTTTCACATGAAACATAGTTATTAACCCAAAAAAAGGCGCCTGACTATCGCGCCCTCTTGATTCAAATTTTTTCTTTTGTTCAATCACTTCTCGGCTCTTTATTGACAATGTAAATACCTGCACAGGCCAAGATCAAAGCCAGCAAGCTGCGCAAGTTAAAGATAGATTCACCCAAAAACATCACAGAAAATGCTGTGCCGAAAACAGGAATCAAAAAATTATACACAGCAATGCGGCTGGCCGGATTATATTTTAACAGCATAGTCCATCCGGTAAAAGCAGCAGCCGACAAAAAGGCCATATACAACAACAGCGCCACGCCTTCCATTGTTACCATGCCAAATTGTCCATGCCCCACAATCCCTAGCAGCATTAATACCAAGCCGCCGCCAGTCAGCTGATAACCGGTCACCACCACCGGATCCTGCCCTTGGCTGACCTGTCGGCTGATAATAGAACCCAAGGCCGAGGACAGTGTGGACAGCATAATAAATCCTTCCCCATTCCAGGCAAAGCCGCCGCCCAAACCGCCATCTTCCATAGTAATTAAAATAACACCGGCAAAACCAATCAAACAGCCCACAATCTTTTTCAGTGTCATCTTATCGTCCGGAAACAAAAAATGGGCAAAAATTACCACAAAAAAAGTAGCCAGCGCATAAAGGATAGACCCTTTTACACCGGTTGTATTCGCCAACCCCAGATAAAAGAAAATGTACTGTCCGGTTGTCTGCACCAAGCCCAACAGAGCAATACCTTTCCATTGGGACTTTTGCGGAATCACCAGCCGTTTTTGCAGCACAACGCTGACAGCCAGCGTCATCAGTCCCGCCAAAAAGAATCGGATTCCCGCAAACAACAACTTACCAAACCCGTCTGCATCGCTGATGGCAAACAAATCATATCCAATCTTAACTGCCGGATAAGCAGTTCCCCATAGGATTGTACACAATAACGCCAAAAGAATGATAACCGGCCCTTTTTGCAAAATATTATGACTCATGTTGACTACCAGCTTTTTCTCCATTCAGCCACAGCTGCGCATGTTGTTCATAAATAGGCTGCGGAAACAACACATGATAAATGGCATCCAACTCCTGCAGCAGCAAATCATCAGAACATTCTTCATCAACCGGGAAATAATGCAGCACATACGGCACTCCAAATAACACCGAATAGACATCTGTAGCGCGCAGTCCGTTGCGCTGATAAAAACGCACTCGACGGCTGCGTGTTATTTGTTCTTCATCGGAACTGCTCTTGGCAGGGTCTTCCACCTCTGCCAAAATGCCAGCCGCCCCACGCCATAATGTCTGCATTTCTGCCAGACACTGACTGCCATAACCATGGCTGCGAAACGCACTGCACACCGCAAAATAATCCAGCAGCGCAACAGTTCCCTCCTGCGCTTTCACAAAAAACGCATAGGCTGTTAAAGTACCCGCTTCATCAAACCAACCATAAGGGTAATATACACCCTCCTCCATCAACGCAAGCAGTACAGCCAGCGGTTTTACCTCTGCCGGCGGAAAATCCTGCTGCATATGTTCATAATATATTTCTGTTACTTGCTCCTTCGCTAACACTTGATAGGTTAACATGATACGTGCCTCCTGACTCTTAGGTTTCAAAATTTTACTGTTTCCTATTATAGCCCTTCTCTTTTTTAACGTCAAATCATTGGTTATCGGTCTATTTTGCGCCTGCGCCCATAGAATTGCTGCTGTACACGCACCAATCAGCCTGTTCCGGCATACGCTATTACTGATTCATGACTGATTCAGCAATCTAATTTTAACAGGAGGTAATTCTTATGAATGAAAGATCGTGCTGTAAACCAAACTGTCCGCAGCCGCAACCAATGCCGACAGGCGGTATGGCTTATGCCCTGTATTATCAAAACTATGTGCTTTCAAACAATGCCCCATTTGACGGCGTTGCATTGTCCGAAACCGCCGCAGAAAGTTTTGGCGATTTTTATTCCGACGGCAGTTCCTTCCAGATTTTAAAACCCGGTGTGTATCTGATTTCCTATATCGTCAATATTCCGGCAGCAGTAGCTGTCAATACCACCTTTGCGCTGCAGGTAAATCGGCAGAATGTGCCAAGTACCGTGCGCAACGTGGCCAAAACCGCCACAGACACTCCGCACACAATCACCGCTCAGGCAATTCTGGAAACCAACACCCCAGTGGCTTTGCGTTTATCGTCATCCAGTTTGCTGACTGTCACCGGCACTGCCGTTGAAACCCTGGCATCTCTGTCCATTCAACAATTGGCATGTTGCTGTTAAAAACAGCCCACCGGGCAATCTAAACAAACTGCAAAGCAGGGCCTGCACACCACAACTGGTATGCAGGCCCTGCTTTTATATTTAACATCGTATTATATACTTTGGTCACTGACCTGTTTTATCCTACAAATACTACAACTTTCAGCTATTGCTGTTTACAGTAAAAACAACTTTATCAGCTGTGGTAATTGCACTGCCGGATTTTAAAAAAGTTTTTTTCGGAACATGAACAATGCAGCCAATCCTACAGCTACCAAAGACAATAAGCTTATCATCACAAGTCCGTTTCCATCATTCTGCCACGGCAGCGGCACATTCATACCAAAGAAACTGAATATCATGGTAGGAATGGTCATAATAATGGTAATAGAGGTCAATACCTTCATCACCGAGTTCAGATTATTGGAGATTACCGAGCTGTACGCTTCCATGGTCACGTCCAAAATGCTGCTGTATACGTTGGCCATTTCAATCGCCTGTTTGTTTTCGACAATGGCATCCTCCAGCAGTTCCTCATCCTCCGGATACTTTTTAACGCTCTCCAAACGCATCAGCCGTTCCAGCACCAATTCATTGGCGCGCAGCGAATTACTCAAATATACCAGAGATTTATCCAAACTCAACAGCTGAAACAATTCTTCGTTTCTGGTTGACTTATGCAGTTCCTGTTCAATTTTGCCGATAGAACGCTCCAACATACGCAGATATTGCAGATAATAGGTGGCATTCCGATACAAAATCTGAATGATAAACCGCGTTTTCTTATAGGTGTAGAATTTTTTGATTTTCCCTCTGCGAAAGTCCTCCAATAACGGCAGTTCCCGCAGACAAATGGTGATAATATATTTTTGTGTTTTGTCCCCCAGAATAATGGCCAGCGGCACAGTGCCGTAACTGTCCTTATCTTCCGCTTCTTCTTTATAGGGTACGTCCATAATAATTAAGGTATAGTCATCGTCGGCATCTACACGGGCTCGTTCATCTTCGTCCAGCGCCGATATCATATCCTGTAAGTCAATGTCAAAATGCTGACTGACATCTTTTACTTCCTCTGCAGTAGGACTAATCAGGCACACCCAGTTGCCGTCGCAATAATCCTGCACTTCTTCCAGAGAACAACCTTGCTCTAATGTTTTATAAATGGTTTTCACAGTGATTCCCTCCTGTGACTCACCATTTTATCGCACAGTGTAAAAACAGTGAGCCAGTATTCAATTGTTTACAGTATCTCGTTCGACTGGGCCCAAGATCCATCCGACTCACATCCTTTATCGTTACAAATTATCATGTTAAATTTCTTATTATTCCTTAAACACGCTTTAACTATTTTATTGTAAAGCACATTTTTTCAATAGTCAAGCAGGGCTTTTGTAAGAGTTGGGTAAAGTTCTTTACAGCAGCAACAAATAAATAATATAGTATCTAAAACTTGTATTTTTATTTCATTTTGGTTAAAATATTATCTATGGATAACTATAATTTTTTGAAATCTCCCAGTGACATCAATCTGGAAATTGCAAAACGAGTGCGGGCCAGGAGAAAGGAGTTAAAAATCACACAAGAACAGCTTAGTGTGCAAGCAGATGTTAGCCTTGGATCAATCAAACGATTTGAACGACTTGGCGAAATATCACTTTCCGCCCTTATCAAAATTGCATTTGCTTTAGGTTATGAAAATGATTTTGATGCGCTATTTTCTAAAAAGAACTATAACTCTATTCAGGAGGTAATCGATGAACAGTTATAAACAGCTTCGTGTCCTTTTTGACGGCTCCGATGTCGGGCATTTGGCCATCACTCCAAACCATTTAGTGGCATTTGCGTATAGCGAAAACTGGCTGAAAAACGGTTTCTCCATCAGTCCATACTCACTTCCGTTACGCAGCGGTGTAATGATTCCAAGAAAATACGATCCCTTTGACGGACTGTTCGGGGTTTTTGCAGACTCTCTCCCCGACGGCTGGGGCCGGCTTTTGGTAGATCGCCTTCTGCTCAAACATGGCATAAATCCGCTGACAGTCAATCCGCTTTCACGTTTAGCCATTGTGGGCAGCAACGGTATGGGCGCATTGGAATATCAGCCGGAAAGTTCTATACAGGTTGAATCCATTGGAATGTCCATTGACCAAATTGCTGTCGAATGCAGAAAAATGTTTGATACAGAAACATCTGAATCGCTGGACACGCTCTATCAGATGGGCGGTTCCTCCGGCGGCGCACGTCCAAAGGTTTACTATTCTTTGAACGATGAAGAATGGATCGTCAAGTTTCCGTCATCCTCCGATCCGGAAAACATCGGCAGGCAGGAATATGAATATGGACTATGCGCACAAAAATGCGGAATTGAAATGGCAGAAATAAAACTGCTGCCATCCGCAATCAATGATGGATATTTTGCTACAAAACGATTTGACCGTATGGGGAAAAAACGAGTTCATATGATTTCAGCCTCCGGTCTTTTGGAAACTACTCATAGGATTCCAAATCTGGATTATCATATTCTGATGCAGCTGACACTGCAACTGACAAAAAACTATGCTGAACTTGAAAAACTGTTCCGCCTGATGTGTTTCAATGTGTTCGCCCACAATCGGGATGACCATTCCAAAAACTTTTCTTATTTATACCAGAACGGACAGTGGGTGCTTTCACCTGCATATGACTTAACCTACAGTAACTCCATCGGCGGAGAACATGCCACAACCGTGAACGGAAACGGCAAAGATCCCGGAATGGACGATTTGCTGGCAGTCGCTCAAAAAGCAAAACTGGATACCAAACGCATGAAACAGATTGCGCAGGAAATCCAGGAAACCGTTCACCAATGTTTAAAGCATTACATCGACAAAAAAGCCAACGGATAAAAACACCGTTGGCTTTTTGTATAACTGCTTATACGCTATTTTACTGTTTTCTTCCCTTCCTGCACGCCCAGGTCACACAGGCTGCGCAGTTATGTCCGCCATTGCAGAAACCGTTGCGCTCGCCTGCCGGATAGACCGGCTGCTGCCACTGATGGGACAAGCCCACAATGGCGGTAATACTTTTTACCGGTTCCATCAGATAGTTTTCGCTCAGACGAATTTCTCCCTGGCACTGGTTTAAAAAGGCAAACACTGCTGTCTGCCCTTCCAATGCCCAATCGCCATAGCCGGGGCTATAGCGCAATGTGGGATACAATCCTCGCGCCAGAAGCTGCTGCTGCAAATACTGACAAAAGGATTCTGCCAGCATCTCCACCGCATGGGAACCCAGATAATCAGCCACACTGCTGCGATACAACTGTCCCTGCTGCGCACAGCGCTGCGCCTCTGTCGGCAATGCTGCGCCGATGGTCAGTGCCATCACAACTGCACGGCTGCATTGCTGCAATCCTTTGCACACATAGCAGCTGTCAATTTGCAGGCTTTGTTTGCCCAGCACCAGCTGCATGCCGTCGTTGCCCTGCACAGGTTCTTCCCGCCACCAGATACGGGGCTGCACCAATGTCCATAAATCCTGCAAAAGCACCGCATCATCGGGACAATCCTTATGGGCGGCAATAAACGCCTCTGCTTCAAAGGGCAGGCGATACTGCCGCAAATGATGCACCGCACCCATTACAGCACCTCAATCAGTTGTTCCGCCAGATGATACTGTCGCATAGGGAAAATATGAATCCCTGCCACATGGGGCTTCAACTGCTGCACCAACCGGCACAGATATTCCATGCCGCCGGCAGCGCCGTCCCGTTCCAGGATGGCAATCATTTCGTCAGGCACATGCACACCGGGCACGTTGTTATTCAAATAGTGCGCCTGTTTTACACTTTTTACCGGCATAATACCATAAATAAAGGGCACATCGGTCTGCACCGCATCGGCAAACCGTTCCACCTGCTCCAGCGTATATACCGGCTGTGTCTGAAAGAACTGCACGCCGTGTTCAATTTTTTCCCGCACCCGCGCAGCTTCCTTCTGCAAATCTGCCATCACCGGATTAGCCACTGCGCCCACAAAAAAATCGGTGGCATTATCCAAATCATGACCATGATAATCCTTGCCCTGATTCAGCTGAGCAGCCATCTTAGCCAAACCCTTGGAATCCACATCAAAAATACCGGTGGCGTCAGGATGATCGCCCAGTTTTGGGTCATCGCCGGTTAATGTTAAAATATTGCGCACGCCCAGCGCATAAGCGCCCAGCAGCTCGGCCTGCAAACCAAGCAGATTGCGGTCCCGGCAAGTAAGATGAAAGATGCTTTCCAGATTCAATCTGTCCTGCACCAGATAAGCCAGCGCAATGGGACTCATCCGCAGTTTGGCAGTGGGACTGTCTGCAATATTAACAGCAGTCAGACGATCAGCCAGATCATGAATGGCGGTAAATACCGGCCATGGATCGGCCCCTCTGGGCGGGTCTACTTCCATTGTTACTACAAATGATTTTTCTTTTAATTGTTGTCGCAGCATGGGGCACCTTCTTTCAAAAATTCATCCATTAATTTTACCGTTTGCACTGCATCTCGGCCAAAGCCATCAGCTCCGGCCTCTTGCGCAAATTCTTCTGTAATCACAGCGCCGCCTACAATAACTTTGGTGGCAGGCGATTTTTCCCGCAAAAGAGCAATCACACCGGGAATCTCCTGCATGGTGGTAGTCATCAATGCACTGAGCCCTAAAAACTCGGCATGGTGTTCCAGCACCGCATCCACAAAAGCCTCTGCCGGCACATTTTTGCCCAAATCAATCACCCGATAGCCATGATTTTTAACCATCACCGCCACCATATTCTTGCCGATATCATGGATATCGCCTTTTACCGTACCAATCACCAACGTACCCTTCTGAAAGCCATCTCCGCTTTGCAGATAGCCCTCCAGCAATTGAAATGCCTGCTGTGATACCTCAGCACTGCGCATCAGCTGGGGCAGAAAGAATACGCCTTTTTCATATTTTTCGCCAACTTCATTTAAACCGGCAATCAATCCATCATTGATAATGGTCATCGGCTCTATCCCATCATCTAATAAAGACTGCACCACTTTGGCAATATTAGAGCTGCCTTTTACCACCGAGCGGCTCACCAGCTCCAGACTGGGCGTTTCATCCGCCACTGCAGCAACAGGCGCGGCTTGTTCGGTGTTCAGCTGCAAATAATTCTGCGCATTTTCATCGCGGCCCACCAATAGCGCCGCGCTCTGCCAGGCATTTTTCATCATTTCATCCAACGGATTGATAATAGCTAAATCCAAACCATTGCCAATGGCCATAGCCAGAAAAGCGCTGTTAATTTTAGGCCGATTGGGCAAGCCGTGGGACACGTTGCTGACACCCAGCAATAAATTAACACCGGGCAGCTCTTGGCGAATCAGCTTCATGGTGCGCAGCGTTTCCCGCGGGCCGTTAATATCGGTCCCCACTGTAAATACCAAACTGTCCAGATAAATATCCTGCCGTTTGATGCCATGGGCTGCGCAAGCATCTACAATGCGGCGGGCAATTTCCAGACGGCCTTCCGCAGTGGCAGGAATGCCTGTTTCATCCAATGTCAGACCAACCACAGCAGCGCCATAACGGGCTGCCAGCGGTAAAATACCATCCAGACTGGCCTGCTCGCCGTTCACCGAATTAATCAACGCTTTACCCTGATACTGCTTTAAGCCTGCCTCTAATACTGCCGGACGAGTAGAATCCAAACAAAGGGGAATGCTGGTGCTTTGCTGCAATAAGGTAACAATATGCCCCATCACCTGCACCTCATCAATACCATGAGCGCCCACGTTGATATCCAGCACATGAGCTCCGGCCTCTACCTGCTGCTCTGCTTCATGCTCAATTAAAGAATAGTCGCCGTCCCGCAATCCCTGCGCCAGCTTTTTGCGGGCAGTAGGATTGATTCGCTCGCCAATCATTTTGGGCAAGGTACTGCCGCCCAGCTCTACAATATGTTCCCGGCAGGATAACCGTCCCAACTGCTCCACAATCCGCTGCTCCAGACGATGGCTCTGCACAGTCTGCTGCAGCGCCCGAATATGCTGTGGCGTGGTGCCGCAGCAGCCGCCCATAAAGGCCGTCTGATAAGGTAAAAACTGCTCCATAGAAGCTGCAAACTGCGCTGCATCCAGCGGATACTGCACCTGCCCGTCCACCAGCAGGGGCAATCCGGCATTGGGCTGCACCATCAGCGGCAGCTGGGTATACTGCGCCAGTTCGGCAATGACCTGCTGCAGTTCCTGCGGACCGCCGGAACAGTTGCAGCCAATACCATAAGCACCCATAGCTTCCAGCGTAACCGCAGCCACCGCAGGACTGACACCGGTTAAGGTGCGTCCATTGGTGTAGGTCATACTGCAGATAACCGGAATTTTTCTTTGTCCGGCATCTAAACAGGCCAGCAGCGCCGCCCGGGTTTCCCCCAAATCACTGAAAGTTTCCAGCAAAAAATAGTCAGGCTGCGCAGCGGCAATGGCATCGGCCTGCTCCCGATAAACCTGGTACATTTCATCAAAGCTGGTATCCCCCACCGGCGATACAAAATAACCGGTAGGCCCCAATGATGCTGCCACTTTTCCATGACCGGCCTTCTGACAGGCTGCGCGGGCAATTTCCACCCCCCGCTGGTTAATCTGAGCAACCTTTTCATCCAAATCATACTCCCGCAGTTTAAAGCGGCTGCCACCAAAGGTATTGGTGGTAACAATGTCAGCGCCTGCCTGCAAATAATCGGCATGAACGCTTTCCACCACATCAGGCATAGTTAAGTTTAATTCTTCCGGACTTTGCCCCGGCAGTAATCCCCGTTGCTGCAGCATGGTGCCCATTGCGCCGTCAAAAATAAGAATTTTACTCATATCAGCTCTCCTGCATCCCTTCCAGATGTTCTAAATCATAAGGTGTTTCCTGATATACATAATAGTTGAGCCAGTTAGAAAACAACAGATTGCCATGACTGCGCCAACGCACCACCGGCGTGCAGGATGGATCATCATTAGGATAATAATTTTTAGGCACAGCAATTTCCTTGCCCTGACTGATATCCCGCTGATATTCGGCATCCAGCGTTAATGGGTCGTACTCGCAATGACCGGAAACAAACACCCGATGCCCGTCCTTACTGGCCACCAGATAAACGCCGGCTTCCTGTGACTGCGCAATGATTTCCAGTTCCTCTACCTTGGCAATATCCCCGGCCCGAAACTCGGTATGCCGAGAATGAGGCGCATAAAACACATCATCAAAGCCGCGCACAATAGGCCGTTTACACAGTACCTCATGCTCAAAAACGCCAAACCGCTTCTGCGGCAGCTGATACTTGGGCACGCCATAATAATGATACAATGCTGCCTGCGCGCCCCAGCAGATAAATAACGAAGAAAAGACATTCTTATCCGCAAAATCAAAAATCATGCGCAGCTCATCCCAGTAATTGACCTCCTGAAAGGACATATGCTCCACCGGCGCTCCAGTAATAATCATGCCGTCATAGCGATTATGCTTGATTTCCTCAAAATCTTTATAGAAAGCCTGCAGATGCTCCTCGGACACATTTTTGCTGGTGTGGCTTGCCATCCGAATCAAATCCACCTCCACCTGCAGCGCAGTATTACTAATCAGCCGCAATAACTGGGTTTCGGTCACAATCTTGGTGGGCATCAAATTGACAATGGCCAGCCGCAGCGGACGAATATCCTGACTCAGCGCCCGCTGCTCATGCATCACGAAAATCTGCTCATTGGCCAGCGTTTCTGTAGCCGGCAACGCAGCTGGTATAATAACAGGCATAAACAAATCCCCCTTTGGTACAAGGGTAAACGCATCGTCAAACACGTTTACCCCATTACAATCATGTTACAATTATATTCATTAAATAAACACTTCTATCCGCTTAAATCTGCGCCAGCGCCTGCTCCAAATCAGCAATAATATCGGCTGCATCTTCAATGCCCACAGAAAAACGAATCAGATCCGGCGCAACGCCAGCCTCTTTCAGCTGTTCTTCGGTCATCTGGCGATGGGTATGGCTGGCCGGATGCAGCACACAGGTGCGGGCATCTGCCACATGGGTAACAATGGCAGCCAGTTTCAGTTTATCCATAAATGCCACCGATACATCGCGGCCGCCCTTCAGCCCAAAGCACAGCACGCCGCAAGTGCCGTTGGGCATATATTTCTGCGCCAGCTCATAATATTTGTTTCCTTCCAGACCGGCATAGCTTACCCAGGCTACTTTCTCATGGTTCTGCAAATACTGCGCCACCTGCAAAGCATTGCTGCAATGACGAGGCACACGCAGATGCAGCGTTTCCAAACCCAGATTCAGCAAAAACGAATTCTGCGGAGATGGCGCAGAGCCCAGATCACGCATTAACTGAGAAGTGGCTTTGGTGATATAAGCCAGCTTGCCGAATTTCTGTGTATAGACAATGCCATGATAAGATTCATCCGGTTCAGTCAGGCATGTATATTTATCATGATACTGCTCCCAATCAAAATTGCCGCTGTCCACAATGCAGCCGCCCACGCATACGCCATGACCATCCATATATTTGGTAGTGGAATGGGTGACAATGTCGGCGCCCCATTTGATTGGCTGGCAATTAATCGGTGTAGCAAAGGTATTGTCCACAATCAGCGGCACACCATGGCTGTGGGCCAAACGGGCAAATTTTTCAATATCCAGCACAGTCAGCGCAGGATTGGCGATGGTTTCTGCCACCACGCATTTTGTGTTGGGCCGAAATTCTTTTGCCAGCGCTTCTTCACTTTCATCAGGGTCTACAAAGGTGCATTCGATACCCATTTTTTTCATGGTTACGCCAAACAGATTAAATGTGCCCCCATAGACTGCGCTGGAGCAAATCAGATGATCGCCCGCTTCACAAATATTCAGCACTGCAAAAAAGTTGGCAGCCTGACCGGATGAAGTCAGCATAGCGCCCACGCCGCCTTCCAGCGCCGCAATTTTGGCAGCAACTGCATCAGAAGTTGGGTTTTGCAGCCGTGTATAAAAAAATCCATTATCCTCTAAATCAAACAGGCGGCCCATCTGCTCGCTGGTTTCATACAAAAATGTGGTACTCTGATAGATTGGCAGCACTCTGGCTTCTCCTTTTTTGGGTTCCCAGCCGCCTTGAATACAAATCGTTCCTGCGTTGCAATTTTCTAAATTCATGATGATTCCTCCCTATATTGATTGCTAAAAATATACAAAAAAAGCCATTTTCTGTTGATAGAAAATGGCCCTGACAGCAATAACATCGCTCCATTATCTACCAGACATATTGTCTGCAGGATTTAGCACATTTCCAGCTCTGCTGGTTGTTGCCGGGTTTCACAGGGCCAGTCCCTCCACCACTCTTGATAACAAAGATTACTTATGCAGTTTTTTGTATTTTTACTACTATACCACAATGCATGGCTGTTGTAAAGATTTTTCTACGACCGCGCCTTCCATTTTGGTACAATGCTCAAACCTTCATATTCTTCCCGGGTCATGCCCAGAATCCACTGGTCAACATACTGCCCGTCGATGAACGTATGCTTGCGCAATTTGCCCTCTGCGGTAAAACCAAAGCTTAACGCAGATTTTAAACCCAGACGATTGTTGTCATTTACTTTAGAGTAGCATTTTTCAAAACCAAAATGATAAAATACCACATCCGCCAACACAATCATCAAATCCAAACCAAAACCGGCCAGACGATTTTCTTCATCGCCAATGCCCAACGCAATTTCGGCATGCCCGTTCTGCCGGTCAATATCCTTAATCGACGCGATTCCGATAGTTTCCCCGTTGCGTTTATTTTTTACCGCAAAGTCAATCCGCTCTGCGCTCGGATCCGTTACATCCTTCACCTGGGCAATCTCTGCCTCAATCATATCCAGCGATACGCTCATATAGCTATCGTACCAATGGCGAAACTCTTTATTCATAAACCATTTCTGAAAATAAAAGGCATCCGCTTTGGTCGGTTTTTCTAAAATAATTTTTCTTCCGGTAAACATTCCTGCCACCTCCAGTGTCCTTCCTTACCATATTCTGAATCATTATTCTTTATTTTATCCCACAACGCGCCGCAGGTCAACCTTTTACCGCAGGTAATCCTTCTCAGAGCAGAACTTTTTTGCAGTTTGAAAAAAGCAATGATTATTTTTCTGTATAGCAATGAAAGCAATCTCGCACAGATAAGAATTTGCCAATACC
The DNA here is from genome assembly GCA_944391625.1 of uncultured Clostridia bacterium. GTDB lineage: Bacteria > Bacillota > Peptococcia > Peptococcales > Peptococcaceae > UBA7185. The sequence continues at coordinate 24,995 of CALXUG010000037.1, forward strand.
AAAAAGCAAATCTGCAAGATTTTCCAACTTTAATATAAAAAATAACTTCTTCAGCTACAAAAACAATGCCGCTCAAAAATGTATTGTTATCCAACTCGATATCAAAAAATTTTTATTATTTTTTTTCGTCGGCAAACCTGACCAACGCTCTTATTAACCCGTTTTTTCAGCGCTATTTAATTCACCAATACCTGGTATAGATACAGTCTAATACCAATTAGTTATTTTTATATGTATAATAATCTCATAGGCAATGTATTTTATTTTTATACCTTCACACAGAAAATTATACTTTTT
>CALXUG010000038.1 GCA_944391625.1 uncultured Clostridia bacterium
TCTATCTGGCAAGAAAAATCGGCGGCCAAAAAAATGACCGCCCTTAAAAAAATTTACACACTTTACTTGACAAACCCGGATTTGCGGCAACCTGTTTTTTTGTGCTTGTTTTTGTAGATGAACAAGGAAAGCTATTTAAAAAGTTATTTTCCTACATCAATTCACCGGATATAAAATTTTTAGCCATTCTGTTTTACTTTTGCTTTCACTGAAAGATAGCGAATATGAAAAATTTTCTGCTGTCCAGGTAGCCAACGTATAATTATCTTTGTTGCCTTTCAGGGTGATGGTTATATCGCCTGCAGAAATTTCATCAATTGTATCAAATTCAAAAAACTCACCGCTGACATCTTCCGTTCCAACCCCTTTTCGGAAAACGGCTGTTTGTCCGTCGCCAATATAGGTGATTTCCGCTAATTCTGTCCAATAAGCTGTGTATATCGTTTGTTCCGGCTCAAAAGGGAGTGCAGCGGGTTCGGTTATTGTAAATCCTACAGTTTTAGATAATTCCTCTATAGAAGCCACTTCAACAATACTGTTGTTTGAATCCGATACCAGAGGCTCAGAAGTATTCAGCAGCGCAGGCAGTGTCAGTATGCCGATAAACATAACTGTAAGACAGGCTGCCGCTGCTGCCCATTTTTTTATGTTAGAAAAGCGTACAGTTTTCTTTTGTTCTGTTTCATGAAGTGACATTTTTTCAATATTACCCATGATTCGTTCATGCATTTGTTGCGTAACTGTAATATGTTCCATTACCTCGTCATACTTTTTACTCAAAATCATACGCCTCCTTCAGCACACTCCGCAGCTTTTCGCGGCCGCGGGACAAATTGGACCGTACTGTGGATTCATTCATATGCAGTATTCTGGCAATTTGATTGGTTTGGTAGCCCTCATGGTAGAAAAGATGGATTACCTCCCGATATTTGTCCGGCAGAGCTTTCACAGCTTCCCACACAAAGGACAGATCGTCCTGATTTTCTGCTATCAGTTCCTCCATAAGTTCATCGGTCTGTCGAATTGTATTATATTTTAAGCGATTTTTGCTTATGTTGGCGGCAACATGAAGAAGCCATGCTTTCTCGTGTTCTTTGGTAGTTAAAATCGGGGTTGTTTTGAGCAGCTGCACCAAGGTATCCTGCAGCACTTCTTCGGCGTCTGCCATGTTGTGCAGATAGGAATAGGCCAGCCGTAAAACAGAATTACCGTATTCGGTCAGCATTCGTTCTGCCTGTTGGTTGACAGTTTCCCGATGGATAGTCTTTATTTCCTCAATTTGATTTTTATCTGTAGAAAAAAATACAGCCGCTAAAAAACAACATAAATTTTTTATGATATGCGCAAAAGACAGCAAAGGTCTTTGTATTGCAAGGTGATATTCCACTGTGGCTCCTCCTGTCTATATTCTAAAGGGCAGACCTGTTTGGCCTGCCCTTTGAGCGTAATCAAAAAATTATACAACAGAGCTGACCAGTGCCAACATATCCGTTTGAGAAAGCGCTTCCCCAACGCTGATAGAATAAGTATAGCCGTCGTTGGTCCACAGGGCAAGGGTAAACAAATTATTTTCGCCCTTAAGCGTGATACCGTCTACAGTTTCAATCTGCGGATATTCATTATAATCGCCGCTGATGTCCTGATCGCCCAGTGCCTTACGAATCAGCATTTGAGAACCATTTTCGCCGTAAAAAGCCTGAATCATTTCGTTTTCAACGGCTTCCAGTTCGTCTGCGGCTTTGGGTAAGGTCAGGTCAAAACCAGCCAGTTCTTTGGCCGCATCCATGGTATCACAGTCTACAAACGGGCTGGGTATTTGTACTGCTTCAGAATTGTTGTTGCCGCAGGCGGCAGCAGAAAGCGCCAGCGCAGCGCATAATGTGATGGAAATAATTTTTTTGAGTTTCATGGTGAAATCCTCCTGTTTGTTTTTATAAGTATTTTTTCCGCTCTGTCTTATATACAATTGAATGCGGTAAAATGTTGCAAAAAGTTAAAAAATAATTTTTTTTGCGCATATTTAAGAGAAAAGCAGCCGGTTCCATAATTTGCAGGATAGAAAATAGAATGACATTCTTTTCCCGATATGCTATAATCGCGCTGATACATACTATGTGAAACATGTGGACGAGGAGGGTGTTTATGATTGAAATTCCAATGCGCAAAAAGCAGGGGGTAGAGCGGAGCACCATTTTATCTATCAATGGGGAAAAGACGCAGGGCTCTTTAAATCATCAAACCATTACAGCTTTAAATCGGTCAGATAAAACTGCTCCTAATCATACCATGGCATCAAATCGCTCGCCTGCCAGCGCCGCGTCAAGTTCAGCTGCTGCACCGGCAGCAGCGACAATGCCGATTGCGCCGTCGGCAATGGCAATACCAAAGCTGCAGCATACTGTACAAAAAGGGCAAAAGATTCCATTGCAGCTGGATGGTTCATCTCCTCTGGTGAAAGCCTGCTTTGGCTGGAATGCTGCCAATGCCTTATGTGATGTGGACGTGTCTGCTTTTTTGCTGGATGAGAACGGAACAGTGCTGGGTGATGATTGGTTTGTATTTTACGGACAGCCGCAAAGCCCGGACAAAAGCGTTGTATTGAAATCAGCAGAGCAGAACGACAGACAGCAGATTGACATTACATTTACTCAGCTGGATTGTCGGGTTCAGCGCATTGTATTTGTGCTGACCATTAATGAAGCATTTGATAAAAAACTCCATTTTGGTATGCTGCGGGATGCCTATGTGCGTATTCTGACAGCTAATCATGCAGAGCTGGTCAGCTTTCAGATGGAGGAATATTATGATACGGTCATCTCTATGATGATTGGGGAATTATATCAGCATAAAGGCGCTTGGAAGTTTTATGCCATCGGTAATGGTATGGCCAAAGATTTGGCCGGAATCTGCCGGTTTTATGGCGTAGATGTCAGTGAATCATAAAAATAGTGGGAGGAGAACAATATGCTTACATTTGAGACTATCAATGAATTGACGTTAAAGGTTACCTGCAAAGGCAACGATGTATTATATACAAAAGCAGGCGCATTTATTGCCGGTGAGAATCAGGGCAGTAAAAACTATAAATTTGAAAAGGTTTTGCTGGGGCCGCAAAACAATCTGGCGCAAGCTGCGCTTGGCTCTTTGCTGCGCCGTGCAACCGGTGAAAATATGCCGCTGATGAAAGTATCCATGAGCGGAGATTCGGTTACTTACTACGCCAGCCATGGTCAGCATGTTGTCATTTATCATCTGGCTCCGGGCGAAGTGATTTCTGTTGAATCAGAAAATTTGCTGGCATTTACTCAGGATTGTGAATATAGCGTGCGGTTTATCGGCGTGGGGGTGCTGTCGCAAAAAGGGCTGGCAACTTCCACACTGACAGGCAACGGTAAAAATGCGGTGGCAGTTGTGTTATCCAGCGGCAATCCCATTGTGTTAAGCAACATACAAAGCAGAGATACCATTATGGTAGATCCTGAGTCGGTTATTTGCTGGATGGGACAAGACGGTTATTGCGATCCCCAGATTGAAACCGATTTATCCTGGAAAAACCTGATTGGACAGGCATCGGGAGAGTCCTATATGTTTCGTTGGAGCGGCAGTCAGCCGGTCAATGTAGTTTTGCAGCCTTCTGAACGGCGGGGCGGCGTGTCCTTGAGTGTGGATTAAACCAGCGGAAAAATAGTATGATTTCGTAAAAAAGTGAACGATAAAGCAAAACAAAAATATCTCTTTTGTCGCCGGCAAATGATGGCAGACGGAAGGGATATTTTTTTATCAAACAGATAAAGAATGAAATAGAATGATGGTTTTTGTTTGTATTTTTCTTTTGCAGGGAATTATGATAAAATAAAAGGTATGTTATTTTGGTAAAGATAGTTGACATTGCAACAAACTTTGATTTTTACATAAAGAGGTGACGGATTTGTTACAGCAGGATACAATTGCGGCGCTGGTGACAGCGGTGGGTGAAAGCAGCGTAGGCATTATCCGGCTTAGTGGGCCGGAGGCGGTTGCTGTTGCAGCAAAAATTTATAAAGGCAAGGCAGATTTACAACAGGCGGATAGTCACACCATTCAGTATGGCTATGTGTATGATTGGAAGCAGAATAAAAAAATTGATGAAGCGCTGTTTTTACTGATGCGCGGGCCGCGCAGCTTTACCGGTGAAGATGTGGTGGAGGTGCAGTGTCATGGCGGTATGGTGGTGCTGAAACAGGTGCTGCAGCTGATTTTGCGTTCCGGTGCCAGACTGGCGGAACAGGGCGAATACAGCAAGCGGGCCTTTTTGAATGGTCGTTTGGACTTGGCCCAGGCTGAATCGGTGATGGATATTGTGCAGGCCAAAACCGAACGGGGCGTAGATTTGGCACTGTCCCAGCTGCAGGGCAATTTGTCCGGCATGGTAAAACAGCTGCGGGCCGATTTACTGGAACTGATTGCTTTTATTCAGGCGGATATTGACTATCCGGACGATGATATTGAGCGTTTAACGGCGCAAGAGCAGCAGCAGAGGGTTGCAGTATTGCGGCAGCAGATAGAAACCGTTTTAAGCAGCGCCCAAAAGGGGAAGATGATCCGAGATGGTTTGCGGGTCGTTATTGCCGGTAAGCCAAACGTGGGCAAATCCAGCCTGCTCAATGCGCTGTTGGGGCAGGAACGGGCCATTGTAACTGATATTCCCGGCACAACGCGGGATGTCATTGAAGAATATATCAATTTAAACGGCATTCCGTTAAAAATTGTAGATACTGCCGGTATTCGGGAAACGGACAATCTGGTAGAGCAGATTGGTGTGGACAAGGCGCAGCAGTTTATGAAAAATGCCGATTTGGTTTTGTATGTGATTGATGCGGTGCAGGGGATTACTGAGCAGGATACCGAGATGTTGAGCCAGATTCAGGACAGACCGGTGATTTATCTGGTCAATAAAAGCGATATGGGCATTGATGATAGCATTCGGCAGCAGCTTGCAAGCATGCTGGGCAAAAAAACGGTGCTGGAAATATCGGCGCAGCAAAAAACCGGGCTGGAAGCGCTGGAAAAAAGCATCACCGATTTGTTTTTTGCCGGTACGCTGGAAGTCAGCAACGATATTTTAGTTACCAATGTGCGCCATATTCAGGTACTGGAAGAATGCTGCGCCCATTTGGACGGATTTTTGCAGGGGCTGCTGATGGGTCTTTCTGTAGACTTTTTGGTGATTGATTTGCAGAATGCCTGGGAAAAACTTGGTAAAATTACCGGTGAAACGGTGGAAGAAGACTTGTTGGATCAGATATTCTCCAAGTTCTGTCTGGGGAAATAATTTTATGACGAGGTGGATACATTGCCAATTGAATATATTGCAGATGAATATGATGTAGTGGTGGTGGGCGCCGGACACGCCGGCTGCGAAGCAGCGCTGGCAGCCGCCCGCAAAGGACATAAAACGCTGATTGTAACAGTGGATATGAGCAATATTGCTTTTATGCCGTGCAACCCATCTATCGGCGGTCCGGCCAAGGGCCATCTGGTGCGGGAAATTGATGCGCTGGGCGGCGAAATGGGCCGCAATATTGATAAAACACAGATACAGGTGCGTATGTTGAACACCACCAAAGGACCGGCGGTGCATTCTTTGCGTGCGCAGGCTGATAAATATGAATATCAGCTGGAAATGACAAAGGTGCTGCAAAATCAGGAAAACCTGGCAGTCAAGCAGATGATTGTGGATCGGCTGGTGGTAGAGGACGGCGTGGTCAAAGGTGTGGTAGGGCAAACAGGCGCTACCTATCTGGCCAAAGCAGTTATTTTGGCTACCGGCACTTATCTGAAAGGCCGGGTGATTATTGGGGAATATTCTGAAGAATGCGGTCCTAACGGTCAGCGTTCTGCCAAACTGCTCTCCGGTAATATGAAAGATTTGGGCTTAAAGGTGGTGCGGTTTAAAACCGGTACACCGGCTCGTGTAGACCGCAGAACGGTAGATTTCAGCAAAATGTCCCGACAAGATGGTGAGGACAATCTGCGGTTTTCCTTTATGACCAAAGAAATGAACGATAATCCCATGCAGCCTTGCTGGCTGACCTATACCAATGAGCGTACTCATCAGATTATTCGGGAAAATCTGGATCGCTCTCCGCTGTTCTCTGGATTTATTGAAGGTACCGGCCCTCGCTATTGCCCATCTATAGAAGACAAAATTGTGCGGTTTAGTGATAAAAGCCAGCATCAGCTGTTTGTGGAGCCGGAAGGACTGAGCACGCAGGAAATGTATGTGCAGGGCTTTTCCTCCAGCTTGCCGGAGGAAGTGCAGCTGCAAATGATTCGCACCATTCCGGGGCTGGAACAGGTAGAAATGATGCGTCCGGCCTATGCCATTGAGTACGATTGCATTGATCCGTTGCAACTGAAGCCGTCGCTGGAAACAAAGGTGATTGAAAATCTGTTTACTGCCGGCCAGATTAACGGCACATCGGGCTATGAAGAAGCGGCAGCCCAGGGTTTGATGGCTGGTTTGAATGCCTGTCTCAAGCTGGAAGGCAAAGAGCCGCTGATTTTGAAACGCTATGAAGGCTATATCGGTGTATTGATTGACGATTTGGTAACCAAAGGCACCAATGAGCCCTATCGTATGCTCACCTCCCGAGCTGAATATCGTTTGCTGCTGCGGCAGGATAATGCCGACCTGCGTCTGACCGAAAAGGGATGGCAGGCAGGATTGGTCAGCGCCGAACAGTATGCAGCATTCTGCGCCCGAAAAGCTGCCATTGAAGCAGAGATAGAGCGGTTGAGCCACACCACAGTATCCTGCAACTTGCAGGCTATGCAGGATATTTTGGCCCAGCGGGGCAGTGCGCCGTTAAAGCATGGTCTGCCCGCTGCCGAGCTGCTCAAACGGCCTCAGGTTGTTTATGATGATTTGATTGCAGTGGGCATCGGCGATGCTTCATTGCCGGAACATGTGCGGGAACAGGTGGAAGTGCAGATTAAATATGAAGGCTACATTAAAATGCAGATGGAGCAGGTAAGCCGCATGGAAAAAATCGAAAACCGCCGTTTGCCGGAACAGTTGGATTACAGCCAGATTACCGGTTTGCGCAACGAAGCCAAGCAAAAGCTGGATAAAATCAAGCCGGTGTCGGTGGGGCAGGCTTCCCGTATTTCCGGTGTATCTCCGGCAGATATATCAGTCCTGCTGGTATATTTGGAGCAGCAGCGCCGTCAGGAAGGAGAGGTCCAATGAAAACCATTTTGACCAATGCTTTTACCAGCGAGGGCTTTAGCTTAACTGAGCAGCAACTGCAGCAATTTGAAACCTATTACCACACTCTGATTGAGTGGAACCAGAAGATGAATTTGACTGCCATTGAAGAACCCACAGAAGTGGCCTACAAGCACTTTGTGGATTCGGCCTGCCTGCTGCGGGTTGTGCCGGAACTGAAAAATAAATCTATGATTGATATCGGCACCGGGGCTGGGTTTCCCGGTGTGCCGTTAAAAATTATGGAGCCAGCATTAAACTTGACCTTGTTTGATTCTTTGAACAAACGGATTACATTTTTGCAGGAATTGTGCAAGCAGCTGGGTTTACAGGGCGTGCAGGCGGTGCATGGCCGCGCCGAGGAGTTTGGCATTAAGCCGGAATACCGCGCCCAATATGATTTGGCTACAGCCAGAGCAGTAGCCCGCATGCCGGTGCTGCTGGAGATTTGTCTGCCATTCGTGAAAAAAGGCGGCATCTTTATTGCGCTGAAAGGGCCGGAGCTGGAAAACGAAATTGCCGAGAGCAGCAATGCGCTGAAAGAACTGGGCGGTAAAGTGGTAGATGTGCAGCAGTTTACCTTAGCGGACGGCGCATATACTCGCAATTTGGCTGTGATTGAAAAAGTAAAAGACACACCCAAAAAATATCCGCGCAAAGCGGGTACACCGCAGAAGAAGCCATTATAATGCGAGAACTTTTACCGAAACGTTTTATATGAGTTATATGCTCTTTTTTACGGCATAGAAGAGGAGTTGCCATGAACAAAGAAAATTGTCTGATCTGCGGCGCAGAGCTGGAATATTTTACAACGCCCCGCCGGATGCCCTGCGCTATCTGCGGTCAATCGTTTGAAACAACAGCTGCCTGTAAAAATGGCCATTATATCTGTGATAGCTGTCATATTGCCCAAGGGATTGGGCAGATTGCTGCCTTTTGCCGCCAAAGCAGCAGTAAAAATCCGCTGGCTATCATGCAGCAGTTGATGGCGCAGCCGGTTATTTTTATGCATGGGCCTGAGCATCACGTATTGGTGGGCGCGGCGTTGTTGACTGCGTATAAAAACAGCGGCGGCGCCATTGAACTGGATAGTGCGCTGGATGAAATGATACGGCGGGGGCAACAGGTGCCCGGCGGCGCATGTGGATTTTGGGGCTGCTGCGGCGCTGCGGTCAGCACCGGTATTTTTATCAGTATTATCACCCAAGCCACACCGCTCAAGGAGCAGGAATGGGGATTGGCTAACCTGATGACAGCCCGGGCTTTGCAGGCTATCGGCGCATTGGGTGGGCCTCGCTGCTGCAAGCGTAATTCCTTTACTGCCGTAAAAGAAGCGGCGCAGTTTGTTCGTCAGCAGTTTCAGATTGAACTGGAGCTGCCGGAAAAAATCGTCTGCGGATTTTCTCCGTTGAATCAACAATGCAAAAAAGAAGCCTGTCCCTATTATGCCGGACAAAAGAAATCTGTGCCGCTGCAGTTTGAGCAGGTTACAGCAGAGAATGAGCAGCAGATTGCAGCGCTTTCTGCATTGGCTACTGCCATTGTGCGGGAGCATTTTGATCCCATTATCGGCAAAGCGCAGAACGATTACATGCTGCAAAAATTTCAGACTGCGGAGGCCATTAGTGAGCAATTGGCGCAGGGATATCAATATTATGTCGTACACAATCAACAGCGCCATGCCGTTGGCTTTTTGGCCTTTTATCCACGGCAGCAGGATTTATATCTGAGCAAATTTTATTTGCAGAAAGATGCGCGGGGACAGGGCTATGCCCGAGCAATGCTGCAATTTGTGATAGAACAAGCCGCGCTGGCCGGTAAAGATAAAATTGTGCTCAATGTCAATCGGGATAATCCGGTGGTGCAGGTGTATGAGCATATGGGCTTTGTGAAAACAGGAGAGGAAAAAAACGATATCGGCAACGGCTTTTTTATGGATGACTTTGTATTTACCTACACCATTGATACCAATGGGTAATAAACCGCCGGCTGTTTGAAGTAGCAGCTTTCGACAAAGAGAAGAATCAAAATGTAAAAAGAAGGAAATCAACAAAGTAAAGAGAATTCTTTTTGAGAAGCAGTTTTACAGAGATTTTTTCTAGTCTGTTTAAGGCTGTTTGCATCTTTAAAAATAAAATTTCGGTTCTTTGCAATATCAGTTGCAACATTATAAAAAGAAAAGGGTAATGCCATGTTGAAAACCAGATTTAATCATTTACGGCAGTTATTTCAGGAGGAGAGCGATATGGACACAATGGAGACAGTGACAGAACAAAATCAAGGTGAAGCAATCTTAGAATTAAAAATCTCAGAAATTCAGCCCAATCCGTTTCAGCCCCGCACCCATTTTGATCCTGCCCAGCTGGAAGAGCTGGCCAGCTCCATTCGGGAATATGGTGTGCTGCAGCCGATAATTGTGCGTCTGGTGGAGGACAAGTATCAGCTGGTAAGCGGCGAGCGTCGGTTCCGCGCCAGCACACTGGCAGGCAAAGAAACCATACCTGCCTTGGTGCGTCAGCTGAACGACAGAGAAGTGGCAGAAATGGCTCTGATTGAAAATCTGCAGCGGGAGGATTTGAATTACTTTGAAGAAGCCGAGGGCTATGCCCGACTGATTCAGGAATTTCAGATTACCCAGGAAGAAGTCGCCCGCAAAATGGGAAAAAGTCAGCCCACAGTGGCCAACAAACTGCGGCTGTTACATATCCCGGAACGGGTGCGGCGGGAAATATCGGTAGATGTCATTACAGAGCGGCATGTGCGCTCTTTACTAAAGTTGAAAGAAGAAGAACTGCAGCTGGAAGCCCTGAACCGCATTTACAAAAATAATCTGAATGTGCGGCAGACCGATGATTTGGTGGAAACCATGCTCATTCGGGAAGAAAAAAGTATTCGCGAGCAGAAAAAGAAAAAAATGATGAAAGCCATCAAAGATATGAAAATCTTTGTGAACACCATCAAAGGCACCGTCAAAACCATTCAGGATGCCGGATTGCCCGCCGAAGTCAGCGAACGGGAAGATGACGATTATCTGGAAGTGGTGATTCGTCTGCCCAAAAAGGATTTGCAGCAAAATCAGGATATAAAAGCAGAAGAAAACGCAGCAGGTTAAAGATATTGGCTGTTACAATATAATAGAAACGTATAACAAAAGGACGCTGTCGGGCGGAGCATGAGCCAAGGCTCATATCACTGCCGAAAGCGTCCTTTTTGTGTGTTGTGTTTGATTGGTGTTATACCGCATATATCCGACTTTTAATGGGTAAAATCCAGGATGCGCACAGCATCGCCCACTTCTTTTTTCACCAGTTCCTTCATTTTAGCGGCAAAAGGACATGGATAACCAATGGGATTGCCCTTGGTGATGCAGGAGGCAAATGCGATGGTATCTGCGCCCCGTTTTACCAGATCCCGTGCCCGCAGCACCGATTTTTTGGCCGGACAGCCGCCGCAGTTGATAAAACCGATAATCTCGATGGGCTCGTCCACACCTTCAAAAGCTCCTTTTTTCTCGGCTACCATTTTAAAATCATTGGTGCCGGGGCAAAAATCTTCCGTTTGCATACAACGAATAATGCCTACTTTCATGTAAAATCAACCTCCTTTTTATTTGTATCTCTATTTTATAAAAAATATACCGCAAGTACAACAGAAAAATTTTAAACAATTTCTGCATCAGTCCGGTTTGCACGCTGCTCATAAAGGGATTGGGTGTGATAAAATCCAATGAGATAAGCGATAAAAGCGAAGATACTCAGTATTATATCAAATATGAGTAGAATTTGAAATGTGTTGCAAATCAATGAAAATACACAAATTGTTGTATAGAATAACCAACAATCTCTTAGATGGACTGCCCCCAATTCCCCTTGCTCCTGTTCGCTGTTTTCCACAGCCTGATAAATCAGGTATAATGCGTAGATTTGAACGATTACCTGTACAAACACAATTACGAAACCAGGAAGCAAGAACGATGCTAAAATAGCGCAAAACTCAAATACAGCAAATCCGTAAAATAAACTGCCGTTTTTGCCAAAGGCCGCATCAGTTTTGCTTAGGTCGGCAAAACCCATGCCAATTAGAATATATCCCACAAACTGCGGCAATAAATCAAAACCTTCAATTCTAAAATGGAAAAATAAAAACAGTAAGCCGATAAATATTTTTTGCATGAAGTTCCCTCCTTTTTTTATTTTATTATAACCAAATAAGTGATGCCCGTCCAGTGCTATTTCTAAACATTTGTTTCCGTAATACCAAATGATAAAGAATGGTGTCATTGACTTTATTTTTTGCACTTGGTAGAATGTAAACAAGACAGGGGGAATGACGATGACAAACGGACAACATAATATCCAAATCCGCAATGCTTCGCTGCAGGATGTGGATTTGCTGACCGATATAGAAGCAGCTTGTTTTCCGGCGGCGGAGGCGGCCACCAAAGAGGCCTTTGCCCAACGGCTGCGGTATTATGCCCATCATTTTTGGATCATCGAAGTGAATGGAACTGCAGCAGGTTTTATAGATGGCTTTGTCACCAATCAGAAAACCATTACTGACAATATGTTTGAAGACGCTTCTCTGCACAATCCGCAAGGCGATTATCAGGCTGTGTTTGGTTTAAACGTGCTGCCTGCCTATCGGCGCAATGGGTACGCCGCCATGCTGATGCAGACACTGATTGATGCTGCTGAGGCAGCAGGCCGCAAAGGCTGCATTTTAACCTGTAAAGAGCAGCTGATTCCCTATTATCAAAAATTTGGTTATGTATGCCTGGGTGTTTCTGCATCGGTTCACGGCGGCGCTGTGTGGTATGACATGCTGCTGGAATTTTGACCGTTGCGGTAATGAATAAACAGAAAGAACGGTGAGCCCTTATGAAGAACAATGCTAAAATCAAAGTAATCAATATCCTATCCGCCGTTGCAGTGATGATACTGATTGGAGTCATGTGTTACGTTTCGCTGCAGCATGCAGAACCCCGTCGGGACATTTGCTATACCGCAGATTTTTCTGACATGCACGTGGAACTTTATCCTCAATATCCGGTATCAGATGAAGCATGCACTTATCAGGATTTTCTTTTAACATTGAATGGCAAAGAATTCAGAAAAAATTGGGAATGGAAGGCCGGAGAGCAAGAATCATTTGCTGAAGCTCCTTCCATCTATTATGCCGATATTAATCACGATCAGGAGCAAGAGTTGATTTTTGTTTTTTTCAATGGAGTGGACCGCGGTACATCGGTGTGCTTGGAGTCAATCTATATCACAGATAAAAATGGAAAAGAGTACCCGGTAGAGGATGCATTGCAATATGTAAAAGAACATGCTCAGTTTGATTTGAGCAAAGAAAAAGAACAGGTGCTCATAGACATTGCCATGGAAGATATGCAAAAACAATTAGAGTATGCCAATGAACGATTTCCGGATTTAGAAACGCTGGATTCTGCCAGTTGTCCTGATTGGGTAGAATACCGGATAGAAAATAATCAACTGTTGGCTACGATTCCTGTTTTTGTTTATAATACCTTTCCACTTCCCGATGCCATCCATCTGCAATATGAAGAAATCGACGGTGCGTTTCAAATCACAGGCTTTACCTGCGTGCCCAATCTATAGAAATAATCATCATACAAATAGCCTGCATCCATTTGCGATGCAGGCTATTTGTATAGGCGCTAAATTATGCCATGCGTATAAAAGTATCAATTTTTTCAAACGACTTTTTGCAAAAAATAAAACTTTTTCAAGGGAGTTTTCAGTAAAAGTATCAATTTTTTCAAAGGACTTTTTATTATTAACGTCAACTTTTCTCAAAAATCGTGTTGTTTTCACAGTAGGGGCTGGTGAAGAAAATATTGTCGGTGTAGGGATTTTCTATTTCAATAACTGGATATTTTACAGCTATTGCATTGATTTTGCATTGCAAATGGCATATACTATAAGTACAATCAATCTGAAAGGAGCCGATATTATGGCAAACACAACTAATTTTAGTGTTCGTATGGACAGTGATATTAAAAAACAGTGTGAAATGCTTTATGCTGAGTTGGGAGTGAATCTCACCACTGCAATTAATGTTTTCTTGCGTCAGTCACTCCGTGCTGGCGGTTTTCCCTTTGACGTTCGATTGGAACAGCCCAATAAGGAAACCATCGCCGCTATGCTAGAGGCGGAACGACTTGCTCATGATCCTAGCGTGAAGCGTTATTCTGATGTGGAAGAAGCACTTAGGGAGTTAAAACGATGAAACGGGACGTTGTTTGGACGGCAAAATTTAAAAAGGATTATAAACTTGCAATGAAACGCCGTATGAACATGGATTTACTGGATGATATTATCCGAGCTTTGTCGCATTATCATTGAAAAAGTCGAAAACCCCCCGTCGAGCCGACGGGGGGTTTTTATAAAAATGCAATTTTATAACGCACTCACTTGCTCAGTTAAAGCCGAACAGCTTTTGCGCAATTTTATAGCACAGTTCGGCAAATTTGCGGCCTGCCGGATGATGAAGGGTCATCACTCGGCCAAACAATCCATAGCGCAATTTTTTATACATGCGCGGATTGCTGAGCTGCAAGTATTCCCACAGTTCGTCCCGTTTTTCCAGATTGGCGGCATCGTGGGAGCGGATGAGCATGATAGAAGAAATGCACATCATAATTTCCAGATAGTTGTACATATAATGACGCAGCTTTTTGCTGGTCACCATAGATTTATCCGACAAATCGTAGTAGTCGATCATCAGCTTGTTCACCCGCAGCTGCTGGTCAACCCGTTTAATCATCACTTTTTCGTTGACCGACTGATCATCGCGGCCGATAAAGTAATGATAAAAATCTACGTCCAGATAGTAGATGGTTTTGACTGCCGGCAATGGCTGATACACAAAAATATTATCTACATAAAAAGTATGCTTGGGCAGCTCCAGCTCGCAGTCCCGCAGCATTTGGGTGCGATAAATAACCGAGTGCATCAGAATATACTGCCCTTTTTTAAAGCGGCCGATTTGATCCCAGGTAAACAGCTGATTCTTTGGCAAAACAGAACGATAGTTCATTACTTTTTTAAAAGATGCGCCCTGTTTGTCGTAAACAAAGTTAGAGATGAGCATGTCCAGCTGGGTTTGCTCGGTCAGCATCTGTTTGAGCAGCGCCAAAATTTCCTTGTAGGCTTTGGGGTCCACCCAGTCGTCGCTGTCTACCACTTTAAAATATGCGCCGGTGGCGTTGCGCAGCCCTGCATTGACTGCTTCGCCGTGTCCACCGTTTTCCTGATGGATAGCCCGCACAATATGGGGATATTTGGCGGCGTATTCGTCGCCAATGCGGGCGGTGCCGTCTTTGGAACCGTCGTTGACAATCAAAATTTCTACATCAGAACCGCCGATGAGCAGCGATTCGATACAGTTTGCCATATAATTTTCAGAGTTATAAGAGGGAATTGCAATGGATAAAACCTTCATAACTGCCTCCTGCTTATCCTAGTAAAGTGTCAGCCAATGTCAGCGCTTTGTCGACAATGGCGTCAATGTTATAATATTTATATTCCGCTAAACGGCCCAACAGATGAAATTTGGGATAGCCGTCCAGCAGCTGGCAGTATTTTTGATACAAGGCCAGATTTTCTTCATTGATGATGGAATAGTAGGGGATTTCGCCCGGCTTGCCGCTGTACGGCATAGGATATTCCTTCATAATGGTAGTATGCTCAGGCATTTTTTGTCCGGTCAGCTTTTTAAATTCGGTAATGCGGGTATAATCTTCGCTGACAGTGTAGTTTACCACAGCCTTTGGCTGATAATCGCTTTTTTCGTGATGCTCAAATACAAAATGCAGAGAGCGGTAAGGCAGCTGCCCATAGCAGCAGGAGAAAAACTCGTCGATTGGGCCGGTAAAAATAACCTGACCGTCAAAAGGCTGGTCCTGAAAATAAATCTGCCCGTCTTCCAAGCGCAGCAGCTGGTTGGCATCGGTATCCAGCATCAGCTGAATATTAGGATAGTCCAGCATTTTTTCAAACAGCGGTGTAAAGCCTTCCAGCGGCATACCCTGGTATGCATCCTGAAAATAGCCGTTGTCTTCAGAAATCAGCACCGGCACGCGGGCAGTTACGCTGGGATCGATGTCCTCCGGCTTTTGCCCCCACTGCTTTAAGGTGTAGTGCAGAAAAATATTTTCGTACACATAATCGGCAATGGCCTGGATATCCTTATCGGCGTTCTCTTTTAGCTGCAAAATCGGCACACGGCTTTCCAGACCGTATGTATGAACCAGCTTGTCCCGCAGCACAGCCGCTTTTTCTTCGCCGTAAACCAGCTTTAAGGTGTTCAGATTGAATGGCACCGGCACAAACTGACCGTTAATATTGGCCACCACTTCGTGCTTGTAGGGATGCCACTGGGTAAAACGGGAAAGGTAATCGTATACATTTTTTTTGCCGGTATGAAAAATATGGGGGCCGTACTGATGAATCAGAATCCCGTTTTCATCGTTCCGATCATAGCAGTTGCCGCCAATGTGGTCACGTTTTTCGATGATGCAGACATTTTGGTTACCGCGCTCGGCCAGCTCACGGGCTACTACAGCGCCGGCGAAACCGCAGCCTACAATAATACTATCGTACATAGTATGCCTCCTTATGACATGATTATAAATATTATACCATAAATTTTGTGATTTTGGATAGCTTGAAAAATGTCAAAATGTTTAGTATGAAAGATTACATGGTCGGCTTGTCCTATCTTTGCCTCTCCCTCAATGGCTCTGGGCATCAACTTGATTGTTTTCCTCGCCATGGACTGCGTCCAGCTCGGATAAAACAATCTGCGTTGCTGACCATCCCAATTCGGAATTTTGGCAAAGGATAGGCCAGCCTTATGTGTGCAAACTAGGGAGATGTTTTGTTGCCGTTGTCGAGATTGAAGCGGACAGATGTGCAGTCTGTCTTGCCGAACTGGACGCAGTCCAAAGTGAGGAAGACATACAAGCAAATGTCCGGTGAACGAGGGCAGGCAACAAACAGTCTCCCGATAATACAGCATCGCAAATACAATTGTTTATGCTTCTTTTATTACCTATTTGTGTTAGACGATTTCGGCTAACATGGATGTTTCATACGAAACATTTTGAAAATTGCATGGAGATATTAGTTTATGGTAGAATAAATCAAATACGAGAATACGAGAGGTGAATCAGATGCGGAAGGTGATTTTATATATTGCAGTCAGTCTGGATGGCTACATTGCCGATGCCCGGGGCGGTGTGGACTGGCTGGGCGGTCAAAGCGCCGACTATACAGGTGATTACGGTTATGAGGATTTTACAGCGCAGGTTGATACTGTGATTATGGGCGGACGCACCTATCGGCAGATTACACAGGAGCTTTCACCGCAGCAGTGGGTTTATCAGGGAATGCAAAGCTATGTGATAACCCGTTGTCCGCAGACGGATACTGATGAAATTCACTTTGTGCAGCAAAGTCCGACCCGGTTGGTGCAGCAGCTGCGCGCCCAATCGGGCAAGGATATCTGGATTTGCGGCGGCGCTGACATTGCTCAGCAGTTGATTGCCAATGATTTGATTGATGTGTATGATTTGTCGGTGATGCCCTGTTTGCTGGGCAGCGGCATTCCGCTGTTTGGCGCATTGGAGCAAAAACTGCCGTTGGAGCTGCTTTCCGCTGCGGCAGAAAACGGCGTGGTGCGTTGTCGGTATCAAAGGCGGTGTGCGGTATGACGGTCAATCAAATTTGTCAGCTGCAGCAGGTGTACAAAAGTTATCCGCTGCAGGGCGGTATACAGCGGATTTTTTCCAATTTAACGTTGTCATTGCCCTTAAAGGGCATTACAGTGCTGCTGGGCAAAAGCGGCTGCGGTAAAACTACCATGCTGCGCTTGCTTGCCGGTTTGGAGCAGCCGGAGCAGGGCAGCATCAATTTTTTACGGGACGGGAAGCCTTATACACCCAAAATGGGTATGGTGTTCCAGGAAAGCAGGCTGCTGCCCTGGCTGACTGTGGCGCAAAATATTATGCTGAGCCGCAGCAAATGGCAGGATGATGATGCCTTGCCTTATTTGGAATTGGTGGGGCTGGAGCCTACCTATCTGCACAGCAAGCCGGAATCGTTGTCCGGCGGCATGGCGCATCGGGTGGCTATCGCCAGGGCCTTGGCCTATCAGCCCGACATTTTGCTGATGGATGAACCTTTTGCCGCATTGGATTATTTTACCCGTATGGCATTGCAGCAGAACGTGATTGAGATTCAGCAGCAGACTCACACCGCTGTTATCTTTGTAACTCACAACGTGGATGAAGCCTTGCTTTTGGCCAATCAGATTTTGGTGCTGCGCAAAGGTCAAGCGCCGGTGTCCTTTGCTATAGAGGCCGATTATCCCCGCCATGGAGAAGACAGCGCGTTGGTGCAGTGTAAGCAGGAAATTTTGCAGATGCTGTTGTAAACGGAGCGTGATAAGATGTTGAGCAATATTTATTTTCTTGGCGGTATTGCGCCGTGTGGGATGTTCTTGGGTGGATATTTGATGTATTGGGTACGCTTTAAATATGATAGTATACTCGGTTATCGGACAGGTGCTGCCCTGCGCAATGCGGATACTTGGGAATTTGCAAATAGCTATGGCGGTATCTTGTGGATGAAATGGAGTGTGCCATTATTGGTTATCTCTGAATTGATACTGTATCTTTGGCAGCCAAGCACAGCAGCATTTATTATGTTATTGCAGGTGATTCCGGTTTTGGCAATCATTCCGGTAACAGAAAAGGCGCTGGAAAAAACTTTTGACCGGCAGGGTAATCGGCGGGAAGAAGCGTAAACCATAACCGGGATGCTGAAATTTTTGACAAAGGCGGCTGGCTGCCGCCAACAAGCCATTGTCCCAATAACGTCTGCAAAAGAAAGTACCAATAAGTCTGAAAATATAAATTTTAGGAGGAGTTTTTTATGCAATTTCAATTCGCACATTACAATTACAATGTTTTAAATCTGGAAAAATCACTGGCCTTTTACAAAGAAGCGCTGGGATTGGAAGAACAGAGCCGCAAAGAAGCGGAAGACGGCAGTTTTATTTTGGTGTATCTCACCGATGGCGTTACCGGTTTTAACTTGGAATTAACCTGGCTGCGGGATTGGGAGCGTCCGTATAATCTGGGCGATAACGAGGTGCATCTGGCATTTGCTGTGGAAGACTTTGATGCTGCTCATGCCAAACACAAAGAGATGGGCTGCATCTGCTTTGAAAACGAAGCCATGGGTATCTACTTTATCAATGATCCTGACGGCTATTGGCTGGAAATTGTGCCGGCAAAATAAACGGCAGCGTAAAAAAAATTGTTTCACGTGAAACAATTTTTTTTGCAAATCAGTCAGAAGGACTGTCAGGAAATAGACAAATTTAAACAGGGGAGGATATAACTCGTATGAGATATATCCTCCCCTGTATTATTTTTGGTTCAAATAGTCAATATATTCGTTGCCCCAAGCTTCAAGAGCGTTAAGAACCGGTTGAAATTTTTCTCCGATTTCGCTGAGCGAATACTCTACTTTTGGCGGAACCTGCACATATTCTGTTCTTACAATCAGTCCTTCTTCTTCCAGCATTTTCAGTTGGCGGGAAAGGGTGGTGTGTGTCATTGCTTCCGGCATTTGCCGCTGCAGTTCGTTAAACCGAATCGGGCCTTTGGTCAGCAAGTATATGATATACATGGACCATTTTCCGGTCAAAACTTTTTGTGATGTTACATAAGGACAAATCCCAAATAGTTCTTTTTTTGCCATAGCGGTATCTCCTTTGACACTGGTATCATAAAATATCGTACTTGTTTACAAAATCGTATGCAGATATAATAACCTCGTCAAAAGAAAAAATCAAGTTGCTTTTAAAGACAGGCAATATGGAAAGGAGTTCAAACAATGAACGAAATTATGGAGTATTTGAAAAATTGTGATACTTTTTATCTGGCAACCTCGGAGGATGGTCAGGCGCATGTTCGTCCTTTTGGTGCGGTTTGCGTATTTGAAAACAAGTTGTACATTATAACCAACAACCAGAAACATGTGTATCGTCAGATGTTGAAAAATCCTAAGGTGGAAATTTGCGGCATGTATAACGACACTTGGATTCGTGTAGAAGGGGAAGTAAAAGAAGATCTGCGGAGAGAGGCCAGAGTTGCAATGATGGATGCCAATGCGTCGCTGAGCAGCATGTATCATGTGGACGATAATCTGATGACGGTATTCTTTTTTGAACATGGAACCGCCACAATCAATTCTTTTACTGACCAGCCAAAGGTACTTTCTTTTTAAACAGAGTTTTAAACAGAATTGTCAACATAGTTAAACCATATGGAACGGAAATCTAAAAACGAACATAGAAAAAATGTTTCACGTGAAACATTTTTTTTGCAAGTCAAGCAGAGACAGGCGGTTGGTTGCCTGTCTTTTTTGCTTGGTGTACCATAGGGAACGGTTTATTCTAAATGGACATAAAAATAAGCGCGGTAAAATAGAAAACAGGTGACCTGCTTATGTGATGGTATGTGCTGTAATAATGGTATAGCTGTGCGCGTTAATTGTGATTCTGTTTCTTACAGCGGTATAGCCCAGGGGCGGTCTACGGGCGCGCGCAGCAGCAGTTTGTCCAGCAAACTGACGGTATAATCCATACTGCCGCTTTGTACCACATTCAGAATGGTGTCATCATTTTTTACCCGCTCATTGTAGGCGGCTACCTGCGCCC
Organism: uncultured Clostridia bacterium; assembly: GCA_944391625.1. Taxonomy (GTDB): domain Bacteria; phylum Bacillota; class Peptococcia; order Peptococcales; family Peptococcaceae; genus UBA7185. The sequence continues at coordinate 20,006 of CALXUG010000038.1, forward strand.
ACTGGTGTTTTTTGACCATGTGTTTACCATCGCTGAGCATATCCAAAAGCCGGGCAAAGCCGTCTTTGGTTTCCAGCAATGCTGCCAGAGTAGGAACGATGTATTTTTTCAGCCAGGCTGCAGTGCGGGTAAGATTGTTTTGCTGGGCAGGCACATATAAGCGCAATGGCTGCGCTGCGCCGATAAATTTTTGCCATTTGTGCCGATCAGGCCAACGGCTGCGGTTGCTGTCTGTGCCGTCGCTGCGTACAATACGCATACTGCCGCACAACAAATCGGCAAATACCTGTCCCAGGGCAAATTGCTGGGTCATAATTTCCTGTATCAGCGCCTGCGCCCGTTTGCGGCGGCAGGTAAATTCCCAGCGCACCCAATGAGAGGGCAGTGCGGCAATGTCTTCCGGTGCAATCAGGGATTTGCGCTGTTCCAGCGTTTTGTTATAAATGCGCAGCGAAAAATCAGAGCGGGAGGAGCCAAAATAGATAATCTCTTTGCACGCAGCATTATTGTGTAAAAGCTGGCTGATGTCAGTGGTGACCTCTTTCCAGCGGCTGACAATCTCCTTGCTGCGGATATGCCGCAGTAATTGCTGGATGCTGTACCACACGCATTCTTTATCGTCCAGAGCCAAGTCCACCCGGGTAAAGCGGCCGTTGGCCTGCAATACATTGTGAATCAGCTGCTGCACCGGCAGATGGTTCAGCAAATAGGCGCAGCCCTGACCGGATAACTGCACATGAATGCCCTGTTCGGCAGTGCCGCCGGACAGCACCACTACATATTTATTGTGGACATGCACATGCTTGTCCCGATAGCCATAGCTGCCCGGGCCGGTGTGCATAAACTGACTGGCCGGCAGCTGCAGCACCTGTTCAAACACAGCAGTAAGAGAACTGTCGCAGATTGTAAACTCCAACCAGTCAAAGGATATGGCAAAGTCAGCAGCAGACTGCATCCGCGCCGATGGATCGGTATTTGTTACCTGTCTGTTAGTATGGGTCATTGAAAACTCCTGTTCCGCAAATTTTTGCTGTAAAAAAGGGGCGACGGGTGGCTTTTGTCATTGACTGTACTGTTGGGGAAAGATAAATTTATGTGAACGAAAGTAAATGAAAAACAAATCATCTGTTCGATACAAATTCAGTATACAGGATAGAACAAATGATTGCAAGAAAAATTTGGCAGGAAGGCGCTGTTTTTATTGTCCGGGAAATTTTAAATAGAAAACAAGTTATTTCCCCGTTTTTAAAAATGTGTTATGATAGAAATAACGGAACAGAAATAACGGAACACAAATTGAAGCAGAGGGGGACTGCAGATGAAATTGTACGAATTGGTAAATGAATATCATATCAACACCGATTTAACCTGTGCCGAAGCGATGTTTAGAGCGTGCAACGAATACTATCAGTTGAATCTCAGTGACGATGCACAAAAAATGTTTTCTATTATGGGGATGGGTATGCAGACTGAACAGTCCTGCTGCGGTGCGTTTACCGTTGCAGCAGGGATGATAGGACTGGTGACTGCGCAGGAAGGAGCTACCGATTGTGATAACATACGGGGCTTTAAGATGCTTTGTGAACTGACGGAGCGTTTTACCGATTCTTTTGGAACGCTGCATTGTGTGGAATTGCAGCATTTGGAGATTCCCGGCTTTACAGATCCATGCCATGCATTGGTGGAGGAGATTGCCAAAGAATTGGAGCAGTTGTTTTCTCAGCAAACGCCACATTTGAATTGACAGGCACAGACAGTCAAAATTAAAACAGCCGCCAGCGGTTTGCAATATGCAAACCGTTGGCGGCTGAATTGTTTTTGGTCATATATTTCTATGCTTGAAACAGATACATGCGCTGCTGGCAGCCGTCATCTCCCTGCACCATGGTGAAAAAACTCCAACCGCATCGCTCATAAAATGCAGTGTGATCTGTTACCAGATAGAGTTTGTCAATGCCCTGCTGCGCCATATCCTGTGTGATAAATTGCAACAGCTGACGGGCAATGCCCTGTTTGCGGTACGGTTCTTCCACAAAGAGCGCGCACAAATTGGGCGACAAATCCTTTCTGTCATGAAAATCGTTGTCAATGATGCCTGCTCCGGCAACGATTTGCTGCTGCTGGTTTAATACCAGATACCATTGGGGAATCGGCGCAGTGTTTTGCATGCATTGCTGTATGCTTTCCTGATAGGCTTGTACAGGAATATCCCATTTTTGGCTGAACCATTGGGCTGCTGTTTCTAAAAAAACGGCATGGTCGCGCAATGGTACGATTGTAGTTGTTGTCATAATTGCGGTCCCTTTCTGTGACTGTTTATGGCTGCGGGCAGTTACTTTGTTTGCGGTTTGTTTGGCGGATAGCTGCGAAACCATGAAGCTGATTTAGATGTTTTGAGCGGCATTGTTTCTTTGCCAGAACATGGTGTACTCTATCTCGCCGGTGCTTTCGTCCAGCTGTTCACTGTTTATGGCAAAGCCTTCCCGCAGGTAAAAGCGTACAGCCCGCTGATTTTTTTTGTATACGCCTAAGGACAATGTGGGATACAATGCTTTGACATGGTTCAAAAGCCGGCTGCCGATGCCTGCCGAGCGATGCGCTTTGTCTACAAAAATTCCGGCAATATAGCCGTCCATAACGCCAACAAATCCATAGATGTTTCCATCTGCTTCATACAGATAGATATCTGCCTGGGGCAGTTGATCAGCCACCAATGGATAGTTGTCCATCCAGTATTTGGGGGGAATAAAATCGTGAGCATCAATATTGCTATTTAACCAGATTTGCAGCAACTGCTCCATATCAGTTTCTTGAGCGGTTCTAATCATAATAAACTCCTTTTTTGTGCGTTTATGTGTAATCGTTGTGACTTGCTTGCGATAGGAAAGAAGAATGTTGCGCTGACTTGAGGTGCAGTATATCCAATTTGTCCAGGTTTGTCAATGCAGAAAGTGAAGGATGTGTTGATTCTGTGCGGAAAAAAGGCATCATAGCCAGAAGATTGGATTGAAAGAATATATGTTTGTATGTTATAATGCCAAACAGAGAGTAACCGAAAACGGCAGGCGGTTTACCTCCCTTGGATGGGAGGTGGTAACCATGACATACGAATTATATGGAGCGATCATCGCAACATTGACATTGGTTGTCGCAGTTATCGCCTTGGTACGTAAGTAACAAGGTACAAGTCTTATAAACAAAAAAGACAATCCGCCTTTACCCTGAGAAGTTAGGCGGATTGTCGTCCAACGCTATTGGGAGATAAACCGTTTGTCGGCGTATTAGCAGTACGCTGTGGTTACTCTCTTTATATATGTATATCCTAACACAGAGGAAATTATTCGTCAACTGTGAAAAGATAAAAAAATATTTGATTGAAAGAATATATGTTTGTATGTTATAATATGGAAAGAGCTGTTGCACATTGATTTTCACAATGGATAGCAATGGACGGTGCGCCCGTATTAGGGGGTGATATACCCCACCAAAAAAGCGTGGGGCATGGTTACTTGGGAAGCCTTGAATGCAATGTTCACATTTGGCTTAATGCTCGTTGCCGTAATCGCTCTCTTTATTGGCAATAACAAGTAGTAAATAGCCCAGTTCTGGGCAGAAAACTACCCCGTCCAGCCTGCGAAGTTTGACGGGGTAATCTCAACAAATTTTGAAGGGCGACTGTCACGCAGCAGCTCTCTTTATATATATCCTAACACAGAGGAAATTATTCGTCAACTGTGAAAAGATAAAAAATATCTGATTGAAAGAATATATGTTTGCATGTTATAATGCAAAGCAGAGAGTAACCAAAAACGGTAGGCGGTTTACCTCCCATGGATGGGAGGTGGTAACCATGACATACGAATTATATGGAGCGATCATCGCAACATTAACATTGGTTGTCGCAGTTATCGCCTTGGTACGTAAGAAGTAGCAAGGTCAACAAAGTCATAAAAATTGACAATCCGCCTCTTTCCCTGATAAGATAGGCGGATTGTCTGTCACTATTGGGAGCAAACCGTTTATCGGCGTATTAGTAGTACGCTGTGGTTACTCTCTTTATATATGTATATCCTAACATAGAGGAAATTATTCGTCAACTGTGAAAAGATAAAAAATATCTGATTGAAAGAATATATGTTTGTATGTTATAATATGGAAAGAGCTGTTGCACATTGATTTTCACAATGGATAGCAATGGACGGTGCGCCCGTATTAGGGGGTGATATTATGGTTACTTGGGAAGCCTTGAATGCAATGTTCACATTTGGCTTAATGCTCGTTGCCGTAATCGCTCTCTTTATTGGCAATAACAAGTAGTAAATAGCCCAGTTCTGGGCAGAAAACTACCCCGTCCAGCCTGCGAAGTTTGACGGGGTAATCTCAACAAATTTTGAAGGGCGACTGTCACGCAGCAGCTCTCTTTATATATATCCTAACACAGAGGAAATTATTCGTCAACTGTGAAAAGATAAAAAATATCTGATTGAAAGAATATATGTTTGCATGTTATAATGCAAAGCAGAGAGTAACCAAAAACGGTAGGCGGTTTACCTCCCTTGGATGGGAGGTGGTAACCATGACATACGAATTATATGGAGCGATCATCGCAACATTGACATTGGTTGTCGCAGTTATCGCCTTGGTACGTAAAAAGTAGCAAGGTCAACAAAGTCATAAAAAAATGACTACCGGGAGTGTAAGATAAAGTGTGTAAATTAGCAAAAAACTAATAGCACACTTTATTTTTATGCACAAGATGTGTTACA
>CALXUG010000039.1 GCA_944391625.1 uncultured Clostridia bacterium
TCTCTTTTTTTATTATTTTTTCTAAAATAATAAATGTCGGGAAATCGCTACCCCAACATTTATTATAGAACCTTTTTATTGCTTTGGTTATTATGATTGTTTCACGTGAAACAATTTTGTTTGCAATGCTCCATTGTCGGGAGACTGTTTGCGCACATCCCGACATCTATACGATATTTTGCCAAATTCTCCAGTATTAAACAGAGAAATCGGCAATGGTTTTCTCTCTATTCACTACACAATGCTATCCCATGAAATAAAAATACACAACAAAAAAGCAGACTCTATAAAGAATCTGCTTCATACTGGAGCGGAAGACGAGATTCGAACTCGCGACCCTCGCCTTGGCAAGGCGATGCTCTACCACTGAGCCACTTCCGCATATAAAATTGAGTGTTGTAAAAATCTGATGCGGGTGAAGGGACTTGAACCCCCACGGTGTAACCGCCAGATCCTAAGTCTGGTGCGTCTGCCAATTCCGCCACACCCGCAGAAATAGAAAATGCGCTATCCGCGATTCGAACGCGGGACACCCTGATTAAAAGTCAGGTGCTCTGCCTGCTGAGCTAATAGCGCACAGAAAAATGGCTGGGGTGGCAGGATTTGAACCTACGAATGCGGGAGTCAAAGTCCCGTGCCTTACCGCTTGGCGACACCCCACTGAAGGTTACATACGTAAAACATTTTTACAACGTTATGAAGAAAAGAGGGTGGATGATGGGGATCGAACCCACGAATGCCGGAGCCACAATCCGGTGTGTTAGCCACTTCACCACATCCACCACATCTGTGCCAGGAGGGACTCGAACCCCCGACCCTCGGCTTAGAAGGCCGATGCTCTATCCAGCTGAGCTACTGGCACACATTGGAGCGGGTGATGGGAATCGAACCCACGTAGCTGGCTTGGAAGGCCAGAACTCTACCATTGAGCTACACCCGCTTATCAGAAAAAAAGAAGTATCGGGGTGGAGGGATTCGAACCCCCGGCCCCATGGTCCCAAACCACGTACTCTACCAAACTGAGCCACACCCCGTTGTTCCTTTGTCCTGACGACGAAAGTTATTCTATCAGATTCTAACTCTTTTGGCAAGCTTTTTTTTCATATTTTTTGAAAAAATTTTCATCTTTTTTATCAGATAAGGTCAAAAGACCCCAGGAAGCTGTTCCAATCACCAAATCCAGCATACTGACTGCACCGGGATTAATCACAGTAATACCGTCACGTTCTTCATAAAATGCCTGGTGGGTATGGCCATATAATGCAAAATCCACTTTTTTATCTTTGGCTTCTGCCCACAGCCATGTCAAATTTTCTTTTACAAAACAGGAGTGCCCATGGCATAGCCAAAACTGCCAGCCGCCTAACTCCACCATCTGTTCTATCGGTGCCGGATCAGAATAATCGCAATTCCCCTGCACAATAAATGCCGGAATCCCCAGTGAGCGCTCCAATTGCCGCCCATCTTCAGCGTTGTCACCCAAAAACATTAAATAATCCACAGGTTCCTCCTGCAGTGCTTTCTCAATCTGCTGCCAGTTACCGTGGGTATCGCTTACTACTGCTATTTTCATAACTGCATCCTTCTCCTTATCTGCTTTCGTCTTTTAACTGCTGCAAAATTGCCACCGCTTTCTGATTGGCTCTGCCCCGATGGCTAATCTGATTTTTTTCGGCCATGGATAATTGGGCAAAGGTTTTCCCCAATTCTTCCACATAGAAAAGCGGATCATATCCAAAGCCGCCGTCGCCCTCCAACTGCCGCAAAATTTTTCCCGGACAACTGCCTTCCACTGTATATTCTCTGCCATCAGGCAAAACGATGGCAATGGCGCAGAAAAAACTGCCTGTCCGCTGCCCATCCTCCACAGGTTCCAACAGTTGCAGCAGCTTGGCATTGTTGGCAGCATCATCATGCTGGGGACCGGCAAACCGGGCCGAATAAATGCCCGGCGCACCGTCCAGCGCATCTACCATTAAGCCAGAATCATCGGCCAATGCCGGCTTGCCGGTGGCTTTGCAGACCGCGCGGGCCTTGATCAGTGCGTTTTCTGCAAAAGTAGCGCCGTTTTCTTCAATTTCACCAATCTGCGGATATTCTTTCATGGAATGTACTGCAATATCCAAATTTTCCAGCAGCCGTTGAAATTCTGCAATTTTACCCTGATTGCCGCTGGCCAATACCAGTTCTGTCATCATTGTTATATCCATCCTTTTTGCCTAGTTTTTCAATGAAAATCCGTTCTGAAATGAACATGGCTTCTGCGTTATGTTCTGTTTTTACCGTTCTATCTGCTATCAATCGCATATCTCTTATTATATACAACCGTTTCCGGTTTTTTCAATCCTTTTCTTCACAAAATTAAGGCCGCAAAATATATTTTTTACCGGTAGCACTCATGTAAACAGGGCCATCAAAATTCTGCTCTGCTTCCCGCTGCAGCTGGTGCAGATTGGTTTCCGGAAAAAAGTGCGTCAGGATTAGATGATGGGCTCCACTATTTTGCGCCAGTGTACCGGCTTGTCCTGCTGTCATATGATTTTGTCCGCGGCTGGCCAGTTCACAGTTGCGCAAAGATGCTTCCGCCAGCAAATAAGCGCTGTTACGGCAATGGGCATCCAGCTGCGCAAACCAACTGGTATCACCGGTATAAGTAAGCAACGCTTCTCCATCAATACAAAATTGCACACCGTAGGCAGGCATCTGATGCTGCACCGGAAAAAATTTCAACTGAAATAGATTAAAATCATTGACTGCCGCCTGGGCCTCTTCCAGACTGACTACAGTAAATACATCATCCCACTGCCGAATCTGAGCAACGATCTCCTCCGGCCCCTCAGGCAGATACACAAACAGCGGCTCTTTGCGCATGCCCTCCTGCATTTGATATTTTAAGGCCTGCCGCAGACAATAAATATCACAATAATGGTCAGGATGCAAATGACTCAAAAATAAAATACCCAGTTTTGTAGAATCGGCATATTTTTGCAGCTTGCTAAAGCTGCCATTGCCGCAATCCAGCATAATATAAAAGCCGTTTACATTCAGCAAATAACCGCTGCAAGCCCCCTGCGCCGCCGGATAAGGACCGTAATTTCCCAATACTGTTAATTCCACCATTCCCCAATTCCTCCTTATGTATACCACAAAGCATCGGATATGTTTGATATAATCAAAACGACCATATCTTTCCAATCTGCTGCCTTTCTTAGTATACTTTATTTTTGCTCACTTGTATAGCAGGATAATTTGCTGAAAATTGTAAAATAACTTGCATAGAACTGGAAAAAACATTACACTATAAAGAGAAAGGCAGCCCTTTGGCGGCTGATCTGTTTTATGATCATTATTTTTCATTGGAGGGTTTATCATGAAAGTAACTGTAAATTGGGAACAGCGTATGACCTTTGAAGCGGACACCGAATCCGGTCATAAAGTAAAAATGGACGCCGGCAAACCGGCAGGTGACAACTGTGCGCCTCGTCCTACCGAGCTGCTGCTGTGCGGTGTAGGCGCATGTTCTTCTATGGATATTGTAGAAACCATGGCAGAACGGGGACAGCAGCTGGACAGCTTAAAAGTGGAAGTCAGAGGGGATCGTCCTTCCGAATACCCAATGGCATTTTCTGATTTGCATCTGCATTATATCGCTACCGGTGACATTGATCCTGCTATCTTCAAAGCTGCGCTGCAGGAATCCATGAATCTGTACTGCGCCGCTGCTTTGTCCTTAAAAGCGACAAAACATGTCACTTACGAACTGAACGATATCGTTTACAGCTTATATGAATAATTCGGCTGATTGCCGACAAATAAAAAAGTCTGCCCGGAAACACATAGTGCTCCGGCAGACTTTTTTATTGCCCCAATATTGGATTTTTATATTACCGAAACCGCAAAACGCCCAGCAGCATAGCAGCGCCAATACAAACACAGGCCAGCACACCGCCGGTTTCCGCATCCAGATAACCGGCCCAAACACACAAATACAAAAAGGACCGTCCCCAGTTGGACATAATATCAAACTGGTCAATGTTTTTACCCTCTGCTTTCATGGCCTGACGCACCGATTCTCCTGCAGCACTGCATTCAATAGGAATAGACAACAGACTGCTGATCAAAAGCAATACATAAATCACCGGAATTTCTCCTGTGGCCATATATAACAAATAAGACAGAGTCGCCTCCAGCGCTGCGGAAATGACATAACTAAAAATTAACATATAATTCCCTCCATTATCTATATAGTTTATCACAATAAAATATTCTTTTCATTAAAAGTTTGCAAAAAAATAATTCCTTTGTTATACTATGAATTGTAAGCAATTCATTTGCAAAGGGGGCGCAATAATCGTGTTAATTACCAAAGAAATGGGAATTAAAGAATGTGTACAGAAATATCCAAAAACAGCTGCTGTATTTATGGAATTCGGCATGGGCTGTCTGGGATGTGCCGCTGCTCATTTTGAAAATATCGAACAGGGTGCTGTAGGTCATGGTATCAATGTTCCAGCATTAATAGAAGCTCTGAATAAAGCGGTTGCTGCTGAAGCGTAAGCATCCGGTCACAAATAAAAAAGCAATGACGCGCAATGTGTCATTGCTTTTTTATTTTTCTTTGATTCTGCTTTATTGTACTTATCCATTGACTGATCATTGTACAATACAAACGAACCGTTTCATATTTTATCGCATAGAATTGTTGTTTGTTGTTTCCTGTTTTTATCATAAAAAAGCTTTGTCCTACTTTCATAAAAATACTGTTGAATGTATAGGATATGCAATGTTATACTAAAAATTACAATTTATTTTCAGATCTATGAATCAATTTGATTCAGAAAAGGAGGCATTTTTTTGACACAGGCAGATAAATCCCAAATCAAAAAAGCATTTCACGCAGCATTTCCTTATACCATCCCTATCTTTGCCGGCTTTTGGTTTTTGGGACTCACTTACGGTATTTATATGAATGTGTCGGGATTTTCTTTTTGGTATCCCATGCTGATGAGCGCAACTATTTTTGGCGGTTCACTGGAATTTGTAGCTGTTAATCTGCTATTGGGCGCATTTAATCCGCTGCAGGCTTTCACCTTAGCACTGATGATCCAGGCCCGTCATTTATTTTACGGCATTTCCATGCTGGATAAATATAAAAATACCGGCTGGAAAAAATATTATCTGATTTTTGGTATGTGCGATGAAAGTTTTTCTATCAACTACACTGCCAAAATACCCGAAGGCATTGATAAAGGCTGGTTTATGTTCTGGGTAACCGCACTAAATCAGTTTTATTGGTTTTCCGGCTCTACCATAGGGGGACTGTTGGGCTCGCTGCTCACCTTTAATACCCAGGGGTTAGAGTTTGTGATGACTGCCATGTTTGTGGTCATCTTTCTGGAACAATGGCTCAAAGAGAAAAAACATTGGACTGCATTTATCGGCATGGTGGCGTCGGTTTTGTGTCTGGTATTGTTCGGCGCAGATGACTTTATGATTCCAACCATGGTTTTAATTCTGGCTGCCCTGACACTGGGCCGCAAACCAATTGAACAGGCAGGTGGTTTTGCATGACCTCTATGACATTGACCCAACAGATTATTACCATTGCCATGTGTGTGTTGGGTACCATGGCCATGCGGTTTCTGCCTTTTTTTGTATTTTCTTCTAAGAAACCGACACCACCCTATGTGCAGTATCTGGGCAAAGCATTGCCTTCTGCTGTCTTTGCCATGCTGATTGTGTATTGTTTAAAGAATGTCGATCCAATGACTGGTACCCACGGCCTGCCCGAACTGTTTTCTATTCTGCTGGTTATCGGCCTGCATATCTGGAAGCGGCAGATGCTGCTTTCTATCGCTGGCGGAACAGTATGCTATATGCTGCTGATTCAGTTTGTATTTGTGTAGCAGGCGCTTATTCTTTCGGCAATTTATTTTCATACTTTACTGTATTACACAAGAAAGGTGCAGACACATCCTTTATTTTAGGGATTCAATCTGCACCTTTTACATTTTCATTCATTCTATCGAGCGTTCTATCTGCCCATCATTTTTTATCCCCAATTACGCCTTAGGACAGATAGCAAAGCAACGAGCCGGATAGCCTGTACCGCCTTTTACTTTTGGAAACATACAGAAGAACAGTGCTCCTACCGGCGGGCATTGCTCCACATTACAAAGCAGTTCGGCCTGAATGCGGTCCTGAGCAAGAATATAATATTCTACTTCATAATTGGTCTGCCCTGATGTAATGGGCGCCTCGGTATCAGAAGTTTCATGACCAATACCACCGATATTTCGTTCTTCTACCAAAAATTTAACTGCTTCCAGCTGCCAACCGGGAAAATGGCGGTTACCGTCTTCATCCAGATTGTCCATGGTGTCACCGGGCCGCTTGCCCCATCCGCTTTGAAAAATCACAAACGCACCTGCCGGAACTTTGCCATAAGTCTGTTCCCACTGCAAGATATCCTCTACAGTCAGCACATAGTCGGCATTGTGCGCCACAGCGTCCTCTTTGTTGATAACACACAGCGGCATAACTGCTTCCTGCAGCTCCACCTGCTCCAGCGAACGCCCACCTTTCACCATATGGCAGGGTGCATCCACATGAGTGCCATACTGTCCCACTGTTGTATAAGCGTGGGCAGCAAAAATGGACTGCTCCAGATTCATCATCTCTTTACACTCCAGCGCCGGCCAGCCTACCCAATGGGGGGTATCGGTGCTGAGTTCATGGGTCAAATCCACCCATTGATACTGTTCTTTCCATTGCTCCAACTGTTTCCATAATGTTAAGTCAGACATACTATCACTCCCCATTTTGTAATCTGATTTCATTATAATACAGCTTCTGCTGCCCCGTCCACTGTCAATCTATCAGCAACACCAATAAAAATACAAAAAAACCGGACATTGCTGTAAAAACAGTCCTGTCCGGTATTATGTTCCATTATTTAACACAATAGAACCAATATTATTTTTGCATCGTTTTATTCACATTGCAGCGCTGTAATGGCAATCATATCCACCACATCCTGCACACTGCAGCCTCTGGATAAATCGTTGACCGGTTTTGCCATCCCCTGCAAGATAGGACCAATGGCAGTTGCGCCTGCAAAACGCTGCACCAGCTTATAGCCGATATTGCCAGCCTGTAAATCAGGGAACACTAATACATTAGCCTGACCTGCAACGGTACTGCCCGGCGCTTTTTTTGCAGCTACAGAAGGTACAACGGCCGCATCCAGCTGCAATTCACCGTCTACTGACAGTTCTGGTTGCTTTTCTTTGACCAATGCCAACGCCTCTGTTACTTTGTCTACATTTTCATGTTTAGCAGAGCCCTTGGTAGAAAAAGACAGCATTGCTACATGTGGTTCACCGCCAAGTAAGCTGCGTTTTGTTTCCGCACAGCTAACGGTGATATCAGCCAGCTGCTGACTATCCGGATTGGGATTCACAGCGCAATCGCCAAAAATAAACACACCCTGATCGCCATAGGTCTGATCCGACAAAATCATAACAAAAGCACCGGAAACGGTTTTGATACCAGGTTTGGTTTTTACTGTCTGCAAAGCGGCCCGCAACACATCACCTGTAGTATTGTCCGCTCCGGCCAGTAAACCATCTGCTTTACCCTGCAGCAGCATCAGACTACCATAATACAAAGGATTGCGCACAGTTTGTTCTGCTTTTTCCAAGGTCATACCTTTATGTTTGCGCAGCTCATAAAACTGCTCTGCAAAAGCAGGCAAATCGGCGCTGCTGGCAATATCAATAATGGTCAAACCATCCAGGCTAATCTGTTCCTGCTGCGCCAAAGCGCGGATTTCCGCCTCGTCGCCCAACAGAATAGGTTCGGCCAGCCCTTCGGCCACCGCCTGCGCTGCACCTTTCAGAGTGCGGAGTTCTGCACCTTCCGGCAAAACAATTCTCCGTCTTTTTGCTTTTGCTTTTTCTTTGAAGCCTGCTAATACATCCATATTACTGCCTCCCTATCCTTTGTCTGTCAATAAAACGCTGTTTTTCTTAGTTTTGTTTACCGAATGCAGCTTCTACTGTTTCTTCGGCAATGGCCAATTCTTCGTTGGTTGGCACTACCCAAGTGCGTACTTTGGCATCAGCCGCACTGATATCTACTTCTTTACCCCGTACGTTATTCACTTCTGTATCAATTTTGATACCCAAATAATCCATATCAGCGCAAATTTCTTCCCGCACGTCTGGACCGTTTTCACCGATACCTGCAGTAAATACCACTGCATCTACGCCATTCATCGCTGCTACATAGCTGCCGATATATTTTTTTACCCGATAAATAAAGATATCACGAGCCAATTTTGCATCGGCATCACCTGCTGCAATGGCTTCATCCAGTTCACGGAAGTCACTGGACACACCGGATACGCCCAAAAGACCGGATTCTTTGTTCAGCATATGATCCATACGATCTGCATCAAAGCCCTCGTGTTTCATCAGATACAATACAGCAGTGGCATCAATATCACCGCAGCGAGTGCCCATCAGCAAACCTTCATGAGGGGTAAAGCCCATGGAAGTGTCTACTACTTCACCGTTTTTAATAGCGGAAATGCTGGAGCCATTGCCCAAATGGCAGGTAATAATTTTTAATTCCTCAACCGGTCTGCCCATCAGTTCAGCCACCCGGCGGGATACATATTTATGAGAGGTACCGTGCGCACCATAACGGCGAATGCTGTGTTTACGAGCAAATTCTTTTGGCAGACCATAGGTATACGCCACTGGTTTCATTGTTTGATGGAATGCGGTGTCAAACACAGTAACCTGTGGTTTGCCCGGCATTACTTTTGCACAGGCATCAATACCTTTTAAATGCGCTGGGTTGTGCAGCGGAGCCATAGCGCCGTATTCTTTGATTTTGTCGTATACAGCATCGTCTACCAACACTGCTTTGCTGAATGTATCGCCGCCCTGTACGATACGATGACCAACAGCATCAATTTCATCCAGTGAGCTTAAACCTACTCCTTCTGTTTTTAACAGACCGTCCAACACCAGTTTCATGGCAACTTCGTGGTCAGCAATAGCCAGTTCGGATTTATGTTTTTCACCGCCGGCCTTGATGGTGAAAATTCCGCTTTCCAGGCCGATTTTTTCTACCTGCCCCTGTGCCATTACAGATTTGTCGTCCATGTTCAGCAGCTGAAATTTCAAAGAAGAGCTGCCGCTGTTAATTACTAAAATAATCATTTTTTCTTTCATCCTCCAATTTATTTTTCTGCAGTTCCCGCAGAGCATTCCATACCTAGATGCCGCATGATAGCTATCCTAAAAATTTTATATAATTCGACACGACTAATTATATCCCCACCCAATTTTGTTGTCAACCGCCGTTGTTGCCTTTGATAGTGTAAATTTACTGTAGGAAAGAAAAAGGCGGACCAATCCTAAGGTACAATCAGTTTACTATTAGCATATATTTTTTCAGTAAAAATTACAAGCCACAAATAAAATGACGAATAGCAGCTTGTTTTCTCACTTGCCTAGACACCGAATATGTTTTCATTCCAGCATAAATGCCCAGTTGTCTTGCCTGTCGACGTTCTTCTTGTATAATAATCTGTCCACTGCAAGGTTTTTGTTTGTCCGACACTGTTTTTTCCTGAATATTCTTCTGATACCTTACCAGCTTTAACATATCTCCGCCATTATAATGATATGCCCGTAATTCTGCCATCTTACTCATGCCTGTTATGCTCCATCCCATTGGTCTTGAACTCATTCTGGATGATAATACATGGCTTACATGACCTTCTGTACTGCTTCCCAATACACCATCTTTATGTTTTAATCTCAGTTTTGCAGCATTCCAATTAGATATAATATATGCTATGCTTTCATCGATTCTTTTTTCGCCTATATTATTAGGTAAATAGCGTTTTAATGTACTGGCATACTCTACAAATTTCTCTTTTGTTCCATGCTCAATAAGCCGATACTTCATCCCATAATGCATCATTTTCTCTTCCGTTACCTACTCGAGCAAAATAGTCTGGGCTTTTGAGCTGCTTTCGTTTTCCATGTAAAGTTTCCGTTTCAATTCCTTCGTACACATAGATCAGTTTTGCAATCGCATTGTTGTTTTTGCGCCCATATTGATTCCGTTCTAAGTCTCCTTTTTGTTTCCGATACTGCAAATGAATATGGTCTTCGTCTGCATCAAGATACAGATAATCTGCAATTTTTTTCTCTTCCGGTATATCCGCAGTTGGGAAGGATAGATTGTGCAGCTTGTGCATAACCGTTTCTTTGCTGATCTGTTCCCCTGACAGACAAAATGTTATTCCTGCTTTTTCATAGCTGTTTTCTACTACTTCCTGCAATATCTTTGCTTCTGCATCTTCTGTAAGACGAGTATGCGGTGCCATTCCCATAAATTTATCCAACAGGTAGCATCGTTCTTTTGTGTTTTTATGTTGAAATAATGTTTTCGAATAGTTTATGCTGCCAAGACTGGTCATAAGTGTTGTATGATCCTGTTTCACTATATACCAATCGGGGCGAGCATGTTTATTATCTCTCAGATAATTATCATAACTTTCTAACTCTTCCTCAATCATCGATAAGCCTAATTCCACAACACTTTTTTGAACACCCTGAATCATTTCTGCAAAATTTTCCGGATGTTCTACATATTGAAGAAATATTTCTTCTAATTTTTTGATTCCTTTTTCCATAAAATGTTGTATACTATTATACATAGAGAGCGCCTTCCTTTGCGTGGATTTTGTTTGGTAACTCAATTATATCACAAAGGATTCAGCGCTCTCTTTCTTTTATTCTTTTTTCCTACAAAAACTTTACGCTATCGTTGCCTTTCACCGCTTCTGATCAATAAATTTGTCTGCATCCTAAAATACGTTAAAATAACCTTGTGTAAGTTCATCAATAATCACAAAGAATGTACACCGTTATATACAAACAACATCGTCTTTAAAATGTTATCTCTGTTTTATCCGATATCCTAAAACACTCGTTTTTAAACGGCTGTGCAGTTCGTTCCTTTCCGCTGCAATTCGTCCAGCACCATCGTTCTTGTATAACCTAATCCTTCCATCTCATTAAAAAATTGCTTCATCAGCAAGCGTACTCTTTGATGCTTCCAGTTCAAAATGATTTGATCATCGTCTGTTACAATAGTGCCGCATCCTCGCAAAGAAATAACCAGACCTGTTTTTTGCAGCTCTCGAACAGCTCTGCCCACAGTGTTTGGATTAACACCATATCGCGCGGATAATATACGAACAGAAGGAAGCTTTTGCCCCGGCGCTATTTGTCCAGAAAAAATCTGATTTTCCAACTCAGTGCAGATCCCTCTATAAAGCAGCTTTTCCATCTGCACGGCATCTCCTTTCCCAGCAGCTAATCAGCCAGACTCCCAGCCAACCAAGCATAATCCCTAAAAGCGCCCCCACCAGTACATCACTAGGATAATGCACGTACAAATACAGCCGGGAAACAGCAATCAACACCGCAATCACACCAGCAGGAATCCACAACCGCGTTTTTCCAAAATACAATGCCGACACAGCTGCAAAAGAAGCGCCAGTATGCCCGGATGGAAACGAAAAGTCTGTTGGTCTGCTTACCAGAAGTTGTACCGCTGTATTGACATCACAAGGACGAATCCGAGCCACCAACGGTTTCAAAATGATATTGCAGCAAAGCACTTCCAGCCCAAGCGCAACTAACATCGCAGCGCCAATCTTACGGGTTTTGGGAATCAGCAGCAACACCGCCGCGCTGATAATCCAAAGAATTCCCCCATTACCAAGCTTTGTGACCAACGGCATCATTACATCAAAAAAATTACAGCGTAAATGCGCCTGAATGGCATCAAGAATAGCTAATTCCATATACATCTGTTGATTCTCCTTTTAAATAACAAGCTTTTTATGAAGAACAATTCCTCATTCTTTATCTTGTGTGTAGTGTAACGTGAAGGCATAAACTGCACTTAAGCCAAAGTTAAACAAAAGATAAATCACAGAAAAATAAACGGCGTACACTGTTACATACAGCATACGCCAACGATTTCTTTGAAATTTTTTATCTCTGCAGTTATCCAAGCAAGGTAGGCAGCAACATAACCAGCGTTCCCAAAACAATCCCGGTAAGCCCAATGGCAGATTTTTTTGACAACCGCTCCTGAAATACAAAATAGGAAAAAACAATACTTACCAAAATACTTAACTTGTCGATTGGCACTACCACACTGGCAAGGCCATCCTGCAAAGCCTTGTAATAGCAAAGCCAGGAACCCCCTGTGGCAACCCCAGACAGGCAAATAAAACCCAGTTCCTTTTTAGGAACCTGTTTTAATTCTCCTTGTTTTCCGGTTACAAACACCATAACCCATGTCATAACCAGCACCACACAGGTACGGATGGCTGTTCCCAGATTGGATTCCACGCCGGAAATACCAATTTTTCCAAGGATAGAAGTAAGACTGGCAAACACTGCAGAGCCAACCGCATAAAAAAGCCAGCTTGTTCCTTTTTCTGCAGGCTTTACGGTATCCTTTTTTTCTATCATCAAAAAAGTACCTGCACCAATCAAAATGACACCAATACCGCTATATACTGTGATGCGTTCCTGTAGAAAAATAAACGCCAATATAATTGTCAGAACTGTACTGGATTTATCAATGGGAACAACCTTATTGATATCACCCACCTGAAGCGCCTTAAAATAACAGAGCCAGGAAGCACCGGTAGCTAACCCCGACAAAATCAAAAATAGTAACGTTTTCGCATCAAGCAATGCAATTTGCCGCTGAGAACCGACAATAAAAACCATCAGCCAGGAAAAAAGCAGCACCACAATGGTGCGAATGGCTGTTGCCACGGTAGAATCGGTCTTTTGGATACCGCATTTGGCAAGAATAGATGTCACCCCGGCAAACAGCGCCGAACCAAACGCAAACAGAATCCACATATTTATCGCCCCCTGAATCGATACCCGGCTCCCCAGACAGTTTCAATATAACGTGGTTTCGCCGGATCTTGTTCTATCTTTTCCCGCAGTCGGTTGATATGTACTGCAACCGTAGCGTTATCGCCCATTGCATCCAACCCCCAAACTGTTTCATAAAGCGTTTCTCTGTCAAAAACCATATCCACATTGAGCATCAAAAACAAGAGTAACTCATATTCCTTGTTCTTTAACTCTATCTCCCGACCATCCACAAAAACACGATGCGTTCCTGTATGGATACTCACATTGCCTAATGTTATTTCCGAAGGCGCCTTCCTTTTACCGGTAAGCCGCTGATACTGGGCCAAATTGGCTTTCACCTTCGCAACCAATACACCAGGTGAAAAGGGCTTTTCAATGTAATCGTCTGCACCAAGCCCCAGCCCCCGTATTTTGTCAATATCTTCCCGTCTTGCTGTTACCATCAAAATAGGGATGTTGGTTTTTTCCCGCAGCTTTCTGCAAACCTCAAAGCCATCCATTTCCGGCAGCATCAAGTCCAGCAAAATTAAATCATATGCACCGGTGCAGCCTCTGTTCAGCCCACTTCGTCCATCTTCTGCAATATCCACCTCAAACCCATTAATTATAAGATAGTCCCGCTCAATGGCAGCAATGGCCGCATCATCTTCCACAATCAATATTTTCGTCATCTATGCCTCGTCCTTCCTCACACGGCAAGCAAATTTCAATTCTCAGCCCGCCAAGTTCACTGTTCTTTGCCGCAATACTGCCACCGGCATGGGTGATGATCCGCTCCGCAATCGCCAATCCCAATCCGCTGCCTTTTTGCGGATTCTGCCGCGCCGGATCACTACGGTAAAATACTTCAAATAAATGCGGCAGTTCCTCCTCCGAAACACCGGGGCCATCATCATCAAATGACAACATACAGGTTTTCTCTGTTTTTATAAGCGCAATGCGAAGCAACCCTTCTTCTTTTTGTTTGTATTTCAGGCTGTTGCCCATAATATTGGCAATCACACGGTCAAGCTGAATAGGATCCATTTCCACTGTAACAGATACCAGATCCGTTTCCAGCCGCAGGCCATGTTCTTTGTATTCTGCCTCGGCTTCCCAAACTGCTGCTCTTACCTTTTGATCAAGCCGCAGCCGAACATTGTTTTCTAAATATTCACCCAGCTCCATTTTAGAAAATAAAAACAGCTGGGATACCAGATGCTCCAATTCCTCCGCCTTGGTTTTAATCGTAGAAAGGTATCTATTCTGCGCCTCCGGTGTCTTTGCCACACCATCCAATAAACCTTCCACATATGCCTGAATGGAAGTCAGCGGTGAACGGATATCATGGGATATACCTGCCAGCAATTCTTTTCTGTTTTGCTCCTGCTGCTGGATGCGGACAACAGATTCCTTTAATCGTACTGCCATCTCGTTAAAATCTTCACACACAGGCTGAAATTCATCCTGCCGATCGTAGTTGATGTGAAAATCCAAATTTCCATCTCGAATTTCATGAACACCGGCAGTCAAAATATCCAATGGTTCCTCAATTCGGCGAAACACAAATTTGGTAAGAAAACGATTGGTTAACAGAATAGAAAGAAAAATGCCAAATAAAATCACAACAGCAGAAGTTACCAAAGCCACCTTGAGATTTGTATAGCTGTTTTCGCTGCGATTTCCGCCTAATAGATAAATGGTGTATCTTTGACCGTTTATAGTTTCATAAGCTTTATAAAGACTCCTGCCGTCCTGGGATACAATCGAGTTGCCTGTAAGAGCCTCTGCCGCAGCCTGAAGCATATCATCACCATTCCCTCTGCTGCCAAAGGAATAGATAGCCGTTCCCTCACAAAAAACCTGCGCTGTCATCCCATTACTCTCCAGCAGTATATCCAAAGAGGCCAACTCTGCTCCGCTATCTAATTGATACTCTATTACCTCAGTAACTGCCAAACAGACACGATTAAAATCTTCTGTATCACGTAAATCCAACCCTGCTCCGCCGATAATGGAAATCCAGATGATACCTACACAAAGCAGCCCAATCAATACTGCAACAATGGCAGGAACAAAAATCATCAGAATATTTGATAAAAACAGACGTTTATGAATTGTCATATATTTGCCCCTTTCACACCGTTTAAAATCATTGTAGCACGATTAATAACTTTTGCCAAACCATCCAAAGGACAATATCTGTTGCGGCATCCACACACTGCAACAGATATTGTCCTATAGACCTTCATTTTCTTTACACTTGACCGGATTTATTTATCACGATTTTCTACAAAAATTTTGCACGTTCCCGCATCTCTTTGACAAAAAACGCCTCTAATGATGCGCTTCCTGTCCCGATATTTTTTCTTTCAAATATTCAAGACCCAACAATACTCCAACACCAGCGACAAAACCCCAAATATGAAACGTAGAAACGTCCAATGCAGGAACAGGGGTAGAAAGTGTTGTTGGCCCCATAATAATCGCAAATAAAGACCCAATCATAAGCCCAATAATCAAATACATTGTCTGGCTGCAATATTTTTTACGCGCGGTTCGGATAAAACCGATAGAAACACGAATACCAAAAAGAATGCCCAAACCCAGAACAAACAATCCAGGCAGCTCCATAAAATTAAAGTGCAAAAGCTCTTTTACAGCGCTAATTGTCGGAAGATACACACCGGCAATTAAAAGTATCGTCGAACCGGAAATTCCAGGCAATACCATTGCGGTGATCGCCACCATACCGGCAAGAAAGATATACACAAATTGAACTAACTGAAGATGAAGAAAATTGATATTGCCAAACGCGCCTGCACTATTTCGCAAAAGAGACAATGTTACCACCAACACCACGCCTGCAATGGCAAAAGGAAAGTTTTGGAGTTTTCCCTGCAATGAATCTTTCTCTGCAATAATGATAAACGGAATAGACGCAACGGTGAGTCCCAAAAACAAAGAACTCATAAAATAAATATGTTTTGCAAAAAGATTGGATAAAAGCAGCGCACATAAACCCATACCCGGGGCCCATCCCACACCCAATTTAAAAAGATAAACAAAAGCTGATTTTCTGTTTTCCCTGCTTTCGCCAAACAAATCATGCAGCGCTTCAATAAACCGATCATAAAAACCCAAAATAAAAGCTATTGTCCCGCCCGACACACCGGGAACACTGTCTGCAATAGCCATACACAAACCGTTAAAAGCCGTTTGTATCATCTTCATTTCCCCTTTTTTTCTTTAATTGACAGACTTTCAAAATGTGCCTTTATTTTTTTGAAAATCGGAAAACCCAGTTTCGAAATACCGCTTCGTAACGGCTGATGGCCCAAAAGCAAGATTAATCCAATACCTGCAGCCTGTACAAACTGCCACAGCGGCAACTGAAGTACAATAACGATTGTTTGAATAACCAATATCAACGTACAGCCAATAAAAACAACCGGATAGAACCGAAACGGTATGTAGGCTCGCGCATTTACAGTACGAACCGCAAAAACAATAAAATAGCTGACAAACGTGGCAAGCGCTGCTCCCTGTATGCCAAGAGCAGAGGGAATCAAGAACAGATTTAACACAATATTTATTGCAGCACCAAGCATAGCAGTCCAAAGCGAATGAATACTTCTTTTGGTGACAATATAAACACTGTCCATAAAATTGGAAAAAGCCGCAAATACCATCGCCATTGCTAAAAACGGAATATATATCCACGCTGTATAATAACTTTCCGCTGCCAACAGCTTAATCTCGTTCTGCGCCAAAGCAATCATACTTGCACCGCATAAAAACATGACCACCTGAAAAAACTGCCACACTCTGGAATAAAAATGAATATGCTCCTTCCTGTTCCCGGTAGATTCTGTTATAGCTGAAAATTGCCATGCACTCATAAACACCGCGGATATAATCGTCAAAATTGTCGGTATTTTATAAGCCACAGAATAAATTCCAGTAAGCTCACTGCCTAAAAAAGCAGTAACCATATAACGATCCGAAACGCTGGTAATCCACCAAAATGCGGAAGTTGGAATAAACGGCACGCTATATCTAAGCATCTCCCACCAAAGTCCCCAATGAAACCGCAGTATAATCTGATTCCATAGCTGTTCTTTCCATACCAACATACCTGTAGTTATCAAATTGGCAACAGCAACAGAAAGCACATAACCTGCAATGCCAAACCGAAACACAGCCAAAAACAAGATATTCAGTCCGATGACCAGTGCAGTGTTGATAAGTCCCTGTACAGCAAACAGTGTAACATTCCCCCTGGCTCGAATGAACTGTGCACAAAGTCCGTGATAGCAGGAAGCAGCTACAAAAGCGGCAATCAGCCATGCATAACTGCCAATTGCCGATATTTGCGCAAGCATTGGAATTACGGTCAAAAGAAGAATACAACCTGCCGTTACCGTATAAAAACCAACAGTAAATACGCTGGCTTGTCTATCATTCTTCATAACCGCAAAGCGAAATACACCATCTGTGATCCCCAATGAAAAAAGCGGTATCAGCAAGTTTGCCGTTTGTGTAAGCAAATCCGCCGTTCCATAATCCGCAGGGCTCAAATATCCGGTATAAAAACGCACCATCAAAAAGACCAGTAACTTAGAGCCAAATGTTCCCACACTAATAAGAACGGCATTCGAAGCCAATGTCTGATATTTATTCAGAGAAGACTGTTCCAATGACGGATGTTCTTTTGTCTGCATTTTATTCCTCCCATCTGATACCTTTTTTACTGACAAAATTATCATAAAGCAGAGCTATAAAATACAAATAAAAACAATTTAAACTGGCGATAAACTGTTACACAATATTGCAGTATTAAAAAGAAACAAACCCAAACAATCTATTAGACTTTTTGGCCTTCCATACATTTTCACATAAAAAAGCCGTCTATTTTTAAATAAACGACTTTTTCATGCAGATCATCATATGATCGTATAAAGTTTTGACGGAAAATTGTGATAAACAAATCCGGTTAAATGTAAAAAATTACGGCTTATCAGGAAATTTATATTGTCATCATCTTATAAAATTAACTTAATCAGCTGGTTACCTTTCCTGTAAATTCTCTTTTTATCCTGGTTACAGGTTTTCTTTATATGCAGCCAGGCATTGCTCCCAGCAGTCTTTGATAAATTTGTAAATCCTTATCCTGAAACACATTGAATATAACCTGCTCAATGGTGCTGTCCTGTTGTAAAAATTGCAGTACCGTATCAACCGCGATCTGCGCCGCATCCTCATTAGGAAACCGAAACACACCGGTAGAAATACAACAGAACGCAACACTGCGCAGCTTGTATTCTGCTGCCAACTCCAAACAAGAACGATAGCAAGAAGCAAGCAGCGCTCTATCTTGCTCAGTAACTTGAGTATCAATGACAGGCCCAACAGTATGCAGCACATAGCGGCTGGGTAAATTATAAGCCGGTGTGATTTTGGCCTGTCCCGTTTCTTCATCATGACCTTGCTGCTCCATAAGCAGAGCACAGTCCCGACGCAGCTGCACACCAGCCATAGTATGGATCATATTGTCGATACAACCGTGATTGGGACTCCAGCAGCCCAGCATTTTATGATTGGCAGCATTGACAATGGCGTCTGCCTGCAATGTAGTAATATCTCCCTGCCATACATACAAAGAAGAATGCAGCGGTGTCGCCTGCAGCTGAGCAGCCTGCACAATCCCCTTTTGTCGGGTCATTTCCTGCAAGTAGGCATCCTGCACTTCTAAAAACTGCGCCTGGTCCTGCTGCGGCTGCCGCATATTCATCAACCCCCGCAAAAGAGAAAAAGTGCGCCCATATCGTTTTTCCAGCCAGAGACCGTCCTCCCCGGCCTCTGGCAGCAACGTTTGCAGCAGATATTCTAATCGCTGTTGCTGTTCCATTACAATGTCTCCTTTACATCAACAATGTTACCCTTCTGTAGTAAATATCGTTTTTGATATTTCAGACGGGCATAATCACTGATTTTTTTACAGTAAACCACATTGGACGGACCGCCAATCACACCCACCAGTGGCAGCCCCTGTAAAAATTTAATGCAGAGCATATCGGTGGCAAAGGTATCGGCAGTCTGCCGCATCTGCAAATCAAAATCATAGCCGATGGCAATCCCCTGATGGAAAAAGCCAATCAATTTATCCACTTCGGCATTGCATTCCGCTTTTTTCTCATCGCTGGCCAAAGCAGCCTCCAGCAGTTTTAAGATAAAATACTGCTCATCCTCTTTTTTGTAATCATATCCATAACTGAGGCTGATTTCATAAACACTTTTCAATACGACACCAATAAACACCGGAATATCCGGCAATCCAATGCCCAAAAGTCCCAGTCCGGTTCCTTCCAGCGCCGTAATACCCAAATTACGCAGATTTCCTTTCCCTGCCAGCTTGTTCAACGCCTTCAAACCCTTTTTCTTATTAAGCTGCTCAAAGGATTCATCATAAACACGATGAGTCAGCTGCAGCTGCTCACGGTCGTAAGTTTTTTCGATAATGGCATCCCCTTTTTCAAACACCACTTTAAAGCCCAAATAAAAAGCCTGCTGCAATTTTTCATACAAACCGGCAGGGATTTTTTCCTCTACCTTATCAGTGAGGGGTTTTAGTAAACCGCCGCCTGTTTTTTGTAAAAATTTATCCTCTTTGCGATCAATCTTTTTTAAGTTTTTACGAATAACTTTGTCCATATTTGATAACCCCTCTCTGGTCAAAAACAATCCTCTGCTAAATCAATATCCATTGAGCAAACACCAGCAATATCACCAAGAGCACTATGTTTAGAATGAAAAAAATCTTCAAAAAGGCTTTTTTATCCGCAGCGGGATAGCGACTGTATGCCTTATAGCTAATGAGGCTGGCCAAACTGGCAATCAAAGTACCCAGCCCGCCAATGTCACAGCCTAAAAGCAGCATTCTGCCCTGCTGGGTAAAGCCGGACAACAGCACAGCAGCAGGTACATTGCTGATAAATTGACTGGTAATAGCCGCAACCCATAGTTCCTTGCCCTGCAACAACTGCCCCAGCATTTGCTGAATCCACGCAATTTGTCCCATGTTACCGGTAAAAATAAAAAAACAAAAAAATGTAGCCAGCAATCCGTAATCCACCTGCCGCAGCAATGGGCGATCTACAGCCAAAAGAACCCCGGCAACAATCACCAGCATAACAGGCCAGGCAATCAGGCGAAACACCGTACCCAGACAACAAAAAAACAACACGGTGGAAATCAGCAAAAGCGGCTTGTGTAAACGGGGATGATTATCCGTTTTATGCTGTTCCAACGGTTTTACCGGAATACACAGACAGAACCCTAACAACAAGAAAAAGCTCACTATAGTAACCGGCGCAACTGTCGAAAAGAATTCCTCCGCGCTCATCTGATAACGGGCATACAAATATAAATTTTGCGGATTCCCCACCGGTGTCAGCATACTGCCCAAATTGGCCGCAATGGTTTGCAGTACGATAATATAGGGCATCAGTTTTTGCTGCTCAGTCATGGAGAGCATTAAAATAGCAAACGGCACAAAAGTCAACAACGCTACATCATTGGTAACCAGCATAGAACTGAAAAAACACAAAAACACCAGTACCAGACCAATCTGCCTTGTTGTGCCTGCCCGGCTGCACAGCCAGCTGGACACCCAATTAAAAACCCCCGACTTCTGGAATCCGGCTACCACCGCCATCAAGCAAAACAGCAGCGCCAGCACCTGCCAGTCAAAATATTGCCAATATCCTGCATTCACCGGCACAAACCACATGCTGACCACCGCCGCAGCCGCAGCAATCACCAGTACCAAATCCTGCTGTAGGATCAATTTTAAATGCTTCATACCTGCATCCCCTGTTATTATAATAGATTTATTATAAACATCATTCCTTTATAATGCAACGTTCACCATGGTATGTCAGACTATTTGGATATTTTTACTCTGCAAATATGTTATCTTTCGATAATCACCAACAACGACAAAAATATAATCTGAAAAAAATCTAAATTTTTTCAAAAAATATATTGACAAAATGCCGCGTCGTCTTTATAATACATAAAGTAATCTTCATTACGCCGGTGTGGCGGAATTGGCAGACGCACGGGACTCAAAATCCCGCGGTAGCGATACCGTATCGGTTCGACCCCGATCACCGGCACTTGAAAAAGCACTGACTTTTGTCAGTGCTTTTTTTCTTGCAAAAATAGCCATTTATCGGTATTTTGCAGGTTTTCACTCTGACAACCATTTTGAAAATTTTCCCTTTTTTTAGTTGCTCTATTTTTTTCTGATTTTTTCATTTTTTCAACATCCCTCCTAAACATCCCTCCTATTTCCACAAGGCTATCCTACCCTTCAGCAAGTTCATCAAAAACACACTGCATTACTTGTATATGATAGATTATTTATACATTTATTACATCTTTATCATCTGTAGGATATATTCCTAATATTGCATTCGCCGAAGATATTTTACTGCTATAATCTAAATGTGTATAAATATTTGAGGTTGTTCCTATATCGCTATGACCAAGCCACTCTTGTATCTCTTTCAAACTTACACCATGTGCATAAAGTAGACTTGCACAACTATGTCTTAAATCATGAAACCGAATATGTTTCAATTTATTTTTTTTCAAAACTATCGGAAAGTGTTGTGAAATATACCCCGGTGTTATTAACTCACCGATTGCATTTACATAAATATAGTCTAAATAATCTTTACAATACGCATCGCCACATAATATTTGATTATTCTTTTGCTCTATATAGAGTTTTCTAAGAAGTTTTTCAAATGGCGGTACAAGTGGCAATGTTCTGTGGCTAGATTTCGTTTTCGTTCTATCCTTTTGAACAAGAACACTTTTACCATCTATATAAACTTCTGTAACCGTATGTTGGATACTAATTGTTTTCCTGGTAAAATCTATTGCCTCCCATTTTAACCCCACTACTTCACTGCGCCGTAAACCATAAAATGCAGCAAGTATTACACCTAATTCCAGAGGATCCCCTTGCACGGCTTGAAAAAGCATCTCAAGCTCCCGCTGATTATAGATGGTAGCCACATATTTATTTTTTCTCGGCCTTTCAATACGATCTGCTGGATTTGATTTAATCAAACCAATTTGAAAAGCATACTGTAAACATTTACGAATATTAGCATGCCGTCTGAGAACTGTATTAGAACTTAAACCTGATTTTAGCAATGTTTGATAGTATTCTTGAATATACTTAGGATGTTTTTCTAAATCCTGCAATGTATACGCTTGTTTTTCAAAATAAGGAATGATACTTTTCTTTACAGCGGAAACATACCCACCATAGGTACTTTTTTCAACCTTACTCTCCATCATTTCAAGCCATTCTAATAAAAACTCTGTAAATAACGTAGATGTTTCTTCGTTATAAGGGTTAACCGTTTCCGCAGGATTATATTTTATCCATCCAAGTTCCACAGCATAGGCTAACGATGTCATAATCGCCCGGTGATACTCCATTAATTCTTGCACTGTTGCTTCATTTTGTTGACGCTCAAACCGATAATAATTTTCTAAATCTTTGGCATTCAATGCAGATAAAACAACTACTTTTGTTTTAAAATACGGAATAATATTATTTTTTACTACATATGTTATACTTGCATATTGTTCCGGCTCCAGCAATGTGGCTTCCGTATTTAACCATTTCATTAAAAACTCAGAAAAAGAAATGCCGCTGCATTCTAACAGATTATCCGGATTAAATTCTTGGCGCATCTTTAACAACATTGCTTCAGCACGTTTTTTATTTCCTTTGACAACTAAACCTGTACTGATTGATTTTGTTTTTCGCTTTCCTTCAGCATTTTTCCAACTCAATACAATTTGGAAATAACCATTCTGTTCTCTTAAATGTCCAGCTACCATAATATTCTCCTTTATGAATAGGTCATTTGCTATTGGCATCACTATCGTATCACCCATCTAAAATATCTTCAAATTTTTCTACTCCTATATTTTCACAAATTTTTAAATAATCCAGAATATATATTTTAGGGATTTTATAAATTCTTCCCACTTTCAAATACTTAATTGCACCTTTTTGTAAAAGTCTGTAAGCAGATTTTTCACTTATACCCAGCATTTTACTCATTTGTTCTACATTAACAATATCTGGATATTCTTTAAATATCATGTTATACGCCTCATTTTTAGATAAAATCATTTTACCGTTTCCCCTTTTTTAATATAGAATACTTAAATGCCTTTTTATGTATACTTAATAAACAGACGGCTGCTGGCCACAGCCCACAGGCATTTCACCTCGGCCCATGCTCATGGGTGCGCCGCGCAATGCTGTGAAGCGTTCAACGCGGGAGTATCATTATCCAATCTTAACCTCATCGCTGCATATTGCCCTATATGCAGTACATCCTGATATGGCTCGCTCTTTCTACTATCGATGATAATAACTATCATGGCGTATCAGCTGCACGGCTCCATTAAAATTGGTTTGTTGTCTGTTTATATTATTCTATTTTCAAAGAACCAAGTAGCAGGCTATTGCCTTTTATCTTTAACGCCAAAGCGTTAAATTCTAAGTTATGTTTTGGATAACATTCTAAATTTTGAAATGCTAGCCATCAACTTTGTTTCCAGTTGCAGCACCATCATTTCATCTACCAACTGAACCTTCTTTCCACTTTCTAACATAATTTCTCTCAATGATAAATAACGTATATAGGATCTGTAATGGTTCACAATGCTAACAAGAGCAGCTTCATCCATCTGTATTGCTTTCTCAATCACTTCACAAGGAATTTTTTCCATATCAGAGCAACTCCTCCAACTCTAAATATTGTTTTAACTGTTTCAATATCGTTTTTTTCTGATAATGAATTGTCTGACGTGCCCGCTTGAACATACTGCCAATTTCTTCTTCCGTTTTTTCCAAAAAGAAATATAACAGAATAATCTCTCTCTTATATTGAGGCAACTGCTGCAAAGCACTAACCAGTGTTTCATTTGCCACCGGTACCTGTTCTTCACCAACAGAAAATATATGCTCTGGAACCCAATCTATCTCTGTAGATAAATCCAACAATTCATCCATAGTCAAATCATCAAAAAAAGTTTCATGTTTTCTCTGTCGCTTATACGACTTGTGAATGTTATTTGCTTCATTTTTTAATACAGTTAAACAAAAATTATGAAATTGCTGCTCGACCATTTTCTGTTCTGCATCACTTAAAGATTGCATTCTTTTCACCCCCTTTCAAAAAAAGAGGTGAAAAAGCATTCTCATATATGAAACAACTCAAATCTACAAATAGCCGGAAATTTTTAAAATTTTTTAAAAAATAAAAAGACACAAGAATCAAACTGAGCTGACTCTTGTGTCTTTCTTGATATATGAATCGTAATACACCTAAAATGCCATACTGTTCCTGTCTGAAACATTGAAATTCACTTTAGAATATCCTGATACTG
>CALXUG010000040.1 GCA_944391625.1 uncultured Clostridia bacterium
ACTGATGAATCGATATTTTATTGGGAAATTATTTTGCCGGATTGTTTAGAATGATACTTGCTGGAGGGAAAAGAGGATAGCTGCTGTGTTATTTGTTGGTACGTAATTTCTTATCTTTAGTCTATCATGCTGCTGCCAACTGTGCAAGCAGGAATATGAAGTTGCCAATGGTTATATGCTAACTGGCACATACAGCAAAAGGCCCTCTGCCGAAACAGAGAGCCCTTTACCATGCCGGTTGCCCGGCTATTTGGTTGTTACAAATCTGTCAGTCTGCGCTGCAGAATTACACTGCCGTGCGTATGACATGATTTGTGTTAGTTGAATTTTCTTCTGGTTACTACCAGTCCGCAAGCTGCTGCCAGCATCAATACCACAAATGGAATTGTATTGCTGTTATCGCCTGTTTGTGGTGCATCACCCAACGGAACCTCCGGTTCTTCAATTTCTACTTCTTCTCCAGGTACTTCTGCCAATGGCACTTCTGGATCTTCAATATCAATTTCTTCTCCTGGTTCTTCCGGCTCTGTCAGTGGTACTTCTTCATCCGGAATTTCGGTTTCTGGTGGAGGTGGCGTATCTCCACCGCCATCATTTCCACCACCGCCGTCGCCTGGTTCTTCCGGAACTACTTGATCCTTTTCATAGGTAAAGATATTTTTATACGCAAATGCGTAAGGACTACTTTCTTCACCAATGCAGCCATTACCAAATAGTCCGTCTAATGCACCTTCTGTGCCTGTCAGCTCTGTATCAAACGGCGCATTTTCACCAGCACCTACTTCATGAACCTGGAAGTATACATAAGCGCTTCCTGAAGTTGTTACCGCTTTAACATCAAAGTCAACAGTGTCGCCATCCCGCAAGAAGAACTCGTAGAGATAGTGTCCATTCTTATCGTCTGTTAATGTGGCTTCCGGCTGTGCAAAGGCTAGGCCGTCTTTATCACTAAAGAATACATTAAAGTTTAATGCAGATGGAGATGTAGCACTTGCTTTTGCTTCTTCAAATGTCAGTCCGGAACCGGTTGTGACATATAAATCTAAGGCAAATTCAAATAATTTATCTCTGTCTGTATTACCTTCTTTTTCGTTTACCACTTGCACTGTTTTGCTGACCTGAATGTTGCCCTTAGCCGCTGGTTTGGCGCTCCATGCAGCATACAGATGCAGCACGTTATCTTTTACATAATTTAAGATATTCTGCTGATCTAACCGGTCACTGCCTTTCAACCACTGTTTGCTGTCATCAAAGTTCCATTCAAATGCAGATTGTGTGGTTGCATACCACTGACCGTTGAACAGATACCATGGATCATCCGGCTGCATAGCCTCATCATCAGGAGATTGATGCGTAGACCCTGTTATGAGGTCATTCAGTTTCAAATCATACACTGGTTCATCTGTTGTATCCCCATGCATGTTGCCATCGGCATCTTTCCAGTGATACTGTACTGCAAACCGCAAGTCAAAGTATACATCCAAAACAGTGATCTTGTCATCTACGTTTTCAACAACAACTTTATTATCATTTGCACTAGCTGTTTTTTCTGCATTGAATACATACATACTGGAAGTGGTTACATGTGCATCCCACTGTTTGTCATTATCACTCAGATTAGTAGCATTAATGAAGTCACCTACTTTTGCATCTACAATACGTGGTTCGCCTTCTTCAACATAGACATCTATTGTATCAGCTACTTGTTGATAATGATAACGAATTTCATATTTCGCTTTTTTCAGTACATTTTTCAATTCATACAATCCGACTTCATTTTTAGAAATACCTTTTGCGTTAGTAACACAAGCATTTTTGTTAGTACTGTTATCTACACCAATTGTAATATAGAATGGTTTTGCTTGTTCATAGCCAGCTGGAACATCAGATTCTACTACAGCGTAAGTTCTGCCATATTCCAAGCCATCTGCTAAACTATACTGATGTGTACCGTCAACATTGGAATAGTCAAATTTAAACTGCGCTGTTCCTTGGCCATCCTTTGTTAGCTGATATGCAACGAAACTTGGTGTTGTAGTATTTCTGTTATCTTCAAATACTTTGTTGAATTGGAAACCGGTTGTTTTCACTTTGTTTTCCAAAGCATAATCATAACCAGTACCTTGAGAACCTTCCGTTAAGCCTTCAACAATATCTGTAATTGTAGCTATAGGTTCACCAGCATCATTTGTAGTGTTCACATCAATCACAAAAGATACACCATGATAACCTGTTGGAGCTATTTCGGTAACTGTATAGGTTTTACCATATTTCAAGTCCTCGAAAGTATAAAGATTATTTGTACCTAAACTTACGGTTTCAGCATCTTCATTTGAACCGTTTTCTTGAATCGAGAATGTTGCCCAACTATCCGGGGTTACACCATTGTAGGTTTTCAGCAATGTCAAATCTGTTGTTTTGGCAATGTTAGTCAATGTATAACCACCTGTACCATTAGCAACTGGTAAAATAGTACCACTCTCTGCCACAACAGATGCCACTGCACTTTTACCTACTCCAGGGTCTGTTACTTGAATCCGGAACTTAACGGTTTCATAACCATCTGGCGTATTTTCTTCTATGCTGTAAGTACCGCATTCCAAGTCTTTGAACAGATAAGTATCTGTATCATTGACGTTAACAGTTTTTTCTTCAGAAGAACTGATGATATTACCTTCTGCATCTGCTATTTTCTTGATGGTAAAGGTAGGCATCGTACCTGGTTTTTTACTGTCAAACGCTTTTGTAAAGCTGAAATCTGCTGTTTTTACAAAGTTTTTCAGTTTGTATACAGTACCCGCCAAGTATAAACCTGTGTCTTTGGTTATATCAGTAACTGCAATCACTGCAGTGCTACAAATTTCATCCTTATAGGCTTTTACAACATACTCGCCATCAGTATTTTTTTCAAGCTTCAAATAAAATACAGGTGCTTTTTCATAGCCTTTTGGAACGGTAGTTTCTTCTACTTTATAAACAACGCCATATTTCAGATCATTGAATGTGTAGCTATTCTGATCATTAGTAGCTCCTTTAGTAACAGAACCAATGCCTGTATTTTTTGGATTTACCGCTGTCAAAGTAAATTCGGCTCTAGCTGCATCAGTTGGTTTGTTAATGCCACTGTACTCTTTGGTAAAGCTGAACTTTTCTTTTACCAATTCATTGGTTACTTTAAAGGTATGATTCGCACAATCAGGTTTATCATGCCCAAATTTGAACCATGCAGACGATGGTTCATAAGTCTGAGATTTATATTCAGTCTTATAACCTTCAACGGCTTCTTCTGTAATGGTATAGGTGATTGGTTTACCATCATGATATTTTGGTAAATCTTTACCATCTACTTTTACAACCATTGTCTGTGAAGATCTGGTATCATCTACAATCATCTCAATATCGCCGTAAGTATCAACTGTTGTACCATCTACTGTACCTGTAATTGTAAACTGCAATTTCTCTGGACGGTTGTGTGTTAAATTCAACTTTGCTTTATTATCTTTATCACCAGCCCATGTTTTCTCAACCTGTAATTTCACAGTTTCAGGCGTATGGGTATTGGTGATTGTAACAACACGTTTATCAGCGGTGATGAGTCCACCAGTAGTATCGGTGCAATCAAACTTTTTACTGTTGTCAGCTGTTCCAACTGCATAGGTTGTTTTATAACCATCCAAATTTGTTGTTTCTACAACACGGTATTGAATTGCTTTACCGTTACCATCATACATTGGAACATCATGCCATGTATGAGTTACATTTTCATTATGATTATTACCGGTTGCCAGTGTCTGCGTTGCAGATTGATTGTTAGGAAGATTTTTTACTTCTTTCCATTCATTCACCGATGGATATTTTTTATCCACTTTCTGCTGCAGTTGAACTTCAATATTCTTACGCAGTCCATCCCGGTTTTCGTCATCTTTCCAAACTTTCGTTACGGTGATGTCACCAGCGCCGGTTAAGGTGTTGGTGATAGTGATGTTACCTGGTTTACAGTTATTCGCTTTGTAAGGGTCACTGTAAGTAGTAACATAATCCTTTACTGCTTCTTCTTCTACAGAGTAGGTAATCTGCTGTCTATTTTTATAGACCGGCAAATTGGAGATTGTAACTGGTTTCCAGTCACCCCTTACTTTGTTAATCACAAAGGTTTCACTGCTACCATTTTTCACTAACTCTTTTTGCTCATCTACTGTCTGATACAGCTTAAAGCTAATCCAGTTATTATCGGAATCTCCGCCCTTCCACTCTTTTGTTACGGTTAGAGATGTGGTAACTGGTTGGTAAGTATTGGTTACGGTATAGTTTTCACCATAGGTAACTGTATACTCATACGTTTTCTTTCCACTTGTTACAGTATATTTGCCGCTATTTTCTATAGGCGTATAATAATTACCCAGTTCTTTTACTGTGTAGTTAATCTTATTGCCATCTATTGTAGTTTCTGGCAAGCCGGATACTGTAGCAGTCCATGTATCAGCAGTGGAATTTTCTTCTGGCGCTTCTACAGTTACAATTGCAGCTAAGGCTTTATTCTTTTCGCCAGGTTTGGCCTTTTCCGGCAAATTGTTTGCAAACGTATAGCCGGTTTCGTTTAATGTTCTAAGTGAAACATCGGCATAAACAGCAAATGTAACTTTAGCAGGTCTGCTGCCATCCTGATTGTTGCCGTCTACCCATTTTTTTGTGACAGAAAGATCAGTTGTAGCTACGTTTGGAACAGTTTTAGTGTTATTATCCAGACATCTTGTGCCTTTTGCATTTACTGTTACCGGATAGTAGCCAGGATTCGGCAAATATCCCTCTTTAGATGCTATTTCATGCACATAGTAAGTGCCGTATGGAACATTCTTAAAGGTTACAACACCATTTGTATCAGAAACTGCTGTCATCTGACTTGTTTTGTCTGGATATGGTGTATAATTACCATACTTCGATTTAGTGTATAAGCCAAATGTAACGCCATCAATTTTAGTATCACGGTCACCGGCTTTTACTTTGGTGAAAGTGATGTTCCCAACTGCTTCATTGTTGATAATGCTTGTAACTTCGCTACCATCTGATTTTATAATAGTAACGCCATCTTTGCTTACTATTACAGTATAGATGGTATTATCTACAGCATAACGTGTACCATCGATTGTTACTAAACCATCATTCCCACCATCAAAGTCATATTCCTGCAAGTAGTAAGTACCATAAGGAATGTCTTTGAAGGTAACTGTAGCCTTTCCATCTTTCATTGTAGAAGTTGCTATACCAACTACTTCGCCTAATCCAGAATTATGGTTGCTTTGTTTATACAACTTAAACTGTGCACCGGCTAATGGCGCATTGCTGCCATCTACTTTGTCAAAG
Organism: uncultured Clostridia bacterium; assembly: GCA_944391625.1. Taxonomy (GTDB): domain Bacteria; phylum Bacillota; class Peptococcia; order Peptococcales; family Peptococcaceae; genus UBA7185. The sequence goes on from CALXUG010000040.1 coordinate 5,362, forward strand.
GTGATGTTTTGAGCGGGTTTATTGTTTACAATTATAAAATCCCCGTCATCATCATCATCTTCTTCTCTTGCAATTGGCTTATCATCTTTATCAGTTACGGTCACTTTACCATAGTCTACTTTAACAGTCCAAGGACCACCGATTCCATAACCTGCAGCTGCCTCTGTTTCTGTCAAAATATAGATGTGACCGGATGGAACGTTGTCAAATTCAAATTCGCCATCGTCTCCGTCTACTTTTCCGTCATCAAAACCGGATACAGCGTCAACACCTTTCGCATAATCTGAATCTGCCGTATGGGTAGTATGATTATCTGTTAACTTCAAGTTAAACTTCACACCTGGAATTTCTTTCTCTGTGTCACCGTCTACTTTAACAAATTCAATGTCCTCATCGTCATCGTCGTCATCATCCATTTCAGCCATATAGCCTTTGACTTGAGGTTTGGCAAAAGCAACCTGATACGGACCGCTATAATTTTTTCCTGTATCCTTATCGTCCAATACATAGGTCAGAGTAGCTTTTTGGTTGGTATCCACAAACTTCCCTGCTTCTTTTGCAAAACCATCAGCTGTGGTATCCAAGCGTATCTTATATTTTAAGGAATACACCCAAGGAGCCTTGTCATTGCCATCTAAAGATGCTGCGCCTGTTTTCTTCAAGTCCCAGTTAATTTCTTCATCAGAAATTTTACAATAAACCCCTTTTTCATTCTTCAGCTCAGATTTTAAACTACCACTATCATAGAAGCCCAGGAATTTGATGAATTCCCCCATAGAATCCTGCACGCTCCAAGCATTTGCCAGCAGTGTAATAGATTCTGTAACCTTTTCAAATTCATCTGTTAACTCTCCTGATGTTGCGCCATAAAAATAATGCGCACGGCTGGTGGCTAAACCTTGCATGAAGCTTTTCACACTTGAACTTGATACATCTTTACTAAAGCCGACAGAATAAACCGTAGCTTTATCTTTTAGTTTACCAGCTACGTTCGTGGCTTGCGTCTGGTATTTACTACTATTTTCCTTTGAGCCTGTAATTGTATAACCATCATTACTGCCATCAGACATACGTCTGTTTGGTACACCATCTGTTAATAAAATAACATACCGTTTGGATGGCGCATCGTTAGAAAGATCGTTTAACAAATTATAGGCTACCTGCAAACCCCCTGCAATATTGGTTCCGCTAGCCATTGCTGTTGTTTTTTGACCGGCTGGTTTCTTTTCATCGTAGTCATCCAAAGTAGCTATTTTGTTCTTTGCTGCTTTCAGATTATTAGAATCTTTTAAATCTATCCAATAACTGTTGGACAAACGCTCCGCTTCCGCATCTGCATTGAAGGTTACCAAAGAAAACAGCGCCTTGTCTGAAAAGCACTCTGCAAATTCATTAATAAATGTATCGGCAGAGTTAACTGCAGTTGTCATGCGCATATCTTTTTTACTGGATCCAATACCAGCATACACGCCGTCACCACTATTAGCATTGTGGTCTCTATCACCTTTATTCCCACCGTGCTGCTCGGGATCTTCAATATACTCGTCACATTCAACGCAGTAACCGCTTCTATCATCTGCCCACTGCATACTTTTGGAAGTATCCATAACCAGAACAACGGCAGCTTCTTTTTTTAATGTAGTCAATTCTTTCACATTTTCTTTCGTAATTACTTTCAATTCAATGTCAAATTCATTTTCTACACCGGTCGGACTGACCACTTTGGAAATCTCTACATCAGAATTATATTTATTATTCTGTTTCTTATCCCCTTTATAATAGAGAGTTCCGCCGTCGTTCTTTTCAGCCATCTGCTTTTTAAACTGTGTCTCTTGAGCATCTGTCCAGCCATAATCTCCCCATGCCGCTTCTGCCACGCTATTCCCTGCCATGATATTACTTGGCATAAAGCTGGTGAACAGGAAGGTCAGCATGATGACCCAAGCCAGCCATTTTTTCTTTTTTAGGAAATAATTCATTGTATTCCCCCTTTCTTGTTTGAATTTTATTTCCTTTTGTTGCTTATTGCTGCGCTGCTTTGTGCGGCGCGTTCTGCGTTTTGCTGCGTGGTGCAGCGGCGCAGAATCTGTTATTGCGTTTGTCTGTGTTTGCCCTTACGGTTAAAATGCCAGCGGCGCTTGGGCAACAGGTTAACCCACATCGGCAGCTTCACTGATTGTTTCCTGCCAACAAGGCTCCGGCTGCGGCAATGCGCTGTCCATTAGTTTAATCAGTTCCAGCGCGCTGCGGAACGACACTTCTTCTTTGCCTTCGGTCCAACTGAGTTTTCCCTGCCAGCTGGCTCCCTGCCGAAAGAGCACTTTTACTTTGAAAGTGGCGATTGCTTCCTGATCTGGCTTTGGCAGCAGCTCTTGTTCGATACTGGCTCTCTCCAGCATTTTGGGCGCTTTTCCAAATCGACGGCTGCGGACTGACGCCTGCGGGCTATCCATTCCATCCATCATGTCTTCCATTAACAGAAGCAGTCTGGTGAGGTTTCCAAAGGCTATCTCCTCGCCGTAATACAAATTGTAAAAAGTACCCTCTGGATTTTTGTCCCGATAGCTGTGAATGCGTATTATGCTGGTTTTCATGTCCTCAGGCACCACTTTCAGTGAAGCAATTGACATAGATTCACCTCCTGTCTTCAGCATACAGGCACACCGTCATAATAATTACCGTTTGACAGCGTGCCGTTTTCGGCTGTCATTTTTTGCTGCAAAACGATTTTGCGTTTTGCTATGTTGCTATTATAACAGCAAGTGGTTACACTTTTGTTACATTTTGCAGTTTTTTATGTTGATTTTTCAAGAATTTTTACTATTTCCAAAAGATTTTTGTTATAGTTAAATATATATTTTATTTATATATCATCTTTCCGGCGATTTCAAATTGGCAAAAAATCGCTTAGTCAAGCCACTTATATTGATTTTTGCTTATAAAAAATGATTGGTTAGTTTGGAATATGCTGCAAAATAATATTTTGGAGGCTGCATGTTTGGTTACATCTTTTAAATATAAGTTTGTGTTATGTAATCAATATATCGTTGTTTATCAGCTGTAATGTTAGTGAAAGCAGAACAGCAGGCAGCTGACCGGACTATCAGATCAAACAAGCTGCTGCGTCGATTCTGTTGCGGAGCAAAAAAGAAAGCCGAACGCTATCAGTCCGACTTGTTATTCCGTTTATTTTGTTGGTGTATTTATAGAAAACATGATTTAAAACAGTTTAAAAACATGGTTAAAAACATCTTGTTTCTATCTTTTGGCTCTAAGGAATGGTTTCATCCCCGTCGCGCAGGCGGATTTCAGCAGAACAAAAAGCCGGCAATCAAGGGTGCTTTGCACCGCGCAGCGGCGTTGCCCTTGACTGCTGGCTTGGTTCTGCTATAGAAATTCCGGCGACGAGGAATGAATACATCCCTAGAGCGTACTGACTCTTTTTTGGTAGTTTTTGTTGTACTGTTTGGTGACGGGATGGTGGGTTATCTCTGGTTTTTATGCTTATGTTACTTTTTTGTTTATTTATAAAAAAGTTTTCCCAAAAACCCACCATACCCACCACTACCCTATTGGTTGAGCCAAAAACGCACCACCCAACCCGTCACTAACTCACCACCAACCCACCACCGTTTATCATGCAAAATAGCATCTGTATGTCTTTTTGTGCGGTGACGAGGTGACGACTTTTTTGGGATTTTTGTCTTAATTTTTATTTTTTGTTTGTTTTCAAAAAAGTTTCCCAAAAAACGTTCACATTGTTCACCACCCTATTGGTTGACACAAAAAGTGTTCACCAAATCGTCACCAACTCGTCACAAATGGTTCACCTTATTGGTCAAAAATAAGAAAAGCCGTCAAAAACCATTCATCAACCCTTTTGCATTATGGGCTGAAAATGGCCTGACGGCTCTATTGATGGTTCCCAATATGGTTGGGAATGCTTCTGTTATTTCTTAGTCGGCATATAATGGGAACCGATCGGTTAAGGCTTTTACCATTTCTTTGGCGGCTGCTTCGTCTTTTTTGAGCAGCACGGTTTCAAAGATGGCAGCAATGTCTTTCATTTCTGCTTCTTTCATGCCCCGTGTGGTAACGGCCGGTGTGCCTACACGGATGCCGCTGGTGATGAACGGACTTTCGGTTTCAAATGGAATGGTGTTTTTATTTACGGTTACGTTGGCATCATCCAGCATTTTTTCTGCTTCTTTTCCGGTTAAGCCCTTAGATTTTACATCAATCAGCATCAGGTGGTTGTCGGTGCCGCCGGACACCAGACGGAAGCCCTGTTCCTGCAGGCCTGCTGCCAGTGCTTTGGCGTTGGCAACAATCTGCTGCTGATAGGTTTTAAATTCTGGCTGCAGCGCTTCGTGGAAGCACACTGCTTTGGCTGCGATAACGTGCATCAGCGGGCCGCCCTGCAAGCCCGGGAAGATGGCTTTGTCAATCTGTTTGGCATATTCTTCTTTGCACAAAATCAAGCCGCCTCTTGGCCCGCGCAGGGTTTTGTGGGTGGTGGTGGTAACTACGTCAGCATATTCCACTGGGTTTGGATGCAGTCCGGCAGCTACCAGCCCGGCAATGTGAGCCATATCTACCATTAAGTAAGCGCCTACTTCATCGGCAATTTCACGGAATTTTTTAAAGTCCAGTGTGCGCGGATATGCGCTGGCGCCGGCAACGATCATTTTTGGTTTTACTTCTTTGGCGCGGGCCAGCACTTTGTCATAATCAATGACTTCGGTGCCTTCTTCTACGCCGTAAGCCTGGAAGTTGTACAGTTTACCGGAAATATTAACCGGACTGCCATGGCTCAGGTGGCCGCCGTGGCTCAAGTCCATGCCCAGCACAGTGTCGCCCGGCTGCAAAAATGCCTGATACACAGCGGTGTTGGCATTGGCGCCGGAATGGGGCTGCACGTTGGCATGTTCTGCACCGAACAGTTTTTTTACACGGTCTCTGGCCAGGTTTTCGGCAATGTCTACAAATTCGCAGCCGCCGTAATAGCGTTTGCCCGGATACCCTTCGGCATATTTGTTGGTCATAACGCTGCCCTGGGCTGCCATAACAGCCGGACTTACAAAGTTTTCGGACGCAATCAGTTCAATTTTGGTATTTTGTCTGTCTTTTTCTTTAAAAATTGCCTCTGCCAGTTCTGGATCGGCTGGCAGCACCAGTTCTCTGACGTAATCGATCATCTGGATACCCTCACTTTTATTTTTAATTTTTGTTCAATGCGCCGCTGTCCGTTGCAGACAGCAGCCCAAAAGCAGAAGCAAGATGCCTCTGCCTGCTGCAGACAGAACCGCTTGCTTATTTATATGCTTTTGCTTGTTGTTTTTGTTTATTCTTTTGTTTATTCTTGTTTATTCTAATGTATATTTGGCCCGTTCGCCGCCAATCAGTTTGGGACGGCAGGCTGCCGATGTCAGTCTGGCGCTGCCGATATATTTTACGCTTAACCGTTTTGGCACTGCCACCGGTTTTAAGTGCATACCAATTAAGGTTTCGCCAATATCCAGCGCGCCGTCGGCCTGAATGGTTTCTACCATAACCGGATCGGCTTTGTGGCGGTAGGCATAGCTGCCCATGGAGCCGCCGGCATGAATCTGCGGAACAACGGTAACCTGAGTCAGGCGATTTTTTTCCATAACTTCACGGTCAACCACCAATGCCCGGTTCAAATGCTCGCAGCACTGGAATGCCAGATACAGGCCTTTTTCTTCTGCCATTGGAGCCAGCACCTGATAAAGGGCTTCGGCAATGTCCGGCTGGCTGTCTTTGCCAATACGGCCGCCGTGTACTTCGCTGGTGCTGCAGCCAATTACAATAATCTGACCTGGTTTTAAATTTGCAATTTCCAAATATTCAGTAAAAGCCTGACGCATCTGTTGTTGAATTTCTTGCAATTCCATTTTTAACGCACCTCTTGTTCGTGAATTTTGTCAATCCGTCTCTGGTGACGGCCGCCTTCAAATTGGGTGGTCAGCCAGATGTTTACAATGTCCAGCGCCAATCCCTGCCCGATCACACGCTGCCCCATGGTTAAAATGTTGGCATTGTTGTGTTCTCTGGACGCATGGGCTGAAAATGTGTCATGGCATAAAGCAGCGCGGATACCGGCTACTTTATTGGCTGCAATGCCAATGCCGATGCCTGTGCCGCAAATTAAAATGCCTCTGTCATACTCTCCGGCAGCAACAGCTTTGGCAACTGGTACAGCAACATCGGGATAATCGCAGGATTGGGTATCATAAGTACCAAAATCCTGATATTCATATCCGTTGTCCTGCAAAAACTGCATCACTGCCTGCTTTAATTCAAAACCGCCGTGGTCGCAACCTACTGCAATCTTCATATTGATATCGCCTCCTTTGTTATTTCAGGCCGATGTCTTTACTGCATGTACCATACGGCTGTATGCTAAAGTAAAGGCCTGTCATCATGCCTGGGTTTTGTGCTGATTGGATAAACTCATCTTAACGCAAAGTGTTTCCTCCGTATAGTCCTTTTTGCCGGAATTACACTGCATTAGAATCTTTTATTTTGTTGAGAACGGCAGCAACACTTTCCTGCAAAACTGCAAAGCAAGCTGCGTATTCTTCTGCACTGCCGCCAAAGGGATCGGGAATATCCGGCGCAGAAGGGTCGCCCATGGCGTAGGCGTTCAGCAAAAATACTTTGTCGCTATACTGAGGCATGGCTGCATCCAGCATTCGTTTATGGCTGTTTGTCATCACAAATACATAATCGGCCTCTTGCATCAGTTGTGGGGTAATTTGCCGGGCAGTAAACCGGGATAGGTCACAGCCGTTCTGCTGCGCCACCGCAACGGCCTGCGGTGATGCCGGCGACGGTCCGGCGCACATAACACCGGCAGATGCCACCTGAAACGCACCGTATTGCTGCGGCGCATCGGCAATGAGCCGACGGGCAGCGGCTTCTGCCATGGCACTGCGGCAGGTGTTCCCTGTACATACAAACAGAATATTCATTTTATGTTCACATCCTTAGCCATACTATACTTTCACGCCATACTGCAAAAGATGCAGATATGTTATCTTTTATCATAGCACATCTGCATTTAAAATTCTATCGGCACTGCGGAGAAAGATGGTGTAAAGTTTTTGTAGAAGATGGTGATAAACGAATCCGGTTGTATGTAAAGAACATTACGGCTCATCGGGCAATATCTGTTGCAGCGTCCACACGCTGCTCTGGACATTTCCTTGCCTGTCCATCTTAGTCAGACTACGTCTGCCACGATTGGGACAGTCGGCAGAAATCGCCATAAATTCAGGAAAATACCTTCACTGAAAATACCTTATAAAAAACAACGCTTTCTGCTGCGCAGTCGGGCAGGAAAGCGTTGTTGGTTGTTCTGTTTTATGGTTACTTTAGCCGAATTTGCAGCTGATCAGATTTTTTTACTGCCGGCAGCTTTTTGCAGCCGATTCATCAGCGCTGCTCCGATTTCTTCTGTGGGAAAGCTTTCGGTATAGATTGCTTCTACATCCGAATTATCAAAATAACGCAGCGCAGCAAACAGACTACTGGTAATTTGTTTTAAGTCGTTCCGTGAACCCAAGTTTACCACCAGATTTTCATCTTTGTTCTTTAGCAGCCGCAGGGTTTCTGCCGACAGCATGACACCGGCTTTTCCTTTGTGGGGTTTTAGCTGATGGGAAATTTTTTCGGCTGCTTCTTCCGGTGTGCCGGTGCAAATATAAACCGGCGCTTCTGGCGCATAGTGGGTATATTTCATACCAGGTGCGCGGGGTGTTTCTTCGGCAGATGCAAAGGGCGCCGCATAACGAACCGGCTTACCGGTAACCTGCTCCAGCTGCTCTTTGGTGACGCCGCCCGGCCGCAAAATAACGGGAGTTTCTCCGCTCAGATCCAATACGGTGGACTCTACACCCACAGTACAATTGCCGCCGGCCACAATGGCTGCAATACGCCCGTCCAAATCATGCTGCACATGGGCTACTGCAGTGGGGCTGGGCTTGCCGGATAAGTTGGCGCTGGGTGCTGCAATGGGCAGGTCGGCCAGCTGCAAAAGCCGCAATGCCACCGGATGATTGGGCATGCGCACGGCAACGGTATCTAACCCGCCGGTGACACAATCGGGAATGGCATCTTGTTTTTTTTGAAAAATCAGCGTCAGCGGGCCCGGCCAAAAGGCATCCATCAGCTGCTGCGCTGTTTCTGACACATGTTCTGTCAGTGTGTTCAATTGCTTTTTATCATAGATATGCACGATCAATGGATTATCAGAAGGGCGGCCCTTTGCCTGATAAATTTTGCGCACAGCATCTGCATCTAAGGCATTAGCCCCCAGACCATACACGGTTTCTGTGGGAAAAGCTACCGTTTCACCGGCATGCAGCAGCCGCGCTGCTTCCTGTAAATCTTTTTCCTGTTCACCACGTAATAATTTTGTTTCCATACTCCTCTGCCTCGCTTATTACAATCCTATCAGAAAGATGTTGACAATTGTATTATATCACCTTTAAAAAACCTGCACTAGCTTTTATTTACAATTTTCTATCCAGGATTCTTTGTATCCGCTTTGTCTGTTCTTATTATTGTATCTTTATGTATTTTGTTTTTGTATTTTGTTTTTGTATATTGCCTTTTTGACAACAGCTTGACAAAACGCAAACAACAGGCGCACCGTTTGCAGCGAGATGCCAAAGCAGTACAAAAAGGGATATGACATAAAAAAGGACCGTACAGCTTTGTACGATCCTTTTCATCATGGGTTTATTTATCCTCATGTGTTGATTACATGGCTTCCATAAAACGCCGTTCCATTTCAGCTTTTTCTTTTTCTACTTCCGGATCCAGATTACAGATGCGCAGCAATACGCTCAGCATCAGTTTTAATCCGTTCTGCACTGCCTCGTCGGTTACTGCTTCTTCTTTGTTATGGCTGATGCCTTTTTCACATGGCACAAAGAACAGCGCTGCGCGGGTTAGGGCTGCCATATACATGGTGTCGTGACCGGCGCCGCTTACCATGTGCAAAAATGTCAGTCGGTTAGGCACGCATTGTTCTACTAACAATTCGCTCAAATCATCGTCCAGCTTTACAGGGCGTTCTTGCCCCAGGGTGGCCGGTTCAATGCGCAGCTGCCGCTCTGCAGCAATGCGGCTTATCTCTGCCTGCAGTTTGGTTACTACCTCTGCCACTATTTCTCGGTCAATGCCGCGAATATCTACATATAATTCCACCTGGCCGGGCACAATATTGATAGCGCCGTTGATAACATTGCATTTGCCTACAGTGGCTACAACGCGCTGATCGGCATATTGACGTCCCAGTTTTTCTACAGCCAGTATGACTTCTGCGGCGCCGGTTAAAGCATCCTGCCGGGAATCCATAGGGCAGGCGCCTGAATGGGCTGCTGTTCCTTCTACGGTAATGCGCAGCCGATAAGGCGCTGCGATATGACCGACAATGCCGATGTCAATACCCCGCCCGCTTAATACGGGGCCTTGTTCAATGTGCATTTCAATAAAGCCAAAGGCGTTTTTGATTTCGTTGCGTTCTGTATAAAGATTGTCAGGATTGCCGCCCAGTTTTCTGATTTCGTCATAAGCGCTGATACCGTCTTTATCTATATAGCGTTTTAATTGCTCTCCGGTTAGCTGATCTGCCAGCAATTTGCTGCCGATGGTGGCGCAGTTAAAGCGGCTGGATTCTTCACAGCGGAATACGATTAATGTAACGGTGCGGCGCTGCGGTTTGCCATCCAGCAGACGCATGGCGTGAAAGGCAGTCATAACGCCCAGCAGTCCGTCATATTTTCCACCGTTTGGCACACTGTCCATATGAGATCCCAAAAAAATCGGCGGCATATTTTCCTTGCCGTCATCGGTGCCGCGGCGGGTAATCCACAGGTTTCCGGCGCCGTCCCATTTTACTTCAAAACCGGCCTGTTCTGCCATTTGGGCTAACAGACCATGAGCCTGTTGATCGGCTTCAGTAAATGCCAGACGGTCTACGCCGCCTTCTGCATTTTCACCAATGGCTGCCAGAGCGGCGAAGTCGGCCTGGTATTGTTCCCAGTTCAATTGTTGCAGTGTAAATCCTCTCATTGCAATAACCCCTTTACATATTTATAAGTTTATGATACAAGTATCGCATGAACAAATTATCAAATCATGCAAAATATTTCTATTCTGTAATGCAGGATACCTTTGCATTTTATCATATTTTTCAGGGGATACAAAAGAAAATCGTTCCTTGTTTTCAAAAAAATGTGAAGAAATATGATAAAAACTGTGACCATTTAGTAACACTCTGGTTACAAAATGGTTTTTTCTCTTTTTCTTTTGGTAAATTTATGCTAAAATAAGCTCGTGTAAAAAATCACTTTTTCTTAGCTTGTCCACAAGCGCTTCAAAAAAATTGATTTTTATACAAATATCATATTGGTTTGTCTGATATCGCAATAGACAATGAAGAACTCCAACGAAAAGAAAGGTGGCGGTTTGCAGATTTATCTGCGTAACTTATGAACAATCTGACGGCAAGGTTCATTGAATTTATCGAAAAACAGGGAGCGAAAAAATATTTACTGGGCAGCATCGCAGTTGCTATTTTAATCACATTTGCATGTACATTTTCTTTGAGTACTTCCTATGCAGTTGTAATCGACGGAAAAACAATGGGACAGATCAGTTCTGCAACTGCTCTGAATCAGGCAATGGCAGCAGCCAAAGAAAAGGCACAGCAGGAATCTGGAATGGAAATTACCAGTTCCTATAACACAGTAGAAACCAAAATCAATCACAGTTTATTTGCATCCAAAATGGATAACCAGGAGTTGGCTGTACTGTTAGACGAAAAAGTAGAATGGTTAGCGCCTGGTGCTACATTGAGTGTAAATAACGGTGAATATCAGTTTGCTGTTGCAACAGAAGAAGAAGGCCAGAAAGTACTGGATCAGCTGAAAAAAGACGCTACCGCCAATCTGGGCGATGCAGTTGTAAAATCTGTTGATTTTCAGGAAGAAGTTTCTTTAGAAGCCGGTAATGTAAAAGTTTCCGAAATTCAGTCTTCCAGCAAAATCTTAGATGAAATTAAAGCTGGTAAAGAAGAAGTAAAAACACACGTGGTTGAAGAAGGCGAATCTTTCTGGATGATTGCCAACAATAACGACCTGTCTGTAGATGAATTACAGAAATTGAACTCTGATATCGTACCAGAAAAACTTCAGATTGGTCAGGAAATTTCCTTAACCAAACTGGAACCATTGGTAAGTGTTGTTGTAACAAAAGAAGTAACTGTAGAAGAAACTATTGCGCATTCCACAGAATATAAAGACACTTCCAAGTTGTTAAAAGGCGAAAGCAAGGTTGTAACCAAAGGTTCTGACGGTAAAAAGAAAGTTACCTATGAAGTAAAAGAAGCCAATGGCTCTACATTAGAAAAAGAAGTGGTAAAAGAAGTGGTTGTAGCTGAACCTGTTACCGAAGTGGTAAACAAAGGCACCGGTTCTATTCAGATCTCTTCCCGTTCTGCGTCCTCTTACAGCGGCGGCAACGGCACACTGAGCTGGCCATTGAGCAACAATAAAATTACTTCTCCATATGGCACCAGAAGCCGCGGTTTCCACTCCGGTATTGACCTGGTTGCTAAAACAGGAACTCCTGTTTATGCATCTGCCGGCGGTAAAGTGGTTCTGTCCAGCTGGTATTATGGTTATGGTAATTGTATTGTAGTAGACCATGGCAATGGTTTAAAAACACGGTATGCACATTTATCCGGCTTCAACGTAAAAGTTGGCGACAAAGTATCCAGAGGGCAGCAGATTGGCCGCTCCGGTAATACCGGTAACAGTACTGGTCCGCATTTACACTTTGAAGTAATCGTAAATGGCAGCACCAAAAACCCTGTAAATTATTTTTAAAGCTTTATAATTGCAATCAAATCTAAACAGAAATTTAAATGCACAGGAATTGCTCCTGTGCATTTTTTATGCTATGATACTGTAAAATAGTAGTATGATTTTATATTACTTTTCAATTTATCCGCTTCATGAAGGAGGTTTCTTTTTATGTATGAGGTATTAATTATCGGCGCTGGCCCTGCTGGTATGACAGCAGCCATCTATGCTGCGCGCGCCGGTTATAAAACAGCCATTTTGGAACATGGGGTTCCGGGCGGGCAGGCAGCTACCACAGATATGATCGAAAATTATCCTGGATTCCCAGAGGGTATTTCCGGACCAGAACTGATGATGAAATTTTTTGAGCAGACACAAACTTTTGGCGTAGAGTTAATCTATGAACAGGTGCAATCGCTGGAAGTAACCGGTGATATCAAACGAGTTATCACAGACAAACAGACCATTGAGGCTAAAACGGTTGTAATCGCATCCGGCGCAAAACCCAGAACCTTAGGTGTAGCCAACGAAGGCCGCCTGCGGGGCCGCGGTGTATCCTACTGCGCTACCTGCGACGGATTCTTCTTTAAAGATCAGCCGGTTGCTGTTGTGGGCGGCGGTGACACTGCCGTAGAAGAAGCAATGTATCTGACAAAGATGTGCTCCAGCGTTACACTGATTCACCGTCGTGACGAACTGCGTGCCAACAAATTAGCGCAAAGCCGTGCGCTGGCTAACGAAAAGCTGCATATTTTATACGACACTGTTGTAGATGAAATTGTAGGCGATGAAAAAGTAACTCAGCTTAAACTGCGCAACAAAAAAACCGATGAAACCAGCCAGCTGGATATCAACGGCGTATTTATCTTTGTTGGTTATCTGCCTAACGATGCATTTTTACCGCCAGAATTAGAAGTCAATCAGCAAGGTTATATCATTACCGATGAAGAAATGGCTACCAATATTCCAGGGGTATTTGCAGTGGGCGATGTACGCCAGAAAAAATTGCGTCAGGTTACTACAGCTGTCGGCGACGGCGGCGCAGTGATGCACGCAATTGAAGAATACCTCAGAGATTAGCGACAGGAGGACTCTCTAATGTATATGAATAAGAAAAAGCAGTCCAAATGGCAGAGAATTTTTCTAATCATTCTGGTGATTATGCTTTCTGTCGGTTTGCTGCTGCCATCCTTCCTATCTCTGTTCTCCTATGGTATATATTAAGCGTTAACAATTAAAAAAGGCGATGCCCGCAGAATTGTCTGTGTGACATCGCCTTCTTTTGTCAAATAAATCTACCGTGGGCACAGTTGGGTTTGCTTAACATACAAATGACCTATTCTCCGCTGTCTCCGTTAACGGCCGCCAGTTTTTCGTCCTCTTTACTTGCCGGTACTATAATTTCATAGGCTTTATGCGCTACCTTAATGCGCACATCCCGCAAGTTACCGCCAAATTCGCCATCCAGCGTCCATGAAATTTCTTCATCAGAAAAAATCCGCAGCTCGCTGGCATGGAAGGTGTACAGATATTCGTTATTAAAATCATTTAACAGCAAGGCTCCTATTGCGCTCTGCAGCTCTACCGGATTGCGCGGTTTTTTTACCAGCAGCACTTCCAGCAGACCGTCATTCATAGAAACATTGGCGCGGGCATTCATTTTAAAACCGCCCACCGAAATAGAATTGGATACCATGCCAAAAATAAATTCACCCTGAATCTGCTCACCGTTATGTTCTACTGTTAGCTGATATGTTTTAATTTCAGCCAGATGCCGGATGCCCTCCAAAATATACGCCGCTCTTCCCAGCGCATTTTTAAACTGCTGCGGTGTGGAATAGCTCACTTCGGTAAAAGCGCCAAAGGCTGCCACATAAACAAAATGCCGATCATCAAACAGCCCCACATCGCAAGGAAATGCATGACCATGCACAATGGCGTCTGCCGCCTGCTGGGCATTGCGCGGTATGCCCAGGCTGACAGCAAAATCGTTGGTGGTGCCTGCGGGAATATAACCCAGCCACGGCCGATGTCCATCGCTTTTTAGCAACCCTCCCACCGTTTCGTTTAATGTACCGTCGCCGCCGGCGCATACTATCAGATCATACTGACCGGCCTCTTCTTTTAATACATCGGTAATTTCTCCTGAATACTGGGTAGTACGAACGATCACTTTCCAATCTGCTTTGACAAACTGATCGATAATATCCAGCAGATTATTTTTTATTTCAGCTTTGCCTGCTTTTGGATTTACAAAAAAAAGTAACGACCTCTGCATAAGATTTCCCCCTTAAAATAATGCAGCAATCTCATCCATACGCTGTTGCGCCAGATCATATCCATATTGATAACAGCGTTCTATTTTGCCTAAATCTTTCTCAAAACTATCAATAATACCTGCGCCCTCCGGACGTAGTAATACGGCCTTATTCTGCCGTTCCAGCTCCTCACAGAACCGCACGGTCTCATTATAATGAATATGCCGTGTCAGCAACGGCTCCACCAGTTTAGGATATTTATTTTTTAAAATACGCGCCGCTACCCGGTTGCTTTTACTCAGCGTCTTTTCATAAGATGCCGGTCTTGTTAAAATAATTAACACTTTTTCGTTGCCGTCAGCCAACGCCTTGCGTACCGGAATAGGGTCGCAAATCCCTCCGTCAAAGTATTCCTGCCCATCCAGATAAATGGGCGGAAAAACCAAAGGAATGGCGCAGGTAGCTTTCACCATTGTGTTGGCTCTGTCCAACTTAGTACCGTCCAGATATTCTGCTTGGCCGGTGCGGCCATTGGTAACCCCAACCAGATATGTACCATTATACTGATGAAAGGTGTCCCAGTCAAAGGGAATCAACCGATTTGGAATTTCTTCAAAGGCAAACTGCAATCCGAACAGACTGCGGCATTTCAAAAAATTCCTTGCGCCCACATAACGCTTGTCGTGCCGATATTGTTTCAAAATTTCCAGGTTGCGGCCACTCTGGCGGGATACATAGGAAAACCCATCTGTAATCCCTGCTGATACACCGATACAATAAGGAAACATGATATTATGCTCCAGCATAGCATCCATTACACCCGCACTAAAAATCGGACGAAAGGTCCCTCCTTCTAAAACCAGCCCCGGCATACGCTCCATCTCCCTGTTGGTTAATACTGATACCTAAAGACATCACATACTTATATTTACTTAGCTCTATAACATTATATTATTCCGCTCTCGCAGGTAAAAGCCCTGCCTGAAGACGCACTTTGTGCAAAAAGCATAAAAAGTTGTTAAATTATTTCAGCCATTGCTTTCTTTTTCCTGATATATATGATATACTTATAGCAAAGGAAAAGATATTTTTATTTTTCCTAAAAATAACAAAATAAATTTACGCATCAGGAGGAGTTTTTATGGCTAACATCGTTATTACAATTGGTCGAGAATACGGCAGTGGCGGACGAGAAATTGGTGAAAAACTGGCAAAAGAATTAGGTTTCACCTTTTATGACAAAGAGTTGTTACGCATTGTCGCAGAAAAGAGTGGTATTCAAGAGCAGGTATTGAAGAAAGCCGACGAAGCTGCCTCTAATCCACTGTTTGCACCATATTATCCACCATCTATTGATCCAGGTTCATTGAATGACCGCGTTTTCAAAATGCAGTCTGACCTCATCAAAGAAAAAGCTGCAACCGAAAACTGCGTTATCGTTGGACGTTGCGCCAACTATGTGCTGGAAAATCATGATAACTGCATCCGTGTATTTATTTATGCAGACATGGAAAAACGTATCAACCGCATTATGTCTCGGCATGGTTTGGCAGATCGTGATGTAGCGATAAAATTAATCAAGAAAACCGATAAACATCGCCGCAGCTATTATCAATTCTATTCCGAAATGAAATGGGGCCGCACAGAAGGTCAGGATTTGATGATTAACAGTGGTTTATTAGGAATCGACGGCACT
This sequence comes from uncultured Clostridia bacterium, assembly GCA_944391625.1. Lineage (GTDB taxonomy): Bacteria > Bacillota > Peptococcia > Peptococcales > Peptococcaceae > UBA7185. The sequence continues at coordinate 21,213 of CALXUG010000040.1, forward strand.
GTTGCCTTGTTAAAAGACCTGGTAGAAAAAAAATTAGCAGAACAATCTAAATAATTAAAATATACTTAAATCGTTGTAATGATTTTGAAAAAAATGACGCTTTCCGGTAGCTGAATCAACTTGGAAAGCGTCATTTTTATAATATCCTATATTTTCGTTTACAAATTAACGTCCCTTGCCAGCAAACAGCATTCCATCGATCGTATTATACTGTTACCCAGCATGTATAGTTATTGAATCGTTATTCCCAACAACTTAGCCAGCTCCAACGCCTGAAAACGATTTACTGTCAATCCTTTCAATTCTGCATAATCGTCGGACAGCAAAATCCCTTCTATCTGGCAGGTGGAAAAATCCAATTGCTTTAACATGGTGCGAAAAAAATCGGCCCGAGTTAAATCACACTCCAGCCACTGACATTGCTTATGCTTACAACTGGAGATACTGGCTTCCTGCAAACCGCATTGCTGAAATTGTACTGCCTCCATCAATGTACCGGTGAAATTAACATAGCGCATCTGACAATGCTCAAACAGCAAATGATGCAAACTGCACTCCGTCCATAGCATGCCGGGGCCTTTTACCTCCTGCAAGGTACAACAATCCCAATAGCTGTCACTGAACACACAGTTAGATAAATCGCAGTTACGAAATATCGTTTCCCGAAAACCAGCTTTACCAAATTGACAAGCAGAAAATCGACAATTTTCAAATATCATATTGCGAAAAGTAACCCTGCTGCAATCCACATCCATCAGGGTGAGCCCCCGCACCCAATATCCATCTATGCTGCTTTCATCATAAATAGCCGTTTCCAGCAAACCCAAAAACAGCTCTGCATCGGTTACAATCTGCAGTTGTTCCTGCAACAGATGGGGCTGGCGCAACGCCTGTTTTCTTTTGTCAGCTTTTTGTACTGTCATGATTATTTACCTCCTTTGGCCGCAACCTCCAGCAAAGCAGGTAATACCTGAGCAATATCTGCGCCTACACAGATTGCTTTATGATTATTTTCCTCTACGCACAACGGATGATTTGTATTTATACGAATCAGCTTAGCCCTTTTATGATTCATCACAATCTGTTCAAAGGGAAAGCGAATCAGTTCCGGCATAGTATATCCTACGCCCAGCTCCAACACAGCCAGACGATTATGGGCAGAGCCATTGATAAATCGAAAATATGCCTCGTTCTTTTCCAGATATGGTTCATCGCAGAACTTTTTACCGGCGTACACATTCATCACCAACGGTTGTCCGCAAGAAGGACAAACCGGCAAATACTCGGCTTCCTGCCGCAGCCGATCAAAATGCTGTTTGCCAATCCAACTCTGATTGCAGCAATTATCTTTGCACTGTACACGAGCCATATCGCCCTGTGCTTTATAAATGCGGGATATTTCCAAACCGCTGCGCAGTAAAAATCCATCGGCATTGCTGTCGATGATAAAATAATCCTTGCCTTGCAGCAATTGCGCTAATTGTTGATACAACACTGGCACATCCTTATTTAACCTCTGTTTATCAATATACGGCAGCCAAAACGGCCAATACTGATCTCTACTCAAAGATTTATCCAGCGGTAACGGCTCCACACCTGCCGCAGATGTAAATCCGCCGCCAATTCCTACCAGAATCTGATCCGCCTGCCGCAGTTCCTTTATAATCTGTTCTGCCTTATTCTGATTCCATGTTGTATCTTTATGAGACATCACCATTCACTCCATCCTGTTTATTTGCTTTATTATAGCATAACCACTTCCACTGTTCCATCTTACACGCTATTATGGCTCCAAATTTATCGCATCATACATCATTTTGTTTCACACTAAGCATTCTAGTTTTCTCGCAGCCACACCATTTACACATAAAAATATAACCGCTCATAAACAACTAACACAATCGCTTGTCTTCCATCATATTGCCGCCACATAAAAACGGCTCTGCACCATAACGATACAGAGCCATACTCCTTACTGTTTTTTCAAAATCTCCTGCACATACTCCAACGGCAATCCCAACTTTTCTGCAATCACCTCAGCGGATAACACACCATCTAACGCTCTCACAGCTTTCTCCAAGCCGCTGCGTTCGCCTTCGATTCTTCCAGCAGCTCTGGCTTCCTCTGCTGTAACTGCCAGTGCTTCATCCATATTCCATTCTGTAAACAGCATGTTCTCCACCTCGCTTCCATGTTTGCTCAAAAACTCTCCCATAATATCATGGGCGATACAGAGCCATACTCCTTACTGTTTTTTCAAAATCTCCTGCACATACTCCAACGGCAATCCCAACTTTTCTGCAATCACCTCAGCGGATAACACACCATCTAACGCTCTCACAGCTTTCTCCAAGCCGCTGCGTTCGCCTTCGATTCTTCCAGCAGCTCTGGCTTCCTCTGCTGTAACTGCCAGTGCTTCATCCATATTCCATTCTGTAAACAGCATGTTCTCCACCTCGCTTCCATGTTTGCTCAAAAACTCTCCCATAA
>CALXUG010000041.1 GCA_944391625.1 uncultured Clostridia bacterium
GACAATACCTGTTGCACCGTCCACACGCTGCTCTGGACATTTCCTGGCCTGTCCATCTTAGTCAGACTGCGTCTGCCATGATTTGGACAGCCTGTAGAAATCTCCATCCAGAGGTGGACTTTCTGCAAAGATATTGCCCTTTGGGTGATGGGGGAGAAGGCTAATGTAAATGGCGTAACGGTATCTGCTGATAGAAAAGGGATTGTGTTTTAGGAAAGCGCTGTCTTTTTTGGGCGGTAAATTTGCACCATCGTTTTTTTGTCACATATCTTCATAAAAAACGCCACTATCATAAAATTTCAGTATCCTTCACGAACAAACTTATATTTAGAAATACACTACTATTACAATTGCACTTTTACTAATTGACTACTGCCGTTTAACCGATACACCAACAGTCCATCGGTATTTACCACTGCTTTATCGCTCACATCGGCGCTGCCGTATACCTGCTTGCTGCCATTAGCAGTGGATTGGTACACTGCCAGACGGCAGCTGCTTTTTGGATGCTCCTCAAAACCGGCAATCACATAACCATTCTGAGCAGTCAATAAATTCACCTTAAAACCATCGTTAAGGATATTCCGTTTGCCCGTATATTTGTCATAAAATATCAGACTGCCTGTGGATTTATCACGATAATATACACCATTGGCGGCAGCGGCATACAACACTGTATATTCTTGACCTGCATAATCAATATAGGTTTCTTTCCCTGTTTTTAAGTCAACGCTGTACAAATACCGCTGGCTGTAATTGGCATCTGCTGTGCCATCCGGTTTCATACAGGATAAGTAATAAACGGTATCATCGGCTAGCTGAAAATTCTCCGCTGGATACTGGCTGATTATCTTTGTTTCCCCTGTAGATAATTCCACTGTGCTAACATATTTGTAACCCCAATCCTCACCACTCAAACAATACAAATTCTCATTTTTAACATACAATCCATAAATATTCCCCTGATACACATGTTTCCCTGTTCCCAGTTTTCGTATACCGTTAGCATCTTGATACTCTAATTCCGGATATGCCAATCTTGAGGTATTAATATTATTCCAATTATTGTCGATAATCTGAAAATCTCCCAAATTATAATAAGCAAATTTGCCATCTCTTACTTTTTTCACTGCACCATTATCCAATATTTCATACTGGATATCACTACCCATAGTAGGACCACCAACATGGTAATTTACATACATTTTTCCATTCTGTTCATAAATCTTACTGCGGGCATAAACATTATCCATATTGTAATCCTTGTCTACCGTCATCATCGTTTTGCGCTGCTTGTCATTGCCCCAGTCATTCAGCGGACGCTGATAAATTTCACCCTGCTTTCCCTGATAATACAAATAGTTTTTGTCCACTGCAAAGTCAAAGATCAAATACGCATTATCCATTCGTGCATCTTTTAAATTCACACTGCTTGTCTTAGCATTGCCAGCATCAATCACCAGACCGGTTTTGCTGCTAAAATTATATTTCCAGCCAAATTCATCTACCGCAAACCGCCACGTCAACGGAAAATAGGTCACATTGCGATAAGACAGCAACGGATATTCTTCTTTGCCGTTATGGATACTCTTTCCGTTTACTGTAATCTTACCGGCAGCAATCTGCGCTGTGGCAGTTTTATTATTTTTTGCTGCCGCATTCTGCTGATGATAAGCGCCGGTTAAACTGGATTTTTCAATCTTCAAACCGTTTTGCTGCGTCCACTCCGTTTCCACCCCTAAAAACCGACAATCATAATAAGTCATAGGAAAATACGTAATATTTTTATACACCAACAACGGATATTGCCGATAGCTGTTATCAATGGCCGTTCCATTCAATGTTACCGGAAAATCCGGTAAAGTTACTGCCACATTAGCGGCGGAGGCAGGTGCTGCTAAGCCCAGTGTCAACGCAGCTGTCAGTAAAATTGTTTTTGTCCCTTTCTTCATTAGAAATCCCCCCTCATCGTTCACCCAAACCAATTTCTTTTATCGGATGCCCCCTCTGTTACTCTGCCATTCGATTGGAAACAAACTGATAGCCATCTTCCACTTGTCGCAGCGTAACAACTTTATTACCCTCATTGCGGAATGTGTCTTCATAATAAAGACGGATCAACTCATCTTGCCGTTCCCCTCGCTCAAACATGACCTGCGTCCAAAAGTTTGTATCTCCATGAAAGTGATAATAGGCATCGTATTCTTCCAAATAGATATAATCTTTATTTAACCCGATTTTCTCTGTTTCCGCTAATGTTAAGCCTGTATATTTCTGCAAAAACTGATCAATGCTTTCGGTAGTCATTTTATCGCAAGCGCAAGGAATATCCACGTCTTCCGTATACTCCGTACCCACTAATATCGCATAAGCTGTGAATATCTCTTTCTCAGTCTTTTCTTCTACATCGCCAGTATCACAGTAGAGCAATTCATACAAATTGATTTGCTCTGGTGAATCATACAGCGAGCTCAAAAATTGATTGCTGCGATTTTCATAGTTATTAAAAAATTCCATCCCATTAAAGTAAGCCAGTTCTTCTTCTGCAAGTGCCTCCCATTTTTCACCGGTCTGCCCGCACCCTGCCAAAATACCAACCAAAAATAATACTACGAAAACCAATGTCACTTTTTTCATCAGGACCCCTCCTAATTCATAAAAACGCTCATTATTATAAAATTTCAGTATCCTTCACGAACAAACTTATATTTAGAAATACACTACCATTACAATTGCACTTTTACTAATTGACTACTGCCATTTAACCGATACACCAACAGTCCATCGGCATTTACTACGGCTTTATCGCTCACATCGGCGCTGCCGTATACCTGCTTGCTGCCATTGGCAGTAGATTGGTACACTGCCAAACGGCAGCTGCTTTTTGGATGCTCCTCAAAACCGGCAATTACATAACCATTCTGAGCTGTCAACAAATTTATCTTAAAACCATCATTGAGAATATCCCGTTTACCTGTAGCCTGATGATAGAACATGAAACTGCCAGTAGAACTGTTGCGGTAATACACACCACTATTGGCAGCAGCATACAACACTGTATAGTCTTTATCAGACTGACCTGCATAATCAATATAAGTTTCTTTGCCTGTTTTTAAGTCAATGCTGTACAAATACCGCTGGCTGTAATTGGCATCTGCTGTGCCGTCCGGCTTCATGTAAGATAAGTAATAAATATAATCATCAGCCACTTCATAATTGGAAGTACAATTGCTGCTTAATTGTTTCAGCTGATTATCTGCCAAACTTACTGCATACAAATAAGATTTAGCGTTCCGATCCGTATTTGCAGCAGATACATACAGTTGTTTCCGTTTTTTATCATAAGCACTCGTTGTAGCATGATAACGATATCCATCAACACCAAGCTCTTTTGTAGTTCCATCCTTGCCAAGATATGTCATGGGGACTGTAGGCTGCCCGCCAACCATTGTGCCTGCAACCTGCACACAAAAATCACCAAAATCAACATATTCATCATAGCTGTAGCCAATCAGTTCTTTACCCAACTTTCCATTTTTCACACCATACAGATAGTCACCGCCAAAAGAAGCACCACCGGAGTGATACCGCAGATATACGTTTCCTGCCTGTTCTTGGAAATGAATCGTCGGATACCCTACCCAGTAGCTATCTTCTTTTGGCACCTGCATCATCGTTTTGCGCTGCTTATCATTGCTCCAGTCATTTAGCGGACGCCGATAAATTTCACCCTGCTTGCCCTGATAATACAAATAGTTTTGATCCACCGCAAAGTCAAAAGTTTCATACTCTGCGCCAATCTGTGCATCTTTTAAATTCACACTGCTTGTCTTAGCATTGCCAGCATCAATCACCAGACCGGTTTTGCTGCTAAAATTATATTTCCAGCCAAATTCATCTACCGCAAACCGCCACGTCAACGGAAAATAGGTCACATTGCGATAAGACAGCAACGGATATTCTTCTTTGCCGTTATGGATACTCTTTCCGTTTACTGTAATCTTACCGGCAGCAATCTGCGCTGTGGCAGTTTTATTATTTTTTGCTGCCGCATTCTGCTGATGATAAGCGCCGGTTAAACTGGATTTTTCAATCTTCAAACCGTTTTGCTGCGTCCACTCCGTTTCCACCCCTAAAAACCGACAATCATAATAAGTCATAGGAAAATACGTAATATTTTTATACACCAGCAACGGATATTGCCGATAACTGTTATCAATAGCTGTTCCATTCAATGTTACCGGAAAATCCGGCAAGGTTACCGCCACATTAGCAGCGGCAGCAGGCGCTGCCAGGCCCAGTGTCAACGCAGCTGTCAGTAAAATTGTTTTTGTCCCTTTCTTCATTAGAAACCCCTCCATCTCTGAAAACGATCACTGTCATAAATTTCATATCCAATCATATCTTTACTGAATGATATGTATTTTATCCGAGCGATATCATTTGTATTTTACAACTATAAATTCATTTTACTATACCAATACGTGATTTACAAGAAAAAGATTTCCAATCCATCTTTTTTGGTATTCAAGAAGCAACCTTCCAATACATTCCGGTTTCTGCTATCTCTGCGATGGGTATATCTACGGTAAGAGAAATTGGACAAAATCATTTTTATTGTTGCCATCTTTTGCAAAGTATAATATTTCTTGATACGTTCCGAAATAGATGTTTATTGTCAAAGTCTGTCGGATTGTAAAAAAGATTTGAAATTGCTTTGCAATTCGGTATAATGATATCTAGTAGGATTTTGCGCCAAAGTTGTTAAGTGCTCCAATTCTGAATCAGGCGACAGAATGTTTCCTTAATAACAGGACAGCGCACACAAAAAAATTTTTAAATTAACCAAGGAGGTACTAGTATGATTTTAACTCTATTTTGCTGGGTTGCTTTAATTTGCTTCATCGCTTTCTCTGTAAAAAAAGCAATGTACTTTGCAAAACTGCCTCAGCACGGCAGACAGGATTTATATCCAATCCCACTGGAAACTGAAGAAAAATTTAAATACGGCGGTTCTTACATGGAAGATGATAAATGGTATGAAAAAGAACGTCATCATAACTTGAAAGGTGAAATCCTGGATATGATGGTAGAAATGCTGTTTATCAAAAAACTGTTTGTAAACCAGAATAGTCTCTGGTGGCTGTCCTACTCTTTACATTTAGGTATGTACGCTGCTATCGCCTGGAGCGTATTGGTTCTGGTTGGCGCGTTTGTGCCAGTCGGTGCTTTTGCAACTGTTGTTAATTTCTTAACAATCTTAGCTGGTATTGTAGCCGGCGTTCTGATGACCGTTGGTGCTATCGGCTTATTGTGCAAACGTTTATTTGTAAAAGAATTCAAGGCTTACACCACACCGCAGGAATATTTCAACCTGTGCGCTCTGTTAGCTACATCTGCTATGGGTTTGGTAAACTGGTTAGGTGATATGCAATTTGAATTTGGCCGTAACATTGCCAGAGCAATGTTCACCTTTAAACCACTGGCTGATTTCTATGATGGCAGCGTTCCGATTCAACTGACCGTGTTCATCCTGTTACTGGGCTTCATCAGTATTTATATTCCGCTGACCAAAATGAGCCACTACGTTGGTAAATACTTTACCTTCCATAAAGTTATCTGGGATAACGAACCAAATATGCCTGGCAGCAAAATCGAAGCAAACATTCTGGCTGCTGCACAGAAACCAAAAAATCCAGATGCAAAAAAATGGTCTTCTCCATGGGAAAATGGTCCAGTAGAAGAAGAAATGCCTGTACAGAAATAATCAATTGAAACGGAGGAATTTATCGTGATAAACGGCAAAGACTTAAGACCACGCGATATGGGCAACATGTCTGAGCAGTTGATTGAATTAACTGTGGCTGATTTGAAACCATTGCCAGCGCCTTTTGACAAACCAGAAATGGAACCAGGCGTAAAACCTGGTAAACCAGACTGGAATGAAAAATTCAACAGCGAACTGGATGGCTTTATCGCTATTGATACATTTGAAAGACCTAAAACTAAAGAAGAAGAAGACGAACTGGTACAGAAATTTTTACATGGTGTGGAAAAAATGCTGTCCTGCGACACCAATGGCGGAATTATGCAGGTATTAAACCTGACTATGGAATACTGTGCAAAATGCAACACCTGTTCCAACGCCTGTCATATTTTTGAAGCATCTAACCGCAATGAACTGTATCGTCCTACCTATCGTGCAGAAGTACTGCGTATGATTGTAAAAAAATACTTTGACAAAAACGGCAAACTGATTCCTGGTGGTAAAAACGACGTTATTGTTAAATTTGTTGGCGGCGACATCGACTTAAACTGGAAAACTGTTGCCCGTTTAGGCGAACTGTCCTACCGCTGCAACCTGTGCCGTCGTTGCGCACAGACCTGTCCTCTGGCTCTGGATAACGGCTTAATTGCTCGTGAAATCCGTAAAATTTTCAGCCAGGAACTGGGATATGCTCCAAAACCACTGCATGAAAAAGGGACTCAGTTACAGCTGAAAACCGGTTCTTCCACCGGTATGAGCAAAGTGCCATTCCTGGATACTGTAGAATTCCTGGACGAAGATGCTACCGATCTGTTCGGTGAAGGCACCACAGAATATAAAACACCAATGGACGTTGAAGGCGCAGATATTCTGCTGCTGCACAACGCCGGTGAATTTAATGCATGGCCTGAAAACCCAATGGCATTCACCATGCTGTTCCAGGAAGCTGGATTATCCTGGACCTTATCCAGTGATATTTGCGGTTACGATAACGTAAACTATGGTCTGTGGTACGATGATGCGCAGTGTAAAAAAGTAGCTATCAAACAGAACGAAGTTGCGAAAAAACTGGGCGTAAAACGAATTGTCATTGCAGAATGCGGCCATGCACACAAAGCTGCTGCCATTATGGCTGACCGTTACTATCCAGGCAGTGATCGTGTACCTGTACAGAGCTTCTTGCCTCTGATGCGCGATTTGGTAAAAGCCGGCACTTACAAAATTGATCCAAACCGCAACGATTTCCCTGTTGTTCTGCATGACCCATGTAACTATGTTCGTCAGATGGGGATTGTAAAACCACAGCGTGATATTCTGAAAATGATTATGAAACCTGGTCATTATGGTAATATGGGTCTGCCATATTATGAAATGAAAGATCATGGTGTAAACAACTATTGCTGCGGCGGTGGTTCCGGTTTTGCTATCATGAACTCTATGAGCTTCCCTGCTTGGAGAGACAATGTAGCACACCGTAAAAAACTGGAACAGATTCTGGAAGCATTTGGCCCAGAATTGATGGAAAATACAGATGTACCAAAATATATCTGTGCGCCATGTTCCAACTGTAAAGGCGCTATGCGCTCCATCATTGAACACTATCAGTTAGACCGTTTCAACGTTCATTACGGCGGTCTGGTTGAACTGATCGTAAACGCTATGACAAAATACAGCACTCCATTTATGGAATTCCTGCGTGACGAATAAAATGACTTGTTACTTTGGTAAGGTCTTCAGCGCAGAAAAACGCGCTAACAAGTAACCAAAGGCCAAGCGGGGAGCCACAAGCTCGTATAAATAGAAGGTCATCTATAACAAAAAAGCTACCTGTTATCTGCACTTTTCCAGTGCGGATTCAGGTAGCTTTCTTGTTATTGTACTATCTTTATGCTCTACACACAAATGAGACATTGTCTTGGCTAAAAGCAATCGCTGTTGTTTTTGCTATATATTCCAAATGAAGATGATGTCTAACTTCCTAAGAAATTCGCAAATGTAGTAGTTATCTGATAGTTGCCGAAGTAACATTGTCAATTAATAATTTTCAGCATTTATTTCAAAATAAGCCTGTGGATGAGCGCATACCGGGCACAGCTCTGGCGCTTTTGCGCCAACTACAATATGGCCGCAGTTTCGGCATTCCCATACTTTTACTTCACTCTTAGCAAATACTGCTGCTGTTTCTACGTTTTTCAGCAGTGCGCGATAGCGTTCTTCATGATGTTTTTCAATGGCAGCAACCATGCGGAATTTTGCAGCCAGTTCTGGAAATCCTTCTTCATCGGCAGTTTTGGCAAAGCCTTCGTACATATCAGTCCACTCGTAATTTTCTCCGTCAGCCGCTGCTTCCAAATTTGCAGATGTATCGCCCAAACCTGCTAATTCTTTAAACCACATTTTTGCGTGTTCTTTTTCGTTTTCCGCCGTTTTCAAGAACAACGCTGCAATCTGTTCATACCCTTCTTTTTTAGCTACAGAAGAGAAATAAGTATATTTATTGCGTGCCTGAGATTCTCCGGCAAATGCAGCTTCCAGATTTTTTTCAGTCTGGGTACCTGTATATTTACTCATCGGTTTTTCCTCCTTAATTTCTACTAATTTATCGCCTTTTGCTTTGCAACGTGGACAAACCGGTTCTACACCATCTGCCACATCAAAAATTTCTCCGCAAACCAAACATTTGAATGTTTTCATAATAGTACGCTCCTTCTCTATCACTTTATGTTCTACTGTTTCATTACATGGAACCAGTTCTAATAGCCTTTGTGCTGTTTCTATTGGAAAATCCACTGTCGGCGGTTTGGCAATCCACCCTTGCAGCAACTGATGGGCATTAGCACTTTGCGGCAGCATATAACCAGCCTCTCGCAATAAATCTTCTTCTATCAAACGGTTAGACTTCACAAAAGCTTTCATCAAACGGCACAATCCATCCTGATCAGTTTTTGCTGCCAACTGACGAGCCATGTCTTCCTGCTTTGCTTTATTCTTTACCAGATAATTCAATGCACCTATCACCGCGTCCGTTTTTAATTGCTGCGGCGGCAATTCTACAGGAACCATGCTGATGGCTTTACTTGGGCAGGCATCAGCACAAATACCGCAACCGATACACTTACTGACATCAATGATACTATCTTCGGTATCGGTAGCCCCCACCGGACAAACATACAAGCAAAGACAATCTTTTGTGCAAAGCCGTATCGTTCTAACTGCTACTTTTCTCATGCCTGCACCTCCCGTTCCATTTTCTCAAATTTCCAGGCAGGAACCTTACAAACCGGGCATAGTTCCGGCGCTACATCACCTACATAAACAAATCCGCAAACGGTGCATACCCATACTTCTGTGTCCGCCAAAAACGCTTCGCCTTCTTTTTCGTAACGTTGTACAAGCCCATTCAAAATACGGGTTACCTTTTCGCCCCAAGTGCAAACACGCAGCGCACCTCTGTCTTGTTGTTCTGCTGCAGTCGCTCTGACCATCGGATAATCGGTCTCCAGATTATTTTGTAGCTGCGCAGCAAGCTGTGCCAAATCAGCATCTTCTACCACCGGCATAATGCCTATAAAATAATCAGCTAACTGATCAAACAACTTGGCTTCTTCTTGATGATATTGTTTCTCGCAGCCACGGGCAAGGTTAGAGCAAAGCGCAGCAAATTCACGAACTGTTAGTTTTTGCATATCATCGTCAATCACCACAGTGGTACTAGGCATTGATATCTCAGGTGCTACTGCCTGTACTTCAAAATCAGCTTTTGCCGCACCGCACAACGGACATACCCAGTTGTCAGGTAAGGCTGCAAAAGGAACAGACTGCTTGTCATCATCATAAACATAACCACAAATCTTACAAATATACTTCATAAACCTCCCCCTCACACACAATAAAAATTTTAATCAACTACAATGTCACATTTTTCTAATACAGTTATGATCACATCCATTCCTATTTCCATTTTATTTCCGGCATATGTCAATTATAACATTGTATATTCGATTCCTCAAGTTTCTTTCTATTTTGTAAATTTATTAGGATATTTTATTTTTTTCTATTGGGCTTATTTTCCTCTTTTCTTTTTTCTATCCCTACTGTAAAATAAGCTACAGAATGAAAACACTGGAAATAAACGAATAGGAGATATGATTCATGAAGGAGCAGCAACAGTTAAACGATGACAAAGAAGCAATGATGCAGCATTATAAAGCGCAACGGGATGCGCGGCAGCGACAACGACAGCAGGCACAGTTAAAAACCAGGCTGCTAGCTGTAGCAGGACTAATATTCGTTATTTTTCTATTTTTTAGTTTAAGAAGCTGTACCGGACAAGCACCTTCCGCAGAAGCAAAGGGCGGCGTTATCAGCGATGAAAAGCTGCAGCCCGATGCGCCTGTCACAGTAGGCAATGTACAGTTCAAAGCAGGTTATTCCGCCGAACCAACAGCAGACACCGCCACCATCCCTGCTGATGCTATCACCAGTACCTATGCCATTGTGCTGGACCCAGCAACAAATACAATTATAGCGCAGAAAGATGCCCAAACTACCATTTCCCCTGCTTCTATGACCAAAATTCTCACCATACTGGTGGCCATGGAACAGATCGAAAAAAATGAAATGCTCAGTTTGGATGATACTTTTACCATTACCCGGGAAATTACTGACTATTCCTATCAAAACAAATGCAGTGCAGCAGGATTTTTAGACGAAGAAACCGTTACTGTGCGGGACTTATTTTACGGCACCATTCTGCCATCCGGCGCTGATGCAGCAGTGGGTTTGGCTACTTATGTGGCAGGTTCCCATGAAGCCTTTGTGGAATTGATGAATCAAAAGCTAGATGCACTGGGATTGGCCGATACTGCCCATTTTACTAACGCTGTAGGCTTATATGATGAACTGCACTACTGTACGCCGTATGACATGGCTATGATTTTAAAAGCAACCTTAGAAAATGATTTTTGCCGAGAAGTGTTGTCCGCCCACACCTATGTAACCTCACAAACCGCCCAGCATCCGGAAGGCATCACCCTATCCAACTGGTTTTTGCGCCGGATCGAAGATAAAGACAGTGGTGGAACGGTATTAGCTGCCAAAACAGGATTTGTCAATCAATCCGGTAATTGCGCTGCCAGCTATGCCATCTCCAACAGCGGCAAACCTTATATCTGCGTAACTGCCAACAGCTACCACAGCTGGCGCTGTATTTATGACCATGTAACTTTGTACAGCACTTACGGAAAATAACCCTTGTTTCCTTTTACGCCACCAATATAACTTTCTTTTACAGGAGTCCGATTGCAATAGCGGACTCCTATTTTTATATACAATACCCATATTGCCTTTTCTTATATCTATAATAGAAAAGATTCTCCCCCGCAAAACCTCTCCGCCACAAGGACATTATTCCTTCTGTTAAAGACTTGTGATATATTTCCTTAATTTATAATCCTTCAAAGATATTTACACAATGGGAATACCTATATCAATACAAATGTAGTATGAAAGTAAAATCCATTTGACTCCAAAAATCTGTGTATTTCTAAATGTCTACAACTGGCGAACACATAAAAATTACTGTCTGCACATATAAGCAGATGCCGATTGACCCTGTCAGAAAAAATTGCTAGGATGAATACATCGAAGCTGCAACCAACAAATAGCTGGTGACAGCACACAATTCAAAAGTCTAATTAAAAATGGAGGTATGAGAATTATGGCTATTTATGTAATCACCGGCGGTACAACCGGAATCGGGGCCCACGTCAAAGAACAACTGCTGGAAGCGGGGCATGAAGTATTCAATATCGACTACAAAAATGGTGACTACTGCGCAGACCTTTCCACAAAAGAAGGCAGAGAAGGCGCAATTGCCGCTGTTATTGGTAAATATCCAGATGGTATCGACTGTCTGATCTGCAACGCCGGGGTTGGCCCCACTGCACCACCAAGGGTTATTTTCTCATTGAACTTTTTTGCCCCTGTGCAGTTAGCGGAAGCCTTGCGACCTTTGCTGAAAAAGAAAAAAGGAAACTGCGTAATTACATCCTCCAACTCCATCACCAATATGACAGTACGGTTAGACTGGGTAAACATGTTAATTAATGTTATGGATGAGGAACGCGTTATGGACTACGCGCAGGAAATTGACTCCAAACTGTCGGCATCCTGTTACAGTTCTTCCAAGCATGCATTGGCTCGCTGGATGCGCCGTGTGTCGGCATCCTGGGCTGTAGATGGCTTGCGTATTAACTCTGTAGCGCCAGGTAATACTGCTACTCCTATGACACAGCATATGACAGAAGCACAAAAAGATGCAGCGCTTCTGATTCCAATTCCGACTCGTTATGGACGCAAAGAGTTTTTGAGTGTAGACGAAATCGCCAACGGAATTGTATTCCTTGCATCTCCACTAGCCAGCGGCATCAATGGTGTTGTTCTGTTTATCGACGGCGGAATTGACGCATTGCTGCGTTCCGAACGATTCTAACCAGGTTTTTATTGCGAAAGGAGCAATTGACTATGAGCATGATTGAACTGTATGTCCAATGTATGAAAGACGGAAATAATGTAGGTCTGGCTGATCTGTTCAGCGAGCGGGGCGTTCTGCATGATACTTCTGTAATTCGCGCAGGTATAGACGTTATCCATCTGGAAGGCCGCATGGCAATTGAAATGATGTTTCACCATAAATTTGGATTTAACGGCGGTCCATTTAAAATTCACGGCGTATCCTATAAAGATTCCAATACGGTCAGTTATTTTATTGTATACGGCCAAACCGTTGTTCCCGTCCTTGCCACCATATCCAAGTATGATCGAGACGGCAAGATTTTATTAATGAATGTCTTCCCTTATTAATATATCGTTTCCGCCACGAAAAAAGCTGCTCCATTTTGGAAGCAGCTTTTTTCAAATTGTATCGTATTCTGGTATTCTATTTTTATTATTTCCCCTGCATAGCAGCCAGCTGACGTTTGGTCACATTTTTAGGACAAATGTGTTTAAAGATAATGGCATCCAACGGCTGTGTATAATGCTGTTCTTCTTCAGGCAGCTGCGGTGTGGACATAAAATACAAATCCTTAGCCACTTCCTGTACAGTGCCTTCATTAAATTTAGCTTCCATCCCCTGTTCAATAACACTCTGACGCAGGGAATCCAACAGGTCTTTATTCAGATTCAATACAAATTCATACAATGCATTCATATTATCTGCATTATACAGCAATCCTTTTATCAAAGCAACATAAGCCATGTTCAGCGGATATGGCAGTGCATCTACAAAATGCAGTTCCAATCCCCGTGTGGTTGCTTTCACTTCCGGCATTACCATATCCAATACACCGGCAACCTGTTCTTCCGTCATATTCTGATCTTCATATGCTTCTTCATTGGTTTTTGCAGAAGCAACGATCTGCTGATTTTCTTCTACAGCCACTGCCGGCGCATTGGCTACAAAATTGCTGTACTGGGCATATTTAAAGCTATGACCGGTAATGACATTTTCCACTTTGGCCAGCGCTGTCTTTTTATCGTCATCCAAGGCAATTCCGGCGGTAAACTGATTGTATGCTTCTCCATCCAACACAGGAATATTATCCAGCAATGCAGCAAACACAGGAGCCAGTGTCGCAACAATCCGATATTTTTTTTCAAAGTCATCGCTGTGCGCATAGTCCAATACTACAACTGTTTTCGCTGCAGCTTTCAGCGCTTTTAATGCAGCCGGATCATCCTGCAGCTGTTCTGCCATCAATTTTGCTTTCGCCATAGGCATCAGTTCAATTTCTTCCGCTTTGCTCACCGGCTGATAGCCAATGGACAATAACAGCTGATTTCTGGCTTCCAGTTCACTGCCTAAGTTCTGCAAAAAGTCCAGATATGTCTTATCGATCACTTTCAGACTTGCTGTTTTTTCAATCCATACATCAATCTGACCGCCGGCCTGCAGCAATACAGTCGCATTATCTTTGCGAACACCAATCAATGCTTCTTCTTCATATAAACCTTCCCAGCCATTGCGGGTCAGATATTCCAACAGGCTTTCAATCCCCTGTTCCCCTTCAAACGGAACAGCTTTCAGGTCATCTCTGTTTACCAGAAAATGTCCAAAACAAACCCCAATTTTGAAATCCTCATGCTCAACTTCATTTTTTTTCAGGCTTCCTACAATCTGCTCTTTTAACATCTGTAACAACGCTCCATTTCACTAATATTTCATATGCCATAGTATACCATTAAACCTTCAGAAACTCTAGTAAGAACCGGGCAAAATGTATAGCATAATTTATTTTTCTTCATCCACAATGGACAACAATTCCTGATACTCCCGCTGCAGTTTAAAATATTCTTCCGTAATATTCATCGCTGCCAACACAGCCACATCCCGATAATCCAGACGGGTCTGGTCATCACCCACTTTATGCATCATCTCATCTACATGAGCTGTAATGGCCTCTACCTGCGCCTTTTCCTCCGGGGTTACCCGCAATGTGTAAATATGTCCGTAAATCTCCACATTCAATTTTGATGGCTCACTCATTCCCGTCCAGCCTCCAGTTCTATTTGACCGCGGAATACTTCTTCTGCCGGACCGGTCATAAATACATGCTGATCTTCGCCGTCCCAGCGCACCTGCAAATCACCGCCGTCCAAATGCAGCAGCACATCGTTGCCGGTTTTGCTGTTGAGAATACAGGCAACGGTAGTAGCGCAAGCGCCTGTACCGCAAGCCAATGTAACCGCTGCGCCCCGTTCCCACACCCGCATAATGACCTCTTTGTCATTCAGCACCTGCACAAACTCCACATTGGTCTTGCGCGGAAAATACTGGCTGCGTTCGATACGTGGCCCCCAATATGCAATAGGGAAATTTTCAGCATCATCCACAAAGACAACACAGTGAGGATTGCCCATACTGACTGCTGTAATCTGAAAGGTTTGATCCTCAATTTCAATAGATTGATTCACTGCCCGTCCCTGACCGACCATTGGAATCTGTTCTTTCTCCAGAACAGGCTTACCCATATCTACCGCTACCGAAACAATATTTCCGGCATCATCCAGAATCATACGGGGAATCATAATGCCCGCCAGCGTTTCCACTGTAATGACATCTTTTTGCACAATGCCGGCTTCATACACATAACGGGCGAAACAACGGATGCCATTGCCGCACATTTCAGCTTCACTGCCATCACTGTTGATAATACGCATACAGATATCAGCCTGTTCAGAAGGCAACACCAATAAAATACCGTCGGCGCCGATACCAAAATGACGGTCGCATAAGTTTTTTGCCAACGTGTGATAACTTTTCGACGAAATGGCCGTATCCTGCTTTGTACAATCCAACACGATAAAATCATTTCCCAGTCCATGCATTTTTACAAAATTCATACTGGTTCCCTCCTGTTATTTTCTTCTATTTCATAGCAGCGGCGTTTTGCTGCGCCGCTTGATTACTTCATAATATTAGTAAGTATACCATAAATTCAAAGGCATACAACAAAAAATTTATCAAAAATCCTGTAACTGTAGTATCCATTTGTGTTACAATAACAGGCGATTAACAGTGCAAAATTAGTTTTGCACCAATACCAACAAATATAAAGGACGACACCCTATGAAATTAGTGATTGCAGAAAAACCCAGCGTGGCGCGGGATATCGCCACCGTTCTGGGCGCTGTTCAAAAAAGAAACGGCTATCTGGAAGGCAACGGCTATCGAGTTACCTGGTGCATCGGACATCTGGTGCAGCTGGCAGCGCCGGAAGCTTATGCCGAAGAACTGCGGCGCTGGAAATTTGATACATTGCCCATTATCCCGGAACAATTTCAATATCAGGTTGTTCCTGCTACACAAAAACAATTTGTCATTGTGCAGCAGCTGATTCACAACAGCACCGAAATAATCTGCGCCACCGATGCCGGACGGGAAGGACAGCTCATTTTTGAATATGTATTACAGCTATCTTCACCACCGCCCGATTGCCGCATCCAACGACTCTGGATCAGTTCCATGACCGACGATGCCATTCGAGAAGGTTTTGCCTCTTTAAAAGACAACCAACAATATCAGCGCCTGTATCAAAGCGCCCGCTGCCGCAGTGAAGCAGACTGGCTGGTGGGCATCAATTTTACACGGCTGTTTACATTGCGTTACGGCACCAAGCTGACGGTAGGCCGGGTGCAGACGCCCACATTGGCCCTGCTGGCAGAACGGCAGCAAGCCATAGACGCCTTTCAGCCAACACCTTATTATCAACTGGAAGGACACTTCGGCAACCTGCGGGCTCTTTGGCACAGAGGCGCTGCCAATCGTCTGGAGGATAAAGAGCAGGCTGTTCGGCTGCAAAAAGAGCTCACCGGCAAAACAGGTATTGTCAGCAAACTGGAAACCAACCGCAAAACCGAAGACCGTCCGCTGCTCTTTGACCTAACCGAGCTGCAGCGGGAAAGCAACCGTCGTTTTGGCTATACCGCACAGGAAACTTTAAGTATCGCCCAATCTTTGTATGAGCGACACAAGCTGATTACCTATCCTCGTACCGACAGCCGTTATCTAACTGCCGATATGAAACCGCTGATTCCCCAGCTGATACAAAAAATAGCAGCTGTTTTTCCTGAAAGCAAACCATTTGTCCAGCAAATTCTGCAAAAGAAACTGCCTTTGGATAAACGCATCATCAATGATAGTAAAGTCAGCGACCATCACGCTATTATTGTAACCAATCACATTCATCAATATCAGCCGCAAAAACTGACACTGCGGGAAAATCAGGTGCTGAAGCTGATTATGGTACGCATGCTGGCAGCCCTGTCCGGCAAAAAACAATACGATGAAAGCAAATTGGAAATCACGCTGGACACACAAAAAGACATTTTTAAAGCCACCGGACGCATTGTGGTAGAAGAAGGCTGGGCGCTGGTAGAACGCACCTTGCTGGCCAAAGCTGCATCTGTCCAGGAAGGTGACACAGTTCAGCAAGAAAAAGAAGCAGAACAAAACTTTACCGGTATTCAGCTGCATCAACAACTGCATCTGGATACCATTGCACTATTAGAAAAGAAAACAACAGCGCCCAAGCCTTACACCGAAGCCACGCTGCTCACCGCTATGGAAAAGGCCAGCCGAGAACTTGACGACAAAGCGTTAAAAGAAAGCATGCGGGGAAAAGGACTGGGTACACCGGCTACCAGAGCCGGCATCATTGAAAAACTGATTGCAGTCGGATATGCAGAACGCAAGAAGAAAAACCTGTATCCCACCCAACAGGGCATGACCTTTATCCAGCTGGTGCCTGATTCCATCCGGCAGGTAGAAATGACAGCTCAATGGGAACTGCAGCTGCAGGAAATCTACGACGGCACCGGCAATCCGGAGCAGTTTATGGAGGAAATCCGCCAATATGTGCGGCAAACCGTAGAAGCTAACAACCAATCTGCCCCGGTACAGGCTGTCAGCCGCAAAGGAACACTGCGTCGTGTAGTTGGCATATGTCCAAAATGCGGCTGCAATGTTATCGAAAGCGACAAATCTTTTTACTGTGATGGCTTTCGGCAGGAACATAAATGCAATTTCACTCTGTGGAAAAACAACAAATATTTACAGGTCAGAGGCGTTACCCTGACAGCAGAACTTGCCGGCCAGCTGTTAGAAACGGGCAGCATGCAGATCAATGATTTAGTTTCCAAGTCGGGAAACCACTATAACGCTATCTTTTATATGGAACCCGGACCGCAGTATGTCAATTTCCGCATGGAATTTGCACCCAAAACAGTGTCCAAACCCGCTTCATCCCAATCGGAGCAACAATCAGATAGCACACAGATAAACACAAATCAAGAGAATGGAGAATGATTGATATGAATACATTGCTGCACACCTGCTGCGCACCCTGCTCTATCTATTGTGTGGACAGCCTGCGGCAGGAAGGCATCCAACCCACATCCTACTGGTTCAACCCCAACATCCACCCTTACACTGAATATCGCAGCCGCAAAACCACACTGGAGGAATACGCCAAATCCATTCAACTGCCGTTGATTATTGACAATACCTATGGTCTGCGTTCCTTTGTGCGAGCTGTGATAGACGATTTAGAGCATCGCTGCTTTTATTGCTATCAAGTGCGGTTAGAGCAAACCGCCCGTTATGCTGCCGAACATCACTTTGATTCTTTCAGTACCACATTGCTGGTCAGCCCCTATCAAAAACACGATGCGCTGATTGCCGCCGGCGAAGCAGCAGCCCAACAATACAATGTACCTTTTTTATATCGGGATTTTCGTGTTGGATTTCAACAGGGGCAGGAACAAACCAAATCCCTTGACTTATACCGTCAAAAATATTGCGGCTGCATTTTCAGCGAAGAAGAACGCTATCGTTGGAAGCAGCTCCAAAAAGAGAAAGAACGGCAATAATCTATCTCCGCATCTATGCCTGATTGTCCTCCCCCAAGTACAATCAGGCATATTCTTTTATCTTTCACATATACCTGCAAAGGGCAACACAATTTATAACTTTTAAATGATGTATACATTATAGTTCCATGTCAAACCATATTTTCACGTTCCCACTTAAAAATAGTGTGCAAACATCATAAAAATTGCCGTCTTTTTTTCGTCTTATCTCCAAAATTACTGTCAACCATGCCATTTTCAGCAGATGTAGAAATTTTTCACAAGGTAAAGTCAATTTTCGCTCCCTAAAAATAGCTTTTGCAGTTTTTTGAATAGAAACAACCTATTTATCAAAGAATACAGACAACGGAATTATGTGTATAGAAAAATTTTTTTGCGCTATGCCGAAAAAAAATATGACATTCTGTGTCTTTCACTCAAAAACAATAGTCTACTCACAGTAAACATGATTTTTATTTGTTTTTTATCAGTAGATTTTGATTACAAATATTTACAATTTGTAGTTTCACAAATAAACAAATGCATTTTTTACAAAATGCATACTTTACTCATTTTTCACACAAAATATACGTTTTTTTTCTTCATACTATCCGCCATATTCATATCTTTGCATACAATATACACCCTGTGAACAGCAGTACATTATCTGCCATAGTTTTTATAAAATATGCTCATTTTATACGGCGAAAAATTGTTGTCAAATAGCATTATGGTATATTATAATACCTCTCGGAGGAAAAAATTGCTGATTTAGTATATATAAATGATTCATCTTTGGTTATATATGCTGCATAATGGCAATCAAAATTGTTTTACATATTTTTAAATTACTTTTCAGGAGGAACTTATATGTCAGGATTTGTTGAAGTAGTTTCTACAGTCAATGCACAAATCAACAGCGTTGTCTGGGGACCGATTATGCTTACCCTTTTAATCGGTACCGGTTTATTGTTATCCATTCGCATGGGATTCCCGCAGTTTACAAAGTTTGGCTATGTAATGAAAAATACCATCGGCAGCTTGTTCAACTCCAAGCAGCACAAAAAAGACGATTCCGGGGTAAGTCCGTTCCAGGCCGTTGCCACTGCTATGGCCGGCACCATTGGTACCGGCAGTATCACAGGGATTGCCACTGCGTTGGTTTCCGGCGGTCCGGGGGCTATCTTCTGGATGTGGATCAGCGCCCTGTTAGGGATGGTAACCAAATACTCCGAAATCATTTTGTCTTTACACTTCAGAGAAAAAAATGATGAAGGACTTTGGGTCGGCGGACCAATGTATTACATCCAAAACGGTTTGGGGTTAAAATGGCTGGCAGTATTATTTGCTATCTTTGCAGCTCTGACCTGTTTTGGTACAGGGAACGCTACACAGGCCAACTCCATTTCTGTTGCATTAGATGCCACACTGGGCATTGACCCATTCTGGACAGCTGTTGTTTTAACATTGGTTGTCGGCGCTGTTATCTTAGGCGGTATCCGCCGTATTGCATCTGTAAATGAAAAATTAGTACCATTTATGGCTGTATTCTATGTAATCGTTGCTGTTATTGCTTTGATTTTAAATATTGACAAAGTACCAGCTGCCTTCGCTTTGATTTTCCAGGAAGCATTTAACTTCCGGGCTGCTGCCGGCGGTGCTGCCGGTTATGGTATTATGGTTGCCATGCGTTATGGGTTTGCCCGCGGCGTATTCTCCAACGAAGCCGGTTTAGGGAGCGCACCAATCGCTCATGCTGCTTCCAGTAATAAAAATCCGGTAGACCAGGGTATTTGGGGTATGTTTGAAGTATTCTTCACCACCATTATTATTTGTACCTTAACTGCGCTGGTTATCCTTACCACAGGCGTAATGGATACCACCGATTATATTGGTTCTGCGCTGAGTATTGCTGCTTATAACAGTGTAATCCCCGGCATCGGCGGTGTTGGTGTTACAATAGCAACTGTACTGTTTGCTACCTCCACCACACTGGGTTGGGCTTACTATGGTGAAAAAGCGGTAGAATATCTTTTCCATAAAAGCAAACTGGCTGTAACCATTTATCGTGTTGTTTATGTTGCATTTGTGTTCATCGGAGCTGCCGGCGGTTCCGGCTCCTTAGATTTAATCTGGGGCATTTCCGACACCATGAACGGCTTAATGGCAATCCCCAACTTAGTTGGGATTATCGGTCTGAGCGGTATTGTTGTAAAACTGACCAAAGACCATTTCTCCAGACTTGAAAAATAATTATCGCAGCAGATACACTTGCTGTGATCAAAAATAGAGGACACAATTTTCTGTGTTCTCTATTTTTATTCTTTTTCCATTGTTTATGATGCTGCATTATCGGGAGATTGTTTGTTGCCTGCCCTCGTTCACCGGACATTTGCTTGTCGGTCTGCCTCACTTTGGACTGCGTCCAGTTCGGCTAGACAGACTGCGCATCTGTCCGTTTCAATCTCGACAACGGCAACAAAACATCTCCCTGATTTGCGCGCATAAGGCTGGCCTATCCTTTGCCAAAATTCCGAATTGGGATGGTCAGCAACGCAGATTGTTTTATCCGAGCTGGACGTAGTCCATGGCGAGGAAAACAATCAAGTTGATGTCCAGACCATTGAGGGATGGGCAAAGATAGGACAGTCGCTTGTATGGAATCAGCAAAGATAGGACAAGCCTACCATACAATCTTTCACACGAAACAATGGAACTCTATTTAACCTTCTGCCAACAAACGATTTTATACTGCAAAACAAACACAAACTATATCAACAAAAGGAGTTGATTTCCTTGTTCACACTTTCTAATTTATTATTTGCGCTCATTATTTTCCTAGCCTGTATCGTATCCGGCCTGGTAGGCTTTGGCAGCAATATTCTGGCTTTACCCCTTTTATCCTTTTTCTTTGACACCAGAGTTATCGTTCCGGTATTAATCTTAACAGTACTTTTTAACGGCTTGCCCCGCTTGCTAACCCAATACCGCAGCGTCAATCTGCCCGTTTATCTCACTATGCTGCCATTAGCCTTGCTGGGCGGCTTTCTGGGTATTCACATGGTCAATATCCTGCCGGAAAGCTGGATGAAATTATTACTGGCCTTTTTGATGCTGTTGATTGCTACAAAAGGCCTGCTGGAACAACGAGGCATCTGGAACCCCCAACCGAAAAAAAGTAAAAACCCATTGCTATTGCTGATTCCCCTGTTCGGCGGCATGATGCAGGCCGCTTTTGCCTGCGGCGGCCCTGTTTTCAATTTATATATCTTACTGAAGTTGCAGCAAAAAGAGCAGATTCGTGCTACCATGTTTGCCATCGGCGCCACTTCAGCCGGCATCATTGCTTTACAGTATCTGCTAAGCGGCGTTTATCAGGGACAGGTGCTGCAACTGGTGGGCTGGTTAATTCCCGCCGCACTGCTGGCTTATATGGTCAGTGAACGACTCTTTCGGCAGATAAACGGACAACAGTTTTTGCAGCTTTTATACATTGTATTGATTATCACTGGCTGCATCACCGGTTGGCAAGCACTACAGCTGTTTTAATCTTATGATAAATAAAACAGTTTTTCTATTCATTTCCATGCATAAAACAGGACAGGCCATGCAAAAAATATTTTTGCATGGCCTGTCCCGTATAATCATATGTTACCGATACGTAAGAATATACTTTTTACTTTCTGATATGGCGGCTGCTTTTCATCAATGCGCTTTCCCAAGCATCTTCCAGCTTTCCGGAAAACCGCTGCGGCGCTACATGGGCTTTCAGCGCAAAAAGCGCTGTCGTGTTCAGATAAGACAACTCAAATAAAAACTTATCCATTTCTTTCTGTCTCACAGTGCTTCCTCCTTCTTTCATCTCAGCAAACAATTAATTTATAAAGTACAATATGCATTATATCCAATAATAACCAATTTGTCAAAGTCTCTTTTTTTCTTTTTACATATTTTTTACCGTTCATTGATTTTCCCACTGCTTACCTGAATTACTGCTAATCTCACTGAAAATTTCAGCCATAAAGGTTTCCATCTTCAGCAGATCATGCCATTTCTGATATAGGCAACGCTTTATTTCATAGAATAACCCAGAAAAGATTCCAATATGCGCATTCTCTTTTTTCAAGTAATCAAACAAATAAATACCCCCTAACCGGTTTTTATCCGGCATAGGAGGTATCATAAACGCTCTATTTAATTTTGGTTCTTTGTCAATAGTTGGGGTAAAGAAAAAAGTTGAGAATAAGAGGCAGAGGAAAAAACATCTGCCTCTTA
>CALXUG010000042.1 GCA_944391625.1 uncultured Clostridia bacterium
GTCAAAGGTCAAATGAATCATGATTTTGCCCTTAGAATAGAGGTAAATCCCTGTGTGATTGAGATTACTATCGGTAATACCATGCTGTATTTTGAGTTTGTTCATTTTATGGGTGAAAAGCTGGCCGATGAGGAACCGGAGCTGGTGAGCGAGCCTTGTTTTAGTTTTACATCGTTTCAGTCGGTAGAGGAGCAGTATTTGTTCTTGTTCGAGAGTTTGCAGCAGCAAATGGCGCAGGAAGCGGAGCAAACCAGCTGGCAGACTGTGGGCATCAGCCGTTGGGAGGATAGATGGCTGGCGGCGGTGTTGACCGACGGCGGCTGTGAGTTTGTGATGGCGGAGCAGTTGGGTCAGATTTGCGCGCGGTATCCTGATTCTGATGCGGTGTTGACCGATGTGCCTGTGGGGCTGCCGGAAAGTAAGGAAGATGAAGCGCTGCGTCCGGAGCTTTTTTTGCGCAAGCTGGTGCCCGGTGTTGGCGCGGCCATACCTTGCCGGCAGGCTGTGTATGCGGAGAGCGATGGGTTGGCGCGGGAAGAGAATATCCGCGTGCTGGGACGCACCATTTCGCCGCAGATGATGGAGATGCGGCAGGTGCTGCGGGAAACCGACGAGTTTATTCTGCATCATAATGATTGGAAGAATGTTTTGCGGCAAAGCCATCCGCAACTGCTGGGTGATGGCCGCAAGATGCTGTGGGAGCAGTACGGAGAGGTATTGCAGCAGCAAATTGGCTCTAAACATGCCAGAGAAGATGCGTTGTGTCTGGCTATGATTGGTCAGTTGGAGTGCAGAGCGGGCAGCAGAGTGATTCCTGCTGAGCCGTGCAATGATGCCAAAGGCATTTTGATGCAGGTGGTTGCGCCGCTGCAGGGGTTGAAAAAATAAATAGAAAAGCAGTATATGCTGTGTGGATATCGTAGGGGCAGGTTGTTCCTACGGTATTTTTGTAGGAGGAGATAGGAATGAAGACGGTTGGATTAATTGGTTTGGGCGCTATGGGTGTGCTGTATAGTGATTTGCTGCACAGAGCGTTGGGCTGTGAGCATTTTTTTGTGATTGCGGATCAGGAACGGATTGCTCGCTATCAGCAGGAGGGTGTGTATTGCAATGGGCAGTTGTGTCAATTTTGTTATCGCAGCAAGGAAGATGCGGTGCCGGTGGATTTGTTGATTGTGGGGGTAAAATTTGGCGGTTTGGATGCGGCTATGGCAGAGGCTGCGCCTTTTGTACAGGATGGCACTGTGATTATTTCGCTGCTGAATGGGATTTCCAGCGAGAGTGTGCTGCAAAAAGCGTTTCCGCAGGCGAAAGTGCTGTATTGTATTGCGCAAGGGATGGATGCGGTGAAGCTGGGCAATCAGGCCAGTTATGCTAATAAAGGCGTGTTGGTGATTGGCGAGGCCGATGGCAGTCAGAGCGCAGCGTTGTCAGCAGTGAGGGACTTGTTTGAACGGACTGGGGTGCCCTATCAGTATCATGGTGCGGTTATCCGCAAATTATGGAGTAAGTTGATGTTGAACACGGGCATCAATCAGGTGGTAATGGTTTATGAAGGTGTGTATGACACTGTGCAGCATCCGGGTGCGGCGCGGGATATGATGATTGCCACCATGCGGGAGGTCATGCAGGTGGCCAACGCCGAGGGCATTGATTTGAATGAGGATGACATTGCCGGATGGCTGCAAGTGGCAGATGGATTGAACCCGCAGGGAATGCCGTCCATGCGGCAGGATGGGCTGGCAAAACGCCGCTCGGAGGTAGAATTATTTTCCGGCACAGTGATTCCTTTGGCGCACAAACATCACATTGCTGTGCCAAACTGTCAGTATCTTTACGATCGAATAAAGGAGATAGAAGCAGCGTATTGAGTGAATGGCTGTGTGAAAATATTGTAGATAGTGGGCAATTATTTTCCGGGAAATATTGTTGGGAAAAAGATTCTTTTGTCAGGATAGGGTGAAAGTAAAATTGAAAGTATTTTCCGGGAAATATTTTGACCGATGTTGTCGAAAATAATTGTTTGAAGAAGCAGAAAGAATCCCCGTTGCGTTTTTTGACGTAACGGGGATTTGTTTTGTCGCAAAAGATTTTATAGGAGCGGAAAATATTTTCTGGGAAATAATTTTGGATAGAGTTGTCGAATTTATTTCCGGGGAAATAAAAAATGATTGCCGACAATGTGTAATATTATCAGCAATCATTTTATTATTCGGCAATATAAGCAAGGCCAATGGCACCAGGGCCAATGTGGGTGCCTACTGTGCTGCCTAAATCGCAGTAAAGGTAATCCTGGTTGGGCAGGAAGGCATCCAGTTCTTGCACCAGTTCATCACGTCCCTGCGGATTTACGGAGTGAGAAAATACTACAGGATATTGCTGCGCTGCCGGTTCTTTTTCTAACTGATGCTGAATCCAACGAATGGCTGCTTTGTGGCCACGTGCTTTTCCCACGTTTTCTACTTTACCATCTACCAATGATATGATTGGTGTAATGCCTAATACGCTTCCAATTTTTGCCACGGCTGCAGGAACACGACCACCCATAACCAGATATTTCATCGTTTTGACACAGGCAATTAAGCGCACTTTTTTGCTTAATTCTGTCAGCTGCTGCGCCATTTGTCGGGCAGACATGCCCTGATCCCGCAGGCGAACGGCAATTTGTATCAGTAAATGGTGGCCCAGGGCTGCATTCAGGCTGTCTACCAGATGAATTTGTTCCGTTTTCAGCATCTGTTGTGCTGCCTGCGCTGATTGGAATGTGCCGCTTAGTTGGCTGGATAAAAAGATTCCGACAATTTCATCTCCGGCTTCAATGTATGGTTGAAAGGTTTGACAAAACTGGAACGGTGTAATCTGGGATGTGGTTGGCAATTGTTCTACTGTTTCCAATTTGTTGTAAAAATCGGTGACAGATAAGTCCTGACGATCCAGGTATTCGGTTTGGCCAAAGTAAATGTGAATAGGAATCACATCTACCTGCAGCTGCGCTGCTTGTTCTAAATCTAAATCGCTGCTGCTGTCTGTTACGATACGAATCAAAATAAAACCTCCGCTCAAAAACAAGGGCGCCTTTAGGTGATTGGCAAACCCCGTAAAATATATATAAAAACAATGATAATCAATCTGTTTTGTCGGTGTCAATAAGAATCGTACAAAATGTTTTATTTGTAACTAAATCAAAAAGATATTCAGATAAGAACAATAAAAGTGAACGGTTTATTTTTTTAGATGGGTATCGTACAATAAGAGGCAGACATTTTAGATGGGGGCTGAGTGTATGAGTCAGGGCCAGAAAGAAAAAACAAAACTGACTAATATTATGAAGATTTACAAACGGGATCTGTACAATATTTTCCACAATCCTGTTGCATTGTTGATTACGTTAGGGCTGCTGGTGCTGCCCTCTTTGTATGCCTGGGTGAATATTGTTGCCTGCTGGGATCCATACGGGAACACCAATGGGATTAAGGTTGCGGTGGTTAATGAAGATGCGGGTGTGACGCTGCAGGGGACCACGATTAATGCCGGCGATGAGATTGTGAAAAGTTTGAAGGAGAATGATGCCATTGGTTGGCAGTTTGTGTCCAAGGACGATGCCGAATATGGCCTGACCCATGATCGGTATTATGCAATGCTGGAGATTCCGGAAAATTTTTCTTCTGAATTGGTGAATGTGCTGGGAGATGATTTTTCCAAGCCGCAAATTATTTACCGAGTAAACGAAAAAAGCAATGCCATTGCGCCCAAGATTACTGATACCGGTGCAAAGACAGTGACCAATGAAGTGACCAAGGCGATTATTGAGGTGGTAGATCAAATTGCATTTTCCACTGGCAATGATTTAGGGCAGGAGCTAAATAGTAATGAAGGAAAAATTAAGCGGCTGCGGGATGCGGTGTTGGCTGTTAATAGTCATTTTGGAGAGTTGGAAGCGGAGTTGGACAAAGCCAACGAAGGGATTACAACCATAGAGGAATTGCTGGACAGCGCCAATGAGGCATTGCCATATATGGAAGATGGCATTCAGCAGCTGCAGGCGTTTTCTGAACAGGGAAATCTGCTGTTGGGCGATGTGGAGCAAGCCCGTGATGATGGTGTCGATTATGTGGCGGATAAATTTAACCAGTGTGAGAAATTATTGGCAGAAACAAAGACACTGCTGGCAGAGGCGGAAAGGAAAATCAACAGTACAGAGGATTTGGTTGAGGCGGTGCCCCCTTTGTTAGAGAAAGCCGGTGCGTTGCAGCAAAATTTGCAGACTGTTTTAGACTGGATGGGGCAGCAGGATTTGCAGGATCCTGAATATGACAAATGGCTGGAAGGTTTGCAATTGGCAGAAGGAAGTGCTGAAAAGCTGGTATCTTTATTGGAACAGTTGGAACAACATCCGGAGCAGGTGCAGAGCGTATTGCTAACGGCTTATGAAACGACCGGAAAGGTACTGGGACAACAATTAGCGGTGCTGGAACGAATTGAAACGGATTTGCAAGAACGGCTGGATGCTGCGCAGACAGAAGCGGAAAAAGATTTTTTGACGCAGCAGTTGGAGCAGAATCAACAGCTGCAAAAAGAGTTGACGCAAACCCTTGCTGAAACAGAGGATAAGAAAAATCAGCTGTCGGATATGACTGCTGATCAGGTAGCGGCACAGATTGATGCTGAGGTGCAAAACATAAGGGATTTGCAGAAAAAAGTGCAGCTTTTGCAAACATTGGTGCAGCAGGCAGCGGATGCCGACATTGGTGCTGATGAAATATTGCAGGAATTGAATCGTGTGGATAGCATTTTGGACGATGGTATCCAGCAGGCGTATTCCTTATTGCAAACAGCGGACAAAGCGTTTGCCTTATCGGATGATGTGCTGCGGACAGCCAATACAACTGTGGATGAGCTGGAGCAAGGCATGCAGGATATCACAACTGTTTATGAAGAACGCTGGTCCAGTATGATGGATGGCATGTTTGGCAATCTGCACAGTACCTTGAATGATTTGGATGAAGCTCTGGGACGGGCTGATGCGGCCATTCCTGAAGTTTATGGGCTTTTGGAGTATGGCAGCGAAACAAAAGATAAAGGCGCGGACTTCTTAGCGCAGCTAAATGAGGCATTGCCAGCGGCAAAAGCAGAGCTGCAGCGGCTCAGTACAGTGATGGCGGCGTTAAGTGATGATAATCTGAATATTTTGATTGAATTGCTGGAAACCGATTCGGATGCGGCAGCGGATTATTTTTCTGGTCCTGTAGAGTTGAAAGAAGAACGGCTGTATCATTTGGACAATTATGGTTCGGCTATGGCGCCTTTTTATACAGTGCTGGCGTTGTGGGTAGGCTGTTTGCTGCTGAGCGCATTATTGACTACAGAAGCGGCTCCAATACAGCCGGGACGAAAAAACACCATGATGGAAGAATATTTTGGTAAAATGCTGACCTTTTTGACATTGGCCTTTGGTCAGTCATTAATCGTTTCGCTGGGTGATAAATTTATTTTGGGTGTAACGGTAGCAGATTTGGGAATCTTCTTGGGATTCAGTCTGTTTACGTCTCTTGTGTTTATTTTGATTGTATATACCGCGGTATCTGTTTTGGGCGCTGTGGGGAAAGCGGTTTGCGTAGTATTTTTGGTGTTGCAGATTGCAGGCGCTGGCGGAACATTTCCGGTGGAAGTCATGCCGGAATTTTATCAAATAATACAGCCTTACTTACCGTTTACCTATGCCATAGGTGCTATGCGAGAGGCAATATCCGGGCCAATGGTTGAGAACTTGGTGTTTGACTTCTGGCATTTGCTGATTTTTGGGGTAATTGGTCTTGCTGTCGGTGTGCTATTGAAAAAGCCGCTGCATCCGTTGATAACATGGTTTAATAAGAAGTTTAGAGAAAGCGGCTTGGGTGAATAAGAGTAATATTGCAGAGTTATCCACTGCTTGTGGATAACTCTGTGGATAAACTCTGAATATCCGTTGAAAAATTGTGAATTTTTTTCTTGTAGCGGTGGATGAATGGAACGATATGGGAAAGACGGAACGAGAGCGGACTGTATAAGCTGTATAGATAAATAAAAATGCGGTATAAATCGGTGCTGGAGAGGGTTATATACTGTATAGGCAAGAATTGGTTTATCCACATAACGCACAGGGTTATGCACAATGTGAATCTGCCAATTTTGCCGAAGAAACAATAGGAACAGAGAATCAGTGCATAAAAAAGCTGCTGTGAAAGATTTGTATCGAATACAAGGATCTTTTGCAGCAGCTTTTTGTGTGGATAGAATGTTACATCGGTCTGTGCTTATAAAAGGTTTCCATAGAACCGATGTCATATACATTGGTAAATCCCAGAGCGTACAGCAGCTTGGTGGCTTGTTTGCTGCGTGCGCCGCTCTGGCAGTAAATTAAAATGGTTTTGTTGCGATTGCCCAAAGCTTGGGTGGCGTTTTGCTTTAATGTGTTTAACGGGAGATTTTTGCTGTCGGGCAAGTGAGTATACGCATATTCATCAGGTGTGCGCACATCTAACAGCAAAGTTTTTTTGCCGGGCTGCAGCAGCGTCCAGCCATCTTCCGGGGAAAGAGAACGATAAAGCAATTTGCCGTTTTTTTTCTTTTCTGTTGTTTTAAGCGGTCGTTTGCTGAGCCAGCTGCTGATGAGAAAGCTGCAGACAACCACCGCCAAAAGAATCATTGTAACGGAAAAATCCATAATGGCAGCTCCTTTTGTGATTAGATAAGCAATACTATGCCACAGGCAAAATTTTTTGTCAAATTTTTGAGTGTTTTTATCTTTTTGAACGAATGTATATAATGTAGATGACGACATGCAACGGGGAAATGGAGGGAACGGTTTTGAACGAGGAGGAGCGGAGATTATTACAGCTGCTGCTGGAGCGGCCCGAACAGGGTGTGGCTGATGCGATACAGCGTTATGGCAATACGGTGCGGTGGATTATTGTGAAGTTGTTGGGCGGCGCCGATTCTTCGGAAATAGAGGAGTGTATGGCGGATGTGTTTGTGCGTTTGTGGCAGGGAGCTGGGCAGTTTGATACTGCCCGCGGTACAAAGTTATCGTCCTGGGTGTATGCCATTGCCCGTCATACAGCGTTGGATTATAAGCGCACTCAACAAAGGAGAGGGGGCAATGTGCCTTTAGAAGAAGCGGATTTGCAGATTGAACTGAATCTGGAGGATGGGATGGCCAGGAATATTAACGGGACAATTTTGCGGCAGACCGTTGATGCGCTGCCGCCGCCGGACAGAGAGATTTTTATTTATCGTTATTTTTGTGAGCTGTCTGTGCGAGAAATTGCGGAGCGGGTTTCGTTGACGGTGAAGCAGGTAGAGAATAAATTGTATCGGGGTAAATTATCGCTGCGGAAGCAGTTGCTGGAAAGGGGGATTATCCGATGAGCAAAATGGAGGAGTTATTAGAATTGGAAGAAAGCATTGCGCCGGAATTATTGGAGCATATGGCAGAGGCTGATATGCAAAAACTGAATGTTCAGGAACAGCAGCGAGTTGAGCAGATGGTGCTGCAAAAGATAGCAGCGCTGCAAGCTGATTCTGCCGCAGAGCAGAAGAAAGATGCCGCATTGCCTATGACGGAGCAGGCAGTGCAATCAGCTGAGCAGTATCAGAAAAAACAGAATAAGCGTCGATTCCCTTTTAGCAAGCAGCGTTGGATTGGTGCAGTGGCTGCGTGTGCGCTATTGTTTTCACTGAGCACAGCGGCAGTTGCCACGCTCAGTACCGATGAACGATTGCTCAAGCTGCTGCATGCTGACAGCCAGTCGCAGATTGCGCAGATGAATGAGATGGCTACGTTGTTAGGAATATCAGATACCGTGGATGGATATACCTTGACATTGCAGGAAGCAATCAATGATCAACATCATTTGTGGTTGTTATTGGACTTGACAGCGCCGGAAGGTGTGGTGCTGGATGCAGAGAGGCTCTATTTTCGCAAGTCATGGCTGTACTTTGAAAAGATGGGATCGCATGGATATACAACGTATACATTGCCTGATGAAAATCCAACGGATAATCAGGTAAGTTTTATGATGGAAATCAACACGCGGAGACCAGTAACGAACAATCCTATTACGCTGGAAAAAGGAGATTTAGGGTTGTCAAACTGGGCGGATGGAGAAGAACAATGGACACAGTTATCAAAAGGAAGTTGGAAGTTTGAATTTGTTGTACCGGATAATAACACTACCATATCTATGTGGCAGTGGAAAGTACTGGAGCATGGCGATAAAAACTTTTTACTGGCTAAGATGGAGGTATCGCCATTGAGCATTACACTGAAAACCAGACGTTTAGAGTGGGATATATACGCGATGCTGGGAGAGGAACCGGTGCAGGTGTATTTAAAAAGCGGAGAGATGATAGAACTGAGCAGTAATAGCAGCGGCGGGGGCGGTTTGGTAATGGATTTTAGTTATACCATGCCGGAGCCAATTGATTTGGCAGAAATTGATCATGTGGTATTTTGCGGTGAAACTTTAAATTGGTAAGTTAAAAAATTATAACGAAAACGAGTGAAAAAGAGCAGATATTTTATCAGGAATGGGGATTAGATAAAAGTCTGTTCTTTTTTGTATTTAAAGCGGTTTTTATTTATGATTTATTTGAGCATGACTGTGTAATAAATATTTGTCAACCTTTTTCTTTAAGAATAACGATAAAATTTATTTTATTGCGTAATCCAGCTTCCTCTTTTTCGCTGTGTAATAGACCGTCGTATTTTTATATTTGATATTTTTTTCGTTATACCGTTTTTTAAAGCGTTAAAATTTATTTTCTGCAATAAATTTGTGATTTCGATTGCTGATTAAGTGAAAAAATGTGAATAAAAATTCATTGCAAAGTTTTTATAAAACAGGAAAATAAAAGTTTACTTTAAGGAATAAAATATCTCAATGACGTGATAGTAAATAATAGCTAATTTAAATTTATTAAAACATAAAATTTGTTAGAACGGTAACTTATTATAGCTGTTTTTAGTACGTTGTATCAGAATTTTTTTAAAAATAATAAGTAATTCATATTTTGAAAAAAGATTTTCTGTAGTATAATAGATAATAATTCATGTAATTACTATATTACAGATACAGAAAGGAGCGCATATAAAATGGATTGTCTGGCTGTAGGGCTGGGCGGTTTTTTGGGGGCAATAAGCCGTTATCTATTGGGGTTTGTGCCGGGTTACTATTATCTGACGTTTCCTGTGGGAACCATGCTGATTAATTTTGTTGGTTCATTTTGTATTGGTTTGGTGGTAGGCGCTGCATCGTTGGGAACTTTGTCAGCCAGAGGTCAATTGTTTTTAAAGACTGGATTTTGTGGTGGATTTACTACGTTTTCTACATTTTCATTGGAATCGATAACGCTGTTGGAGCAAGGACACTGGTTTATGGCAAGTGGTTATATCCTTGGTAGTTTGCTGCTTTGCCTGGCAGGTGTGATAGTTGGAAAATTCTTGGCTCTTCGTTTTTTTGCATGAATGATGTATTATTATAAATGAATAAATATAAGTTGGATGCTGCGAAGAACAGGATGGTTTTAAGAAATACAAGTATGAGGCACAGTTTTTTGTACAGAAAATACAGAAAAAGGCCGAAAAATTCTGTGCTAAAAGCCTTGTTGATGAAATCGTGGGAACTTGCAATATAAGGTTATGTATCAGACATAAATTGCAACTGGGTATCATAAAAGTATACATGGAATGGATGAATGTTGATACAGCAAGGACAGAAAAATGGCTTAAAATCGGGAAAACATGCGATTTCGTGAAAAAATGTACGAAAATTTTAAAAACTATTATTGATAAGATTTATTGCAAAATGCACATAAAATGCTTTCTTTTTGGGTAGAAATGCGTTTTAATAAAATATATAAGCTTTAATGAATAGTCTGATTGTTTTGATTTACTTTGCAATTTACTTTACCGGTTTATTTTGTATTGTTGTAGGAAGGCAAAGTATGCGAAGTAGTTTGCAACAATCATTTGCTATTTTTAGATTTAAAGACGTTTATATTCTAATGTTTAAGGGAGGACAAGAATATGGCTTGTACATGTGGCGGACACAATGAAGCATTATTTGCACAGCTTGACAAAGTGATTGAGCAGCATAAAGATCAAAAAGGCAGCTTAATCAGCGTACTTCATAAAGCTCAGGGCATTTTTGGATATTTACCAGAAGAAGTCCAGGCTTATATCGCAGAAAAGATGGATGTTCCTTTAAGTGAAATTTATGGTGTAGTTACTTTCTATGCATTGTTCACAATGAATAAAAAAGGGAAATACACATTTAACGTCTGTCTGGGGACAGCTTGTTATGTAAAAGGTTCTGGTAAATTGCTGGAAAAATTGCAGGAAGAACTGGGAATTGGTGTTGGTGAAACAACAGAAGACGGTATGTTCAGCATTGAATGCTGTCGTTGCGTAGGGGCATGTGGTTTGGCTCCTGTTGTTACTATTAATGATAAGGTACATGGTCATTTGGTACCAGAAGATATTCCAGCCTTGATTGCAGAAATCAAAGCTGCTGAGCAGAACTAGGAGGTGTGGGAGAATGAGTAAAATTGCAAGTTTTGAAGAATTAAAAGCTTTACAGGTAGCCGAACGTGCTAAAATTGCTGTGCGTGATGGTCAGGCTCCAACGCCTGCAAATCTGGCGAAGCATCATGTTTTGATTTGCGCTGGTACTGGCTGCAGCTCTTCCAACAGTATGGAAGTAAAAGAAGCATTGGAAAAACAGCTGGTTGAAGCAGGTTTGGACAATGAAATTGATGTAGTAAAAACAGGTTGCTTTGGGTTCTGTAGTTTAGGCCCAATTATGGTAATCTATCCAGAAGGTACATTCTACCACCACGTAAAAGTAGAAGATGTGGCTGAAATTGTAGAAACGCATTTAAAAGGCGGCCAGCTGGTAGATCGTTTGCTGTATGATATTCCTGGCCAGAACAAAAAAGCGCCGGATATGAGCCATATCCCATTTTTCCAGAAACAAAAACGTGTAGCGCTGCGTAACTGCGGCACCATTAACCCAGAGGATATCAATGAAGCGATTGCGCATGATGCATATCAGGGTTTAGGCCGTGCGCTGACCTCCATGACACCTGCAGAAGTAATTGCAGAAGTAGAAAAATCTGGTATTCGCGGTCGTGGCGGCGCTGGTTTCCCAACCGGGAAGAAATGGAAGTTTGCAGCAGGATATCAGGCTCCTGAAAAATATGTAGTAGTAAATGCCGATGAAGGCGACCCGGGTGCATTTATGGACCGTTCCGTTCTGGAAGGGGATCCGCACAGCATTCTGGAAGCGATGGCAATCGGCGGTTATGCAATCGGCGCACAGCATGGTTTCATTTATGTACGTGCTGAATATCCAATTGCAGTACATCGTTTGGAAATTGCAATTGCGCAGGCTCGTGAACTGGGTCTGTTAGGTGAAAATATTATGGGCAGCGGTTTCAGTTTTGACGTTGATATTCGTTTGGGCGCCGGCGCATTCGTTTGTGGTGAAGAAACTGCGTTGCTGACTTCTGTAGAAGGGAAACGCGGCGAACCAAGACCAAGACCTCCATTCCCTGCTGAAAAAGGTTTGTGGGGCGTACCAACCTTTGTAAATAACGTAGAAACACTGGCCAATATTCCTGTTATCTTTACCAAAGGCGGCGACTGGTTTGCATCCATCGGTACTGCAGGTTCTAAAGGTACAAAAGTATTCGCTATGGCTGGTAAAGTAAATAATATCGGCCTGGTTGAAGTACCAATGGGTACCACTCTGAGAGAAATGATTTATGATATCGGCGGCGGTATTCCAAATGGTAAGGAATTTAAAGCTGCTCAGACCGGTGGTCCTTCCGGCGGTTGCTTGCCAGCAAGTGCATTGGATACCGAAATCGATTTCGATACTTTAGTGGCAGCAGGTTCCATGATGGGTTCCGGTGGTTTGATTGTATTGGATGAAACAACCTGTATGGTTGATATCGCAAAATTCTATCTGGAATTTACACAGGATGAATCCTGTGGTAAGTGTCCACCATGCCGTATCGGTACAAAGAGAATGTTAGAAATTTTAGATAAAATCACCCGCGGCGAAGGCACCATGGAAGACATTGACAATCTGGAAACCTTGGCGCGCACCATCAGCAGTTCTGCACTGTGCGCATTGGGCCAGACAGCGCCAAACCCAATTTTGGCTACTTTGAAATTCTTCCGTGATGAATACGAAGCACACATTGTTGACAAAACATGTCCGGCTCATGTATGTAAAAAATTACTGCGTTATGAAATTGATCCTGAAAAATGTAAAGGATGTACTGCATGTGCTCGCAACTGTCCAGTTGAAGCAATCGAAGGTGCTGTTAGAGAACCGCACAAAATTGATCCGGCTAAATGTATCAAATGCGGTACCTGTATTGAAAAATGTAGATTCGGCGCAATCTCCAGAGCGTAATAGAAGGGGTGATTTTTGTGGAAATGGTAAATGTTATGATCGATGGCGTTTCCGTGCAGGTTGAAGCAGGCTCTACTGTACTGCAGGCTGCACAGAAAGCAGGCATTAATATTCCAACATTATGTTATTTGAAAGATGTCAACCAGTTAGGCGCATGCCGTGTATGTCTGGTTGAAGTAAAAGGTGCAAAAGCATTGCAGCCTTCTTGTGTATATCCAGTTAGAGAAGGTCTTGAAGTATATACCAATACAGCAAAAGTTCGTGAGGCCAGAAAAGGCGTTGTTGAACTGTTGTTATCCAACCATCCATCCGACTGTCTGAACTGTGTGCGCAGTGGTAACTGTGAATTGCAGCAGCTGGCTCACCAGATGGGTATCCGTAAAGTTCGTTTTACCGGGGAACAGAGCACATTCCCAGTGGACGACCGCAGCGTAGCTATTGTGCGCGATCCTAACAAATGCGTATATTGCCGTCGTTGTGAAGCAGTATGTAAAAATGTACAGGGCGTTAATATCCTGGGCGGTATTGGCCGTGGCTTTAACAGTATCGTAGGTCCTGCATTTGGTCATGCGCTGGATGAAATCAACTGCACACTGTGCGGTCAGTGTATCAATGTATGTCCAACAGGCGCATTGGCTGAAAAAGATGACACCCAGAAAGTATGGGATGCTCTGGCTGATGAAAGCAAACATGTTGTTGTACAATTCTCTCCAGCTGTACGTATTGCTATCAGTGAAGAATTTGGTCTGCCATATGGCACAATCTCTACCGGCAAACTGGTTGCAGCGCTGAGAAGAATGGGCTTTAATAAAGTATTTGATACCAACTGGTCCGCTGACTTAACCATCATGGAAGAAGGCAACGAATTGTTGGATCGTCTGCAGAACGGTGGTACTCTGCCAATGATTACTTCCTGTTCTCCAGGTTGGGTAAAATATTGTGAAAACCATTATCCAGAACAGTTAGGTCATTTATCTACAGCCAAATCTCCACAGGCGATGTTTGGCGCTATGGTAAAAACATACTATCCACAGACCGATGGCATTGATCCTGCCAGCATTTACAGTGTATCTGTAATGCCATGTACTGCTAAAAAATATGAAGCAGCTCGTCCGGAACTGTGTGATAGCGGCTACAGAGATGTAGATGCTGTTATTACCGTTCGTGAAATGGCTCGCATGATTAAACAGGCCGGTATTGATTTTGTAAATCTGCCAGATGAAGAATGCGATGCTCCAATGGGCTTGGGTACTGGTGCTGCTACTATCTTTGGCACCACAGGCGGCGTTATGGAAGCTGCTCTGCGTACTGTATATGAAGTAGTAACCGGCAAAACTCTACCACGTTTGGAACTGGAAGATGTTCGCGGCACTATGGGTGAAATCAAAGAAGCAACCATCGATTTGGACGGTACACCAGTAAAAGTGGCTGTAGCTAACACACTGGCTCGCGCGAAAGAAATCATGGAAGAAGTAAAAGCTGGTACAGCTGATTACACCTTTATTGAAATTATGGCTTGTCCAAATGGCTGCGTAGGCGGCGGTGGTACACCAATCGTTGATGCTCTGACCAGAACAAAACTGCCAGAAGATTATCGTGCATTGCGTGCAAAAGGTTTGTACAATGATGATGAAAATCTGCCAATTCGTAAATCTCATGAAAACCCATTCATCACAGCTGTGTATGAAAACTTCCTGGGCGAACCACTGGGACATAAATCTCATGAATTGTTGCATACTCATTATACACCACGCAAAAAATACAATCTGGAATGCAACGACTAATCATTGAAAAGACGAATTTGAAAAAATAAAATTTCGCTTTATAAGCTGCCTCTGTTTGGGGGCAGCTTTTTTACTTCTAAATGGATGGTACTATCTTTTTTCTACAGTAAATTTACACGATTAGCACTTGGGTATGTACAAACAAAAATAAAAACGCTATAGTAATAGTTAAGAAAGTAAAAAATTGCGAACAATAATCAGGAGTGATGGTATGATGGAAATCAGACGAGCGACGTTGCAGGATGCGCCGGAAATTTTTACTTGTTGTGTAAATGCGTTTAAACATTATATTTTAGAGATGGGTAAGGCGCCAGCACCCATGTTGACCGATTATAGTGTAGAACTGCAGCAGCATGATGTATTTGTGGCTTGCGAAGATGGCGAAGTTACAGGGTTTGTATTTATTCTGCCGGACGAAAAGGCGGATAGCGACTGTATGTGGCTGGATGTGCTGGCGGTAGACCCTAAACATCAGAAAAAAGGTATCGGCAGATTGCTGCTGGATTATACCGAAGATTTTATGAAAGCGCAGGGAAAACGGGAATGCCGGTTATACACCAATGTCAAATTTACCAATACCAAAGAAATCTATTTGCATTGCGGATATGAAATCTACGAAAGAGCTTTGGTAAATGGCTACGATAGATATTATATGAAAAAGACGCTGACAGCGGAATAATCACATAATTTTTTGATGAAACAGAGGATAATACATTAACGGTTATACAGTGTAGCCAATGCTGTATAGCCGTTTTTTATGGCTTAAAGAAGCGTGCTGTTCTAAAAGGGAACTGCTGCGTCATAGATTACTGATAGTGCTTATGCAGCCTTTTATGCATAAATATACAAAATACAAACAGAAAAACCATGTCCCCCATATAAAAACGGCAGACGAAAATGTCTTTTATATAAATACAACTGTTTTCGCTATTAAGTTAAAACCTAAAAGATGAAAGAATATGTCTTTGATAAAAAGACAAGTGCCATTGAATTATATAGGAATCTAGGTTATAGCACAAATCATTTTTAAACATAGACTAAAAATGAAAAATTTGTTTAAAATATATTGATTTTTGTATAATTGTGTGATAGTGTATAAAACGTTGTCGGCTACCAGAGGAGGATGGGATGCCGCAACTATCTCTGGAGAGTCTCTATCTTTTTAGGAGCGCCGAAGGTGTACCATAAGCAGCAAAACTGCTTGTGAATCTCTCAGGCAAAAGGACAGGGCATAGAAAATTCGGGCGGCATATCTTAGGATATGCTGAATGCGATGTTCTACTCTTCGGAGAGCTGATAAAAAATATCAGCTCTTTATTTTTTTATGTGCTGTTTCAAAAGAACAGCAGGAGAGGAGAATGTAAAAATGTTAGAATTGGTAAAAGAGGCCAATAGTGTACTTTGGGGGCCGGTGTTATTACTGCTGTTATGCGGTACCGGTATTTGGTACACATTCCGTTTGAAGTTCATTCAGGTCAGAAAATTTGGTGAAGCTTGCAAACTGGTATTTGGTCACATGAAGTTCAAAGGCGGGGAAAGAAAAGAAGGGGAAATGACACCGTTTCAATCTTTAACCACTGCCATTGCC
This sequence comes from uncultured Clostridia bacterium, assembly GCA_944391625.1. GTDB lineage: Bacteria > Bacillota > Peptococcia > Peptococcales > Peptococcaceae > UBA7185. The sequence goes on from CALXUG010000042.1 coordinate 15,837, forward strand.
GCACAGGTTGGTACCGGTAACTTAACAGGGGCAGCTACTGCTCTGATTTCCGGTGGTCCCGGTGCGATTTTCTGGATGTGGGTCAGCGCATTCTTTGGTATGGCTACCATTTATGCGGAAGCCACATTGGCGCAAACCTATAAAACAACAACCGAAGATGGCGAAGTAACCGGTGGTCCGGTTTATTATATCCGTCAGGCTTTTAAAGGCACTTTTGGTAAAGTGCTGGCAGGCGCATTTGCCGTATTTATTATTTTAGCTCTGGGCTTTATGGGTAATATGGTACAGTCTAACTCTATTGGCGCAGCTTTTGCTGAAGTATTCAGCAGCAGAGGCGTTGAACTTCCTCCTGTTGTTGTTGGTATATTGCTGGCCATTTTTGCTGCATTTATTTTTATTGGCGGTACAAAACGTCTGGCTGCCTTTGTAGAAAAAGTTGTTCCATTTATGGCAGCGCTTTATGTAATCGGCGGTCTTGTTTTAATTATTCTTAATATTACACATATTCCACACGTTTTACAGATGATTATAGTATGTGCCTTTGATCCGTCAGCAATGGGCGGCGGTGCATTAGGTATTACCGTACAGCAGGCAATTCGTTACGGGGTAGCCAGAGGTCTGTTCTCTAACGAAGCCGGTATGGGTTCCACACCTCATGCGCATGCCCGTGCAACAGCGAAAAACCCGCATGAACAAGGGTTGACGGCTATGATTAGTGTTTTTATTGATACATTTATCGTTTTAAATATGACCGTGTTTGCCGTATTATCTACCGATGCATTGGCAAGCGGCAAAGATGGCATTGCTTTAACACAGGCTGCCTTTACCAGTGTATTTGGCGGATTTGGTGATATCTTTGTTGCTATTTGCCTGTTCTTTTTCGCATTTTCTACTATTTTGGGCTGGCACTTCTTTGGTGCGGTCAACGTAAAATATTTATTTGGACAGACTGCAGTTAAGATTTATTCCTGCATTGTTCTTATCTTTATTGTTGTGGGTTCTACCCAGAAAGTAAGTCTGGTATGGGAATTATCCGATTTCTTCAACGGTATGATGGTAATCCCCAATGCGTTGGCTCTGCTGGCACTGACAGGTGTGGTGGTAGGGAGCTGCCGCAAATACGACAAAAAATAATATAACTGCCGTTTTGTGACCCGAATCAAATAAGACAGATTAGTATCCAAAACCTGCTGTGTTTTTACGCATAGCAGGTTTTTTGTCGTTTGTTTCGTTTGTTTCGCCGTTTGCGGCAGATGTATAGCAAACAATAGCGCTTGGATAAAACTATCATCAATAAATTGCACTGCGGTTGCGGATATTTTTTTGCTAGAAAAAACATGTTGGCATATATTTTAAAAATAAAAATATAATTTACAAGCAGGATATTTTTTCGGCAAGAGAGAACTTTATTAAAAAGAAGATATCGTGATTTTGACAAACAGGTAAAGGAGTTCGTAAATAGAATGGACGACGGGGACGCGGGGAATTGTTGCTTTAAACTGAATATTGCTGACTTGCAAATAAAAGAGGCATAGCCGAGTGCGTGTAAAGCACTTGGTTATGTCTTTTTGTGTTTTTCTATCAGTCTGGAGGAGGGCTAACATGTAATCAGAAAGGCAAAAACAAAGCATAAATTTAAAAATGAATTTGAGAACAAGCAAAAGATACGTGTAAAAAATAAATACTAAAGAATAAATATTAAGAAAGGATTTTTGTATATGCAAACTTCGTTAATCATTATTGTGTTGTGTGTGATGATGTCCGCTTATTTTTCTGCTACAGAAACTGCGTTTTCTTCCTTAAACCGTATTCGAGTAAAAAATATGGCCGATAAAGGAAATAAACGGGCAGGTCTTGTATTAAAAATGTCCGAAAATTATGATGAATTGCTTTCTACCATTTTGATTGGGAACAATATTGTGAACATTGCCAGCGCATCTCTGGCAACGGTATTGTTTGTTGATCTGTTGGGTGATGAAGCAGGGCCCAGTGTATCCACCATTGTAACAACCATTGTTGTGTTGATTTTTGGGGAAATTTCTCCAAAAAGTATTGCCAAAGAATCACCGGAAAAATTTGCCATGTGGTCAGCGCCTATTTTGCGTGTGCTGGTAAAAATATTAATGCCGGTCAACTTTTTATTTAAAAAATGGAAACAGCTGTTGTCCTGCATATTCCATACATCTGGCGATACCGGTATCACCGAAGAAGAATTGCTCACCATTGTAGATGAAGCCGAACAGGACGGCGGCATTGACGCCCAGGAAGGCTCTCTGATTCGCAGCGCTATTGGCTTTACCGATTTAGAAGTGCAGGATATCTTTACGCCCCGTGTGGATGTGGTCAGCATTTCCAGCGATATGAGCCATGATGAGATTGAAACGGTCTTTATGACCAGCGGTTATTCCCGCTTGCCGGTGCATGATGGCAATCTGGATCATGTCAGCGGCATTTTATACCAGAAAGATTTCTATAAATATGTGTCCCATGGAGATAACAGTGTGCAGCAGGTATCCCATCCTGTGCTGTTTACCAGCAAATATAAAAAGATTGGCATTCTGTTAAAAGAATTGCAGCAAAACAAACAACATATTGCCATTGTGGTGGATGAGTTTGGCGGCACCATCGGTTTGGTTACTATGGAAGATATTTTGGAAGAAATTGTAGGAGAAATCTGGGATGAACACGACACAGTCATTCACGAAATTGAAGTATTAAGTGAAACCGAATATCGGGTGGCAGGCAGTAGTCGTGTAGAAGACCTGTTTGAATTCTTTGGCAAAAAGCAGGATTTTGATGTGGTAACTGTTAACGGATGGCTGATGGAACTGTTGGGCAAAATTCCGGTAAAAGGTGATACGGTGCAGACACAAGGTATGACTGTAATGGTAGAAGAAAGCAGCGGCAGACGGGCCGAAACCGTATATATTAAACTAGATGCGTCGGCAGAAACGACTACAGAAGAAGCGTAATAAAACAGACTTTGTAATTGACTTTTGATACAGCAGCCGGAGTCAAAGATAGTGTAAAAAAGAGCATCTGTGCAGCGTTTGGTGCGTTGCACAGATGCATACACAGTGCATTATATTGAGCTAAAAATGAAAAATAGGTGAGAACAGAAATTAACTGTTCTCACCTATTTTTTGCAAATGTTTCACGTGAAACATTCATATTAACCAATTTTGTTTGCGATGTTGCATGATCGGCAGGCTTTTTTTGTGTACAAAATTATAGCACCCGTATTCCTTAGGCAGCTTGCTCCTGTGCAGATTGCTCCTGCTGAGTCTGCTTTTGCTGCTCGTCCATCAGCTGCAATGTGGCGTAGGTCATGTCCACAATATCTCCGCGAGTGGCAGCAGTATTACCTGATGCCTGTTCCTCGGTTAAAATACCGTGCGTAACCGCAATAGCCAAAGCGTCCTGATAGCTGTGTTCAATATTTAACACCCGCAGCATCATAACTGCATAATCCCGTTTGGAAACGTCATCCGTACCAAAGGTGGTGCTGCTTTGCCCCGCCGCCAGTTTGTTATCGTACAAAAAGCCAATGGAAGATTTGGCCCACTGGGGCACATCGGTAAAAGGACAAACAGAGGCATAATAATCGCCACGCTCCCGCAATGCGGCAATGCCGTCATTCATACGCATTACCATCACGCCCATTTCAATGCGGGTCATGTTGTCTTCCAGTCGGAACCCGCCCTCATCGCCGGAGAATAGTCCCAGTTCTTTTAGAGCTTCCGCTTTTTTTTGCGTGTCCTGACTGATAGGCTGTGTTGCAGCATCGCCGTTTTGCCCTGTATCTTCTTCATTTTCTCCGGTAACATCATCTAAATAACTCTTATCCGCAATATCTCCGGTGACAGCGTTTTGCAGCGAAAGACCGGCAAATGGCAGTGTAGTTGCATGTTGACCGGTGGTGCGGCCAGTATAGATTTCTTTGCTGGTCTCATAGCTGTCTTTGCTGTAGCTATGGGTTCCTTTTTGCTGGAAGGTATCTAAATCCAGCAGAAAATAGGACCAGCGGTCGCTGTTATCCTGTTTGCCCACAGGGTCATTAAATGTAACGTCAAGCATCCACCATTTATCGTTCAGATATACCGCATTCCAGATATGGTCGCCGTTATAGGCAGTACCTGTCACTTTTATGCAGGGAATATCCAGCAATTGGCAAAGCAGCTGCACACTATTGGCATAGCCTTCACAAACAGCTTTCCCTTCTATCAGGCAGCCATAAGTGGTAAACGCCTTGGGGTATTGCTCCGGATTCTTTACCGCTGCTGACACGTATTCACAGTGATCTACCAGATAATTGTTGATAAATCGCAGCTTTTCATAATCGGTTGTGTAAATATCTGTTTGCGCAACGATTTCCTTGGCCTTTTTTAACACCTGTTGATTGAGGTCATTATATTCACGGCCGCGAAACGTAACAAAAAAAGTAGTCGGATTCACATTGGTATAATATTGCATGCTGGCATCCAAACTAAAAGGAACCAATCGTGTAGACAGATCCAGCGCATCGTTGATAAAATTTTCCGCTGCAGGACTTTTACCAGCCACATTGGTTTCTATTTGTATTTCGCCCACCGCATTGTTGGTCAGATAATCCTGATATAAAGTTGTTGCCGCTCCCACTTCGTCATTGGCCGAATTAGCCAATGCAGGAAAAGCCGTTGCCAAAATGATAAGACCGGCGCAAAAAACAGTGCTGAACTTTTTGTGTTTCATGTGCATCCCACACTTTCTTGGTAATTCATTTTACAGACATTTACTGCCCGTTGATATCTGTTACAGTATAGCATAGTTTTACATTTTTTAATGTATGGATTTTATTAAGATTTACTCCAATAAAAAATAATTTTATATAAAAGAAATTTGCTCTGTTAAGCTTTTTGCATTATAATAAATAAAATCAGTATTTTTTGAGCAACACACAAGCGGCATGGCAGTATAGCAGCAAGTGAAAAACCAGTATCAAAACAGGCAGAGGAGAGAACAAACATGGAAATACTGGCGGAACTAAATCAGTATGCAATCATTTTTACAGCAGTTATGGCAGTTTTAGCCCTTATTTTTTTAATTCGTCTGGTGCAGCTGCAGGGAGAGGTAAAAGCCCTAAAGAAAAAATATACAGCGCTTACGTTGGGCGTAAACGGCGAAAACCTCAGCCAGATTGTAGAAGATCTGGTGGCCAGCAATGCGCAGACTCAGCAGATATCTCAGCAGCTGGAGCAGGATGTAAAAGACCTGCGCAAACGGCAGCAGGCCAACTTAAATCATGTGGCCATTATGCACTATAACGCCTTTGATTTTACCTACGGCGAGCTGAGCTTTTCTATGGCGGTGTTGGATGACTTGGGTAATGGTTATATCTTTACCAACATTCACAACCGAGATGATGCCCGTTGCTATTGCAAACGGATATTAAACGGCGAAAGCAAACATCCGCTGAGCGATGAAGAAAAAGAAGTATTAGAGTATGCCATCAATAACGAAGTCAATTACAGCCGCACCGCCAGAAATACGGCTGCAGGCAAATAAAAACAGGTTGTGGTGATGATATAGTGGAAAACGATAGTTCATTTGGATTACTATTTAAGCAGATTTCCATTGCATTTTCCAATCATTTTCAGCGAGAAGCGGCGCGGTATGACTTAACACCGTCTCAGGCCAGCATCTTGATTTATTTATCTAAGGTGGATCATCCGGTAAATCAACGGGAATTAGAAAAATATTTCAGGCTGACCAACCCCACAGTAACAGGGCTAATGCAGCGCATGGAAAACAAAGGATTTATTCGCCGGGAAATGAATCAGGCGGATAACCGTTCCAAATATATTATGCTAACGCCAAAGGCTATGGAGATTAGCAATGAAGTGCGGAACAACTTATATAAAGTGGAAGAAGATATTACGCAAAGTTTATCTCAGCAGGAATGCGCCCAGCTGCGTCAGCTGCTGCTGCAGGTGTTGGAGATTGTGTATCGTTGTCCCCAGCAGGATTAATCATTCTGTCCGGCAGGTAATGATATGATGCAGATGATATGGTATAGGTAGTATATTATGGAAGTAAAATAAAAATGAATGTAAAATAAAAAATAGACTTGAGATAGATGTATTTGGCAGAGAATTTTCTGTTAAATACATCTTTTTGGGTTCTTTGTCAATAGTTGGGGTAAAGAAAAAAGTTCAGAATAAGAGGCAGAGGGCCTTTTACTGTATGTGTATAATCATCAGCGGTTTATTGCAACAGTATCTTTACATACGCTCATTTTCATATTCCTGCTTGCACAGTTAGCAGCAGCATGATAGACTAAAGACAAGAAATTACGTACCAACAAACGACACAGCGAATAATTCCTCTTTTCCCTCCAGCAAGTATCATTCTAAACAATCCGGCAAAATAATTTCCCAATAAAATATCGATTCATCAGTTGAAGTTAGATTGTTATTCATCGAATATTGTTCAACTG
>CALXUG010000043.1 GCA_944391625.1 uncultured Clostridia bacterium
ATAGAAAATGCCGCCCATAGTTGGACGGCATAAACACCAAAATTTGGACCAGCCGCCTCGCTAAAAGCGACAACTCCCTTATTGAGTATATCCTAACATAGCAGAATTGATACGTCAAGAAATTTTATGTATTCCTGTCCCCTTGTATAGGGTGGCGGGGTTTTTTATTCTCTGCGGTAAAAAATGCTTTTCACCCGAACGCCTGTATGATAAAATACAAGGCAAGAGTTGTCGCTTGGCGGTTGGTCACTTCCTGTAAAAAGGGGGTGATGCCCTATGGTAACGTGGACAGAATTATTTGCATTCTGCTTGGTACTAATAGGCCTTGCTTCCTTGTTTCAAAACAAGTAAAGCAATAAAAAATGCCGCCCATAGTTGGACGGCATAAACACTTTTTCGGACTAGCCGCCTGGCTAAAAGCGACAACTCCTTTATGGAGTATATCCTAACATAGCAGAATTGATACGTCAAGAAATTTTATGTGCTCCTGCTCCCTTGCATAGGGTGGCGGGATTTTTTATTCTCAGCGGTAAAAAAGACTTTCCATACGAACGTCTGTATGATAAAATACAAGGCAAGAGTTGTCGCTTGGCGGTTGGTCACTTCCTGTAAAAAGGGGGTGATGCCCTATGGTAACGTGGACAGAATTATTTGCATTCTGCTTGGTACTAATAGGCCTTGCTTCCTTGTTTCAAAACAAGTAAAGCAATAGAAAATGCCGCCCATAGTTGGACGGCATAAACACCAAAATTTGGACCAGCCGCCTCGCTAAAAGCGACAACTCCTTTGTTGAGTATATCCTAACACAGCAGAATTGATACGTCAAGAAATTTTATGTGCTCCTGTCCCCTTGCCTAGGGTGGCGGGATTTTTTATTCTCAACGGTAAAAAAGACTTTTCACCCGAACGCCTGTATGATAAAATACAAGGCAAGAGTTGTCGCTTGGCGGTTGGTCACTTCCTGTAAAAGGGGGTGATGCCCTATGGTAACGTGGACAGAGCTGTTTGCCTTCTGTTTGGTACTAATAGGCCTTGCTTCCTTGTTTCAAAACAAGTAAAGCAATAAAAAATGCCGCCCTTAGCTGGACGGCATAAGCAACAAAAATTGGACTAGCCGCCTTGCTAGAAGCGACAACTCCTTTATGGAGTATATCCTAACATAGCAGAATTGATACGTCAAGCATAGGTTTTATATGGAAGAAGCTGCAAACCCAACTGCGGCTTCTTTTTATTTTGCATGGTGTGCGCTATAATAAGAGAGCATGATAGTTTGCCTACAGGGAGTGAGTCAATGAAACGGATTTTGATTATAGAGGATGACAGAGATTTAAATCAGGGTTTGTGTCTGGCACTGCAAAACAGCGCTCATCAGATCGTATCCTGTTTTGATTTGCAGAGCGGCCGTCGGGCGCTGGCAGAGCAGGCGGTGGATTTGATATTGCTGGATATTAATCTGCCTGATGGCAACGGACTGACTTTTTTGCAGGAGCTGCGCAAGAGCAGCGCTGTGCCGGTGATTTTGCTGACTGCCAATGACACCGAGATGGATGTGGTCATCGGGTTGGAGCATGGTGCTGATGATTACATCACCAAGCCGTTCAGTCTGGCCATTTTGCGCGCCCGAGTATCGGCCCAGTTGCGGCGGGCTGAGCAAACTGATACTGCGCACAACAGGATTGTGCTTGACCGGTTTGTGTTCGACTTTGACCGCATGGAGTTTCAAAAAGAAGGACAGCTGATAGAGTTGAGTAAAATTGAGCAAAAGCTGTTGCGTTTGCTGGTGGAAAACAAAGGTGTTACATTGTCCCGCGCCATGCTGGTGGACCGCATCTGGACCGACGGTGCAGAATATGTGGATGAAAACGCCTTATCGGTTACTATTAAGCGGCTGCGGGATAAGCTGGATGCTGCTTCATACATTAAAACAGTGTACGGTGTGGGCTATGTGTGGAAGGATGTGGGCCATGATTCCCATTAAAATTGCCATTGGGGCATTGCTGCTGGTTGTGCTGTGCTGCGGGGTGCTGCTTTGGAGTCGGTATCGGCAGCGCAGATTGCTGCTGCGGCTGCAGCAAATGCTGGATGAGGCTATCGCCGGTACGTTTACTGAGCACAGTTTTGATGAAACCATGCTGTCGGCGCTGGAAAGCCGCATGGCAGATTATTTATCTGCTTCGGCCACAACAGCAATGCAGCTGCAAAAAGAGAAGGATACTATTAAGGAACTGATTTCGGATATTTCCCATCAAACCAAAACGCCCATTGCTAATATTTTGCTTTATGGACAGCTTTTGCAGGAGCAGCCGCTGCCTGCGGAAAGTCGGCAATGTGTTGCCGCTTTGCAGGGACAGGCTGATAAGCTTAATTTTTTAATTGCATCGCTGGTGAAATTGTCCCGATTGGAGACAGGTATCTTAACAGTGCAGCCATCGTTACAGTCATTGCAGCCATTACTGCAGGAAATAACACAGCAGTACGCTGCCAAAGCGGAAGCAAAGGGCATCTGCCTGACTGTGCCAGATACTGATGAGCAGGCTGTGTTTGATTTAAAATGGACTACAGAAGCGCTGGGCAATGTGGTGGACAATGCCATTAAGTATACCCAGCCAGGCGGCACTGTGCGCATAACGGTAACCATGTACGAATTATTCTGCCGCATTGATGTGGCAGATACCGGCATAGGCATTGCCGAGGAGGAACAGGCTTGCATTTTTTCTCGTTTTTACCGCTCGCCGCAGGTGGCGCAGCAGGATGGCGTGGGCATTGGTCTGCATCTGGCGCGGCAGATTTTGTCTGAGCAGGGCGGTTATATAAAAGTATCGTCTGTGTTGGGCAAAGGCTCTGTGTTCTCTTTGTTTTTACAGCGTGTGTCTGCTGCATAGTCTGTGGATGTGTTTGTTGAAGTTGAAAAAGAAAGCAATTCTTACAAAACTGTTAGAATTATTTTTGTTCTGGAAAGATTATGGAAAGATTCTTCCGTTATGATAGAACTGTAACCAAAGCAGTTCTATTTTTTATGGAGCTGTATGCAAAAGCTCTGATATTGTAAACATACAGATACAAACAAAGGGACAGGAAATGGAGGCATGCTATTATGACAATTTTGCAGACAAAGGATTTGCGCAAAACCTATGGCCGCGGAGAAGCCAGGGTTCATGCACTGGATGGTGTTGATCTGGAAATAGAAAAAGGAGAATTTGTGGCCATTGTGGGCACATCCGGTTCGGGAAAATCCACGCTGCTGCATATGCTGGGCGGATTGGATCGGCCTACATCGGGCAGCGTAATGGTAGATGGCAAGGATATTTTTGCGTTAAAGGACGAAGCGCTGACAATTTTTCGGCGGCGTAAGATTGGTTTTGTATTTCAAAATTATAATTTGGTGCCGGTGCTGAATGTGTACGAAAATATTGTGCTGCCCATTGAATTGGACGGCAACAGACCGGATGATGCCTATGTGCAGAACATCATAGAAACGCTGGGGCTGCAGAACAAGCTGCAAAATCTGCCCAATAATTTATCCGGCGGTCAGCAGCAGCGTGTGGCCATAGCCCGGGCGCTGGCTACCAAGCCCGCCATCATTTTGGCAGACGAGCCCACCGGCAATCTGGACAGCAAAACCAGCCAGGATGTGCTGAGCCTGCTCAAGGTGACCAGTCAGAAATTCAGCCAAACTATTGTTATGATTACCCATAATGAAGAAATCGCCCAGCTGGCAGACCGCATTGTGCGCATTGAAGACGGCCGCATTGTGGTGCGTTAGGGGGTGGCGGTGATGCAGGTAAAAAATCAGAACTGTATCCGGCGGTTAAGCTGGAATACAATGCGTACCTCCCGCACGCGAAACCTGATTGCCATACTGGCTATCGGGCTTACCGCTGTGTTATTTACGGCGTTGTTCACCATTGCCTTATCCATCAACCATTCCATTCAGGAAGCCAACTTTCGGCAGGTGGGCGGATACAGCCACGGCGGATTCAAATATTTAACCCAAGAGCAGTTTGATCAGCTGAAAGAAGATGCTCTCATCAAGGAATACGGTTTGCGCCGCTTTGTGGGTATGCCTAATGAAGTGCCGTTTAACAAAAGTCATGTAGAAGTGGGTTACAGCGATGCCAAGCAGGCGCGGTGGATGTATTGTGTGCCTACAGAAGGCCGTCTGCCTCAGGAGGGCACCAACGAAGCAGCCACCGATACCCGCGTGCTGGAGCTGCTGGGCGTGGAGCCTGCACTGGGCGCATCCTTTACCATGACCTTTGATGTGGACGGGCAGCCCACCACGCAGACCTTTACTCTGTGCGGATGGTGGGAATACGACGAGGCCATTGTGGCCAATCATGTGCTGATTCCGCAAAGCAGGGCAGAGGTTATTTTTGAGCAGCTGAACACCCAGGGCAATGATGGTATGACCGGCACCTGGAACATGGATGTCATGCTGGACAGCACCATACACATTGAGCAGGATATCAATACCATTCTGGCCAATTACGGTTATCAGAGTGAGGACTACAGCAAAGAAAATTATATCCATACCGGCGTAAACTGGGGCTACACCGGCGCGCAGCTGGCTGACAGCATGGATCCCATCGCTATGGCTGCAATTGTAGTTTTATTGCTGCTGATTATTTTTACCGGCTATCTGATTATTTATAATGTGTTTCAGATTTCGGTCAGCAATGATATTCGGTTTTATGGTTTGTTAAAGACCATCGGCACCACCAGCTGTCAGATAAAACGGATTGTTCGGCAGCAGGCGTTGCTGCTGTCGTTGGTAGGCATTCCGCTGGGCCTGTTGCTGGGCTATGGCTTGGGTGTGCAGCTAACACCGATAATTTTGAGTCAATTTGACGGTGTTGTAGTGGATGCCGTATCTGCCAATCCTATCATATTTATTGGTTCGGCATTGTTTGCGCTGTTTACTGTGCTGCTCTCCTGCCGCAAGCCAAGCCGCATGGCAGCAAAGGTTTCACCGGTAGAAGCAGTGCGCTATACCGAGGGCGGCAATGGGAATCGGCAGCAGCGCAAAGGGCAGAAAGGCTTATCGCTGCGGCGCATGGCCTGGGCAAATTTGGGCCGCAATCGGGCAAAAACGGTGGTGACCATCATCTCCTTATCCTTGGCGGTAGTGCTGCTGAACTTGACCGTTACCTTTACCAATGGCTTTGATATGGATAAATATATTTCCCGCAGCATGGTGTCTGACTTTGTAGTGGGCGATGCCAAATATTTTCAGACAGGGAATATCTTTTCTGCCGATATGGCTATTTCAGAAGATGTGATTGGGCTGCTGCAAAACCAGGGCGGCATTGAAAATGGAGGACGCATTTATGGCAACACCTCCACAGTGCGGGAGTTTGTGACAGAAGAATATTATCGTGGCATGCACGGACGCTGGAACGATGAAGAAACACTGGACTGGATGGTATCGCAGGAAACCCGCGACGCAGCAGGAAAACTGATGGATGGGGCGCAAATCTATGGTATGGAACGCTATGCGCTGGAAAAACTTACGCTGCTGGACGGCGATATCAGCAAGCTATTTGAGCCCAATAGCCGTTATATTGCCGCTGTGTACTACTATGATGATTATGGCAATCCCGAACTGGATTCGCACTGGGCAAAGGTGGGCGATACCATTACCCTGCGTTATGTAGATGAGTGGACATACATGGAAAATGAATCCGGCGAAGTGATGATGCAGCCCGTATCCTGGCGAGATGCAGAATATCAGGTGGCAGCGCTGGTGGGTGTGCCCCACGCCATGAGTTATCGTTATTTTGGTACAGATGCGTTTATCCTTAACGACCAAACCTTTATCCAGGACACAGGTACCAACTATATTATGCAGTACAGCTTTGATACAACAGCCGAAGGTACTGCGGCCATGGAAGCATTCTTGGCAGATCTTACAGAAACCAAGATGCCGCAGATGGATTACGAAAGCAAATTGACCTATGCCGAAGAATTTCAATCGCTGCAGTCCATGTTTTTGCTGCTGGGCGGTACATTGAGCTTTATCATTGGCGCAGTGGGCGTGCTGAACTTCTTTAACGCTATTTTGACCGGTATTTTGGTGCGGCGCAGAGAATTTGCCGTACTGCAGTCCATTGGCATGACAGGAGCGCAGCTAAAGCAGATGCTTGTCTGGGAAGGGCTGTACTACGCCATGCTGGCAACCTTGCTGTCACTGGTGCTGAGTGTTGCCGCAGGTCCATTGGTAGCCGTTGTTTTAAGCAAGATGTTTTGGTTCTTTAGCTATCATTTTACCATATTGCCTGTGCTTTGTCTGGTTCCGGTGTTTGCAGCGCTGGGCGCAGGATTGCCGCTGATGATGTATCATTATGTGTCTAAACATTCCATTGTGGAACGGCTGCGGCAGACAGAAGGCTGATGAAATTGTTTGTAATGTTCCATTATCGGGAGATTGTTTGTTGCCTGCCCTCCTTCAGTGGACATCTGCTTGTCAGTCTGCTTCACTTTGGACTGCGTCCAGTTCAGCAAGACAGACTGCGCATCTGTCCGCTTCAATGTCGACAACGGCAACAAAACATCTCCCTGACTTGCGTACATAAGGCTGGCCTATCCTTTGCCAAAATTCCGAATTGGGATGGATTATCGCGCCAAATGTCTGAACCGAAGTGGACGAAGTCCAAACTGAGGCAGACATTTCAGCGATTGTCCAGCGCCACCGAGGGATGCGCAAAGATAGGACAGCCGACCACACAATCTTTTACACGAAACAATTTGAGGATTGCAGTGTTTTCCTGATTATGGTAAATTAAAATTATTACAAGGAATGATTTTTTGCAGCATAACACAGTGGATGAATCCATTCGGCTGGCTTTGCAGGTTTGTATTGAGCAGAATATTATGAAAGAGTATTTGGGAATGATGCATTTCGTGTACGGGGTGAAGAAAAATTTGCTGAAGGCGAGCAAAAAGCGCGCATTGGCTTGATTCGCAATTTGATGGAAACTATGGGATGGACAGAGGATGCGGCTATGGATGCGTTAAAGATACCGGAAGATGAGCGGGAAGCATGCCGCGCCTTATTGAACGAATAAAAAGAGCAAAAATAAAAAAGAAGAAATAGAAAAATGGAGCTGACCATTGGATGTCGGCTCCATTTTTTATATGCTGCCGCGTTTTAGCGGCTATGATGCTGAATTACTTGCATGATTTCCTGGTGGATGTCCTCAATAGAATGGATCTGTCCATTGACTGCGCAGTGGATCGTGTGCCATTGCTGCTGTCGGGCTATGGAGGTGGCATTGTGATAAGCCTGCTCCAGATAGTGCGCATCGGCTTCGTGAATATCCTGTGTTAAGCCTTGTTTTAATTCGTTGCGCTGTTGACGCAGCTGCAAACTGTAGGCTGGCGGCATATCCAGAAAAATTACACAGTCGGGACGGGGCAGGCCAAAGATATCGTATTCCAACTGGGACAGCCAATGTATATACTGTTCCTTTTCTTCCCAACTATCCAGCTTGCCAGCCTGATGCACCAGATTGGATGTGACATAGCGGTCGGCGATTATGATACCGCCCGCTTCATAAAAGGCTTGCCAGTCCTTGCGAAAAGAGGCAAAGCGATCTACGGCAAAAAATACCGATGTGGCAAAGGCGTTGACCGATTGGGGATCGGTGCCGAATTCGCCGTTCAGATACATTTTGATTAAACTGGAGGACGGGCTGTCGTAGTCGGGAAAGCTGACTTTGCGCACGTTTTTCTGCTGCTGCAATAACGCCTGATATAATAATTCGGTTTGTGTGGCTTTGCCGCTGCCGTCTACCCCTTCGATTACAAATAATGTTCCGGTCATAAAAAGCTCCTTTGGGCAGGATTACTGCTTCCTGCACGTTTACTTTGATAGTGCTCCTGTTTCATATACACCAACGGCTGCAAAAAATACAGGCGCTGATGCTATGCTTCTGTCAGTACGGTAACCTTTTCATGGGCAGTACCGCCGCTGGCCAGCCAAAGCTGCACAATTTCTGCACTGATATGTTCCCCCGGCACCAACAGCGGGATTCCCGGCGGATAGCGCAAAATAAATTGCCCTGCTGTTCGGTGAGCAGCCTGCGCCCAGCAAATCTGCTCTTTGGGCATATAAAAAGCCTGATGCAGCGGATACTGCTGCTGGGGGATTTCCCGACAATAAAAACTGGCTGTGGTTTGCTGAACCATCGGCTGCGATAAGCTGTACCGATCCAAAGCTGCCAATGCCTGATAGATGCGCTGTGTCCATTGGGCAGTGGTCTGTATCGGCAAGATGAACAGAATCCCCTGGTTGTCATGCATTTCGCTGTATACGGCCTGTTGGGTGCGCAGATAAGCGTCCATGGCAGCGCCGGATAAATGGTCGGAAATCAGATACAGTTTGAATGGATCCTGCTGCCATTGGGGCTGCCAAAGTACATGCAATGTCTGCAAGGTGCTGTTAATCTGCTCATGCAGAGAAAAAATAAGCGGCAGAGACTGCTGTATATGCTGCTTCGCCTGTTCTCCCATATAAATGCTGCCTGCTTCTAAGGATGCCATCAATAGATATGATGGCGATGTGGTTTGCAGCAAGCTGAGAAACGGCTCCGGCGATGGGCCGCTGTATTGCTCATGCACCAGCAAAGCGCTGCCCTGAGTCAGCACCGGTAAGGTTTTGTGCCAGCTCTGCACCACCAAATCGGCGCCTGCATCCAGCAAAGAAGACGGCAGCTCCGGATGAAAATGCAGATGGGAACCGTGAGCTTCATCTACAATTACGGTCAATCCGTATTGCTTGGCCAGTTGCACGCACTGCACATTACCGGCAGTGATGCCCTGATAAGTAGGATTGACCAGAATCAGGTTGCGGCAGTCCGGGTATTGCTGCATATACTGCTGCAACAGATCCGGACGGATGCCGGTAGGCAAGCTGGTGGCCGGGTCCAGTTCCAGCGGCAGATAAATCGGTTCGGCGTGGGCCAGCAGCAAGCTGTGATAGACAGAGCGATGCACATGGCGAGGCACAAATACCTTTTGATTGCTGCAGGCAGCCATGATAGCCGCCTGCAGCCCTGCGGTGGTTCCGTTGATCAGATAAAAGCACTGACCGGTGCCAAAAATAGCGGCGGCCTGCTGTTGACTTTGGGCAATGCAGCCGCCGGAAAAATGCAGATTGTCCAGACCGTCCAGCTCGGTATAATCATAGCTGGCAAATTGCGCGCCCCAGGCTTGCTGTAATTGTGCCGGCAAAAAAGCGCCGTTCTTATGCCCCGGTGTATGGCCGGAGAAGGGCTGCTGCCGATGCAGCTGCTCCATCTGCTGCCACAAAAAGGGCGTGTATTGAGTATGCAAAAAAGACACCTCGCTTACAAAATGGATGATGCAATAGTATGAATTAATTATATAAATCAATCGCAGGCTTCTGCATGGCGTTTATGGGTATGCCAGCGGAATAATACGATGGTGGTTGTCACCAGCAGGTGCAGCCCTGTATTGGGCAGCGTAAAATTATAGACGTTGGAGATTTCGCCAAACTCCAGCAGGTAGCGGCAGCCCATACCCAGCAGAGATGCCGATAAAAAGAGCAGCGCAACTTGCCAGATTGCCTTATCAGGATACATGGCTGCAAAGAGAACGCCGATTTCATAATATGCAAACAATATGACAGCCAGCATAGGAATTCCCATGGAGCTCTGCATAGTTACATTGTAAACAGGAAACAGGCAGCAGCTAAAGAACGCAGCCAGTCCAATCAGTAATAAGTTGCCTGATACTTTGTGGGTTTGCAGTATGGTACGCAGCTTGTCAATTGACATAAAAATCATCTCCTTGTGTGATGTCATGTTTTCTTTTATATACAAGAATAGTATACAAGAATAGTATACAAGAAACTGTTCGGCAGTACAATATGAACCGTGTAATATGATGTTCCATATAGATACCGTGATATGGCATACAGAGAAATTTTATTATTGACATATGCCGGAAAAGGATTATAATAAACTTATAAATGACATATGCCAGAAACAAAGTCGGAGGTGAGCTGTGTTTTGCCAAGACCAAGGAAATGGAGAAAGGTCTGCTGTCTGCCCAATACCAATCGGTTTGGCCCGCTGAACGGCTGCGTCAGTCCGGATGACGTGATTCAGATGACAGTAGATGAATATGAAACCATTCGTCTGATTGATTTAGAAGGAATGAATCAGGAGGATTGCGCCAGTCATATGAATGTGGCGCGCACTACAGTGCAGGGCATTTACAACGAAGCGCGGCGCAAATTGGCGTTGTCGTTGGTAGAGGGCCGGGTGTTGTTTATTGAAGGCGGTGACTATCATCTGTGCGACGGGCAGAGCAACTGCTGTCGGCAGGGAGGTTGTCAAAAAGAACGTATGCAGCAGCTGGCGCAGCGGCAGGAAAATCAGTTGCCGTAAGCGCTGTCAGAAAAATGATGTAGAAGAATAAACCAACTTAAGGAGAGATACCATTATGAGAATTGCAATTCCAGTAGAAGATAACGAAACCGAAATTTGTCCATCGTTTGGACGGACCAGCATGTTTTTGATTTATGATACAGAAACCAAAGAAAAAAAATTGATCGATAACAGCGCCATTGCAGCGCAGGGCGGCGCAGGCATTAAAGCAGCGCAGGTGATTGTAGACGAAAAAGCGGAAGCATTGCTAACCCCTCGCTGTGGTGAAAATGCAGCGCAGGTTTTGAAGGCAGCCAATATTCAGCTGTACAAAACAGAGGGTACATCGGTAGACGAAGCCATTCAGGCTTTTCAGGAAAATCGGCTGGAAGAACTGACTGATATTCATCCGGGCTTCCATGGTCATGGAGGAAACTGATATGAAAATAGCTGTATTAAGCGGAAAGGGCGGCACCGGAAAAACGCTGGTGTCGGTAAACCTGGCAGCAACAGCAGAAACAGCGGCATACTATGACTGCGATGTGGAGGAGCCCAACGGACATCTGTTTTTTAAACCGGAACTGACTCAGGAAGAGCAGATATTTGTAAAATCGCCGGAAGTAGATGCTCAGCGGTGCAATGGCTGCCGCAAGTGTATGGACTTTTGCAAATTTAACGCCATTGCCTGCATTCAGGATAAAGCAGTGGTATTTCCCGATGTGTGCCATCCCTGCGGTGGCTGTATTCTGGTCTGTCCGGAAAAGGCTATTCAGGAGAGCAAACGGCCCATCGGCAAAATTGTGCAGGGGCATTCTGAAAATGTGCAGGTAATCAGCGGCATGCTCAATATGGGTGAGGAATCAGGCGTGCCCATTATCCGCACCATGCTGCGGCATATGACAGAGCATCCCCATCCGTTCACATTGATTGACTGTCCGCCGGGCAGCGCCTGCGTGGTGATGGAAAGTATTCTGGATGCCGATTATTGTATTCTGGTTGCCGAACCTACCGTATTTGGTGTACACAACT
Source organism: uncultured Clostridia bacterium (assembly GCA_944391625.1). Lineage (GTDB taxonomy): Bacteria > Bacillota > Peptococcia > Peptococcales > Peptococcaceae > UBA7185. Next base: position 11,421 of record CALXUG010000043.1, read on the forward strand.
TAAATATGGTGTATGAACTGGTACAGATTTTTAACAAACCTTATGGCGTTGTGCTGAATAAATGTCTGGACGGAGAAAATCCGGCAGAACAATTTTGTCTGGAGCATCAAATCCCTATTTTGGGACGGATTCCTTTTGACAGTGAGCTGGGACGGCTCAATTCGGATTCTCACATTGTCAGTCGGATTCATCCGGCATACAAAGAATTATTTACAGAAATTTTGCAAAAGGTAAAGGAGGCGGTCAGCCATGAAACAGCTGTTGATTCTCAGCGGTAAAGGCGGTACCGGAAAAACAACGGTTGCCAGCGCATTTATTCAGCTGGCGCAGGCCAAAGCCTTTGCCGACTGCGATGTAGACGCGCCCAATCTGCATCTGGTAACCGGTTGCGGCGCTGATGTGCAGAAAGAAGATTATTATGGCCTGCCCAAAGCGGAAATTCAGCAGGATACCTGCATCAAATGCGGCAGTTGTCACTATCATTGCCAGTTCCATGCCATTGAAAAGCAGGACGGCGCTTACAGTGTCAATCCCTTTGCCTGCGAAGGCTGCGGCGTGTGCGCCTATGTTTGTCCGGCCAATGCGATTTCCATGCAGGAAATGCTGGCTGGTGAAATGCGGCTGTATCAGGATGCTGACAAAGTATTTTCCACTGCACAGCTGAAAATGGGCAGCGGCAATTCGGGTATGCTGGTAACGCAGGTAAAGAAAAAAATGCGGCGTGCCGGCAAAGATGCCCCCTTTGCTGTGATTGACGGTTCACCGGGCATTGGCTGTCCGGTTATCGCATCGCTCAGCGGTGTGGATATGGCGCTGATTGTGGCCGAACCATCAGTATCAGGCATCAGCGATTTGGAGCGGATTATTCATACTGCCGAAATTTTTCAGGTAATTCCAGTGGTTTGCGTGAATAAATATGACACCAATGTAGAGAATACAGAGAAAATAGAAGATTTCTGCTATCGGCGGGACATTCCCTTTGTGGGACGCATTCCCTTTGATTTGGAAGCAGTGCAGGCCATCAATGACGGGCAGACCATTGTAGATCGGGATTGCGCCGCCGGTGCAGCAGTGCGGCAGATATTTGATGAAACTATGCGGATTTTTGAGGCCATTACCGGCTGAACGCAGCAATCTGAGCATAACGATTATGGCAACAGGATTGTATGAGCAGAAATGGAATCATGCAGTTTTACAGAAATATCCGCAGAAGGCTGAAATTTTTTGCCCATTGGATAAAATAAAAAAAGCCAGAAGAAACACGGCTAAAAGAAAGATAATTAGAAGAACGTTGATAAAGGAGCGAATTCAGTATGTCAGAAAGTTGTAATCATAATTGTGGAAGCTGCAGCGAATCCAGCTGCGGAGAACGGCAGGAAGGGCCTGCTTATGAACCGTTGAATGCTTACAGCAATGTGAAAAAGGTGATTGGTGTTGTCAGCGGTAAAGGCGGTGTGGGAAAATCGCTGGTAACTTCTTTGTCTGCCATTACCATGGCGCGCAAAGGCCATAAAACCGCCATTTTAGATGCTGATATCACAGGGCCGTCTATCCCTAAAATTTTTGGTATCCATACCCAGGTCACCGGCACCGAGCAGGGCATTATCCCCAAAGCAACGCTGACCAACGGCATCAAGATTATGTCCACCAATCTGCTGTTGGACAATGATACAGATCCGGTTGTATGGCGCGGGCCCGTCATTGCCAATGCAGTCAAGCAGTTCTGGCAGGAAGTCATCTGGGGCGATGTGGATTATATGTTTATTGATATGCCGCCCGGCACCGGCGATGTACCTTTGACGGTGTTCCAGTCACTGCCGGTAGATGGCATTATCATTGTAACTTCACCGCAGGAATTGGTTTCCATGATTGTGACCAAAGCGGTAAAAATGGCCGAAATGATGAACGTGCCTGTACTGGGACTGGTAGAAAATATGTCGTATTTCCACTGTCCGGACAACGGTAAGGATTATCAGATTTTTGGCGATAGTCATATTGAAGAAATCGCCCAGCAGTATCATCTGGATGTACTGGCCAAATTGCCTATTGATCCGCAGATTGCTGCCCATTGTGACGGCGGTACTTTAGAGCAAATGGAATTTGACTGGATGGATTCTGTTGCTGAAAAACTGGAACAGATTCAAAAATAGGCTTTACTGTAATACTCATCACAAATAAGCATTATCATACAAAGGCTGCTATATAAAATAGACTGTGTATAAAAGGCGATTTGCGCCCGAATATCATATAAAATCAAAATAAAGGAAGCGTATCGATCATGAAACGAATTGCAGTTGCTTGTGAAGGAAATCAGGTTGCCCAGCATTTTGGACATTGTGAACAATTTATGTTTTTTGATACCGAAGGGGAGCAGATTGTAAAAACAGAAGCAGTTGCCAACCCAGGTCATAAACCGGGATTTCTGCCCAACTTTTTAGCAGACAACGGCGCTGCTGTTGTATTGGCCGGTGGCATGGGCGGCGGTGCAGTAGATATTTTCAACCAGCGCGGTGTAGAAGTGGTAACCGGCGCTGCCGGAGATGCTGCGCAGGCTGTAGCTGCTTATCTGCAAGGAACATTAAAGACCAACGGTGCAGTGTGCCATGAGCATCAACATGCCGGTGAATGCGGCGAACACTAAAAGCGCTGTGTGAGCAAATTATTTTATTCGTTCATACTTTAAAAATGATGTGAAGAAACGATATATCGCATCGGTTATCCCACTGCGTCAGACCTGTTTTAGGAATGGCGCAGTTTTTCGCGTTCAGTTAATAAAAAATCAGTTTCAGCAGATGAACCGATAATCCGGTTTGTTTCTGAGAATCAGTAAAACAGCAGCTTAAAAGAAACGGTACTTATAAAAAATGCCCATACTTCAAAATGAAGTACAGGCATTTCTTTTTCATTATTCAAATTTCATTATTCAAACAAACCGCCGCGGATAATGGTCTGATCCCGTCTTGGGCCTACAGCTACAATTTTAACCGGTACGCCGGTCAGTTCTTCAATGCGTTCTACATAGCGTTTTGCGTTTTCCGGCAGCGCATCAAAGGTGGTGCAGCCTGTGGTATCGGTTTGCCAGCCAGGCAGTTCTTCGTAAACTGGTTTGCATTCTGCCAATGTTTTCAGACTGGTTGGGAAATGCACAACTTTTTCACCGTTGCATTCATAATGAGTGCAAATTTTTACAGTTTCCAGTGTGTCCAGCACATCCAGTTTCATCAGTGCAAATTCGTTGATACCGCTTAAACGGATGGCATAGTTGATCATTACCATGTCAATCCAGCCGCAGCGGCGGGTTCTGCCTGTTACAGTGCCGAATTCATGGCCGATTTTCTGCAGCGCAGCACCGGTTTCATCAAATAATTCCGTTGGGAATGGACCTTCCCCCACACGGGTGGTGTAAGCTTTGATGATACCCAGCACATTTTTGATATTGGTAGGGCCAACGCCGGCGCCCACACAAGCATAGCTGGCAATTGGGTTAGAACTGGTTACATAAGGATAGGTGCCGTGGTCGATATCCAGCAGTGTGCCCTGCGCACCTTCAAATACCACGTTTTCTTCTCTCTGCAGCGCTTCCGATACCAATACAGAGGTATCATCCACATACTGACGCAGCTGATCGGCATAATCGCAGTATTGGGTATATACTTCATCAAAATCAAATGGCTGACCGCCGTACAATTTGACAATGATATTATTTTTGGCTTCCAGAACTGTTTTTAACCGTTCGGCAAATACTTCTTTGTCCATTAAGTCGGCAATGCGGATTCCCACACGGGCATATTTATCCATATAGCATGGGCCGATACCGTTTTTGGTAGTACCGATTTTGTTATTGCCTTTGGATTCTTCTTCTAATGTATCAATGGCAATGTGATAAGGCATGATCACATGGGCGCGCTGGCTGACTCTTAAATTGCTGGTGTCCACGCCTTTGCTCTGCAAATAAGCGATTTCACTGAGCATGACCTTTGGGTCTACCACTACGCCATTGCCGATGACGCAGGTTTTACCCGGATACAGAATACCGGAAGGGATTAAACGTAACTTAAACTCCTCGTCTCCTACAACAACAGTATGACCGGCATTGTTGCCGCCCTGATACCGTACAATGGTAGTGGCCTGCTCTGCCAGATAATCTGTAATTTTTCCTTTTCCTTCGTCGCCCCATTGAGCGCCTAATAATACTAATCCTGCCATATTGACAACCCCTTCAATTATTTTGTATGTGATGCAATGTCACGGGCTACAACAATACCGGTGGCAGAGGCCTGCATCAAACCTCTGGTAATGCCGGCACCATCGCCGATGGCATACAGGTTTTTTACTTCTGTTGCAAAATGCTGGTCTACCTGCAGCTTGGAAGAATAGAATTTTACTTCTACCCCGTATAATAAGGTATCTTTACTGTAAAGCCCAGGTGCAATTTTGTCAAATGCACGTAATGCTTCCACAATGGAGGACAGATACCGTTCCGGCAATACATAGCTTAAATCGCCGGGCACAGCGCCTTTCATTGTGGGAATGGTAGATGATTTGGCTAAACGGCTTTCGGTCGTTCGGCGTCCTTTGAGCAAGTCGCCCAGACGCTGCACCATAATGCCGCCTCCCGTGAGCATGTTAGCCAGACGGGCAATATATTTACCGTATTCAATGGGCTGGTTGAATGGTTCTGTAAAGTGGGTGGATACCAGAATTGCAAAGTTGGTATTGTGGGTTTTTAACGAAGTATCGCCGTAGCTGTGACCGTTTACCACAGCCAGCCGGTCGTCATACAGCTCGCCGGATACCACACCGCCCGGGTTCATACAAAAGGTCCGCACTTTATTTTCGTACGTATCCGAATAATAAACCAGTTTGGCCTCGTATAAATCTCTGGTGAGATGATCCATCACACCGTTGGGAACCTCTACCCTGACCCCAATGTCTACTTCATTATTTACTGTTTTGATTGCTAATTTGTCAGTCTGCTCCTTCAGCCACTGAGCGCCGCCCCGTCCCGGCGCAGCCACTACATATTGGGCCAAAATCTGCATTTGCTGACCATTGCGATTTACCGTGGCGCCGATAATCTGCTGATCCTCCACCAATAAATCTTCCGCTTTTGTCAGCTCCCAAAAAGCGAAATTGGGATTTTTCTCTAACCGATGGTACATTTCCTGTAAAACCTGATAAGCGCGTTCTGTTCCCAGATGACGCACAGGACAAGGAACCAGGCGAATATGATTTTTGCGGGCTTCATAAGCGATATCCTCAATGCGCTGGCTGTTCAGGCCAAATACTTCTTCACTGGCGCCGCAGTCCAGATACCACTGGTCGGCATAATGAATCAGTTCCTGCGCTTGCTGCTCGCTCATATAATCGGTAATGCGGCCGCCCACCTCCGGAGAGAGGGACAGCTTGCCGTCCGAAAAAGCGCCTGCGCCGCTCCAGCCGGAGGTAATGCTGCAAACCTTGCATTTGCTGCAAAATCCCTGGGTGCGCTCCGGACAAACCCGTTTTTCAATGCCACGTCCCATGTCGATAATCAGTATTTTCTGTTCCGGTTTCAGCTTGTGCAGTTCTAATGCGGTAAAAATACCGGCAGGTCCTGCGCCGATAATCAGAACATCAAACTTTTTTGATTCCATGGCAGTTCTCCCTTACACAAAAAAATTACTCAAAATAGACCAAAGCAAATCTATATTGAGCAACGGAAGTTGATTTATGAGTAAACATATTCCCTTATAATGCTATCAGGAACGGGAAAGAAAGTCAACAACTATTTATTGATGTAGATTGAAATTTTCACAAAAGCAAAAGCCTGCTGACAAAAATGAAAAGAGTATGAATAATTCTTTAAACAATCTCAAGAGAATTGTTATTCTTTTTTGCCCGAATTATCACATAATAATGATATGCTAGCCGTATAGTACAGTAAGGAACTATCATAAGACAGGAGTGTTGCAATTGTTTGATACCGCAATGAGTCAGATAGAGAAACAAAAAAGTAAGCCCAAGCTGCCCGGCAGCAGTGAGGAGCAATTTTATAAAGATTGGCTGGAACTGCTGCGGCAGGCTGTGCAGATGGTAACAGCACGGATTGCTGTCTTGCAGGATGGCATTATGGAGCAGCAGGGCCGTTGTCCGGTGGAGCACTGCAAATGGCGCATCAAGTCTGCCGCCAGTATGCAGGAAAAACTACGCCGCAATCATTTGCCGCCCACTTTGGAGATGGCCCGCACCAGAGTTTATGACGGCGCCGGCGTGCGGGTGGTGTGTCCGTTTATCAATGATGTGTATTTATTGGTGCAGGAATTACGGCAGCAGCCCGACTTTGAGGTTTTGAAAGAAAAGGATTATATTCTGCATCCCAAAGAGAATGGCTACCGCAGTTATCATTTGATTATACAGGTGGAGCTGCAGCAACAGCGGGTACCGGTGGAAATACAGCTGCGCACCATTGCCATGGACTGCTGGGCCAGTTTGGAGCATCAGCTGCGGTATAAAAAGCATTTGCCGGAAAGCGCGGCGCTGGCTGCAGAGTTAAAACGCTGCGCTGACGAGATGGCTTCTACCGATCTGAGCATGCAGGCCATTCAAGAAATTTTGGATTTGCGCAGCGGCGCTTGTATGGAAGTATCGCTGCCGGACAAGGAGGGATTTTATGCGACTCTTAATCGCTGATGATGAGCAGGAGCTGGTGCGTGCCATTGCCGCCATCCTTCGCTTTTATGATTATCAGATAGACACCGCCAGCAATGGCATTCAGGCATTGGAGCTGCTGCAGCGGTACAGCTATGACGGCGCTGTCTTGGATATTATGATGCCGGGGCTGAGCGGCTTGCAGGTATTGGAGCAGATGCGGCAGCAGAATATTTTATTGCCAGTATTGCTGTTAACGGCAAAGACAGAAACCGAGGACAAAATTGCCGGGCTTAATTACGGCGCTGACGATTATCTGGGCAAACCCTTTGCCATGGGTGAACTGGTGGCCCGAGTCAATGCCATGACCCGCCGCAAAAATCAATATGCGCCGTCATTGCTGAAGGTGGGCAATCTTACCTTAGAACGGGAGACCTTTTCTTTGGCAGTGGATCATGCCGCAGTGCAGCTAAGCCCGCTGGAATATCAGATTATGGAATTGTTGATGCAGCAGCAGGGAAAGACGGTGCCCTTTGAGCAGATTTCCGAGCGGGTGGATTATCCCAAAACGATACAGACTGCTGCCGAAAAAGAAGAATTGCTGCGCATGTATGTATCCTATTTAATGAAAAAGACGGAAATGCTTCTGGCAAATGTCGGCATACAAGTTGCGCAAAACGGATGCGCGCTGGTACGGCTCCATGGTTAAGCTGCTGCAGCGCAAATTTATCTTTGTAGCCATGGGTTCTTTGTTGGTGGTGCTGGTGACAGTGCTTGGCGGCATTAATCTGGTGCATATCTATCAAAGTGAGCAGCGCAGCGACGGCATCTTGTGGATGCTGGCCAGCTATGAAGGTGAATTTCCCGAAGAAAAGAAAGCCAGAAAATTTCTTGAAAATTATGAACATCGGGAAGATGCTCAAAGTCAAACCGATGAGCAGCAGGAAGAATTGCCGAAGCGGCCAATGAATGACAGCCGATACGAAACTTATCAGAGTATGTGGTTTTTGCGGCAGCTGCTGAATGCCGAGCCCCATATATCTCCCGAAACCAAGTTTTCCACCCGGTATTTTACTGTGAGTACCGATGCAGCCAACACAATTACCGATGTCAATGTCAGTCATATTGCTGCCATTACTGAACAAAACGCCAAAGAGTATGGACAAATGGTGCTGGATGCAGAAAAAGACCATGGATATCTGGAGCAGTATAAATATTTGCAGATAGCCACAGAAACCGGCGCCATGATTATTTTTCTGGACTGCACCACCCAGTTGGAAGCGGTACAATCCTTTTTGTATCTGTCCTGCGGCATCGCTGCGCTGGTATTCGGCGTTGTATTTTTGCTGGTTGTATTTTTCTCCCGCAGAGCCATTGCTCCCATCGCCAGCAATATGGAAAAGCAGCGGCAGTTTATTACCGATGCAGGTCACGAATTAAAAACACCGCTGGCCATTATTGCTGCCAATACAGATGTGCTGGCTTTGTACAGTGGGGAAAATGAATGGACGGAGAGCATCCGCAATCAGGTAAATCGGCTGGACGTGCTGGTGCGGGATTTATTATCGCTGGCCCGTATGGAGGAGCAGCGGTCGTTTACTGCCGACAAACTGAATTTCAGTACGCTGGTGGAGGACACAGCAGCGCCCTTTGCTGTTCTGGCTGCGCAAAAGCAAGTGGACTATCAGCTGCAAATCGAACCTGCCTTGTGGCTAACCGGAGATATGAGCGGTTTGCAGCAAATGGTATCAGTGTTGGTAGATAATGCTGTTAAATATGTGCAGTTTGGCGGTGTGGTGCACATCACACTCAAAAAGAAGTCCCGTTATCTGCAGTTGGAGGTTTATAACAGCTGCGACATTATACCGGAAGGAGATTTGAATCAATTATTTGATCGGTTTCATCGCACCGACCTGTCCCGAGCGCGGGAAAGCGGCGGCTATGGCATCGGCTTGTCGGTTGCCAAGGCTGCGGCGCTGATTCACCATGGAAAAATCAGCGTAGAGCGGCGGGAGCAGGGGATTTGTTTTACAGTTAAATTGCCGATACAGTAGAGCGTGTAAATTTAGCTTGTCCATCCAGAGGCGGACTTTCTGTAAAGAGATTGCCCTTCTGCAGGGTTGGAAAAAGTGATTGACAATATGCCCGATGGCGGTTATAATAAACGACAATTTATACAAAAGGAGGAAGTTCAATGGAACATGAATTAAAAGCCATCATCGCAGCATGCGATCAGGCCATTCAGGAAGAACGTTTTGACGATTTAATGGAGTATTATACCGAAGAGGCTATTCTGGTAATTCGCCCGGGGAAAATAGCGCAGGGCAGAGCAGCGATTAAAAAGGCGTTTATGGCCATTGCGCAATACTTCAAAAATAATCTGACCCCAACCCAGGGCAATATGGAGATTTTAGAGGCCGGTGATATTGCGTTGGTTTTATCCCAAACACTGCTGGATGCGCCGGACAAAACAGATTCGGATTACAGCATGGAACGGCGGGCCACCTATGTCTTTCATCGGGTAGATGGACGCTGGCTTTGTGCAGTGGATAATTCTTACGGCACATCTTTGCTGGATAAAGCGGAGTAAAAACAAGATAAACAGTATATAAAAAGGGTGTAGTCTATGGGCTGCACCTTTTTTGCATAGAAAACCATACATCTGCGCACTACAAAAATACTTCAAAAAATAGCATACTTTTACTTTTTTTCTTATTGCCGTTCTTTCCATTCAACGCTTACTGCAATTTTTGTCGAATGATAATGATTTACAGTAATTTCCTTTTATGTTATACTGAATTTGAAATAAAAAGGAAAATAAAGGAAGCATAAAAGGAGAATGCTTATGAATAATGAGAGCAGAGCGGACGAAGAAAGACGGCATCGGCTTGAGGTAGAATCCATCGTAGCCCAGCTGCGAGCTATTGATGATATCATGTTCCGCAAGCTGTGTGAAAATATTGCCTTTGTAGAAGAAATCTTGCGTGTCATATTAGAAGATGATAAAATAACAGTAGTGGAAGTTATCCCGCAGGACAGCATTCAAAACTTGCGGGGACGTTCGGTTATACTGGATGCCTATTGCAAATTGGGCAATGGCAGCTACTGTAATGTGGAAGTGCAGCGCAGTGACAGCGATGATCACTTTCGGCGGGTGCGGTATCATGCCGCCTGCATCACAGCCAATGTGGTGGACCCGGGTGAACAGTTTGAACAAGTAGACGATTTAGTGGTAGTATACATTTCAGAATTTGATCCCTTTGATGAAGGGCGAACGGTATATCATGTACGAAATATGGTAGAAGAAACAGGCCGCGCAGTATTAGACGGATTGCGGGAAATTTATGTCAATACCAAACATAACGACGGCAGCGAAATTGCCGAACTGATGCAGTGCTTTTTAGAGCCGGTGGTAACCAATCCCAAGTTCCCGGCACTGGCTCAGGAATTGCAGGCAGAGAAAGGCAATGTGAAGGGAGATGAGTCTATGTGTAAGCTGGTAGAGGAATATGCGCAAAAACGGGCTAAGGAATATGGAGAGCAGCAAAAGGCAGAAGGCTTGAAGGAAGGTATAAAAGAAGGCATAAAAGAGGGTAGAGAAGAAGGTCGTAAAGAAGGAAGAACGGAGGGTTTTTTGGCGGCGCTGGTTTTGCTGGTCAAAGAAAAATCACTGGATCCTGTCGATGCGGCCAGAAAGGCCAATATGAGTGAAAGTGAGTTTATGAAGCTGGTGCAAGGTTAGACACAAGGCTTTGTGCAAAAAGACTGCTTTTCTGATAATTTAGAGTAACACTATAGTTTGTCGGGCAATATCTGTTGCAGCGTCCACACGCTGCTCTGGACAGTAGCTGCACGTATTTTTGTCGCTATGGAC
>CALXUG010000044.1 GCA_944391625.1 uncultured Clostridia bacterium
AGGGTTTCCATAAGCTGAGAATGGGCGGCAATGTCAGCGGTGAAAAGCTGCGCCAACAGGAAGCGCAGACGGGGAAAGTCAGCTGGAATTGGCAGCAGCAGAATACACGCCCGCAGAATCATGGCATGGGTGGAAAGTTTATTGGGGCGACGGATTGGGATTTATCATTTTTAGAGGAGTGACGCTGGAAGATTTTATCTATCGCTGTGTTGTTTTTTATTTTTCTCGCCTTGCGTACCTTAAGTACGCGTCGCTCAAAAAATAAAAAGCCGCCTTGCGCTGGAAAAAATCTTCTGCGCTTGGGATAGTGGAGTAGTGGGGTGTGTTTTTAGGTTGGCGGCGCTGCATCCAGAATCCAACGGCCTGGCCGGAAGAAAAAAATCCTGCGCCCTTTGGTGAGTGGAAAAGGGATTCTATATGGCTGGAAAATAAAAATCTGCCTTGCGCTGGAAAAAATCTTCTGCGCTTGGGATAGTGGAGTAGCGGATTGTGGTTTCAGGTTGGCGGCGCTGCATCCAAAATCCAACGGCCTGGTCGGAAGAAAAAAATCCTGCGCCCTCCGGTTGGTGGAACAGGGAGTTGTTTATGTTGCTGGAAAAGTAAAAAATATTGCGAACGGATATTCTTATTTTTTATTTGATGTGTTATAATAACGATTGATAACTGTATCGTTTTTACTAGGAGGTGGCAATGTGATTGCAGTTGTATGCGTTGATGAAAGAAATGGGATGTTGTTCAATGGACGGCGGGTAAGCCGGGATCGTTTGGTTTGTGAGGATGTTTTGCGTAATTGTTCGGGCTATTTGTGGATGGAGCCCTATTCTGCTTCGCTTTTTGCGCAGATGCCGCAGGAGCAGCTGCGGGTTGAAACGCAGTTTTTGCAGAAAGCAGATGATGAAGCGTGGTGTTTTGTGGAACGGGAACCGCTTTCGCCCTATCTGTCAAAGCTGGAGCAGATTGTCATATACCAGTGGAACCGTCATTATCCTGCTGATACCTATTTGGATATTTCGTTAAATGACTGGACTTTAGTATCTACGGAAGAGTTTGCAGGTTATTCCCATCCCAAAATTACAAAAGAAATTTACAGGAGATAATATATGAAAAAGTTGATTCATTCTAAGAAATTGCAATGCTTGCTGCTGGTTTGTTTATTTTTTTGTCTGGCTGGTTTGACTGGCTGTGAGTTTTCAGAACCTGCTGCAGTGGAAACGACAGGAACATCTATCGAAAATTATACTGGTGAGCCATATACTGTTTTAAATGATAATATACCGACGTTCACTGCCGATGAATTGGTGTTGGATTCTTATGAGCAGTACAGTCCGTTGGATTCTCTGGGACGTTGTGGAGCAGCGATGGCTAATATTGGCATTGATTTAATGCCTACCGAGGATAGAGGCAGTATTGGTCAGGTAAAGCCGACAGGCTGGCAGACGGTGAAATATGATATTGTGGATGGTAAATATCTCTATAATCGCTGTCATTTGATTGGTTTTCAGCTGACTGGAGAAAATGCCAACAAAGAAAATCTGATTACAGGCACCCGTTATATGAATGTGGAGGGGATGTTGCCTTTTGAAAATATGGTGGCGGATTATGTAAAAGAAACGGAAAATCATGTACTGTATCGGGTAACGCCTGTATTTGCCGATGATCACTTAGTAGCGGACGGTGTACAGATAGAAGCGTTGTCTGTGGAGGACGACGGTCAGGGAATTTGTTTTAATGTTTTTGTTTATAACGTGCAGCCCGGCATTACCATTGATTATGCCACCGGCAACAGTTCTCTGACCCAACAGGCTGAAGAACCGAGCCAGGCAACAGGGCAGGAAGTAACTGAGATTCGCGGAAATTCCAATTCTAAGATTTATCATTGTCCGGGGCAATCCTATTATGAAGGCATGCTGGATTCTAAATATCTGGTGATTTTTTCATCAGAGGAAGAAGCGATAGCGGCGGGGTATCGTAAAGCTAAAAATTAAGCAACCATATAAAATGGACTGGAGTGTTGCCGCTCCGGTTCTTTTTTTGTAAAAAAAGAAAAGCCGTCACATCAATTTTTGAGGTGTGACAGCGTTCATTATCAAATGGGTGAATAAATGGTGCATAGGAAAAACGGTGTATATCTTATTGTTTGAGTAAATATTGCTGCAGATCGGCAACTGTTTGGGCAATATAGCTGGCGCCGCTGCTTTCTAATTCGCCTGGAGCAGCAAACCCAAACTGGACGCCTACGCAGGGCAACCCAAGTTCCTTAGCGCCGATTACATCATATTTGCGGTCACCAACCATTAACACTTGCTCTGTCGGCGGATTGTTGAAATTCTGCAATACTGCAGAGATAACTTCTTTTTTGTTGGTGCGGGTGCCGTCCAAATTGCTGCCTTCTATGCTGGCAAAATACTGGCTCAGTTCAAATTTTTCCAGGATTTGTTTTACAAAAACAGTCGGCTTGGAGGATGCGACAGCCAGTATTTTTCCCTGGGCCTGCAGCTGCTGCAGCATAGATGCAATGCCAGGATAAGGGAAATTTTCGTACAAACCGATGGTGCTGAACCGTTCTCGATATTTTTCCACCGCGGCAACGGCGTCTTCTGATGTAAAGCCGTAAAATTCCTGAAAAGACTGTAACAACGGCGGACCGATGAAGGGACCCAGTTTATCCAAGTCCGGTTCGTGAATACCAAAGGCGTCCAAAGCGTATTGTACACATTTGGTAATGCCTTCCTTAGGATTGGTCAAAGTGCCGTCTAAGTCAAATAAAATATACGAAATCATGGGACAACTCCTTACAGTTGAAATAATATAAACGAAATTATACAAATGATAAGAATATTAAGATGTTTTATCAATTTCATTTTTGCTATTGCCAAAAATGTGTTTCATGCTATACTGTTACGAGCTATAGAAAACAATAGATCTCATTTATTTTATAGCATAGCAGATTGGCATAAAAATGAAAAGGGGATTCATATGAATTTTTTAGGACTGATTATTAGTGTGGCAGCGTTTTTGATTATTGGGATTTTTCATCCGATTGTAATTAAATGTGAATATTACTTTTCGGATAAAGTATGGCCGGCGTTTTTAGTTGCAGGACTTGTTTGCATTGCTTGTTCTTTGCTGGTGCAGAATACAGTTGGTTCTTCTTTGCTGGGTGTGCTGGGCTGTTCTTTTTTATGGAGTATCGGAGAATTAAAAGAGCAGCGGGAACGGGTGGAAAAGGGCTGGTTTCCTAAGAATCCAAATCGTAAATAAAAAGCATGGAGCAAACAGGGAAGTCAAATTTTCAAAGGGTTGATTTTTGGTGAAGGTTTGCTTGGGGCTGTATGGGAAAGGGACTGTTGCATTGCTGAAAATAGCGGTGCTGTAGTCCCTTTTTTGTGTAACTAATTGGCGCAGTTATTGATTTTTATCCAATTCCGGTATGGCATAGTGATAAATATGGTTGTAGGCTTGCTGTTCATCTTCTGACTGAGGCGGCACAGGAATTAATCCGGTGCATTCTGTGGAAGAACTGGCGTTGTTTAAATCGTAACAATATAAATCGGGATTGTCATGAATTTTTTTCAATCAAATCACCTCCCTTCGATGGCTGCACAGATATGGACGGCATTGCGGAGCATTGGTATTTGCGCAGCAGTGTCAATTGAACGCTATGGAGCAATTATTTTTTGCATACAGCTTTAGTGTGCGGAATCTGCTGCTTTCTATACAAAATGAAAGGTCTGATTGAAAAGGGTGGTTGGAAAAATGCAGTTTGCTATGAATTATTATGAAAAATTTCGTTTTTCGGTTTTTCTTGACGGGATTGGCAAATATGGGTATAATGACAATGTGATAAGGGAGTAGTTGGCATAGTGTATGCAACAAGGTCAACATACTGATTGGTTCCAATCTGGCTTTGTTTGAAATGACGAGACTTGTCCATGGCAGGGGAAACTCTGTGATGGAGGAGTCTCTTTTTTTGTAGCCTTTTCCGTCATTGATGAAGATGTTTTTCCGGTAATTTGAAGAAAAAGGGGTATGCAAGATGAGTAGTTTGGAGTTGTTTTTGATTGCGGTGGGATTATCTATGGATGCGTTTGCGGTGTCTATCTGTAAAGGGCTTTCGGTGCGGCGCTTGCAGTTAAAGCATGTGTTGCTGGCAGGACTGTATTTTGGGGGATTTCAGGCGCTGATGCCGGCACTTGGTTATTTGCTGGGCGTACAGTTTGAGCATTTGATTGTCAGTATCGATCACTGGATTGCGTTTGCGCTGCTGTTGATCATTGGTGGAAAAATGGTGCAGGAATCGCGGGCGGAAGAGGAACATCTGGATGATGATTTTTCTGTAAAAGCCATGCTGGTGCTGGCTATTGCCACCAGTATTGATGCGTTGGCAATGGGTGTTACCTTTGCTTTTCTGCGGGTGGATATTGTGGCGGCGGTGCTGTTTATTGGCTGTATTACTTTTTTGTTTTCAGCGGCAGGTATCAAAATCGGTCATGTTTTTGGCTCCCGGTATAAATCTAAGGCAGAGTTGGTTGGCGGTTTGATTTTAATTTTGATGGGGTGCAAGATTTTGCTGGAGCATCTGGGAATTCTGGTTCTGTAAAAAACAGTATCTCAATGGACAAGCGATAGAAAAAGCGATTATAAAACAAGGCCATCGACCTGTATTATAATCGCTTTTTGATTGGTGCAACAATTAGTGCATGGAACGGAACAAACCGGTTACTTTGCCGGCCAGCTCTACTTCTGTTACATAGATGGGTTCCATGGCATCGTTTTCCGGCTGCAGACGGATGCGGCCTTTTTCCCGATAAAATGTTTTTACGGTGGCTTCTTCGCCAATGACAGCTACCACGATATCGCCGTTGTTGGCTACTTTCTGCGGTGTTACGATCAGTAAGTCGCCATCGAAAATACCGGCATTGATCATGCTGTCCCCTTTTACACGCAGCATAAAAGAATTATTGCTGCGAATCAGGTGCATCGGAAATGTGACGGTGTCTTCCACGTTTTGGCTGGCCAGGATAGGGGTGCCGGCCGCCACAGCGCCGATAATGGGCACGTTTATCATTTCATCAAAAGGTTTTTCTTCTTCATAAAAGGCCGTCATCTCGTCATTGGTCTTTAAAATCATAATGGCTCTCGGCTTGGTTGGGTCACGGCGAATGTAGCCTTTATGCTCCAACTGTGTCAGATGGTTATGCACAGTGGAGCTGGACTGCAGGCCCACTGCCTCACCAATTTCACGAACCGATGGCGGATATCCTTTTAAGTTGATTTGACGAACAATATAATCTAAAATTTCGGCCTGCCGTTTGCTGAGGCCTTGCTCTTTTGTTCTCATAAATAGCTCTCCTTAGTGGTCTTGGTAGATTTCTGAGTATATATTCTTTATTATATAATAAAATTGGTTGGAATGCAAACTTTTGTTCTTTTGAAAAACAAAATAAAATTATACAAAGAAAGTCTTTACAAATACCTTTTTTTTTAGTATCATATTAAGAGTAATTTGCGCCTGTAGCTCAGTGGATAGAGCACTGGCCTCCGGAGCCAGGTGCGTTGGTTCGATTCCAATCAGGCGTATTATGAAAAACTCTTTACTGGAAACAGTAAGGAGTTTTTTTGTGTGCCGCAATGTTTATTGTTTTTTATACTGGGGAAGCCGTAACCGCAGACAATGAAATCTTCATCATTGAAACACAATTTGCGGACCTGTTTTTCCCAATGATTTTGTATACTGATATGGCAGAATAAATTCATTAGTTGATAATAAAATGAGATTTTGTTTGATACATTCTTTAAAGGGAATGTGATCATGCAGAATCTCTTTTTATTTTTGAAAATTTTTTTAAATATTTTGCAATATTTAGAAGAAAGTTGGGAATTTAGGTATTGCGATTGCACATTTATTTTGGTTATGCTACAATATTCCATAACAGAAAAAACGGATATTCATGTAACAGTTTTCATTGATGATAAATAAAATAAGAGGAAAAAAATAATGATGTCAAAGAAAAAAATTTTGGTTGTAGAAGACAACAATATTAATCGAGCCATGTTAGCCAGCATTCTGGATTCTCAGTATGAAGTTTTAGAGGCAGAGAATGGGCAGGAAGCGCTTGACGTTTTAGAGCAGTACAAAGATGAGATATCTTTGATTTTATTGGATATCATTATGCCGGTTATGGATGGATATACGTTTTTATCCATTGTAAAGGAAAATCCAAATTATGCGTCGGTTCCTGTTATCGTGACAACGCAGAACGATGGAGAATCGGATGAAGTGGCAGCCTTATCGCAGGGGGCGGCTGATTTTGTAGGAAAACCGTATAAACCGCAGATTATTTTACATCGGGTCGCCAGCATCATTAATTTGCGGGAAACCGCCGCTATGGTAAATCAGTTTAAATATGACAGACTGACCGGTCTTTATGGGAAAGAATATTTCTATAAAAGCGCCAGGGAATTTATTATGAAAAATCCGGAGAAACAATATGATATTGTTTGTTCTGATATTGAAAATTTTAAACTGATTAATGATGTATTTGGTGTGCCTGCCGGAGATGCCTTGCTGTGCGGGATTGCTCAAATTTACACCCAGTATGTAAATGCTCATGGTATTTGCAGTCATTTTCATGCCGATCAGTTTGTCTGTTTGATGGAGCATGATGTGGTGGAATACTCTGATGACTTTTTTGCGCAGGTTAATGCCAAAATTAATGGGTTGACAAAAGTGAAAAATGTTTCTTTGAAATGGGGCGTATACGTTATTTCGTCTGCCGAAAATGTTCCTGTGGAGCAGATGTGCGACAGAGCGTTGTTGGCTGCGCGCAGTATCAAGGGACAGTATGGAAAATATTTTTCTTATTATGATGCTACGCTGCGGAACCAGCTTTTGCGTAATCAGGAAATTACCAACGAGATGGAAAAAGCCCTTTTAGAGGAGCAATTTGTGGTATATTTACAGCCGAAATATAAAACCACTACCAGAGAGCTGTGCGGCGCAGAGGCGTTGGTTCGTTGGATTCATCCCGAATGGGGATTTCAATCGCCGGGAGAATTTATTCCTCTGTTTGAAAAGAACGGATTTATCACTAAATTGGACCAATATGTCTGGAAAAAAGTTTGCATGCTGCTGCATGAATGGGATCAAAAGGGGCTGCGTTCCATTCCGGTGTCAGTAAATGTATCCAGGGCGGATATTTATAATGTGAATCTGGCTGATATTTTGAAAGGATTGGCAGAAACCTATAATCTGGAACCTTCCCGCATTCATCTGGAAGTAACGGAAAGTGCTTATACAGAGGACCCAAAACAAATTATAGAAACCATGGGGTGTCTGCGTGATCTGGGCTTTATGGTTGAGATGGATGACTTTGGCAGCGGCTATTCTTCTTTAAATATGTTGAATCAGCTGCCGTTGGATGTTTTAAAACTGGACATGAAATTTATTCAGAGTGAAATGGCCAAACCGGCAGAACAAGGTATCTTGCGGTTTATCATGGATCTGGCTCACTGGATGAATCTGTACGTTGTGGCAGAGGGCGTGGAAAGCCGGGAGCAATTGGAACGATTAGGCGAATTAGGGTGCGATTATGTGCAGGGGTATTATTTGGCAAAACCAATGCCCAGTGCAGCCTTTGAACAGTTGCTGCAGCAGTTGGATGCAATCAAGGATATGGAGTAGGGTGTAAAATTGGGAGAGACGTGGATGCTAGAAAAAGATATTGTAAAAAATATAGTGTGGCAGTTCTGTCATGCCTGGTTTGAAGAAAGAGATTTTATGTGTACTGCCGAGTTTTTAGCTGAGGATATCGGATTTATCGGGACAGGTGTTTCTGAAATCGTCAGAGGAAAAACAGCTATGGAAGAGTATATTCGAAATGACATTGAACAAATACCAGAACCGTTTCAGTTAAACCTCTCTTTAATTCATCAGTTTGAGCTGGCAAAGCATGTATGGGAATTGTCAGTTGTATTGGGAATGCAAAATACCATGTACACCTGGTATTTACGCGGTACATTTGTTATTGTAAAAAATGAACAAGGAAACTGGCAGATTCAAAGTCTGCATATTTCGGAACCGGGACAGCACCAGCAAGAAGGCGAACATTATCCGCAGACATTGGTAATGAAAAATATTGCACAGCAGCGGCAGGAGCTGCTTAGCGACTCTTTGCCGGGCGGCATGATGGGCGGCTATATAGAAGACGGATTTCCGTTTTACTTTATTAATCGGCAGATGCTGCAATATCTGGGCTATGAAACCGAAGAAGAATTTGTCGAGGATATCGGCGGCTTTGTAAAAAATTGTATGCACCCGGATGACCAGGCAGCTGTGGATAAAAGTGTCATGGAGCAATTGGGGCAGTCAAACGGATATGTGGTGGAATATCGCATGAAAAAGAAAGACGGTTCTTATATCTGGGTACATGATATGGGCCGGAAAGTGATTGCCGAGGACGGGCGGCAGGCCATCAATTCGGTTTGTCTTGATATTACCGAAGAGAAAAAACATCAGGACAGGGAAAAAGAAATTTATGAAAAAGAGCTGGCTTATTTTACAGAAATATCTTCTACAGAAGGTGTATTTCAGGGCAGAATCAATGTCAGCAAAAACTGTCTGGAAAGTTATATTATAACAGCCAATCTGGCAGTTTCCAATATCGGTGACACCTATGATCAGACAATAGAAAATCTGGCAGCTTCTGCGGTGGATGCGTCTTATGGTGAGCGCATCCGCAAGGAATTGAATAGAGAACAGGTTCTTGCAGACTTTTCCAGCGGACGGGCAGATTATCAGTTCACTTTTTTAAGAAGACGAAATGACGGAACGGTATTTTGGGTCAATACCAACTTCCGTCTGTATTTGCAGCCGGATGACGGCGATCTGGTCGTTTTCTTTTATACAGTGGATATTACAGAAAAACGGCTGCAAGAAATGCTGTTGGAACGCATTGCTGAATTAGAATATGATATTATAGCAGATATTGATGTGGTGCAGGGCGAGTATCGTTTACTATCCAGTATAGAGGAATACAGCGCTGTGATACCTTCTTCCGGTGTGTTTCAGGAAGTTGTTGCTGAAATTGCAGAAAAATATGTCAATCCCGATAAACAGAAAGAGTATCGGGAACAGTTCGATTTTTCTTATATGAAAGAGCAATTGGAACAGCAAAATGCGTATAGCTTTATTGCAGAAATAAAAGATGGACATGGTGAAGTTCATGTAAAACGGTTTTTGATATTTTATATCAGTAAGGAACTGCATCGGGTTTGCATGGCCTGCAGCGATGTAACCAATGTGGTGCGGAAGGAACAACGGCAAAATGAAGAACTGGCGGCGGCGTTAAAGGCGGCGCAGCAAGCCAATGTGGCAAAATCAGAATTTTTGTCGCGAATGAGCCATGAGATCAGAACACCGATGAATGCCATTATTGGCATGAGCACTGTTGCGGCTCGTTCTATCGGCGATGATAGCGTGATAGAAGAATGTATCGCCAAGATTGGAACATCTTCTCGTTTTCTGCTGTCTTTGATTAACGACATTTTAGATATGAGCCGGATTGAAAGCGGAAAGATGCTGCTGAAGAAAGAAGAAATTCCTATGCAGGAGTTTATCAATGGGATCAATTCCATTTGTTATGGACAGGCCGACGGCAAAAGGCTGGAATATGAATGTGTGGTGGATCCTCTGATGGAGGATGTTTACATTGGTGACTCGATGAAACTGCAGCAGGTGCTGCTGAATATATTAAGCAATGCCATTAAGTTTACTGCAGAGGGCGGCAAAGTGACCTTTTCGGTATCACAAAAGAAAAGAACACAGCATAATGCAGAACTGCGGTTTATCATCAATGATACCGGCGTTGGTATGGGAGAAGAATTTTTATCTCATATTTTTGAGCCTTTTGTGCAGGAGTCTACCGGAACTACAGCGTTGTATGGCGGTACCGGTTTGGGACTGGCCATTTCCAAAAATATTGTAGATTTGATGGATGGTGAAATTTCTGTACGTTCTATCAAAGACGTCGGTACAGAGTTCACAGTAGATGTAAAAGTGGGAGTTGTAGAGGGTGAACTGCCTTTATCTGGGCAAAAGCAGGACCATGATTTTTCCCATTTGAGAACATTAGTGGTAGATGATGATGTGACTGTCTGCAAAAGCGCTGTGTTTACATTGCAGGATATGGGTGTTTCGGCTGAATGGGTGGACAGCGGACTGAAAGCAGTGGAAAAGATAAAAAAATGTTGGAAAAACGGCAAGCATTACGATATGATTTTGGTGGATTGGAAAATGCCGGATATGGATGGGTTAGAAACCACAAGGAAAATTCGTGAGGCGGTTGGTTCAGATATTACCATTATTATTATGACTGCTTATGACTGGACGTTTATCGAACAGGATGCCAGGGCAGCGGGTGTCGATTTGCTGATGAACAAGCCCATGTTCAAATCTTCTTTGGTTTCGGCATTTACCAGAGCTTTGGGCAAAAAAGAAACACAGAAAAAACCAACGATTATCGAGTATGATTTTACAGGAAAGCGGCTGCTGCTGGTAGAGGATAATCCGATCAATACAGAGGTGGCGCAGCTGTTATTAAAAAGCACCGGTATTATGGTGGATACGGCAGAAAACGGACTGCGGGCATTGGAGCAGTTTAACAAATCGGAAGCCGGTTATTATGATGCAATTTTGATGGATATCCGTATGCCTTTAATGGATGGTTTAACTGCGGCCAGCAATATTCGTCATCTCAGCAATACCGATGCTGCAACCATACCGATTATTGCCATGACAGCCAACGCCTTTGAAGATGATATTGAAAAAAGCAGAGCAGCAGGCATGAATGCCCATTTGGCAAAGCCTATTGATGCCCAGCGGCTGTATCAAACATTGTATCATTTTATTGTTGAAAAAGAAGGGTGACATAAATGAGTCAATTTAAAGAAATATTTGAAGCGTACGGCGGAGATTATGATAGTACATTGGGACGGTTTTTAGGAAATGAAGGCATGTATCTGCGGCTTTTCAAGATGTTTTTTCAGGATGAAAATATGCGCTTGCTGGGATCGGCCATCGAAAATCAGGAGTGGAGAGCTGCTTTTGAAGCGGCGCATACCTTAAAAGGTGTGACCGGTAATATGGGTTTGGCTCCGTTATATGATGCAGTGTGCAATATTGTGGAGCCGCTGCGGTTAGATGACGGACAAACGGATTATGCAGCGCTGTATCAAATGATCCAGCAGGAGTATGAAAAGGTAACGCAACTGTATCAGCAGTTGACGGAGGGAGCCGGGTGCTAATGGGAGAAACAACTTCTGTAGTGTTTTCCGCTGAACAACTGGAATTTATGGACGCATTTCCAGGAGGCGTTGTAAGCTACCGAATAGAAGAAAATACGTTGGTTCCCATATCTTATTCCAATGGCTTTGTCAGGCTATTTGGTTACGATACAGAGGAATTTGAACCAATATTGCAGAGAAATCCGCTGGGGATTTTATATGCTGTGGATGAAGAACGGATTTGGAAAGCAATAGCGATAGCCTGCGGCAATCATAAAGTTCTAAATATATCCTATCGAATCTGGAAAAAAGACAAAACGGTGGTCTGGATTCAGCTGCAGGGGCAGGCTGTGGTAACAGATGGGCAAACAGTATTTAATGCTATTTTTACCTATTTGCCTGACGAAACCTCTTTGTTTCAGAGCATAGCCGATGAATCGGCGATGGGGATTTATGTAATTCGACAGGACAATTTTGAATTGCTGTATGCCAACGAAGTCAGTGAGTTACAACAAAAGCGGGACATTTATGCAGGGAAAAAATGTTATGCAGCGTTGTATGATAAAAACGAACTGTGTGAATATTGCTTTATTCATCGTTATGCGGCGGATAACCAGGAGCATGAAATTTATATTCCCGGCGAAGAGAAAATTTGCGCTGCTCGATATCGGGAATATGAATGGAACGGAATTCCGTCTTATATTGTATTTATTCGTGATATTACCGAAGAAACAAAAAACCGCAACGAGAAAAAGCGGCTGGAACAATATTTTGAAACAATGGTGAAAAATCTGCCCGGCGGCGTGGTGGTTTTATGCTATTATGATGATGGCAGATGTCAGCCGGAATATATATCTGATGGTATCTATGCGCTGATGGATATGCCTGCAGATATGGTATGGAGTTTATATCAGAACGATGTGCTGTCTACTGTTCATGCTGAAGATCGGAAAATGGCTATGACGCAAATGCGGCAATGTATTGAGGATAAAACCAATCAGTGCGAAATGACCTTGCGGCAGCTGCAGGGAGATGGGCAATATATCTGGGTAAAGGTGAAGCTGTCTTTCAGTAAGCATGAAAGCGGAGAAACCAGAATTTGTGCCGTTTATTATGATTACAGCGCTGATAAGGCGGAGCAGGAGCTGCTGCGCAAACAGTATAATGACTTGATTATGCAGCACTATCGCACCCAAGGGCCGGAAATGCTGATTATCGGTCATTGTAATGTGACACAGGGCTATATCATTGATATCCTTGATTATACTGATTCGGATTTGCTGCATCAGTTCGGCACCAATCGAAATGACTTTTTTTCAGGGTTATCCACATTGATTGTTGATGCGGCAGAGCGTGAGAAGTTTTGCCAGATATATTTGGATCAGCCTGCTTTGGCTGCCTTTCAGCGCGATGACAGAGAGCAGATTATGACGTGCTTTGTGCAGTTTCCTAAAGAAGCGGAGCACCGTTATGTGCAGGTAAAAATGAATCTGGTTTCCACGCCGGATACCGGTGACGTAACAGGGATTTTGGCTGTGAAGGATGTTACCGAGAAGGTAATTTCGGAACATATTTTACAGCAGTTATCTGCTGCAGGATACGATTTTATAGCGGACGTGGATTTGATAAAGGATAGTTACCGAATTTTGTCGAATCATCATCAGGACGGTGATACCACCAATCATTGGGAAAGTTATTCCCAATGGGTGCAGTATTTTTGCGATAAACAGGTGGTGCCGCGGGATCGTCTTTTGGTTGAACAGGAATTACAAAGAGAAACCATATTAACAAGGCTGCAAAAAGAACAGGCATACACCATAACCTTTTCTATTATGGCCCAAAATCGTGAAATCCGCACAAAAAATCTTGTCATTTCTGCTGCCGATCTTCGGATTGGGCGAATTTTTCTGGCAGAAGCGGATATTACAGAATCCTTGCGGGAGCAGCAGGGACTTTTAAATATGATTGCCTATACCTTTGATTTGGCAGAATTTATCTATGTGGGAACCGGTCGGTTTGTAATGTATACCCGCGAGATGGTATTAGAAAATTTGCAGCCGTACAGTTCCAATGATTATGATGAAGCGATCAAACGCTTTGCGACTGTTTATGTAGCAGAGGATGAGCGGGACAAAGTATTAAAACAGCTGGAATTGGTTCACGTGCTGAAAGCACTGGAGAAGCAGCCGGGTGGTTATGATTTTGTATTTACTCACGTTTTTAATGGAGATACCCGCTATAAACAGGTCAATGTTCTTTGGGGAGATGAAAATCATAGTACCATCTGTATGGTGCGCGCTGATGTGACCGACATTTTAAAGCGGGAGCGGCAGACCAAAACCGAATTGGAGCAGGCTCTGGCTCTTGCCGAAAAGGCCAGCAGAGCCAAGAGTGAATTTCTTTCGTCTATGAGCCATGATATCCGAACACCGATGAATGCCATTATTGGTATGACTGCTTTGGCTACGGCTCATCTAAACGACGAGAAACGGGTAGCGGATTGTTTGCAAAAAATAACATTATCCTCAAAACATTTGCTGAGTCTGATCAATGATGTATTAGATATGAGTAAAATTGAACATTCTAAAATTACATTGAATCATCGAAAACTTTCTATTTACGAAGTGATTGAGCAAATTTCTGTCATTTTGAGTCCGCAGGCCAAAGATGCCGGACTGCAATATAATATTGAAGCGCGGGATATTGAGCACCAGTATTTTTATGGAGATGGCTTGCGGATTAATCAGATTTTAATTAATCTGCTCAGTAATGCAGTTAAGTTTACGCCTGACGGCGGGAAGGTTACCTTTGCGGTAAAAGAACTGGCAGCCGAAATATCGTCTCATGTTCGGTATCAGTTTATTGTGCGAGACACAGGAATCGGAATAAAAGAGGAATTTCTTACTTGCATTTTTGAGCCGTTTTCACGCAGTGATGGCGCAGTGTCTACAGAAGGAACCGGCTTGGGGTTGAGTATTGTAAAAGGTTTGATTGATCTGATGAACGGAACTATTTCGGTAGAAAGTCAATTGGGAATCGGTACTACGTTCCAGGTGGAACTGGAGTTTGAATTTGTTGCAGAAGATTGCCCATCTATGCCGAAGATTACAGCCGATGCGTCCGTAGAAGGAAAGCAGTTGTTTGCCGGCCGGCGCTTTTTAATTGCAGAAGATAACGGTATCAATGCAGAAATCTTATGCGGATTGCTGGAGTTGTGCGGAGCTGACTTTGTTGTTACAACAGATGGACGTCAGGTTGTGCAGGCCTTTGAAAATGCAGACCGCGGCACCTATGATGCAGTGCTGATGGATATTCAGATGCCGGAGAGAAACGGTTATGAAGCAACTCGAGTGATTCGTAGTTTGGAACGGGAGGATGCTGCTGAGATTCCTATTGTTGCTATGACAGCCAATGCGTTTGCTGAGGATATTCAGGCTGCTTCTGCGGCAGGCATGAACGCGCATATTGCCAAACCCATTGATGTTGATATTTTGAAAACAACATTGTATAAAGTATTAGCCGGAGAGAAATTACTGTAGAGAAACTGTTATAGAAAAACTGCTGTAGAAAAACTGTTATAGAAAAACTGCTGTAGAAAAACTAGGCTAGCGGGTGTTTATTCCACAGGCGCATGATTTTTCGCTAATTAATAAAAAGCAGTCAGATGAGGGCATTGCAATAGAATCCTGATTCTGATTGCTTTTGTTATGTGAAGATGTTTTTCAGAAAATAATTATTTTTAGAACATTTGCTTTCTTTTAAATGGGGATAATGGTATAATAAATAGTCTTGAATAGATTTGTCTGAGGTGAGAACATGGGTAAGACAAAAAAAGCACAACAGAAAGAAACGATTCATATCACCCATATTTTGCTGGGTGTGGGCTTATTGGCCTTAACCATTTATACCGGCTGGATTATTATACAGGCACCGGACAGCACAGGCTACGATACCATTGCGGTGTACAGTGCAGATCTGCAGGAAAAGATGGGCTTTTTGGGCGGTCTGATCTATCTGCTGATGCATGGCTTAATGGGAAAAGGGATTGTGTTGTTTCCTTTTTTGCTCTGTTTAAGCGGGTTAAGCCTGCTCTCTGGAAAGCAGCTGAGTCAAATGCAGATGACAGGGGGCATTATGGCCGGGCTGATCATTCTGACATTGCTGCACATGAATATCACATATGTGGATATCAAAGATGATTTGCTGCTGGGTATGTCCGGCAATGGCGGCGGCGTGATAGGAGCTGCTTTGTCGTTGCTGCTGCAGAAAGCCTTAGGCAATGTGGGGGCATATATTGCCTTGTTTTGTCTGTCGGTGATTGCGGTGATTATTATTGCGCAGGGAGCGGTATTGAACAGAGGTGAGGATTTCATTTCTGCTGTGAAGCAGACCTGGAGCCGTATCAAAGAAACAGTCAGTCATTTTATTTTTGTTGACGAAGAAGAGGAATTGTTTGAGGAAGAAACAGTACCACCGTCGGCTTTGCCAAAAAACAGTCAGCCAACCGTGAAAGAGAAAAAACAGGTTAAGGCGGAAGCTGTTTCCTCTAGTGGGGAAGAACGTCGCGGAAAGAAGAGAAATCGGCTGAAAAGCTTTTTTGTGGAAGAAGCGCCGCAGGCGGCAGAACCGCCGGAGCGCCGCACCAGATACACCGGTACAGAATATGTGGTGATTCCCAAAGAGAAGCCGGTTATATTGAGCAGCTTGGTAGAGATTCATAAAACATTGGACGAGCAGGAACCACGAAAAGGGCTGAGTCCTACAGAGCCGTTAAAACCTTATGGGATTCAGGATTCGGTAGAGGATTTTCAGCAGGTTATGAGAAAGCGGCAGGAACAACAGGAAGATGAGCAGCAAAATCAGCAAGAACAACAGGAAGAACAGCCGGCAGCCCGCTCCAAAAAAGTGACAGCCAAAAGCAAGGAGCAGCTCAAGCAGGAACCTGACACCAGGATTGCTGAAGAGGACAAAACAGATGATGATGCGCAAGCAGCTGAGTTTGTGCTGGAAGAAATAGAAGAAGGGGTTTATCAGTATCCGTCTATTGACTTATTGGAGGAAAATCCCGCATCGGGCAGCAACAAAAATATGAGCGAGATCATGAGCCATGTAGAACGGCTGGAAAAAACGCTGAATGATTTTGGTGTAAAAGGCAAAATTGCCGATGTCAGCTGTGGTCCGGCTATCACCCGATACGAATTCCAACCGGCAGCCGGTATCAAAGTCAGCAAGATTGTAAACTTATCCGACGATATTGCTTTGAGCATGGCAGTAGCTGGTGTGCGTATTGAAGCGCCGATTCCCGGTAAAGCTGCGGTAGGCATTGAAATTCCCAATAAAACTACGTCGATGGTTTGTCTGCGGGAGTTAATTGAAAGCGATGCCTTCCAGAAAAGCAAATCCAAATTGACAGTGGCTTTGGGCAAGGATATCAGCGGGCAGGCTGTGGTTACCGATTTGTCCAAAATGCCCCATTTGCTGATTGCAGGCTCTACCGGTTCGGGAAAATCGGTTTGCATCAATACGCTGATTAACAGTATTTTATATAAAGCGACGCCTGACGAGGTAAAATTTTTAATGGTGGACCCCAAAAAAGTAGAATTGGGAAACTATAACGGCATTCCTCATTTGATATCTCCCGTTGTAACCGATGCTAAAAAGGCTGCATCTGCTTTGCGCTGGGCTGTCAGCGAAATGGACCGCCGTTACGAAGTGTTTGCCAACCAGGGTGTCAAAGATATGCCGCGATTTAACAAATTATCTGAAGAGCGGATTGCGGCGGCGCAGACCGAAGAAGAAAAGGCAGCCATTGAAATTATGCCGTATATCATCGTGCTGATTGACGAGTTAGCGGATTTAATGATGGTGGCTCCTGCTGACGTAGAAGATGCTATCTGCCGTCTGGCCCAGTTAGCCCGTGCAGCAGGCATCCATTTGGTGGTAGCTACCCAGCGGCCTTCGGTAGATGTTATCACCGGGATTATCAAAGCCAATATGCCATCCCGCATTGCTTTTGCCGTATCGTCCCAGACCGATTCCCGCACCATTTTGGACATGGGCGGCGCGGAAAAACTGCTGGGCCGAGGCGACATGCTGTTTTATCCCACAGGTATGCCAAAACCGCAGCGTGTACAAGGGGTTTATGTATCCGACAAAGAGATTGAGCGGATTGTGGATGCGGTAAAAGTGCAGGGACAACCGGTATACAATGAAGAAATCGGTACGGCGGCTATTAATACAGAAAAAGAAGCAGAGCCGGAAGAAACCTGGGATGATTTGATTCCAGAGGCTACTAAATTATTTATTGAAAATGGCCAGGCATCCATTTCACTATTGCAGCGTCGATTCCGTGTGGGATACACCAGAGCAGCCCGCATTGTAGACCAAATGGAACAGCGGGGACTGGTGGGCCCCTATGAAGGCAGCAAGCCCCGTCAGATTAAAGTGACCATGAGCCAGTATATGGATATGGTTGAAAATGGTGAATTATAACAGAGAACGACAAAATACTCCTTAAGCGAATGAGAACAAACAAACTCTGCTTAAGGAGTATTTTTTTATGATGCAATCCATCGCAGTATAATTTTCATGCAGGTGGCCATCGGTATGGTTGGGATATTGAAAAAAGATTTTAACAGATCGTTTGCCATGAAGATGCTTATCAAAAATAATATTTTAAAAAAATTTGTCAGAAATATTGTAATTTGTGATGATTTTTACGGAAACAGCTTGTATAATAATAATACGTTTATAATTTGAAAAAGATAAAGGAGCAATGACAATGAAACAGGATATGATTGTGATTTTAGACCTGGGCAGTACAGAAAATACCGTATTGGCGCGTGATATCCGCAGCCTGGGTGTTTACAGCGAAATTCATCCCCATGATATTACAGTAGAAGAGCTGCAGGCTTTGGACAATGTGAAAGGGATTATTTTAAACGGCGGTGAAAACCGTGTAGTAGATGGTGTCGCAGTAGACATTAGACCAGAACTGTATACGCTGGGTTATCCAATGATTTCTGTCGATCATCCATCCTCTAACTGTGAAAAACAATTTGCAGCGCTGCCGGATCAGGCTGCCCTGAAAGAGTTTGTATTTGATACCTGTAAGGCAGAAGCAAACTGGAATATGACCAACTTTATCGAAGATCAGGTAGAGCTGATCCGCAAACAGGTTGGCGACAAAAAAGTGCTGCTGGCATTATCCGGCGGTGTGGATTCTTCTGTAGTAGCCGCCTTGTTGATCAAAGCCATCGGACAACAGCTGGTATGCGTACATGTAAATCATGGCTTGATGCGTAAAAATGAATCAGAAAGCGTAGTAAATGTATTCCGTGACGAATTAAAAGCCAATCTGGTTTATGTAGACGCTACAGAAAGATTTTTGGGTAAACTGGAAAACGTAGCCGATCCGGAAGAAAAACGTAAAATTATCGGCGGTGAATTTATCCGCGTATTTGAAGAAGAAGCCCGTAAACTGGAAGGCATTGACTTCCTGGGACAGGGCACCATTTATCCGGATATCATCGAAAGCGGCACCAAAACAGCCAAAATGGTAAAATCCCATCACAATGTAGGCGGCCTGCCTGAAGATTTACAGTTCCAGCTGGTAGAACCTTTAAAACAGTTGTTTAAGGACGAAGTGCGTGCTTGCGGTGTGGAATTGGGACTGCCTCATGATATGGTATATCGTCAGCCATTCCCTGGCCCTGGTCTGGGTGTAAGATGCCTGGGCGCCATCACCAGAGACAGACTGGAAGCAGTGCGTGAATCCGATGCAATTTTGAGAGAAGAATTTGCCAAAGCCGGTCTGGATAAAAAAGTATGGCAGTATTTCACCGTAGTGCCAAACTTCAAATCGGTTGGTATGAAAAACCATGAAAGATGCTTTGAATATACAGTTATCATCCGCGCCATCAATACAGTGGACGCTATGACTGCCACCATTGAGCGCATTGATTGGGATGTATTAGAAGTTATCACCAATAGAATTTTAGCCGAAGTAGACAACGTAAACAGAGTTTGTTACGATATGTCTCCAAAACCACCAGCTACCATTGAGTTTGAATAGTAGGAGTTGAGCTGCAAAGCCTTATTTTTCAAGGGTTTTGCGGCTCTTCCCTTTTTCGATTGCATTTTTATTGCATTTTTTTATTCAACTGCCCTGTGGTAAACAGCGGTGTGCTGATTGCTGGTATAATCGGCAATGCTGGCAGTAGCCGGAGTATAGGTGAGGACTCCGGTTAATTTTCTGGCGACATCAATATTCGTATTTGGATAGAGATGTCCGTAAGTTCCCAGCGTGGTCTGTATTTTCTCATGCCCCAGACGTTCCTTGATCAGTAAAGGATTTTCTCCCATACTGATGAGTAGGGAAACATGGGAATGCCTTAATGCATGGATTTTGATTCGATGTACTCCAGCTGATCCGGCAAGTTTTTCTAAAGCCCGTGGAAGGGTATGCTTGCTGGTAGGGATACCGTTGTAGCTTAATACGAAGTTGCAGTCGTTTAAAACTTTTTCTGTACAGTCTGCCATGTTCTTAATTCATTGACAGTATCTGAATCAATGTAGATTGTGCGGATACTTGCCTGTGTTTTCGGCTCTGTAAAGTAATAATTATCCATAGATTTGTAATACAAAGTCTTGTTGACACTTAAAAGACCGATTTCAAAGTTTGAACTGTATTCTCTGATGCTTTGTCATCCCTTCCGGCGTTTGGAAAAAAAACCTAAGGCTGCCTGTAAGATTTCGACTTCTTCATTTCGTTCTTTCAGTTGTTTTTGCAGCGCTAGTACTTCTTCCCGCAATTCTTTTTCTGTTTTTGGGGCTGGATGTTCTGCTGTAATACCCTGTTTTCTTGCTTTGCTCTGCCAGTTATAGAGGGTGTTCAGATTGATATTCAGGCGTTGCGCTGTTGCTACCGGACCGATTTCATCTACCAGTTTCAATGCTTCTAATCGTTCTTCTTTGCTGTAGGTGTTACTCATTTCCTTTACCTCTTTCTGCGGATTTTTTATTCTATTTTATCATTTTTCCGCGAGGATTGGCTCTACTTTTATTGTAACACTCCATTGAGGTAGATGTAATAATGCACAAGAGGATTCTTGCAGGGAAAAAGTAGATAAGGTATAATACAAGCATCAGCTATTAATGTTTGGGGTGAACTAAATGAGTATTCAATCTGAAGCGGTAGAGCGATTACGATATAATCAGGTAAATAATCAAATATCGTTTCACACGCAAAAGGCATTACAATGTCTGAAATTGATAAGGAGAGAGCAATATGAGTGATGTGATTTATACGTTTAATGGAAAAGATATTACAATGAATGTGTGTATTCAAATTCGTGATGTCATTAAAGTCATTCAAAATAAATATGATTTGACTTTTCCAGATGCTGCAATGCTCTTTTATTGTTCGGAAACTTATAAGACCTTGCAACAGACAGAGAACGCACTTTGGGCAGAATCAGCAGAATATATTGCAGATCGTTATTTTGAAGAAGAAGTAAAACAGAAAGAAAAACAAGAAGTTAAATAAAAATCGACAAGCAGGCTGCTTACCTTTACGGTAGGCAGCTTATTTTATTGTCTAAAATGCAGTTGAGGTGATACATGATGATGGCAAATACAGTGAGGGGGCAGGAGTTAATGGAGCAGATGAGAGATAGACGGGAAGAATTACAGCTTATTGTGGATAGGACATTAACCAATAATATTGACTATGTAGCAATGGAGAAAAAGTTATGTTTGTTGAAACCAGGGGCAGAAAAATTATGTGATATTTACGGTTATGCTGTTCAGTTTGAATTGGTACAAAATATCGGCAGCCATGAGCCAGAAGTGCTTGGCTATATCGTGAAAGCGATTCTGACCGATTACAAAACGGGGCAGGTAGTAGCGGAAGGTTTGGGTTCCGCCAATAGCAGAGAATCCCATTACCAGAATACAACGCCATTTGACATTGCCAATACTGTATTAAAGATGGCGAAGAAACGCGCTATGGTAGATGCGGTTCTATCAGCGGTGGGTGGTAGCTTTTTGTTTACGCAGGATATAGAAGAACGACAACCAGCGGAAACAAGAAACGAAAGCCAACGGTCGTATCAAAATAACAAAACAACACAAAACAGCTTACATAAAAGGAGTGTAAGATAAAGTGTGTAAATTAGAAAAAAACTAATAGCACACTTACAGACCATGTCATGGAAACTGCAGAAGAATGGCAGAACAGACCGCTAAAAAAATTCTACACGTTCTTATTTGTTGACTGTTTATATGTATCCATCCGTAAGGACATGGAAACGAAAAACTGTGCCGTATATGTAATACTGGGGTATGATGTAAACGGAATAAAAGATATTTTGGG
>CALXUG010000045.1 GCA_944391625.1 uncultured Clostridia bacterium
GTAAATCGCACTGGTAATCGTTTGATAATAAACGCTGGTAACTCTGTACAATCTCTGCCCCACTGTTTTTCGGTATAGCCTTTCACTAACTTTTGATAAATATCTGTACCAACTAAAGATAGCGCCTGTTCTTCTAAATTCTTTGGCTCAGTAATATTTAATGCTGCAATCTGTTCTGCAATTTTTTCTTTTGCTTCCGCCGGTGTACGAATCCCCCACATTTTACTGAATGTATTCATATTAAATGGCATATTGTACAATTCATTTTTATATACCGCAATTGGAGAATTTATATAATGATTGAATACTGCAAACTGGTTAATATAGTCCCATACAGCCTGATTACTGGTATGAAAAATGTGAGCACCATATTTATGCACATGGATGCCCTCTATCTGTTCTGTATAAATATTGCCGCCAATATGATCGCGGCGATCAATCACTAAACAACTCTTTCCTCGTAACTTAGCTTCATGGGCAAATACTGCACCATATAAACCTGCTCCAACTATTAAATAATCGTAGTTATTGTTCATTTTCAACATCCTTCATACTTTCCATACACAAAGAATATGCACAATATGTCTTTACCTTTTTAGGTGCAAACAATGCAGTTTCTAACCACATTTTAGATCTTACTTTTTCTCGTTCTAATATTTGATTAATTATATTATAATCTACATTCTCCAACAATGTTTCATTTTGAATAATTTGACTTGGATCCGATACTATTCTTTCATTTACGCCAAACAGATTTGCCAAAGATTCAAATCTTGAACTTCCTCGTCGTTTATTAGAAATTCCAACAAAATTTTTCTGAAAAATTATCCCGAAACTTACACCATGACAAGAATCCGTAATTAAATATTCACAATTTTTTATATAATACAACCAATCTTCCACTTGTAAATTTTCCGGTATTTCACCTATTCCTTTCATTTTTTTAGAATCATCTTCGAAGTGCCAAAATTCTCCATTTAATAGTACAACTACTTTGTAACCTAACATACTAGAAATCCATTGTATTGCTTTGTTTTTTTCTTCTGTCGGATCTAAAATATATGCAACAATATATTTTTCCGTATTTTTTTTCACAGATGCTAACATTGATTTTTCTGTAAGTTCTATAAATTTTTGTACATCACATACAAATACAGGATCTAATACCTGTGTTGCTTTTATATCATAAATCTCTTTACAAATTTTTACGCCATCTGCTTCACGAACAGAAATCGCATCAAATCGTTCAAAATACTTCTTTATTGTAACTCTATCAGCTCCATTCGCAAAATCATCTGCATGACCAAACGAAGCTGCATAAGAAATTTTCTTCTTTTCTTCATCAACAAAGTCAAAATAATAAGACATCCCAAATGGTTTGTTTACTCCCCTATTCCAAACTTGGTCACACCCCATAACAAATGTATCTGCAAAATTATTAAGTAGACGTGTATCTTTTAAATGATATTTTGGACTGATTTGGTAGTGTTCTTCCGCAAACCTTCTCGAGTGAGTCTTTCCTTGCTCAACATCATTATTACGTACAATTAATTTATCAATCATAAGTACGGTTAAACCCAATGAAGTAATTAAACTATGCAATGCATAGTAAGTTGCTACACTTCCATAATTACAACCTGACCATACACCCATTATTGCAACATCATATTTTTCTTTTATTGCATATTTTGCCGATTTTTGAAAACCAGCATAAGGAAACATTTCAAAGAATATGTCTCTTTTTTTTTCAGGTTTGTATATTTTCGATTTGAATCGATTGTTTCTCAATGCAATATCTATTGGTATATTTTCCAACCGTTTAATATTTTTAACTTTCTTTATTAAGAACTCTCCCTTTGAATTATTTGCAAGTACAAGTGATGTACCTTTCTGATCGTTTAAAGTCGCATCATATTGACTAATTCCCCAAAAATCCCCTGCCGTAATGTCACCTTGTCTTGGAATTTCACTAAATTTACATTCGTAACACGCTTCTCGTAATATAATTGATTCATGGAAACATTTTTCATAATAATCAAAATCAATCGTTCTAAAACTACTGTTTCCGTTAACATCAATAATCTCCATATAAAGACAATTATATCCACTTTTTTTTGACCGGAATCTTATTTCGGAAATATCTCTGTTCAAATTATTTTCTTCCAAATATTTCTCAAATACTGAAGGAGATGGCACACCATGACAAACAATATCCATTGTAAAAAGTTTTTCCTGATTTTCACCACAAAAAGCTTTTATTGCTGCAACTTGGCATGGACACCCTGTAAATAGCACATATTTGTCTTCTTGTAGCAATGTTTTAACTTTATCAAAACTATTCAAAATATTACTCTGTACATACTTTGAACCACGTAATTTTTTCAAGTCCTCTTTATTGTCAACACAGATATGCTCAACATGAAAATCCTCATCAAACGCTGCTCCAACAATAACCCCACCTTGATTAATTACATAAGTAGCGAGAAGCGAAAACATGCCACCTGAAGAACTCTGCATTCGTATTTCGTCATCAGCTAATACTGCATAACATTCTGGACTACTAAGGTTGTCACTTGTTCTATTAATCACAGGACAAATTTTTGTACAAATAGTACATTTTGTACATACGCCTTCATTTATTTGTGGATATAAAAAACCCTCATTTGTCGCTTGCATAAAAATAGCTTTTTGAGGACAACTTGCTGCACAGGCACCACAACCCGTACAATACTCTTGTTTCATATCAAAAATTGTTTTTGGAATATTTACTTTAAACATCCTTTTTTCACTGTCATCAATATATTGAACATCAACTTTTTTAGGACTTTCTTGAGTAGAAACTGATTTATTCTTAAAAAACTCTCTTTTAGCAGCTGCTAAACTTCGATAAATCCTGTTATTTTTGTTCATACTACAAATACTCCTTCCAAAAATCAACTGTTGTCATTCTTCCAAATGCATCTCGATACGCCGTTTCTACCACAATATGCTTTTTCTTATAATTATTCATTGTTGCACAATACCTTTTTATCAAAGAAAGACACTTCCGACGATCTATATTTCTTTCACACGCTGTTTTATCTTTTGGATTAACTGCAATTAACTTTTTGCGCATATAATTTCTTCCTGGACAAAAAAACCAATCATATGCAATAATGCCTGGCTTCCATTTTAAAAAAATTCCAGGAATAAGGTGTCCATTAATCGTAACTACATATATTAACTTTTGAAGAATATTCAATCGAACATATTGATACGGATCTTCACTTTGAATATGATAGTTCATTGGAAAGACCTCTATTGCCCTTAGCTTATCATTTTTTGCAGCATATTTTTTTAAACATTCTTCTCCATTTAATTTAGTTAAATAATCTGGTCCCTTTAAAAAATCATCAATTGCATCTAATATAAGTTCTGCATTGTTATATGCAAACTGTGTAATTTCCTTCCAAAACATCGGTTTCAACCGTGCCATAAAATCAACATTCCTACAAATATCACTGGCAGCCTGAATAATAAGACTATTGCGATGCACTTGATATAATTCCATTGCCGCATTAAATTTTCCAGCAAAGCCAACATGCCAAATACAAATACCATTTAAAGTAATAAATTTAGCTTGATTTCTTAAACTAAATTCTACATCATCTCCGCGAACAAAAAGTGGCAACGGCAAACCTTTTTGTTCAATCACGTTAGTAGGAATACAACAATACCACCAACCAGCATACATATTTTCTTGCTTCCGTTGACTCATTTCTTCATTCATTAATAAATTTTCAGGCAATCGCATATCTAATTTATCTTTTAATGGTCCATATGAACCATCTTGTATATGCACATACCCAATATCTTCATATTGTATTTCTTTTAAATCATAATCAAACATTGCTCCACTAACAAAATTATCTTTGTATTCATTTTTTACTACACATAATAAATAATATGTGCGGAGTAAACTTTCGCACATTATTAAAACATCATCATCCATTAATAAAATATGTGTTGGTTTTTTAGAAAGTTGCATAGCTTCAATCATACCACGTGTAAATCCACCTGAACCGCCCACATTATTATTGTGATATACTTTAAGATGATATTCATCGTCATTATACTCGTTCAACGTTCTACCATTGTCAATGATATGCACAAAAAAATGATCAGCCAAATCATTTCCTTTATTTAATACGTATTTTTTTAACATTTCAATATTTTTCTTAACAAAATCTTCTTTTTTAAAAGTTGTCATTACTAAGGAAATTTGCACATCGTTAATTTTACTTTCTTCTACTAAGCCAACATAATAACCAGCATAAATTTTAAATGTATTCAATGCGACTATCGAAAATCCTACTAATTCTTTATTAATATTTGGAATATCTATAACAATTTCTTCCTTATCCTCACAACATACACTAGTATAGCTTATTATTGAACAATCAACACTTTTTGAATTTCGACAATAACTCTTTAATTCAACAGTTCCTACTCCTTGAACAATTAGTCTCAATTGAAATGCGTTTATATTTGTATACTCATTCCATTTTTTTATCTGAAGAGAATTGAAATATGTCATAAAGTCAAGACTGTCATATTGCTTTATAATATGACAGTCTTTCTTTATATCATATATCAAGTTCATTTTTCTATCTAACACATCAGTTCGATACATTAGTTCTTTATACCGACGTATATTTTCATCAATATCATATGGCAAAATAATATTTTGTAGTTTTAATACACTTTCATTCATTTCAATATCACCCATTACTTCTTCATATATTTTTCATACTCATCACACATCTTCTTTGTATCGCCGATTCCCCGCATCTGGCCTTTCTCTAGCCACACTACTTGGGTACACATTTCTCGAATCTGCGCCATAGAGTGGGACACCAGTATGGTGGTAGTGCCGCCGCTCATCATTTCCCGCATGCGATTCTCACTCTTTTTGCGAAAGCCAATATCACCAACGGACAGCACCTCATCCAGCACCAATATATCCGGATTCACTCTGCTGGCTAAAGAAAAGGCCAATTTGCTTTTCATCCCACTGGACAATTTCTTAAAAGCTACGTCCTCAAACTCCCGCAGTTCGGAGAATTCTATAATCTGTTCATATTCCTCAGTGACAAATTCCTTGGTATAGCCCATCAATGCACCCCGCAGAAACACATTCTCCCGCACAGTTAAGTCGCCGTCAAAACCAGCGCCCAATTCCAGCAACGCGGCAATGGAGCCATGGGCTGTAATCTTGCCTTTGGTGGGTGGCATAATACCGGCCAATACTTTCAGAATCGTAGATTTACCGGAACCATTGCTGCCGATAATGCCCAGCAAGGTTCCCTTCTCCACATGAAAGCTCACATCATTTAATGCCCAAAATTCCTTGGTAAGCATCTGGCCTTTTGCCTTACGAATCAGATATTCTTTGATGCCAATATCTTTGAAATCTCCCATCACATAACGGACGGAAACATTTTCTACTTCTATCAACTTTCCGCCCCCTCACACGTAATACAAGAATTTATAGTTATATTTTTTGTACATCCAACAACCAATGGTGAATAGCAGCAGGGAAACACCCAGCATAACACCATGATAAGCCAATGATGGAATCACTCCGTCAATCACCACACTGCGGAAATAGGTTACATAGTAGTACAATGGATTTAGATAAAAAATCCACGCCTTATCCCCCATAATATCCGTGGTATAAAAAATCGGGGTAGCATACATCAGCGCTGTGGTAAACACACCATACAGATACTGCACATCTCGAAAGAACACGAATAATGCCGATAAGATTAACCCAATACCCAAGATTAAAAGGAACATACAGGCAATAGGAAACAGCAGGGTGATAAACTTCCAGGTAATTGGCAACCCATATACAACAACAAAAATCAGATAAACAATAAGCACCAAAAAGAAATTGATACTGCTGGAAGCTATTCGAGAAAACAAAAATAAATATTTTGGTACTTTCACTTTAGAAAAGATACTGGAATTGGCCATCAAGGAATTCATAGCACCGTTGGTAGCTTCGTTATAGTATTGAAAGATCAGCCAACCGGAAAACAAATAGATAGTGTAATATTCTTGTATCCGCCCAAAAAAATGACTGAACATAAAGTTCATAATTAATAGGGTAAACAGCGGTGCCAGCATACTCCATAACACGCCCAGAAAGCTGCGCTTATATTTCTTTTTAAAATCCCGTTTTACCAATTCGATAAATACAAATTGGTATTGTTGGTATAGTTTAATTAGTTTCATTTTAATTTCTCTATTCCTAATTTTTCTGTCCAAAAATCAACATTGATAATTTGTCCTAAATCGGCTTGATATGCTCGTTTTAGTTTATTTTGTTGTAACATCAATTGCACAGTGAACCTTATATACGCAATACTCACATAAAACCAAGCTAATAGCCTTTTATTATCTTTTTTACGAATGTCATTGTATTTTTTGATAAGTTTCATATGCTGCTGTTCACTATCACTGATTTTAAAGTAAGCAATCCCTTTTAAATAATCCTGACAACCCATGGAAGAAAATACTGCCATTTCCGGAGAACCTTTTAATAAATTCTTGCCCATATACCGCATCAATAAAAATAAATTTTTAATCAACAAACCTTTGGATTCATACAACGTGTTCACAACTAATTTATTTCGCACATCGTAGTAATCAAGTTGCGGTGCTCTTTTATCTTCAAAGGGTTCATGCCAAATACCCACACCATTCACAATTAATAATTTTCGGAGGATACGCATTCCATATTCGATATCATCCACCTTAATAAAAAATGGCAACGGCAAGTTTTTCTCCGTTATTAAACATAATGGTAAACAACAATACCACCAGGCGTTATATTGCGGTTCATTCAACATTTCATTTCGTAATAACCAACTTATTTGTGTTAAATCAGCATTATGATTACCATGCAAAATACGCACGCCCGTCCATTTACCACCAGCTTCGTGCTGCACTTTCATATCATCCAGCCGCAGCATACTGCCGCCAATAGCCAGATCCTGATGCTCCGGCCGCACAATTTGCAAAAAACGAATGGTCTTTACCAACACATTGCTTTCCAGCAAGATATCATCATCCATCAGCAGTACATGGCTGAATTCTTCCTTACGCCGCAACGCTTCTATAATGCCCCTGGTAAAACCGCCGCTGCCGCCCAGATTCTTATTAGGAAATAAACGAATACCAGGGCTTTCCACTTCATCCCGCTGCAAAGTCTGCCCATTGTCCACCACAAACACTTCCAGATGGCGGGCTATCTCTGTCTGTGGCTGTGCCAACACCGTTTCCCGCAAATTGCACAGATTACGCTGTACATAGTCCTCCCGCTTGTAGGTACAAATAACCGCCGCGATTTTTACCGGCTGCAATTCACTTTCAGCTATCGGAGTGGCATAAAAGCCGCCGCCAAATACAACCGTTTTGGACAACGCTGTCAGTTCCAGATAGAGAATGCCGTTGCCGCTCTCTTTACCAAAGTCATAGAGCAGCACAACAGTATCCATCGTTTGATGCATAACAATCTGTGTCAATAACACTGTACGCTGCACTTTTTTACCGGATAACTCTGCCTTCATCAGCCGCAGCTGAATCTCTCCCTGTAACTGCAGATGGGCCTCCAGTACATGCGCGCCGGTATATTGCAAATATTTCTGATAAGAAAAGCAGTTGAAATAGGTGTCAAAGGTCAGCGTTGTCTTTTTGCCAAAGATAATCTGCCCCATATGCTCATCATATTGCACCGGACGGCTGCTGCGGTAATACAGCGCTGTTTCCATACAAATATTCGATTTTGGCAATGTCAGCGGAAACAGTTCCATACCATTCTCCCCTTCACAGAAAATTTTAGAATTTGAAATGATTAGCAAGCTGTGCAGCATACTTTATATGCATACATCTGTCAACTGCGCCGCAGTTGATTATTCGCCCGCTGCTTCAATGCCCATCTGGCGCCTCGGCTGATCAGGCTGCGCCGTTTGGTGCCCGGCGGCAATACTGTATTAACCAGCTTCATTTTTTGCAAGTTTCCCCGTCCTCCATCCAGATTAGCAAAATGGATGCGGCCCAACTCACCGCAGCGCACCGGCTGCGTCTGCCGCAAATGGGTATACCAGATGCCAAACAGCCGTTCAGCCAAATAGCCGTCCACCCGCAAGGCAGCCGGGTGATGGTTATATTTGCTCCAGTCATTACGCTGGTCAAATTCGGCCAATAAAGGAAACAGCCAGCTGCAATATTGGTCAAATAACTCTTTTTTCATGATATACATATTTTTTAAATACATCCTGCTGCCTTGCAAATATTGCTCTGCTGCCCGTTCATAGTCGGGATATTGTTCCAGCAGCAACTGCACAACCAACTGTAAATCTGAAAAAAAGTGATAGGGCGCCCGGCGGTAATTCTCCCACACCGTTTCATGCATGTCCTCAGCCATAGGCAGCAGCAAATCGTACTGCCGAATCAACGCAGCCATCTGCCGCTCATCGTAGCCCATACGCTGCAGCGCAGCATCGTCAGGAAATTGATAAATCTGATATGGCCGCTTCTGCGGAACAAAAGTAAAATAACGGCGATAATGATAGAATCCATAATATTGAGCATCTTCATTTTTCCAAGCCCAGTATTGACCGGTCAGTTCGCAATAACTGTTGTTTTTATCTGAAATAGACAGCCCGGTATCATCATGAAGCATGCCGGATAATGGCTGATGCAGCGCTGTTCCAATCTGCAATGGCACCAACAGCGGGTGGTTGGGAACGTAAGTCTGCTTATGGGTCAGGATATAAAGTCTGATTTCATGTTGTGACACCCAAACACCGCCATTCTGTTTGAAATCTATAGATTTCTGGATAACTGAATATTTGCTAGATATAGCGGTTATATTGGATAGTCACTCCAATATAGCCGCTTTTTTGTTTTGTTTTAAAATGTATAATTTTCTTTACACTTAACGGATTTATCTTATCACAATTTTCTACAAATGAAAACAGTATTTTTCTTCCGGCGCTGCATTCTACCCTTTTTTCGCTGTGAAAATGATAAAAGCAAATCTAAGATATATTCAATTATACGTATATTTAGTCATATTTTGCATTATATTTTTCCTGCACTGTCACTACCAGTTTTTTTGCCAAGAAGTCATATTTTTATTTTTGAGTCATACTTTTCTTTCATGATGCCGCAAAGTAGCATTTTTGTTCTTAAAACCGCTTACTGCTTTTACATTTCTTATTTTACAGCTACCCTGTTTTTATTGTTTTTCTGTTTTAAATTTTCATTATTTTTTATTTTCACCACCGGAATCAATTTCATTTTCCAACAACAAGCGCCGAATAAATATTCACAACACATAGATTCAAACTTTCTGAATAAATATCTTTTTTAATTATTACGATTTTGTGTTTGTCTTCTTTTTATCGTTCTCCATGCTTTTGTAGACAAGCAAAAAGAAGATGCCTGTTTTTACTAAAAAGACAGTGTAAATCCCTTCTCAAATACAGTCATACCAGGCATTCTAAGAACTGTAACATAAACCTAAAATAACATAAACGTAGTATGCATATTGTTGGCAATGCCCCAATAATATGCTTATCATTTTTATATTCGAATGACCAATCCCCTCTTTTTAAACTCATAACGCACAGCAAAAATCTGCTATATTCCTTACCACAGGACACACTGCTCCTACCGTCTTTTCTTGGCCTGGTCATGACGCACCAGCTTTTCATAATACAAATCCATGGTCAACGGCGCATTGTACAAGATGGTCAGCAAGTAACCATACACATTC
This sequence comes from uncultured Clostridia bacterium, assembly GCA_944391625.1. Lineage (GTDB taxonomy): Bacteria > Bacillota > Peptococcia > Peptococcales > Peptococcaceae > UBA7185. The sequence goes on from CALXUG010000045.1 coordinate 9,830, forward strand.
TGCACCTTGCTGGTGTTGTACTGTAAATATTCCAATACATACTCAATATGACCGCTGTCTAATTGCAGCAGCTGCTCCTTAACATCATCCATGCGGCGCTCTCTGCCGCCTACTTTAACCACTGCATCATCAGCGCTGTTCATAGCATCGGCAATGATAGTCACCATCGTCTTGATGGCAGAGTGATTGTGTGGATAACTTTCTAACAGCCAGTCATATTCCAATTGCTCTTGCACAATATTTTTCCAGCTGCGGGGCGCAGCCTCCCCCTCCTCTTTTTTATTTCGCTCAGTATAACTTCTCTCAGTCTTATTACCTTGTACTTTTTTCACTTCCGGAAGTGTACTTTCTTCACTTCTGGAGTTGTATGTTTTACATGTCACCGGACATAATGATGCCATGTTTTGTTCCTGACTATCTGCAGCAGCATTATCATTCCAACTTGCTGCATGAGTTTCCGTTTGATATTTTTTCGCTTTCTGCATCTGCTCATTATGAGTTTTTTTCACATCATCAGCAGTTTTCTCAGCAGAACTATTTGTATATTCATATGCCCGATACATGGTTCTGTTCTGCCGTTGCTGCTGCTTTCTAAGCCGACGCGAAGATACCGCCGGTTCACTCTGCTGAATCTGCTTCACATAAATCAGACTGGGCTTGCCCAAGCCCTGCCGCTGACGCACAATCAAATCGCTCTGTTCCAGTTCCCGCAATAATTTGATGGCTGTTTTGTTAGAACAGCTAAAGTCTTCCATTAATTCTTCCACTGTATAGATAATGAAAACTTTGCCATTGGCATCACACCAGTCATTTTTGCCGGACAAACTCATGCGGTCTAATAAGATACCGTACAATAATTTGGCTTCCATGGTAACATGCTGATAGCGCACCCCTTTGATTAACGCTTTGGGAATGCGGTAAAAGGTATATTGATCCTGCTGGTTTTGGTAGAAATATTGGCTGGATGTGTTTGTTGTGGTTGTCATAGTAATCTCCTCCTGATTGTAAATGAAAAAAGTTGCTTTCACTACTCAGGAGAAAAACAGGCAAAAACCGGCTACCTAAAATGAAAAAATTTTTGCAAAAGTCCATAAATACATTTTATAGTTCCGGTAATATGCCATTTAGAGGGAAAAAGAAAGACAGAAAAAGATGACAACTTTTTAAAAATCATCATCTTTTTCTGTCACAAATTAATTTTGATTATTTTGGTTATTATGATTGTTTCACGTGAAACATCCATGTTAGCCGCAAATCGGCTAACACAAATAGGTAATGAAAGAAAGCCTGCCATCGGCAGGCTTTTTTGGTGTAGAATAAAAGTAGGGAAGAATGCAGCCTACAAAACACGGCAAATGAAATTGTGGACTGCGCTACTTAGCTGAAGACAGTACGTGAAACAGTGTTAGTATTTCCTTTCAAGCACAAATAAGTGGGCTGTTAGCCCGTACACTAAAGATTGTTTTAACAGGTGTTAAATCGCTCGGAAATACAGTCACCGCATTCTTTCCACTATTTCTATTTCTAAAGGGGGGAATCTTATGGATATCCTGTATCCTGTTTGTTGCGGCGTTGATGTGCATAAATCCTTTTTAATTGCAACCATCATTACCACCAAAGATGGCTCTTTGCTGCCGCAATATACACAAAAACGGTTTTCTACGTTCAATTCCAGTCTTAAAAAATTTGCCGCCTGGCTTATCGAACATGACTGTTTTCATGCTTGTATGGAATCTACCGGTAAGTATTGGACTCCTGTGTTCAATATTTTGGAACAACAAGCGATTCATACTATCATTGCCAATCCCAAATGGGTACGAAGCGTTCAGGGAAACAAAGATGATAAAAAAGATTCCAAATGGATTGCTGAGCTATTTCGTCTTGGTATGGTTCCCGCTAGCTTCATACCGGATAAAGATATTCGGATACTTCGAGAATATACTCGTTATACCAGCAAACTTATCGCTGCCCGCAGCAGTGAAAAAAACAGATTACAAAATGCTTTTACCGTTTGCAATGTAGCTTTGGATTCTGTTGTTTCCGATATGTTTGGTAAATCTGCAACAGCCATTACCGATTATCTTGTATCTGAGGACACTTTCTCACCGGAGCATTGTGTTTCTTTGCTGCAAGGCTCTTTGAAAAAGAAAGCAGATCTTGTTCTCGATTCTATTCTTGGTTACGATATTGAAGATGTACAAAAAATTCGGATTACCTTAATTCGCAAACACATTGATTTTATCAATACTTTAATTGACACTTTGGAATCTAATATTGATTCAATGGTTGTTCAATACGAAGAGCACATCCGGCATCTTTGTACAGTTCCCGGAATTAAACGGACATCTGCTATTAAAATTATTTCTGAGATCGGCGTTGATATGAGCCAATTTGCTTCTTCCAGACGCCTTTGCAGTTGGGCCGGTCTTTCCCCTCGGCGTGATGAATCTGCCGGTAAGAAACATTCTGTCCATATTTCACGTGCAGGAGTTTATCTCAAACCTGCGTTAGTACAAGTTGCTCTCGCAGCCGTGAAGGACAAAGATAATCCTTACTATGCAAAAAAATATGAACGCATCTCCAAACGTCGTGGGAAAAAACGTGCCATTATTGCTATCGCCGGAATGATTTTGACAGCTGTTTATGCCATTTTATCTACCGGACAAGTTTGGCATCCAACAGATTTAGACAGAGTAAAATTCTTGGAACAGCATCAGCTTGAAAAGCAGACGCAGCAAGCTATTCGCTTTCTTGAATCTCAAGGTTTTTCTGTAGGTTAGTTCTATTATTACATATTTAGGCTAACCTGGCAAAAAAATTTTTCTTGCCAGGTTAGCTTTGCCTTGCCCTTTTTTAGGCTTCTTTCACACTAACAATTTTGTTTGCAATGCTCCATTTTTGTTGCCTGCCCTCCTACCCGACCAGAAAAGCGTCGGGCACAGACATCTGCTTGTCGGTCTGCTTCACTTTGGACTGCGTCCAGTTCGGCTAGACAGACTGCGCACTTGTCCGCTTCAATGTCGACAACGGCAACAAAACATCTCCCTGGTTGACGCGCATAAGGCTGGCCTATCCTTTGCCAAAATTCCGAATTGGGATGGTCAGCAACGCAGATTGTTTTATCCGAGCTGGACACAGTCCATGGCGAGGAAAACAATCAAGTTGATGTCCAGATGCCCGACGCTTTTCTGGTCGGGTAAATTGAGGGAGAGGCAAAGATAGGACAAGCCGACCATGTAATCTTTCACACGAAACAATTTTATTTTGCATTGCTCCATCGTTGGAACATTGTTTGTAGCCTGTCTAAATCGTAGAATAGTTCTTTCACTCCCACCAAGGCAGACTATCATTGCGCGCGTTCCGACTTAGAATGGACCGGGGCGCAAGCTGTTCTCGTCGAGGCGGACAGTCTTGTCCGGCCGAGAAGAACAGACCAGCCACTGTCCAGACTACGGAGGAGGCGGCAATGGTAGTTCTGCCTGAACATCATGGCACCTATTCCAACTCCAATCTTCAGACGATTCCCATACTGGCGCACCACTAAAAAACTGCTGCAGAAATGCTCTGCAGCAGTTTGATATTCGTATTTATTTTGCATAGTCAACGGAACGGGTTTCCCGCACCACAACGACTTTAATCTGACCCGGATATTCCAATTCTTTTTCAATTCGTTTTACAATATCGCGGGACAATTTTACAGCACCGACATCATCCACTTTATCTGGTTTTACCATGATGCGGATTTCACGGCCAGCCTGAATGGCAAAGGATTTTTCAACCCCTTCAAATTCGTTGGCGATTTCTTCTAATTTTGCCAGACGTTTCAGATAAGATTCCAGCGTTTCACGACGAGCGCCCGGACGCGCTGCAGATACTGCATCGGCAGCAGCTACCAAAACAGCTTCCACTGTACGCGGATCTACATCGCCATGATGGGCTTCAATGGCATTGATAACATCCTTGGATTCCCGATAGCGTTTGGCCAAATCAGCACCAATGCTGACATGGGGCCCTTCTACCTCGTGGTCTACCGCTTTCCCCAGGTCATGCAGCAAACCGGCCCGTTTGGCCAGCTGTACATCTACACCCAATTCGGCAGCCATCATGCCTGCCAAATGCGCTACTTCGATAGAATGATTCAGCACATTTTGTCCATAGCTGGTTCTGTATTTCAAGCGGCCCAGCAATTTGATGATTTCGGGATGCAGACCATGTACCCCTGTTTCAAAGGTGGCCTGTTCCCCTTCTTCACGGATTTTCTGTTCAATTTCTTTCTGCGCCCGTTCTACCATTTCTTCAATACGGGCCGGATGAATCCGTCCATCCACAATTAATTTTTCCAGAGCAACTCTGGCAATATCGCGGCGAATTGGATCAAAACCGGATAAAATAACAGCTTCCGGTGTATCATCGATAATTAAATCAATGCCTGTCAAAGTTTCCAATGTGCGGATGTTTCGACCCTCTCTACCGATAATCCGCCCTTTCATTTCGTCATTGGGCAAAGCGACAACTGAAACGGTAGTTTCTGCTACATGGTCAGCAGCGCAACGCTGAATGGCCAGAGAAATAATATCTCTTGCTTTTTTGTCAGCCTGTTCCTTTGCTGCGGTTTCCATGTCCTTGATCATAATTGCCGTTTCGTGCTTGATTTCTTCTTCTACTTTGCTCAGCAGCTGTTCTCTGGCTTCTTCTGCAGTTAAGTTGGCCAAACGTTCCAATTCGGCCGCCTGCTGCGCATACAATGATTCTACGCTGGCTTTGATTTTTTCAATCTGCGTTTCTGTTTTTTGCAGACTGTGTTCTTTTTGTTCCAAAGCTTCGTATTTCCGATCCATAGATTCTTCTTTCTGAATCAGACGTTTTTCTGAGCGCTGCAGCTCACTGCGCCGTTCTTTTACTTCCTGCTCCGCCTCGTTGCGAATTTTATAAGCTTCATCTTTGGCTTCTAAAATGGCTTCTTTTCGGATTGCATCGGTATTTCGGGTAGCTTCTTCCATAATTCTGGCTGCTTCATCTTCCGCAGATTTGATTTTGGATTCTCCTACTGTTTTTCTTATAAAATAACCGACAGCCAAACCCACCAGGGCGGCTATTACAGCAGCAATTACGACATTCATATCACATGTGCCCTCCTTTCTGTCATACATTTTTTAAGTTTTTTACGATTGTAATAAATACACGTTGTTGGAATTCTCCCAAACCAATCCGGTTACAGAGCATCTATCACAGCCAAACAATATTTTTGTTTCTGCGCTGTTGATTGCGCATGCTGCCCAAGAGCCTGCCTTTTCTGTTTTTCAGCAAACTATCTGCTTTTTCAACAATAAAAAAAGCAAACCGAAGATCGATTTGCTGAAATTGCTTCTGAAAAAATCAGACGACTCTCTATCCATATATAAATCTGCAGTTCACAGTATAAACTTTATAGGTACATTGACAGTTACCACCATACTACAATTTTATATATACAACCTGACCAGAGACAGGTGCAATTTCATACGAGATTTCCATTTATTAATTTTATAAGTTCTAGTATCGCCTGTCAAGGGGCATATTTAAACTTAAAAATTATTATCTTTCCGTTTCTGGTCTAATTGCTGTATAATTTCCTGCCGATCCAATACCCGGGCAATGATAACGCCGTCATAGCCCTTGCTGTACAAAAAGCGGCTCAGCTGTTCAGGGCGAACCGCCGCGCTGCCGTTCAATTTTTTGTACGCTGCGGCCAGGGCCAGTTCCAGTTCTTCCTCGCGGGAAAAATATTGTTCCAGACTTTGCTGTATCAGCTGCCGGTCGGGCACCTTTTTGGCAAGTTCAAAGGCCATTTTTTGCCGACCGCAAGGATGAAACTGCATTTTGTCATGAATCCACGCCTTGCAATAAGCGGCGTCGTCCAGATATTGATATTCCTGTAAAAACGCAATCACAGCCGTTATGATTTCCTGCGAATATCCTTTTTTATGTAGCTGCTGCACCACTTCCTGCCGAGTGCGTACCCGCGCTGCTACAAACTTTAATGCGGCTGCTTTGGCCTGTTCCAGTTGTTCCATAGTTGCTTCACCTCAAAAAAGGGGTGTAACCATACACCCCTGCATATTATTCAGCATCAAAAAACAATTCGCCTTCTGCTTCAATGGCCGCATCTTCATCATCCTGCACTTCCACTACCATACCGATGGACTGGGAATGGGCGCGGATTTTTGCTTCAATTTCCGCTTTTGTTTCCGGATTGGCTTTCAGATAAGCTTTGGCATTATCACGGCCCTGCCCGATTTTTTCGCCTTCATAGGAATACCATGCGCCGCTCTTACGGATAATTTCCAGTTCTACCCCAACATCAATGATGCTGCCTTCGTTGGAAATCCCTTCACCATACATAATATCAAATTCTACCTGTTTAAATGGCGGTGCTACTTTATTTTTTACAATTTTTACTTTGGTGCGGTTCCCGATAATTTCAGTGCCCCGTTTCAGCGCTTCCCCTTTACGCACTTCCATACGAATGGAGGAATAGAATTTTAATGCACGTCCGCCGGTGGTTACTTCCGGATTGCCGTACATCACACCGATTTTTTCACGCACCTGGTTGATAAAAATCATTGTAGTATTGTTTTTGCTGATATTACCTGTCATTTTACGCAATGCCTGGGACATCAGACGAGCCAGCAGCCCTACATGGGTATCGCCCATTTCACCTTCTATTTCTGCCCGCGGCGTTAAAGCTGCCACCGAGTCCACAACAATAATATCCACTGCGCCGCTGCGAGCCAATGCATCACAGATTTCCAGCGCCTGTTCACCGTAATCAGGCTGAGAAACCAGCAGGTTATCCACATCTACACCGATTTTTCTGGCATAAACAGGATCCAGAGCATGTTCCGCGTCAATAAAAGCCGCTACGCCGCCGTTTTTCTGACATTCTGCCACAATATGCAGCGCAACTGTGGTTTTACCGGAAGATTCCGGGCCATAAATTTCAATAATTCGTCCCTTGGGCACGCCGCCAATACCCAACGCACTGTCCAGTGCAATGGAACCGGTCGAAATAGCTTCCATTTCGATTTTTTCTTGGTCGCCCAAACGCATCAAAGTGCCTTTCCCAAACTGACGGTCAATTTGTTTTAGGGCATTTTCCAGCGCTGCTGCACGATCCAGCAATTTATCTCCGTTTTTATTTGTTTCTGCCATAATTATCCTCCATCTATAAAAACAAATGTATGTTTGTATTATAAGACCTTTTTGAAATTCTGTCAATGTACCAGACAAAATAAAAGAGCATTTGTTCCCCATTTTATACCGTTGCTTCCGTTGAACCTATTTTACGCCAAATAGCTCAAAAAACAGTTCAGCGCTGCACAGAATTTTTACTGCGTTCGGCATAACGCTGCTCGGCCAGCTCTACCAAACGGCTTAACAACTGACCAATGGGTAATCCTGCCGCCTCCCACAATTTAGGATACATGCTGATTTCGGTAAATCCGGGCAGTGTGTTGATTTCATTTAAATAAATCTGCCCTGTCTGCCGCTCTACAAAAAAGTCAACCCGGGCAAACCCTTCACAGTCTAACGCTTGGTAAGCCTGCACCGCCAGCTCCTGAATGGATAAAATGGTTTCTGCCGGCAATTGAGCCGGTATCTGAGCAATTGACTTATTATCAATATATTTGGCCTTGTAATCGTAAAATTCATTGCTGGATTGGATTTCACCGGGAAGAGATACCTGCGGCTGTTCATTACCCAAAACAGAAACTTCAATTTCTCTGGCATCCACGCCCTGTTCAACCAGGATTTTTTTATCATAACAAGCCGCCAGCTGTAACGCCTGCCCCAACTCTACACTGTTCTTGGCTTTACTGATACCTACACTGGAACCGCCGTTTGCCGGCTTTACAAACACCGGATAGGACAAGCTTGCTTCAACCTGCTGCACAGCGTCGGTTAAATCCTGCTCAATCTGGCTGCGCAGAACGGTGGTAAAAGCCACCTGCGGAATATGATGATATGCCAGAATTTTTCGCATAATCACTTTATCCATACCAATGGCAGAACCGGTCACACCGGCACCTACATAAGGAATATCGGCCAATTCCAATAATCCCTGCAAAATGCCGTCCTCACCAAAAGTACCGTGTACAATGGGAAATACTGCATCCAGACGGCATACCAGACTGCCATCTGCCGCAGACAGCAAAAAACCGCCGGGACGGGGTGCCAGCATGACTTCCTGATGTTCATACTGTTCTGCTGCAGCCGAGCTGATCTGCTCTAAAGCAACAGGCCCATACCAACGTCCTTCCCGGGAAATCAGAATGGGAACAATTTCAAATTGCGCCTGATCAAAATTATGGGCAATAGCATTGGCAGAAGCCAGCGATACCTCATGCTCACCCGATTTTCCGCCAAATAACAGCCCGATTTTCTTTTTCATGATAATCAGCCCTTTCTCCGCTTTGCACAGTTTTATATTTATGCTTGTGTCATCTGACCAACTGCTGCCACCACACCTGCAATAACATGGGCCACTGACAGCCCACCCTGCATATAAACAATGTACGGCTCCCGCATAGGTCCATCAATACTCAGTTCAATAGAAGAACCCTGCACAAAGGTTCCCCCTGCCATAATAACCGGATCGTCATAACCCGGCAATTGAGCGTCATATGGCGTAACATGGGCATCTAACGGAGATGCTTTTTGTATGCCGTGACAGAATTTTCGTACATTTTCCGGTGTATCCAGCTGAATAGCCTGAATAATATCGGTGCGAGGTGCATCTGCTGCCGGAGAAACTTTATAGCCCAGCTGCTCCAGCAATTGGGCGGCAAAAATAGCACCCTTCATGGCCTGCTCTACAATCAGTGGCGCCATAAACAATCCCTGAAAAGCCAAACGGTTAAAATCCAGCGCAGAGCCTACATCTTCGGCAATGCCCGGCGCTGTCAGCCGAATGGCAGCCCGATCTACCAAATCGGTACGACCGGCCACATAACCTCCGCGCGGTGCCAGACCACCGCCGGGATTTTTAATTAAAGATCCGGCAATCAAATCAGCGCCGACTTCCAGCGGCTCCTGCAATTCCACAAATTCACCGTAACAGTTATCCACAAAACAAATAATATTGGGGTTTATTGCTTTGACAACAGCAATGGCTTCCGCAATCTGAGCGATAGACAGCGATTTGCGCCAGCTGTAACCCCGTGAACGCTGAACGCAGACCATTTTAGTCTGAGCAGTGACAGCGGCTCTGATGCCGTCAAAATCGAAACCGTCATCTTTCAGTTCTACTACTTTGTGAACTATACCCAGCTCAGACAGTGTTCCCGGTTCGCCATGGTGACCGATGATGGTCTGCAAGGTGTCATAAGGCATGCCGCTGATGGACACAAAAGTATCACCGGGCAGCAAATTGCCAAATAAGCACAGTGCCAATGCATGGGTGCCCGATGCGATATTGGAACGCACCAACGCTTTCTCTGCGCGGAAAATATCTGCCCAAACCAGCTCTAAAATATCTCGGCCGGTATCCCCATAGCCATACCCGGTAGAGCCGTTCAAATGAAAATCCGATGTTTGATGCTTCTGAAAGGCGTTCAATATTTTAATCTGCGCTGTCCATGTATGATTGCTGACAGGCTGCCAGTAAGGCTGTACTTTTTGGTAAGCCTGCTCAATCTGCTCCATTAATGCATCATTGATAGTATATTTATCTTTTAAACTTAAAAAATATTCGTTCATTTTTTCATTACTCCATATTCACTTGATATTGCTGCAATATTGACGGGAAGTGTCCTTTTTGACCAATCCAGGTAAAATAGATGGCATCTTCCCCATATTGTAAGTCACCGATAACGCCGGTATTGTACGCCTGATGCAGCAAGCTGCCTTCTGTATGGGGCAGACGGATACTGCAGCGGATATTTTTCTCCAGATTGGCTTCGATACACTGAAACAACTCTTCCAGATTTTGTTTTTGCTTTGCTGAAATGTAACAGCAGTTTTCCCGCTCCAGCCGATTGCTCAACGGCGGCACTTCCTCCAGCTGATCAATTTTATTGAATACATAGACTCTCTTTTTTTCTTCCAAATGCAGCTGCTGCAATAAATTTTCCACTGCCTCCAACTGATTTTCAAAGTTGGGATTGCTGATATCAATGACATGCAACAGCAGATCGGCATACTGCAGTTCGTCCAGTGTGGCCTTGAAGGCTTCTATCAACTGGGGCGGCAAATCACGGATAAAGCCTACTGTGTCGGTCAGCAGCGCTTTGCTGCCATTGGGCAGATAAAAAGCTCTGGTGGTGGGGTCCAGTGTGGCAAACAGCTGATCCTCAGCATAGATGTCTGCATCGGTGATGCAATTCAGCAACGAAGATTTACCCGCATTGGTATACCCAACCAACGCAATCAGCGGCAGTCCGTTGCGCAGCTTGCTTTTTTGCTGAACAGCCCGATGTTTTTGCACCTCTTTCAGCTCCTGCTGTACAAACTGGATGCGCTGCCGGATACGACGCCGATCTGTTTCCAGTTTGGTTTCCCCCGGACCACGGGTTCCCACACCGCCTTTTTTGGCGCCGCCGCCCTGTCGGGACAAATTGATGCCCTGTCCCAAAAGCCGCGGCAACAAATAATTGGCCTGCGCCAGCTCTACCTGCAGTTTGCCTTCTTTGCTGCGCGCCCGCTGGGCAAAAATATCCAAAATCAGCATGGTTTTATCCAGCACTTTGACATCCAACGCCTTGCCCAGATTGTATAACTGAGACGGCGATAAAGAATGGTCAAAAATGACACAGTCGGCTTTCCGGGCCAAACAAAGCTGCCGCAGTTCTTCCAGCTTGCCTTTCCCCAAATAATAGGCAGCATCGGGCGCTGCTCTATGCTGCAGTAAAGTATCCACCACTTCCAGACCGGCGGTGCGGCTCAGTTCTGCCAGTTCCTGATACAATTCGCTTTCCTGCCAAATTTCTTTCGGCTCCGGCAATAAGACCAGAATGGCTTTTTCTTTTTTCTCCTGTAAATCATGTAAATTATCTTGCCGCACCTGCGTCACTTCCTTCTGCAAATTTTTCTTTATTATACCATGAATTAGTATGCTCTGCAACGCTCCGAAGCGCCCAAATACTGAACATTTCAGCCCGTTGAAAGTGG
>CALXUG010000046.1 GCA_944391625.1 uncultured Clostridia bacterium
GTATAAAACAAAAAACAAATAAAACACCCATAAACATAAATAAACATAACAAACATGGAAAACAAGAAAAACGGCAGCGCCGTTAAAAATAAAAATTAATAAATAAAGCTGTCAGGTTCATTGGCTGAAAATGCAAAAGTAAAGCTGCGGTAAAAAAAGCAACGCAGCGTAAAAGAAAAAACAGCACAACCCTGTGGATACAATGGCAATAAAGCCTGTGACAAACAGCATTACAGACGCTTTTGAAAAATAAATTCTGTAAGTTTTGCAAAGGAACCTACCGATTTGCATGTGTACTACCGGCAGTGTTATCCATCTGAGAAGCGGCACAATCTGTTTTAAGAGCAGAAATACCACTCTCCGGTATCAGTATTCCATCGGGGAGAAAACCATAGCTTAAAAACAAAAATACAGCTTCTCAGCAATTTGGAATAACTATATTGATCCATAACCGCATCAATAAAGTGAAATCGGCAGGGACAGCAATCGGTAAAAAACAATGCAAAATATGATTAAATATACATATGGTTGAATATTTCGTAGGCTTAAGTTTATTTTTTCAGGTAAAGAAAAATAATAAAACTGATGAAAAACACCGCCTTCACTTGCAGAAAATCATAAGACCGCCTTTCTCCAAATTGCTTAAGAGGACAATATCTTTGCACAAAGTCCACCTCTGGATGGAAATTTCTGCAGACTGTCCCAATCGCGGCAGACGCAGTCTGACTAAGATGGACAGGCCAGGAAATGTCCAGAGCAGCGTGTGGACGGTGCAACAGGTATTGTCCGATAAACTGCACGTTCATCCCATCTATCACAACTTTTCTCCCAAATCACCAAGAGGACAATCTCTTTGCACAAAGTCCACCTCTGGATGGAAATTTCTGCAGGCTGTCCCAATCGCGGCAGACGCAGTCTGACTAAGATGGACAGGCCAGGAAATGTCCAGAGCAGCGTGTGGACGGTGCAACAGGTATTGTCCGATAAACTGCACGTTCATCCCATCTATCACAACTTTTCTCCCAAATCACCAAGAGGACAATCTCTTTGCACAAAGTCCACCTCTGGATGGAAATTTCTGCAGGCTGTCCCAATCGCGGCAGACGCAGTCTGACTAAGATGGACAGACCAGGAAATGTCCAGAGCAGCGTGTGGACGGTGCAACAGGTATTGTCCGATAACCCTGTATGCTGATAGAAAATCAATTATACTTTCAGATAAAATTATTTTTGCTTCACCAGTAAATTTTCACCTCTTCGAGAATAAAATAATTTGCTATTTTATTTTTTTTGCGTTATAATAATACAGCATCAATTTTTCGTGGGGATGTAATGGTTTCGACGGGGGATATGCGGTAGCCTGGGAAGCGAGCCAAGGTCGCGCCAGCTTGTAAAACGGTGCATTTAAAATTAAACGCTAAAAACAATAATTTAGCTTTAGCTGCGTAATTGCAGTTAACTCTCTGCCTGCTGTGTCTGCGGTGCGGGACAGAGGGTCACTTTAGCAGACTACTGTTTCGCCAGTGCAGGGTAACGAAACAGGAACCTTACCCAGCTAGTCAGACTCTATCCTGTTTATGGGAGATTGGCTGATAAAATAAAAACATAAACTACGCTCGTAGATGCCTGGGGTGTCGGTCTTTCGGACAGGGGTTCGACTCCCCTCATCTCCATACTTTCATGAAGCGCCCAAGCGGCGCTTTTTTATTTGCCGGCGGCTATACATGTGCGCTTTTCAAAACTATATAAATAGCTATTAAAAAGGGAAAGCTTTTTTCCTGATAAATGGGTTGTTTTGGACAAAAACCATAGTATTCCCATATGCAACACCAGATGCCGCACGAAAAAAAGCCTTGCAGCTATGACAGTTCTCATAGCCGCAAGGCTTTTTTGTTTCCGTATTTGTCGGTTTTATTTGCTTTTCTTATTTGCTGACAATATCCAAAGCTTCTTTTATTTTCTTCGCAATTCCTGTGATTTTTTCTTCTGGGATAGCACATAATGCAACCCGCAAACCAGCATTGGCGCCATCGCCCAAAGGAACGATAAATAAATCGCTTTTGCGCAATTCGGCAGCCACTTCTTCGGCATGTTCTGTAGGCACAGTAACAAAAAATCCGGAATCAAACGGACAAACTTTTAACCCAATTTCATCGGCTTCTTTGATAAACACTTCTGCCCGTTTTAACAAACTCAGCCGCAAAGTTTCCTGTTCAGCGCGGAAAGCAGCTTTGCGTTCTGGTTCCTGATTGATTTTTTCCATAACCAGCATTCCCAAACGGCTGCAATTGGACCAGGTTGCCCGGCTGGAAAATTTGTTGATGGCTACAAAATCTTCTACTTCCTGTTTGTTAGAAGATACGCACAACAAGCAGCCCAAACGATAACCATACATGGTATAGCTCTTAGACATACTAAACGCAACCAGTACCAAGAAGTTTTCCGGCAGTTGATTGAACAACTGGAAAAACGCCCGGCTTTCCGGCGCAGCAAAGTCAATATAGGCAATATCCAGCAACAATACCACATTGTTTTTGCCGTTATTGGCAATGCTGGTCAGCTCTGCCATAATAATTTCCCACTCTTCTTGTCTTACATTATATCCGGTTGGATTATTCGCCGGTGTGTTTAATACCAAAAATACATTGGTCTGTTTGGCTGCGTATTCCCGCAGCTTTTCTACACAGCCCTGCACGTTAAATTTATTATTTTCATCAAACATCACAAAGGTATCAAAATTGCGGTTTGTTTCTCTGCAGATACTTTTGTAAGCGGCCCAGTAACGATCCATGGTAATAACCGTATCACCATCTTCCAGATAGTTCAGAACTGCATGATGAATTCCGCCTGTTCCGCCCGGTGTTGCAATACCGTCAATATAAGCATCCGGACGATATTCACGAAAAGCCGCGTCAATGGCAGCTTCGATAAATGCCGGAGAACCTTCAATGGTAGCATATTCAGCAGCATCAGCAAAAGGAATCTCTTTCATGGTAGCCTCTACTGTTTTTAATGTAATCAGGTGGCCGTCGCCATCCAGAAAGGCGCCTGTTGTTGCATTGGTAATATTTTCTTTACCGACAATCGCCGCCCGTTCTTTGGCCATGCCGCTGATTCTAAAAATTTTGTCCGGTGCATTTTTTCCTTTTGTATGATTTGCTAAAACACCCATTCTTTCATTCCCACTTTCTTTTATAAAATTACAAATAGTTTATAAATCATTATCATGTTCCCCACTAGATTTAAACGGCAAACCAACAACTTTACCGCCAGTCAAACAACACTGTTGTTATTATACTGATTTTTATCTGTCTATGCAATAAAAGAGCCCTCATGTATTTTGTATTTATTTTGTTTTTTTCTAAACGTGAATCAGGAACAGCAATATACACATAAAAAATTCCCCTCAAACAGATTCTGATTGTTTACACTTTCTGCTTAAGAGGAATTTTATTAAACTTACTGTTATTTTTTACATACCCTTTATTTTTAATAGCGTCGATTTTGTGCCATTATGATTCTGCCAACAGTTTGGCCATATCCGGAAACAGATCGCCTAACGTAGAGGTCATGGGAGTTACCGGTTTAAACGCCTCAATTACCGGTCCCATGATGCGTTGAAATTCTGCTTCATTTTTGGACAGCGCAAATATTTTGGCTGTATTGCGCGCATCCCACAGGGCATCATGTTCAGCGCCGTCAAATTCCGACTGGATGGCATTGATGGCATGTTTTAAGGCAACTCTTTTTTCAATGCCCAACAAATTGCAAAAGGTGCGCTGAAAATCTTCCCAGTGGTCACACAGCCGATGCAGTTCTTTGCATTCAATTTCTTTCAGATTCAATTCCCGTTTCAGCTGTTTTAAATCGCTGTCACTCCAGGCATACACCGTTAATGATTCTGAACCGCACCATTGCACAAACTGCTGCAGGGCTGTCCACAAAACAGGCGCATCCGCCACTGTTTCTGTTGTAATACCTGTTACCTTTGTGCACTGCTTTTCTATTTTATCATTATATTCGGGCCGCACATACGTCTGAAAGCTGCTGATTTCGTGATATTGTTCATCCAGCATAACCGCTCCGATTTCCACAATCTCCATTTTACTGTAAGTTCGTTCTTCTGCATACTGACCGGCAATGTGGTTCATTTCAAAGTCTACAAATATATGATGCATAGCTGGCTTCTCCTGTTATTTTACTTGACGAATCAAACCCATCGGTGTACATTCTCGGCCTTGTCCCAAAGGATTATCGCGCAGAATCTCAGCAAGGGCGGCAGCCTGCTTTTTCTTGCCTGAAAACGCTAAAATCTCAATATCCAAATCATTGGCGTCAATAATGGTAACATCATAACCAATGGCTTGGGCAATTTCTTTACAAACTTTACTGGGATCCTCCGGCCCCAATGTTACACAGCGATCCATCGGCGGCAGCGCACCGGGGCATGGCCCATCAATGGCACGAACTTTTTCACCGGCAATGGCATAAAAAATACCTCTTTTTTTAAACAGCTTCCCAATGGCGGAACAAAATGCAGCAAACAAAATACGCAATGTCCCTACCTGCTGAATGGTAACTTCCATGGTTTCAGGCAAAGTACGGCCTAACCCATGAGGAGAGCGATAAACAAACTTCACCAGAAAACGGGCCAAAGGCCGCGGTTTTATGGTATCAATCGGAATCGCTCTGTTTTGCGTACAAGCCACTGCTTTTTCCGAAAGGAACAGAATATCTCCCTGCTGCATATGGGGCACTGCATATTTTTTTACAACCTCTACAATTTGATCTTCATTGCCAATCACATGGGTTTGAATGGCATAGCGTTCATAAGATACGCCATCTACAACACGAATACATTCTTTTCCTTCATTTACTCTGATATTTTCCATCATTCTCCCACTCCTTTGCGACAATATTGCCTGTCCTCTTGTTCTATGTAATCAAAAAGTAATCAAAAAAGCAATCAAAAAAACACTGCAATCCCTCTTTAGCATACGGGATAGGTTCGGTCTGTGTCAAGCACAGACCGTTACCGACGCAGCTTTCTTTTTATAATTTTCAACACTTGCTGCGCTTCTTCCATCTTCATTGCAATTACCATGATAGTATATGCTGCAACACCCACGCCTACGCTGGCTAAAACCTGCACAATCTGCATCACTTTACTACTAACATCCAATATTTGTTCCAGACCAACTGCTGTGAAATAGACCAAAACACCCATCACAGCCGATGCCGCAATAGATTGCATTGCCGATTTCAACAAGGCTTTTCCGCCAAAGCTGCCAATTTTTTTGCGCAATCCCAATCCCAGCACCACCATACTAAGCAGACCAGACAGCGAATAAGCCAGCGCCAGACCGCGATGTTCCATCGTCTTCACCAGTATCATACTGAGTATAATATTAAACAGCAGCACACATACATTGATGGCTACCGGAGATTTGGTATCCTGCACTGCATAAAAACCGCGATTCAAAACCTGCTGCGCCGAATACCCTACAATACCGATACAATAAAAAACCAGGCATACTGAAATTAATTCGACCTGCGCTTCGGTCACGGCCAGCTGCAGATACATCGCCCGCACAACCGGATAGCTTAACACCATCAGCCCCACCGATGCCGGCAAGGTGATAAAAATAATGGTTCGCAACCCCATGGTCAGATTTTGTTTATAGGCATCCATCTCGCCTCTGGCCACATGGCTGGTCATTGTCGGGAAAATGGACAGACCGATAGCCGCGGCAAAAATACCCACCGGCAGCATCATTACCCGCTGCGCCTGCTTTAAGGCGGTAACCGTCCCTTCAGCCAGACCGGAAGCCAGATTCTGACTGACCAGCAAATTTAACTCATTCATGGACAGCCCTAACACCACCGGCAAAAATAACAGAAAAAACTTTTTAACGCCAGGATGATGCAAATCCAATATCAGCCGATAACGGAACTGATACCGCACCATTGCCTGTATCTGCATGGCCAGATTTAACGCCGCACCAACCACAACGCCGATGGTAAACGCCATAATCCCCAGCTTTTGCTGCAATAACAATCCTATAACAATGATGGCAATATTATAAACCACTGCGCCAAAAGCCGGCGCTGCAAACTCTTTGTAGGATTGCAGAATTCCCTGAGAAATACCGGCCAAACACATAAAAAAGCTCTGCGCAAACATAATGCGCGTTAACAACACCGTCAGCTCAAAGGTTTCATCGGTAAATTTCACCAGCATTCTTACCAGCTGCGGCGTAAACAAAATCCCAATGGCAATCAATACCAGAGCTGCAATGCTGACCAGGTTTAAAATGGTACTGGCGACAATATAGGCATCTTCCTCTTTTTTCGTGGCTAAATAGCCGCTGAAAACAGGAATAAATGCCGAGCTTAACGCACCGCCCACCAAGGCAAAATAAATCAGGTCCGGAATGGTGAAGGCAGCCAGATAGGCATCGGTTTGAGCGCCAACGCTAAAAGAACCGGTAACAGCGATATCCCGCACAAACCCTAACACGCGGGACAACATCATGGTAATCATCAAAATCCCTGCTGCCTGAAAAACGCTGTTGCTTCGTTTTCGCTGCTTCATCTTTGCCTTTGCCGTATGCTTTGCCTGATACATAATCTATTACCTGTGCTTTCTCTGGAAATACTTGCTTATTATATCTTTACATGACTATTCTTATTTTATCTCATTGGAAAATGTTTGTATAGACATAATTTCCTTTTTCCTGTCGTATCAAAAATTTTTACAGCATACACCAAAGTATTGCCATAATGAATCCAAAATAACCCAGACCGCAGCCAATCAAAGCGGAAACAGGCACACATCTATGCCGCTGAATGGTCACATAAAGCACACCCACCGTTATCAATAAAAAAAAGCTGCTGAGACCCGCTGCCAAATTTAAGGTCCAATCGCTCAACAAAATGCCCATAGCCGGAATCATTGTACTCTGAAACACCATGGCGCCTGTTACATTGCCCAAAGCCAGCCGATCTTTACCATGGGAAATCCAAATCACACTATTGAATTTTTCGGGCAGTTCTGTGGCAATGGGCGCAATAATCATAGAAAGAATCAACGGATGAATGCCGTATAACTGGGCAGCATATTCAATGCCATGAATAAAATATTCTGCGCCGCCGACAATGGCGCCCAATCCCAATCCTAATTGCAGCAAAATAAAAAAATAACCGGGACGGGCGCTCCGGCTCAGGTATAAAGGACGCAAACCATCATCGGACAACGACTGTCCGCTGTGCATCATCTGCCAGGCATACAGAAAATATCCTGCCAGCAGAGCCAGCGCCACAAAGGGTTTGCACCAGGACGGTAAAAAAGCAGCTGATACCGCCAGCAGATACATCAGCAAAAACATCCGTAAATCCCGGCTGACTGCTCCGGCATCAACTTTTAATATGCCGCGCCGTTCTTTTCTCAGCAGCCATGCGCTGAAACCTGTAACAAACATCGCCAGTGTGCCCAGCATAAACGGTGCTCCCAAAATTGCGCCGATGCCAATGTCCATGGCTTCCGGATTGCCGCCCAGAAAAGCCACCAAAGGAATAATCGACTCCGGCAGCGCGGTGCCCACTGCCGCTAAAAGATTGCCTACGGTTCCTTCTGATAAGCCCAGCCGATTGCCCAGCCATTCCACGCCATTGGTAAATAATTCTGCACCAATTAAAATTGTCAATAAACCTGCCAATAATTGTATTGCCATATCGCATCCGCCTCCTGCTCTACTATATGAGCAGAAAAGCCGGTTAATGAATTTTTTCCCTGGTCTGCATAGCCTCTTCCCGACTAATAAAATATAAATATCCGTTGTTGCTCAGACTGGCAAAAAACACATCTCGTGGGTCAGCAATGTTATTGTTCAGCAGCTGCTCCTGCAGCCATTCTTTGCTCAGATTACGCTCCGCCAGCCCTTTCCAGTTTACCTCGCCATCATCAATTACCGTTAATGGCATGCCTGAAAATTGCTCTGTGGAAGAAATATTTAAGTCGCCGCGGGTTGCAGGGCAGCACCAGGGCTTTAAAACCACCGTTAAATCGCCGGATATTTCCAATACCGCATAATCTACATTGGCAACATCAAATACATCTCGCTGCCGCAACTGACTCAATAAATCATCGATGTTATACCGCGCCCGCCGCATTTCTTCCATCTGCAATCGGCCGCCTGCAATGAGAACATTGGGACGTCCATACAAAAAACGGCGAAAGCAATTACTTTTTAAACATATCACCGAAGCCATCACTTGCAAAGCGGTAATAATTAACATCGGCAAGATACTGTGCAGCAAACTCAGGCTATGGTCTGTAAGCGGCAGTGTAGCCAATTCGGCCACTACAATGGCCACCACAAAATCCAGATTGGATAATTGGCCGATTTCCCGCTTTCCCATAATGCGCATTGCAAGCAGCAAAAGAATATAAACCAACAATACACGAAACGTAATACTCAGCATACCATCCCTCCATTGGACAAAATTAGAAAAATAGAGTATAATAGCACCAGATAAAATCGTAATGGGGGTTATTTATGTTTACTACCATGGAAATTGTTGCCTATATCCTGATTTTGGTTTCAGCAGTGTTTAAAGGATTGGCTTTGATGAATCTCAACAACAAATCCCGTGAATTTTCCATCAGCAAAAAGAAATACGGCCAGTGGAATTTGCTGTGCTATCTGTTCTTAATTCCCGGCGTATTGCTCTGGGCATATTGCACTTTTGTGCTGTAATATTATTTCTAGTTTGACACACTGTTCGGGAAGTATACCTTCCTGTTTCAGACAAAAAAACTGCATCCGTCCGCCGCTCTGTACAACCACGTTACAGAACAGCAGATGATGCAGTTTTTTTTATAAAATTTGCTGATGATTTATGGTCAGCCGAAAATGTAAATTCAGTTTTTCAGCTGCCTTGCGGCACAAAATCATGCGATTCATAAAAATTTCAAAATAATCCATCACAGCGCAGATTTCTGTGTCAATCTGCAAAAACAATTCAATATGACTGTCTTTTTCAATGTGCAGTTCTGCTTTTTTTACCGAATAATTCACACGGTCATGGATATCAAAGGTGGCAAAATCCTGGTTGCGCACTCTGCTGGAATGCACATCTGCCTTATCGGCCAAAATCAAAGCCGCCGCTACCGGATTGACCGGATAGGCGGAACCTTCGTCATGATTGCCGATGGCTGTAATGATGGTAGCAATATCTTCCGGATCTGCCTGCATATTATCCAGAATACGAAATGCCATGATGGCGCCGCTCTGCGCATGGTCCTGCCGGTTAATCACATTGCCGATATCATGCAGATAACCAGCAATCCGGGCCAATTCCGCATCTCGTTCCGGATAACCCAATTTGAGCAAAATTTCATGCGCCGTATTGGCTACCTTGTGTACATGGGCAAAGCCATGGTCCGTATACCCCAAAGCCCGCAAAGATTCATCCGCCCGTTCAATATAGGTGCGAATCTCTGGTAATTTATAAACATCTTCAAACGTCAGCTTCATCCACAATACAAACCTTTCCTCTTTATTTCTATCATTGCCGATTTTATTATAGTATATGTTGTTTTTTCTGTCAGCAATCATAAAAAGAGCATGTTCTAAAATAGTCATTTTTAAAATAACCGTTTTCTATAAAAACAAAAATAAAACATTGTTACGCTTATTTTTACTTGATTCTCCCCAATTTAAACAAAATCAACCACTTATAGCTGCTTTTCCATCACATCATAACACAAAAAATCACCATACTTCACGGATATACTATGAAATTCCGTATCGACATATCCTCTCCTACGGTACATTTTTTTTGCCGGTAATGAAGCGTCTAATACAATTTGGGAATATTGTTCAGCAATTATAGTTTCAGCAAAATCAAGCAGTTCTGTACCATATCCTTTGCGCTGATGCGCAGGCAACACAAAAAGTCTGCATATTTCATTATCCTTGATCGTAACGGTTCCTACAATATTCTGAACCAAATCCAAACAAAGAAAAACACGGTTTAAATAAATATCGTCTAAAATATGAGCTTCATTATGATGCGCAAGGAAAAAATCCACTGCCCCTTTTGGGTAATAATGGGGATAGATTTTAGTAATGGTATGCTCTGAAATTTCTCTGACTATATTTAAATCTGATAAAACGGCTTTCCTGATACTCATTTTCTCTCCACCAAATCCAATTTTTTCTATTCACGACGTTTCCATAAACCATCATTACTTATTTAGACAATTTTCAACAAAAGAACTATCCTGCTCAGCTATATTACCGCCAGATACTATCAGCCGGTTTATGCGGTGCTGTTCGTTTATATTGCACTGCCGGATAACCCAGCAGCATGCAGACATAAGATTTTTTATCAGCCAAACCCAGCCATTGTTTCAGCTCGGCAGTCAGTTCTATGGTGTAATTTAAAAATCCGTTATACAGTACACCCAATCCCTGCGCAGTTGCCATTAATTCTATATTCTGCGCAGCCAAACCGGCATCTACCGGCGTATTGGCTCCAATAAACAGCACAGCCGGCGCATTGCGGAACAAATAATCAATAGATGGTGTCTGCTGCCGCAGTTTTAAAAATCGTTTATAATTATCCATCATAGCAGGCGCTACTTCCGGCGGAAGATAATTGGTTTCTACTGCTTTTTCTACAGCCTCCCAAATCATTGCTTTAAAAGACTCCAACTCATCCTGTACAAACACAAAGCGGCAGCCCTGGGTATTTTTTGCCGTTGCTGTATAGCGGCCAGCTTGCGCAAGCCGTTCCAGTTTCTCTTGCTCGATTTTTTCTGCACGATAGTCACGAATACTGCGCCGCGATTTTATAACTTGCAGCAGTGCATCCGCCTGCAGCGCAGTGCCAATATCAGTTATATCCGCCATATCAAATTCCGGTATGCTGACTGCATATTGGGGACAAATGGCCACACAATGCCCGCAAGCAAGACATTCTCCCAACACACGAGCTTTTCCTTCCGTTATTTGAATATTTACCGCAATACAGTCCTTTGCGCATAATCCGCATCCAATGCAACGTTCCTGATGAATCTGAACCATATGAATCCGTCCCTTCTATCAATTTGTTTTATTATACCATTTCATGATAAAAAAGAAAATTCAACTTTAACAAAAAAACGCCAGTTCCTTTGGGAACCAGCGCCTTTTGCTTTATCGTTTATCTTATATGTTATTCTTAGTCTTCAATCACCGGACCGGCCTGCACTACAAAGTTTGGTGCAGATTCAAACCGGGTAAAGTTATCAATAAATTTACCGCCCAGCATTTTTGCCTGTTTCATGTAAGCATCTTTATCAAACCACAAATTCATTGGATTCAAAATTTCTGCATCCACACCGGGGCAGCTTTTTGGGATAAATACTTTAAATACAGGGTGCTGTTCATAATCTACTTTTTCCAAATCGCCATTCAGAGCAGCTGTTACCAACGCTCTGGTGTAAGACAATTTGATACGGTTGCCTACGCCATAAGGCCCGCCAACCCAGCCTGTATTTACCAGATATACATTTACATCATATTTTTCAATCTTTTCTGCCAGCATTTTAGCATATACCATTGGATCTAACGGCAGGAACGGTTCGCCAAAGCAAGTGGAGAATGTAGCCTGCGGTTCTGTAACGCCCCGTTCTGTACCGGCCAGTTTACTGGTATAACCGGATAACAAATGATACATGGCCTGTAATGTATTTAATTTAGAAATTGGAGGCAGTACGCCGAACGCATCAGCAGTTAAGAAGATAACTGTTTTTGGGATGCCGCCGCGGCCATGCAGCTGCGCATTTGGAATATATTCTACCGGATATGCTGCTCTTGTATTTTCAGTCAGAGTGCCGTCATAAAAATCAACTTTACGAGTACCTGGGAAAAACTCTACGTTTTCCACTACAGAACCAAATTTAATGGCATCAAAAATCTGCGGCTCCTGCTCACGATTCAGACGAATGGCTTTGGCATAGCAACCACCTTCAATATTAAATACGCCGCTGTCAGACCAGCCATGCTCATCATCGCCAATTAATTTGCGGGCCGGGTCAGCAGATAATGTTGTTTTCCCTGTTCCGGACAACCCAAAGAACAAAGCGACACTGCCGTCTTCCGGATCCATATTGGCAGAGCAGTGCATGGACAGCACGTTACGCTGCGGAAGGAAATAGTTCATCGCAGAGAAAATGGATTTTTTCATTTCACCGCAGTAACTGCTGCCGGTAATTAAAATGATACGTTTTTCCAAATCCAAAATAATGGCCGCATCAGAATTTACGCCATCTACTTCCGGATCACATTTAAAGCCTGGCGCGCAAATCATATGGATATCCGGTACATAACAGCCCAATTTTTCTTTACTGGGGCGTACCAACAACTGATGCATAAATAAATTCTGATGGGCATACTCATTGATGACACGGGTCTGCATCTGATATTGCACATCAGCACCTGCTAAACCATCAAACACATATACATCCTTGCCTTCCAAATAAGCCATGACTTTATTATATAACCGTTCAAACACATCTGCTTCAATAGGCACATTGACCGGGCCCCAGGCAATTTGCTTTTCAATGCTTCTGCGTTTTACAATAAAACGATCTTTCGGAGAGCGTCCGGTAAATTTACCTGTAACAACACGAAATGCACCTGTGTCAGTTAATACCCCTTCCTGTTTTTCAAGTGCTTCTTCTACCAATAATGCCGGAGTCAGATTATGTTTTACCTGCCCCAGATTTTTTAAACCGATCTTACCCAGTTCTTTTATGATTTTAGTGTCTTCCATAACGCGCCTCTTTCCTGTTTTTTTATCTATTCAAAATCATTTCATTTATATATAACATAACGCAACTATATTTTACACGTTCTGTATAATTAGGTCAACAATTTTCCCCGAAAAAGATAAATAATACGCACAATTATTTTTTTATGAATATCATTACAGTTTCCTGCTTCACAAATACTCTTGATGCTCTTACTTCTTCAAAAGCCGCCGGCTATAAAACTCGCCACAAAAAATCGCTCCATCCAGCAGAGCGACTATCACTTCGTTGAATGGAACGATTCTTTTAAAACATATTTATCATACTTTATTGCTTTCATCACAATCATCTGTTTGTAACGGTTCCTGTTCTTCGGCAGTTGCCGGCTCATGCTCTTTTGCCAGCAGAAATAAACTGCCGCCCAGTAAAATGACAGCAAGAACAATAAACAATACCGGCATACAAAAAACCAACAGCGCTACAATGGACAACACCATAATTTTTCCTTTATCCAGTACCGTTCCTTTTCCTTTGCACGTAGGACATACCCGAACCTTAGTACCCTGACACAAATAACAGCTCACCACGCCCCGTCCGTTACAGATATGGCAAGTTTCATGTTCCAGCCAGGATTCCTGTTTCACCCGTTCAATTCGTCCAATGCCGCCGCACACAGAACAATTTATTTTTCCACTGCCATGACAGGCAGCACATACTTGTCCCAACTGATTTTTGCCTGTGCCATTACAGATACCGCAAACAACCTTCCCCTGCTGACATTGCGGATTATCGCAGGGAAGCTCCGTTTTTTGCGTTGCAGTTACCTGGCGGGCCACAACCCCTTTGCCATTACAGCTTGGGCATGTAATTTCATTATTTTCATTACATTCACAGGCAATATTTCCTGTTCCTGTGCATACAGGACATTCTTTTTTAAAATTAGTCAACCATTTTAAAAGCTGATTCATATGTTTTCTCCTAATGTCATATCAGACTTATGCAATCCTACGTGTCAAAACAGTAAAAAAAACAACCCCACAGCAGCTGCAATACCAACACAAACGACACCGATAATGGCCGGCATATTATACTGAACCAACTCACCATTGCCATTACAACTTGGACAGACTAAGGTACTGCATTCGTTGTCATCACCGCAGCTGCAGCAAAGAATGGTCTTTTCTCCGTTACAAGTTGGACATACTTCCCTTTTTACAAATATATTTGCCATTGTTCATCACCTTAATCATTTAATATGTTAATATTAATTATACAGCAAATACTTATATTTGGATAGTATTATTTATAATTAATTTAAATAACGTCAATAGCATCTTCTATTGTCAGAACGCATAGCCGCCATCTATAGATCGTAAAGATACATCACCGGCCACAATCTGCTCTACACCCTGATCGGTGCGTACCAAAAGAGCGCCGTCTTCTCCCAAACCTTCGGCAATCCCTGTCATCAACTCTTTTCCCTGCTGTATAATCCGCACTTCCTTACCTACTACACAACTGAGAGCAGTCCATTTTTCTCGAATGATTGAAAAGCCCTCCTCCTCCAGTAATCGGCAGTTTTCTTTCAGATGCTGCAATATTGCTCCAAGCACCTGACTACGTTGGACAGGATGCCCCAATTCTATTGCAAGAGAAGTTGCTTTTGCCTGTACGTCTTCAGGAAAATCCGCCAGTATTTGATTGGCATTAATCCCAATCCCCATAATCAATTGATGCACCTGGGTTAATTCGGCCATCAATTCCAGTAAGATCCCGCACACCTTTTTGCCGCCGATTAAAATATCATTCGGCCATTTGATTTCTGCCTGCAAGCCTGTTTCCTGCCCAATCCCTTCTGCCACAGCTATCGCTGCCACAAAGGAATAAGAACTGGTTTGCTGCAAACTGACCTTTGGTTCCAATATCAACGAAAACCAGATTCCCTTGCCGCCGGAGGAATCCCAGTGCCGCCCCAAACGGCCTCTCCCGGCAGTTTGAGCGTCTGCTACAATCACTGTACCCTGACCATAGCCCTGGCTGCTCAGCCGCCGCGCCTCTTGATTGGTAGAATCCAGTTCGTCATAATATAAAATCTTCCCATCCTGCCAGAAATTTTCAGGCAGCTGCCGACGAATTTCCTGGGCATTAAAAACGTCATTCATTCCAACTAAACGGTAACCTGTCCTGTGCTGACTCTCTATTTGATATCCTTCCTGCTGCAATTTTTGTATTTGCTTCCAAATAGCAGTACGGGAAATACCGCATTGCTGACTTAACGTTTCGCCGGAAACAAAATTATCACTAGACTCCAATACTGCCAATATCATTTCTTTTGTTGACATAAACACGCCTCCGCATTTTATTCTGCGCTCATTATATCATATTTTTTCTGGCCACTTCAAAAGATATTCTTAAAATTAAAACACCACACGGAAAATACATTAAATTTTTAAAATTTTTCTTGCATTCAATAATCCTTTCTGCTACAATAATACAAGTGATTTCAAGATAAAGAAGATAGATTAAGTTACTAAAGGAGGTGTACACTGATGTCTAGAAAATGTGAAATCTGTGGTAAAGGCGGCAGCACAGGTATGCAGGTCAGCCACTCCCATATCAGAACAAAAAAGAAATGGATGCCAAACATTCAGAAAGTAAGAGTTGTTGTGAACGGTACACCAAAGAGAATTAACGTATGCACACGTTGCTTGCGTTCCGGTAAGGTTCAGAGAGCAAACTAAAACATTCCGCACCTTGTATCTGCAAGGTGCGTTTCTTTTATCCTTAATTCCTACTCTTTTACCAGGTTTGGCTGCCATGCACGTTTTTGTCTTGCAGCAACCGGTATCAGAGCCACCCAAGGAGGCATTGATATGTTTATTACACAAATGGAATACAGAGAAAAATCTACCGCAACCAACTGGAAACGCATGCAATTTCCGCTGCATGCCAATTTAGTCGCAGAAGATTCTGCTTTGGCCACGCGGCTGCTTGACCATATTGCAGCGCTTGTCGCATTCGGACGTAATGAAAACACCCATCAATTTATAAATGCAATCAGCCGCATTACTTTAAAAGCCGCTCATCTGGAATTTATGTGGTTTGCCAAAAGCACTGTACAGGATGGACAGTTTTTAGTGGATGAAGAAGAACTGTACGCACAGGATAATACCATGCTGATGCGCCGCGCCTTTGCTGCACTGACCACAGCAGACGACCAGGAAAAAGAAATTCCGGTTACACAAAGTATGCTGGCGCAAACTATAGGTTCAACCGTATTGGATAAATTACAAAACAGCTTACAGCGTGTGCAATATTATAAACCAACTGATAGTACCGCAGCTCATATTCGGCAGCAAATCCTTGCCGCTGATCATGGCACATTGGTTTTAATAGACGGCAGCAGCCTTTCTGCTCCATTAGATTTGTCTGCCATTACAGCACGCCAGGATGTTCAGGTGCTGGGTAGCCATTGTACCGGCTTAACCGAACTGCACCTTTCTCAAAAAGGAAACATGATTTCCTGCAAATAACAATTCCGCCACAGTTTTTTCTGTGGCTTTTTTCATGTACTGTTTCAGAAACCGCCATTCTATGTTATACTGTCTTTATTGATACTTTTTACTGCTTTCGCTCAAATTAAGAAACTGCCTGATTAACAGGCTGCTTTAAGACAGCAGTTTTCTTGCAGCTTCTTAATAAATTTCCAAAATCACATGGATACAAGGAGAACTTGTTATGAAACAAATCACTGCAATGGTAAAAGAATGTGAACATCCTTTAGTTCAGCACAAAATTTCCCAATTGCGCCGCAAAGATATCGGCAACAGCCAGTTTCGGCAATTAGTGGAAGAAATCGCTATGTTAATGGGCTATGAAGCATTACAGGATTTGCCTGTCGAACTCACAGAAATTCAAACGCCGCTCGAACTTTGCCAAACCCCTGTACTTTCCGGCAAGAAACCGGCTATTGTACCCATTCTTCGCGCCGGTCTGGGAATGGTTAACGGTATTCTGGCCCTGATTCCTAACGCCAAAATTGGACATATTGGTTTATACCGCGATCATGAAACCCATGAACCCCACGAGTATTACTGCAAACTGCCCAAACATATCGATCAACGTCTGGTTATTTTGGTAGACCCTATGCTGGCCACCGGCGGTTCTGCTTCTGCAGCAGTGGATTTTATCAAACAAAGAGGATGCACACACATTAAATTTTTGTGCGTCATTGCTGCGCCGGAAGGCGTAGAACGGCTGCACAAAGCACATCCAGATATTGAAATCTATTGCGGACATATCGACCGATGTCTCAATGAAGATGCCTATATTTGCCCCGGTTTGGGCGATGCCGGCGATCGTATTTTTGGTACAGAATAAACCATGGTATTTGCCTATAATCGCAAAAAGCTATCGCACCGTTATAAAAACGGCTGGCGATAGCTTTTTTGTTTCAGATTTATTTACAGTACCAAAGATGGCGGCGCATATACTCTTGCCTTCAGCTCTGCATCCAGCATATATAAGCTTTTTGGATCTGTTCCGAACAATTCCATTTTGGTAATCAATTCTTGGGCATTTTTTTCTTCTTCTCCCTGTTCTTTGATAAACCAATCTAAAAATTGTGTAGTCCGGAAATCATTTACATCATGGGCAGCTGCATATAATGTATGAATCAAACTTGTCACATACTCTTCATGTTCCAGACCTGCTTTCAGTGCATCCATCAAGCCTTCCAGTTTTACATCCGGTTTGTCAATGGCTTCCAGAACAACGTTCGCTCCATTATTGTGCAAGTACTGATAAAACAACATCGCATGGTCACGTTCTTCCTGGGCCTGTACCTTATACCAGTTGGCAAAGCCGCTTAATCCTTTGGACTCATAATAATTAGAAAAATCCAAATACAAATACGCAGAATAAAATTCCTTATTTACCTGTGTGTTTAACAAAGCAGTTACTTTTTCATTCAACATCACAATCACCCTCCATTGCATTATTCAAATCATACTGTAATGAAAAACAGTTTACTATAATCATCAAAAGAAGTCAAAGCATATCCCATGTTTCTTATCTATTTTTTACATCTATTTTTCATCAGCAAATTCCGCAAAAAATTTACAATTTTTTTACCACGCAAAACTTTTTCGGCAATTTACTGCTCTAATATAGTATACTTGACATAATCATTGTACAAAGACACCTATTTTAAAAAAATTATACAATTTCCATAAAATTCATCTATATTTCCTGTGTAATTCTACCCGCATTTATGGTATAATTCATCTGCATTTGTAGTATTATAAATTCATTTTTAAATATCTTCTATCTTACTTTTTCTATCTTACTTTAAAGAGAGGTTTATATAAATTATGCAATACATTTCAACGGAATCGTACCGTTCCCGTTCCAGCTCTCACATTTATGGGCTGGACGGTTTGCGTACAGTAGCCATTCTGGGCGTATTTCTATATCATATGTTTCCGGCTGTTGCTTCCGGTGGTTTTTTAGGAGTTTCTCTCTTTTTTACGTTAACCGGATATCTTATGTTTGTATCCTGCCATAAAGCCTGGCAAAAAAACCAGTTTCATATTGTATCATTTTACCAAAAACGTCTGCGCCGAATTTATCCGGCCTTGCTGCTGACCTTACTCTTAACACTTTTTACTGCTGTGTATCTGTTACCCGATGCAGCGCGCAGCAGCTGGCAAGAACTAAGCAGTATTTTACTGGGCTATAACAACTGGTGGCAAATTGCGCAAGATGCTTCCTATTTTACCAAAATTACAAACGCATCGCCCTTTACCCACTTGTGGTTTCTTTCGATCGAGCTGCAATTCTATTTAATCTGGCCGTTGTTTTTCTTATTATATCAAAAAGCCAAGGGCAAATCGGGAAAAGGATGGATTTTTCTCATCTTATTCTGTTTATCTGTCATTTCAGGCATTTTAATGGCGTTCCTTTATGAACCCGGCCAAGATCCGTCCCGTGTCTATTATGGCACTGACACCCGCATTTTCTCTTTATTGCTGGGGGTTTGTCTGGGTATGTGGCAGCAAAACCGCCCAGCGCAGCAGGAACTTTCTCTTTCCGGTAAAAAAATGAGAACCGGACTGGCGTTCCTGTGTCTGTTTGCTACAGTTGCTCTTTTCTTTTGTTTGGACGGCCAGCATCCTGTTACCTATCAGGGCGGCATGTTTTTGGTGAATCTGCTGTTTATTTTGCTGTTGGCTCTGGTTTCCGACAACAGACTTGCTATTGGCCGATTATTAGAACATCCGGCACTATCATGGCTTGGCCGTTACAGCTACGAAATTTATCTCTGCCAATATCCTATTTTATTCTATTTCAATTTCTTAGGCTATCCGCAGACTGTCTGGTATTGGGCATTGCTCCAAATCGTTTTAACGTTGCTATTCGCTGTTCTGCTGCACATCATTACAACCCAAGGCGCATCTCTGCTGCGGCAGCTCAATCGGCCCCTTGAACGCTGGCTGCGTGTAACCACCGTGATTCTGTTGTTGATACTCAGCGGCTGTACCCTGACATCCATTCCGTTCAGCGCCATGTCCGGCGATGAAAAACAATTGCAGCAAGAGCTGGAGCAAAATCGCCAGCAACTGGAAAACCGACTGTCAGACATCTTTCATGCCAATGAACAGCCCACCTCCAAAGCGCCATGGCAAGAAACACCCGTGCTGTTATCTCAGGAGCTTTTTGAAATGAATTTTCCGCAAGCGCCGGAAGGAACCATCACCGTTGTCGGCGACTCAGTAATGCTGGGAGCTTCGCCAGCATTACAGGAACTGCTTCCTGACAGCATCATTGACGCCAAGGAATCCCGTCAGCTTACCGACTGCATTCCCATCGTCCAGCAATTAAATTCTCATGGGCAGCTGGGAGACATTATAATTTTAGAAGTTGGCACAAATGGCCCTTTTAAAACAGCGGATGGGCAAAAACTATTAGACTATCTGGGTCCTAACCGCACCATTTACTGGGTAAATACCTATGGGAAACATTTATCCTGGCAACAGCAGGTCAACACCGAAATTCAGACTCTGGCCGACCAGTACAGCAATTTGCATGTTATCGACTGGGCAAGTATCGCACCCCATCATCCCGAATGGTTCTATCATGACGGTATCCATCTCAACAGTGATGGCCAGAAAGCCTACGCCCAGTTTGTAATTACTTCTATACAATAACAGCTTGTCTGAATACCGGCGATATATTGCTGCTAAAAAATTTGGTTCTATAATAAATGTTGGGGTAGCGATTGTCCCGACATTTATTATTTTAGAAAAAATAATAAAAAAAGAGAGCAAAAATGAAGGAAATCCATTAGAATAAAGTTGA
>CALXUG010000047.1 GCA_944391625.1 uncultured Clostridia bacterium
CTCGCTGACGACTTTGCTATAATAACACCTTCTACCACCTCTTGTCAACTCTTTTTTTCTTTTTTCTCGCTTTTTTTCTGAAATATGTTTTATTAATGTATGTCACACACCTATAAAACGCATATTTTCTCATAATAGACAAAGCTACTTTCGTGTGTAAACAGGGCTTGATAAAACACCATTGTTTTACCAAGCCCTGTTCATGTCTTTTATTTTAGAAAGAACTAATTAACAACTTCTACATAAGTTGCTGACACATATCCTTGTGTACCATCACTTGTAATGATTTGATACCACGCACCATCCTGACTGACAATTTGAACAATATCACCTTTATAAACTTGTCCAATTACATCACCCTCTATGCTGCCCTGCGCACGAACATTCAAACTTCCTTTTTGGATGGCTATTTTCCCTGAACTACCGGTTGAACTTGTTTGTGAGGGATTTTGATTATTTTCTGTTTTATCCTGTTCATTCGTTTCGATATTTTTTTCCCGATTCAAAATGTTACTTAAAAAGCCGTTTCCTTTTTTACTCTCTGACCCACTATCTGCGGTATCATCTATTACAACCGGATCTGTTTCAGTTTTATTGGAAACGGTAGCCGTTGCCACATTATTATATGTGATACCTGTATACTTACTGCCTGTTGCAATCTTTGACTCTTCCAACCCATTTGGCCGCTGTTCTTCCTGCGCTTTTACAAACTGTTCTACCGCTATATTTTCCTGAACCTGCTCTAAGTTATCCGCAAGAGAGATATCTTCGTTGGTATTAGAAAGAGAGTAAGAAACATAAGCATAGGCACTTCCACATAAACCACCCAATAGAAATGTGATAACTGACACAAGGGCAACTCTTTTTACTCTCATGGGACTCCTCCATTACTCATCCTTATTACCGATGACACCAATTTTGAGTGCGCCATAGATAATCACAACTGAAATTACTGCCAATAAGCAGATTCCCTGGGTAGAATTCAAATAGGTCATAATTAAGCCACAAAGAGCTAAGATTGCACTAACTGCATAAATAATCAACACTGTATCACGATGGCTGAACCCATAATTCAAAAGACAATGATGCAGATGATGCTTATCCGGCTTAAAAATTGGTTTGTGATTCATCTTACGGCGAATAATCGCAAACAGTGTATCCAAAATAGGAATTGCCAAAACTAAAATCGGCGTAACCAAAGACAACATGGTAAAGCTTTTTGCTACACCTAAAACAGCAAAAACTGCCAAGGTATATCCTAAAAACATGGATCCGGTATCACCCATGAAAATTTTGGCCGGATGAAAATTGTATCGTAAAAAACCCAGGGTAGCACCAATCAAAATCATCGCCATTGATGCCATTTCTGTTTGTCCGCCGGCATATCCTGCAATAGCCATGGTAATTGCCGCAATGGTAGAAATACCTGCTGCTAACCCATCCAACCCATCTATCAGGTTTACTGCATTAATAATCGCTACGATCCAGATGATGGTGACTGGTATACTGAAAAATGATAAAAAGAAGGTATCACCCTGAAAAATATTTGTCATAAAGTCTACCCGAACACCAAATGCTACTACAACACATGCAGCAATAATTTGCCCAAGCAATTTTACTTTGGCAGGAATATCCTTCATATCATCTACAATTCCCACCAAAACCAGTATGGTTCCACCCAAAAAGATTCCTAATATTTGCTTAGAAAATCCATGGCTTAAAAGCAGCACCGCAAAAAAGCTGAGATAAATGGCCAAGCCGCCCATTCGCGGCATAATTCGGGTATGCACTTTACGCGCATTTGGTTTGTCCACTGCACCAATTTTAACCGCTAATTTTGCCACAAAAGGCACCAACAGCAGGCTAATCACCAAGGCAATAAACGCCATGAGTAAATCTTTTAACATAAATTTCTGCCTCCGAAATATTCAAACTAATTGACAAGATACGCAATTACTTTACATCATTCTCTTTGAATTTGCAACTGTGAAAATATTCATAACAGTACATTCTGTACTTCATTCCATTTTACCTATTTTCCTCTGCCGCTACCATTCACCCCTGGTTTTCTTAAAGCGATTTTAACAAAACAGCAGGCGCTTTTGCCTGCCGCGCCATAATTTCCATATTGCGCTGCAAGATTAGTTTGTCCTGCTCAGTCTGATTGCCCAACCGCTGCATTGCCTGAATAAGCTGAGAGGCATCCACACTATCAAGAGCAAAACAGTCCGGCTGACGTAATAATTGCATAAAGCTGGTCACTTTCGGATCATATGATAGGCCAACTAACGGCTTCAGCAAAGCTGCGCCCATAATCAAACTATGCAGCCGCATCCCCATAATCAAATCTGCATTTTTTAAAATGGACATGGTTTCCTGCGGACTGTAATTTCCGTCTAATCCTATCGCTGGCTGCTGCATCAAAGCAATAATTTTTTGGCCCGCTTCTACATCTTCTGGATAATGGAATGGAACAAACACGACCTGCCATCCCCGCTGCACCATAGCATCACAGCTTTGGGCAATTTCTTTAAAGAAATGATCCGAGTGCAGCCAATTGCGCGCTGCAACCATCAGCACTTTTTTCTCTGCATCAATACCAGCCTGCTTTAATACAGCGCTGCCCCAGGACGCACCAATCTCATCGGCTGCAATGCCCAGCACCGGATCGACACAAACCAGAATTTCCCGATAAACGCCCATATTAATTAATTCATCTCTGGAATCAAAATCTCTTACTGTGATCGCCTGCACCTTATTCAAAATTTTTGCAGTCAGATTTCTGTTGCGCGGCTCTTTCACAGGCCCTATCCCCTGGGCATATACAATAACTTTTTTACCCAACATCTGCGCTAACTTAATAATCCCCAAATAATATAATATGCCGTTTTTACTGGTTACATCTTGCAGTAAGCTGCCGCCCCCGCTGATTAAAACATCGCAGTTCTTTATCGCTTTCAATAGTCCGCCTTTGCTCCAGCGGTCCACAGCTTTTACCTGAAATTGTTCTGCCGTTTTCTCAGGCTGATTGGATAACACCACAATTTCTACATGTTCTATCGTTTCTTTTAGTGCCTGAATGATAGCAAACAGTACTGCATCATCGCCGGCGTTATCAAATCCATAATATCCTGATAGCAATACCTTCATCGCAAACCCTCTTTCTCTTCTAACCGGTGATACAACTTAATTAACAGCTGAACTGCCAAAATTAACAACAGTCCCACAACGATACCCAACACCAAGCCATTAAAACTTCTCTGCAATGAGATCAATAACGCAGTATGGATATGGGCATATGTGTTTACCAATGATACTTGCCCAATAACAGCAGGAATGGTTAAAATCCAGTTTCTGCTGCTGGCTCCCAACCAGAACAACAGCAATGTTAACGGATACCCAATTAAAAATTCTTTGCTGCGCGGCCGTACACCAAGCACATCATTTAAGAAATTACGCATACCAGCTTCCGCAGCACTTAATTCAGCTGTTGTATTGCCAGTACGACTGATATAAATAAACCCGGCAACCGCTACAATCGCCGCTAATGCTGCCCATTTATAATTTAATGCTTTGTCCAATAATTGTTTTACCGTTTGCAATGGCTTTTCTGTATTCCAGATATACAAGATGAACGGCACCACAACAATCGGAATCACATGGGCAATTTTTACCCCAATAAATTGATCCAGTTTCAGCATAAATAATACATCAGCCAATAATCCGACCATTAAAATCGCGCCAATATAACTTAATGCACACAAAATCAGCAACGCTACAATAGAACGACCGATCGACCTTTTTTGCGGTTTCATCATAATCAAACAAGATAGTATTGGGAACGTGATCACACTTAATAGCGCCATCAGCTTTTTGGCTAAAACCGGACTTACATGCAGCAACCCAATCCAGCAAACTGTGCCCAAAATCAATGCCAACAGGCCCAGCTTAGGCAAACGCATCTCCAGCAATACCAGCATAACACCAGCTGCTACCCCGATGCCAATCAAATATAAAACAATATTTCTGGCATCAATACTATTTGGTTTTTCATATGGTTGATCAAGCTGGAATCCCGATTCTAACAAGCCTGTCTGAATAGATTCTAAGTAATCCAGATTTTGCTGCAGTGCAGTTCCAGGACTGGTAATATCAAAGAATCGCACTAAAAGACTGCGCATATTCCGTTCTCTTGCAGCCAACATCCACCGATCCAATGCCGTATCCGGTTCAAATTTGCTCATTTCACCATTAGAGATGGTATGCAAGCGAATCAAATCTTTATTTAACAAAACCCCTAACTGGGTCAATCCCTTTTGGTCAGAAAATTCAATACTGCCGATGGTTACCAGGGTATTGCCTTCACTATCTTTCAACAAATCAGCAATGGTCCGCACCGAATCAGGATAACCCGGTAATTCTTTATCATTAAACAGTAAGTAAGCTAAATTAGGCATCGCTTTAATTTCATCTGTAATTGCACGCAACGCTTCGTCAGTAGGATTGTCCCAACTGCGCAGCTGCGGTACTGTAGCAAAACCAACCGCCGCCATACGTTCTATCCCTGCCTGATTGAATCCAACACCAATGTCTTTTACTTTTGTCATGACATTAGACACTTCTACATCACCAGTAGGCACCATGACCGGCACTGTAATAACCGGAACCTGCCCCGGATAATAAGCAGATCCGGCAATTTTCAACAGTGTATGTTTCTGAACTTGTTCCGCTATAGAAGGATCCAAAATTGCCACATATAAAGTGGCTTCATTTATTGGCAACGCATTGGACACTTGATCGTAAAAATTTGCATTTTGAATAGTGCCGCCCAATTGCAACGCTACCTGTCCGTTATTGGCAAGGTCGCCCAAACTTAATTCTTTATATAACACAGCAGAAACACCACGTTGCTGCAGTTCCGCCGCCAATTCTTCCTGGCTCAAATTATTCCCATTGGCCAAAGCAACAATATCATTATAATTGACTAACATCTGTACATTTTTATAATCGGCCTCTGATGACAGACGCTGCCCCCACAATGTAAAACTACAAATCACTGCGATGGCGACCAACAACCAACCAGCCTGTTTCATTCGTTTTAAATTCATTTCAGCACTCCCTTAAATTTTTACAATTCTTTGTTTATTGTATCACAGAAAGCGTAGTTTTTTCAATAATCGCACAAGTATTGTTATTTTATCAGAAAGATACGCACTTATGATGTAGCTGCAACTACCAGTTATTCTGCTTTTTTACAAACTAGATTCTCATTGTTTAGTGTGAAACAATGAAAAAAACAGCTGCGGCTCTTATTGCACACAGCTGTTTCTTATTATCGTTTATAATTACCTTTGGGAGCAGATTTCTTTTTTGTTTGTTGTGATTTTTGTGATTTTTGTGACTTTTCTGTTTTTTTCTTGCTCTCTACAGGTTCTTCCTTGCCGGGCTGGCTCATCCCAATCCGAAAAATTTCTTTTCCGGTCCGCACAGCATGCCCCCAACGTTTATCATTTTTGCGCTTTTTATATTGCCAACTAACCATTGTAATCATCATAAAGGTTAGTAACACAAATGGTAGCGTCATATCTCCATCGCTCATCAAATTTGCAAAAAAGCAGACCAACGCTGCTGCCGATGTAAATAACGCCATAAAACGCAATAATTCTTCCATTGCCCGGTCTTTCATTTTTTTGTCAAATTTATCCCAGTTTAAAAATCCCATATCCTACCTCCATTTTATAGTCTGCGGAATTAGTTGTTCCCATCCTTCCCGCACACCAAACAATGAACTTATTATAACAGATATAATAGATAAATAGCAATAATAGACAGTATTTTCTTTTCATGTTATACTTTCCTAAGAATTATTTTAAATACGGAAAGGATTTTATTTCTATGTCTATTGAACGTGTTCGTGAATACCTAAAACAATTTCAGGCTGAACAAAATATTTTAGAATTTCCCGTATCCAGCGCCACTGTAGAACTGGCCGCCCAAGCCGCAAACTGTGAACCTGCCCGCATCGCCAAAACGTTATCGTTTTATGGTCAAAACGGCTGCCTATTGGTTGTAGCTGCCGGTGACGCCAAAATTGACAACAGCAAATTTAAACACACCTTCGGATGCAAAGCAAAAATGCTTTCTCCGGAAGATGTTCTGACTATGACAGGACATGCCATCGGTGGAGTCTGCCCTTTTGGCGTACCGGAGACAGCCTCTGTATATCTGGATATTTCCCTGCAGCGTTTTCACACAGTATTTCCCGCCTGCGGCAGCAGCAACAGCGCTATTGAGCTGGACTGTGATACGTTATTCCGCTATGCCAGCGCCATAGACTGGGTGGATGTTTGCAAAGGCTGGCAGGAACATAAGGAATCCATTGATGAAGCTGATTGATATTACTCGCACTATACAAGAAGCGCCGCTTTATCCAGGCAGTCAGCCTTTTTCCTTATCACCACTGACCATAATCGATGCGACAGAAGAATTTAATATTACCATTTTACATGGCGACAGTCACCTGGGAACCCACCTGGATGCACCAAAACATGCACTGGCAAACGGTGCCGCAATAGAACAAACCGATTTATCTTTATATTACGGTGCTTGCAATGTGTTGTCCGTTCCAGAACAGACATTGCTTTCCGCTCAGTTTTTTCAACAGCATCTGCCTGCAAACTGTTCACGCCTGCTTTTAAAAAGCAACGGCACCAGTTATCTGTCATTGGAAGCCGCTCATTACTTAGCAGAAAAAAAACTGCTGTTGCTTGGCACAGATAGTCTCAGCCCTGCCAGCAGTCAACAGGAAGGTATCATTCATCGGCTCTTTTTACAGCAAGGTACTGCTCTGTTAGAAAACCTGCTGCTGCATCATGTTCCTGATGGCCAGTATACCCTATGCGCATTTCCATTAAAAATCCAACACGGTGATGGCAGTCCAGTGCGCGCAGTACTGTTATCCAATTAATCCTACTCCTGTCATAAAAAACGGCTGCCTTACTCGGGCAGCCATTCATGTAACGTAGCCATAATTTGCTCCATATTCAACGGTTTGGCTAAATGTGCATTCATGCCAGCTTGTTTAGACAGATAAATATCGTCCACAAACGCGTTGGCTGTTAAGGCAACAATAGGGATCTGGGCTCCATCAGACCGTTCCAGCGATCTGATAGCCTGTGCCGCCTCATAACCGTTCATAACAGGCATTTGGATATCCATCAAAATTAAATCATAATATCCAATCTTTGCCTGCATAAATTTATCCACAGCGATTGCCCCATTTATCGCTTCTTCTACCAAAATTCCTTCTGCTTCCAATAATTCCTTGGCAATTTCACGATTCAAGTCATTGTCTTCTACTAATAAGATTCTCCAATTCCGTTTCTGTTTTTTTGACATCGGCAAGGCAGAAACGACTGGATCGGATTCCACTTCTAAAACCAACGGGAAATATAACGTCACCATAAATTGTGTACCTTCGTTTAAGCGGCTGGTCACCTCAATCATGCCATTCATCATCCGTACAAGATTCTGGGTAATTGCCAATCCTAATCCAGTCCCCTGTATTTCCGCAACACGGGAATCCTCTGCCCGTTCAAAAGGCAAAAAAATCTTTTCTTGAAACTCCTCTGTCATTCCAATCCCGTTATCTCCAACGATGAACTGATAACAGCCGATACCACTCTTTGCCTGCGATAGTTCACGGGCTTCCAACTGAATGCAACCGCCCTGCGGCGTATACTTGACAGCGTTAGATAACAAATTCAGCAAAATCTGCTGCACACGCACCATGTCGCCTTCCACTGCATCATGCTGCAAAGAATCCATCTGCAATTCAAACACCTGCTGCTTTGCATCCACTTCTGTCTGTATCATTTTAGCTGTATCCTGCAACATTTTTTTGAGATAAAACGGAGCCGCATTTAATTCCAGATTACCGCTTTCAATTTTTGACATATCCAATACTTCATTGATTAAACTCAATAAATGTGCGCTGGATAATTTTATTTTCTGCAAACAATCCTGCATTTTTTCAGAATTAGTAATATTTTGTTCCGCAATAGCGGTCATTCCTATGATTGCATTCATTGGTGTACGGATATCGTGCGACATATGTGACAAAAAATCACTCTTGGCTGCGCTTGCACGGCGAACAGCCTCATAAGCTTCTTCCAGTGCTTTTCTGGCCCGTTCTTCTTCCTGCCGCAATTCCAGTTCCTTTTCCCGTCGTTCTGTAACATTTTGAAACGTCATGATCACATGCTGCACGGCACCCTGTTCCTTTTGCACCAGATAAAAATCCATTTGCAGCCAACGCCTCTGTCCATTTCTTATATCACGGTACTCTATACTGGTTATGTCGTTTCTATTTTGCAATTCCTGATTCAAATTCTCAAGGGAAATAAACTTTTTCATTTTTTCCTGATCATCTGCTACTACATATTCATCTATATATTGCTGCAACATAGAAAATACATTGTCCTTTTGCTCATATTCAGCATAATTACCCATACCAGGCAAACGTACTCCATAAACCCAATCTTCCGGCAAATTCACATAATAAATACTCAAATAAGCACCATTGACTGCCTGCAATGCACTCTGATTCATATACAGCTCTTCCATATTGGCACGCATCGCCATTTTTCCCTGATGTATATTGCGGAATGTTCCCACTACACGACATAGCACATTACTGCGGAAAATTGCTTTTCCTGTAACGCCATACCAACGGTATTCATCCTGGGCTAAAACAGCATCCAAACGGAACCGACATTCAAATGGCTGAGCATTTCCCTGGCAAATATTCTTTATGACCACTACAATATCCTCAGGATGTACAATATATCTCTCAGTAAGGAGTTGCTGATAGTGAGGGAAGATACGTTTTTCTACATAATTAGCACCACTGTCTGTTGTTTTAGGCTCATATGTGGTTAACGTATCCTCTACTACTACATATTCATACATAATATCCGAGCTGCTTTCCATAGCCAATCGGTACATTTCCTGTTCCCGCCGCAGCTGCTCTTCTAACATTCTGTTTTTCGTAATATCAAAAAAGATTCGCTGAACAACCTGATAATCCTCTGTAGCCGCAACGATACTGTTACTGCCTTGCAACCAATGGATACTGCCATCCGGCCAACAAATCCGATATTCCACATCTACATTATCGCCTAAATTTTTTATGGCAGCATATGAGTTCACTAAAATATTTCTATCTTCTTCCAGCACCGTATCGGCGATACCTGTTTTCCATTCTCGGAAAAATACATCCCTATCATGATATCCCAACAAAGAAATTGCCGCCGGATTAATGGATATCAGCTCATACTCCGATGGGGTTCTTCTGAATCGCAAAATTCCGCAAGGAACGGTATTAAAAATACTTGTCAACAATTCCTTTTGCTGCAAAATTTCCTCTGCGGCCTGCTCTGATTTGGTAATATCCAGATAGAGCGTATGAATGACAATTTCGCCATTCTCATTTTCATATTTTTTCCCACTGTCTAATACCCATTTTAACGAACCATCTTTACAGATAATTCTGTACTTTTGTTCATAGGATTGATTATTGCTTTTCAACCCTTCTCTCCGCCCGCGCAGCGCACGCTCCCTGTCATTCGGATAGATCAAAGCAGCGACAGCGCCACCGGAAACCTGCATAAATTCATCAACCGTATAGCCAAAAACCCAAGCAGCCTCCTCGCTTACATACGCATAAGAACACTGCTCATCATCCTGACATATTACCAGTCCACCAGAAACCGAATTCATAATAATTTCCAACTGCTTATTTTTCTGCCGCATTTCTTCTTCCAGTTTACACATATTTTCCTGCACATATGCATAAGACTGCTGACCAATTTTATCTGGAAATAATTCATCTTCCAGCATCTCCATATATGGATTGGAACAGTGAATATGAACACAGGTGATTTTTTCTGCCGACCACCGAAAAATAAAGGATAATCTCTGATGAACCTTTAAATACATTTGCACACTGGGATCTGTAGCAATCCACATAACGCCTGTACACATATATAAATCGTCTGCAATTTCAGTTACATCATACTGTTCATCCCAGATATTGCACTTGGGAATTTCACCGCGAAACTGACGAAAAAATTCTGCTGTCCGCTGCCTGCCGACTGCATACTGTCCTTCCCCTGCTCCAAACCAGGCAATTTCCGGTGCAAAAGTTTCTATAACACGTTCCACATCATTTTCGCAGTAATGTAAATACATAATAGCACTGGCTTTTTGTCTAATTTGTTCAATTTTTTCCTGTTGGGTTACTATTTCCATATTTTCACCTCTGCCTTTTCTTACACCAGCCTAAACAGAGCAAACAGAATTTATGCTATCAACATCATATTCCATTATTACCAACACAAATCACTATAACAAAAATTCTCGCATAATTTGCTCCAGCTGAACAAAATCAACCGGCTTTGTAATATACTCTGTCATACCTGCCTTTTTAGCCCGGCTAATGTCTTCTATAAAGGCATTGGCCGTCATTGCCACAATGGGAATCGTTTGCGCATCGCTCCGACCGGATGTGCGAATGGCTTTTGTAGCTTGATATCCATCCATAAC
Organism: uncultured Clostridia bacterium; assembly: GCA_944391625.1. Lineage (GTDB taxonomy): Bacteria > Bacillota > Peptococcia > Peptococcales > Peptococcaceae > UBA7185. The sequence continues at coordinate 10,606 of CALXUG010000047.1, forward strand.
AGGCATCTGAATATCCATAAAAATCATATCATAATAGCCATTTTCCGAGCAGAGAACTTTCTCCAACGCCTCTTTTCCGTTTTCCACCCATTCGACCCTTGTTCCGCTCATTTTTAAAACTTCCCGTACAATTTCTGCATTTAATTCATTATCCTCAACCAGCAAAACTGTTTTTCCAGAAAAATCAACAGCAGAGTCAAATACGGTATCCAATTTTTTCAACTCTTCCTGTTCTTTATTTAAAAATTCTTTAAAACTGTTTATTAAACGGCTTTTGAATAACGGCTTAGTAATAAAACCATTGATTCCGGCCTCCCGCGCTTTTTGCTCAATATCAGACCAGTCATAAGCAGATATCAAAATGATTGGAATATCCTCTCCAACTGCTTCCCGAATAGCCTTGGCTGTAGCAATGCCATCCATTTCCGGCATTTTCCAGTCTAAAATAACTGCAAAATACGATTCTCCTGTTTCATGCCGTTCTGTCACTTTTTTTACTGCTTCTCGCCCGGATGTACACCAATCTCCCAGCATTCCAATATCTTTTAACGTAATACAGGCACTTTCACAAGTAATGGCATCATCATCTACAATTAACACAGGCAGATCGATCAATTCCTGTATCAATTCTTCATTGTGGTTTTGTAATTTTAAGTGAATCGTAACAGTAAACTTGGTTCCTTGTTCTACTTGCGACTCAACATGGATATCGCCATCCATCATACGAATCAGATTGCGTGTTATGGTCATACCCAAACCAGTTCCCGTTACTTTACTAATACGGCTGTCTTCGGCTCTGGTAAACGGATCAAACATCACTTTCTGAAAATCTTCTGTCATGCCGATGCCATTATCCTCAAATGTAAATTCATATTCCCCATAAGCCTTATTTTCCAGCAAGCGTTCTTTAATACTGACCGTAATTTCTCCGCCTGCCGGAGTATATTTCATTGCATTGGTCAAAAGATTAATAAATGCCTGCTGCAGCCGCAAACTATCGCCAATCACCTGCTCATGCTTTAAATTGATCACATTTACTTGCAGCTCATGATTATATTGCTTCATCTGCGGCAGCACCATAGTGATCATATTATCAATCAAATCAGCAAGATTAAAGGCGTCTTCCTGCAGTTCCAGTTTACCAGACTCAATTTTGCTCATATCCAGAACCTCATTAATCAACATCAACAAGTGTTTAGAGGCAACTGTAATTTTATTCAAACATTCCTGCACCCTGTCTTGATTATTAATTTGTGTTCCGGCAATGGCAGTCATTCCAATAATGGCATTCAACGGAGTTCTGATATCATGACTCATACGGGAAAGAAATTCTGTTTTTGCCACATTAGCCGCTTCCGCATAAGCATAGGCATCCTGCACCATCTGCTGCTGTACAAGTTTTTCCGTTTTCAACTGGTCAATATCCAACTGATACATAATTGCCTTTACAGGTTTTCCATCTTGATATTCCACACATTGATAAATTGTCCTTCTCCAAGTATGCTCTTCTGTTGTTGTCATATATTCCAATTCTATCCGTTTCTCTTTCAGCAGAGCCTGTTGTAAATAAGATAAACTACAGAATTTCAGAAAAGTTTCCTGATAATCATCAGCCACTAACGTTTTCCCCAAATTGTCAATAATTTGGCTATAGCATCCATTTTCCGGAAGTTCTTCCACGCCGCCTGCTTCCGTATAAGAGAGAACGGTGTATGCATCGGTTTCTATATCTACCTCAAAGATACCGATATACTCGTCTTTCATGCCCTTTAGTACCCGTTCCAATTTCTGATAAGACAATTCTCTGCTCTTTATATCCGTAATATCAGCAATGGTTCCAAATACCCGTTTTTTTACATCCCGTTCCCGTACAACAACAGCCGTCAATGCATACCAACGCGGCTCTTTACTTTTTGCATCATATAACTGCACCTGTACCGGTTTTTTTGCACCATTTTCAAAAAGATCCTGTAAGATCCAAATATCACTTTCTGGACAAATTTTTCCCGTTCTCAGCAATTCGCTATATTGTAAATAGGTATATGCAGGTGTTCGCATTTCTTCCTCAGCAGCATGGGACGAAAATATATGAAAACAATCCAACTCAAATTCATACTGAAATGTAAACCGTTCCGAAGAATACACAATCTGCTGGTATCGCTCCTGCTCTATATCCTTAATATAACGCTCTGTGATATCACGATAAATACCCACAGCAGTTCCGGTCGGCTCCCCTGCTTCGCTCAAAATAGCCCGAAACTTCAGCTCATAAACAATTTCAACCCCATCTGCCGGTATCAATTTAACAATCCCCTGCGCCTCGGATTGTCCCTGTATCATCGCTTCATGAATACGAATATATTCAGCCACAGTATCTTTTGATATAATCCCTCTCTCAACCATATCATACGGTACGCCCGTCTGTACTGGTTCTACCTGAAAAGCTTTGGCAGTTCTCTCATCCACTAAAATCATTTGTTTTTTAGTATCATAAGTAAATACCAGACTGCCGCTCTCCTCCGCTGCAATTTGAAAAGCTTTTATACTGTTATAAAGCTTTTCATTAGATTCCTGCAATAACGTGTACGCATTTTTCAATTTCTGCAACTCTTGTTCTTCCATATGAATCTCCCGCCTGTATTTTCTTTCATCATTCTAGCAAACAGTATATACCATAATCGTTACTATTTATTTTACCAAAAATAGACCACCGAGAAAACAAAAAAGTCTGCTCATAATTAAATTTTTCATAAACCTAAGCAAAGACCGAATTTGGTTAAAAATTCATAAGGCACTTCTTAACTTTGAATGAATCTTACCGCTTTAATTATATAAAAAATATGCGTAACAGACACTCGCTCTGTTACGCATAAAAATCTAATTTGTGCCAGGGTGTTCTTCCTACCCCAGCCTCTTTGTATTCTATTTTCCTACAAATATTTCATCATAACGCAAACGTTACATTCTCTGCGCCAAAAATTCCCGTTCTGCAGCAATGGTAGCGGTTGTCTGCGCTACGCTAGGCCCGCCTACTGTATTGCGGGTAGCCATGCAAGTGTATACTGCAATGGCATCGTAGATATCTGCTTCAATCAGCGGATTATGCGCTTTATATTCTTCCAGTGTCACTTCATCCAAACTTATGCCTCTGTCTAAGCATTCCGCCACCAGCTTGCCTACAATGGCATGGGCATCGCGGAACGGAATCCCTTTGCGCACCAGATAATCAGCCAAATCAGTGGCATTGGTAAAGCCGCCCTTTGCTGCCTGCAGCATAGCGTCTTTGCGCACAGTCATAGTACGCAGCATTGGTGTCAGCACCAGCAGACATTTCTGCCATGTTTCCACCGTATCAAACAGTGGTTCTTTATCTTCCTGCATATCTTTGTTATAGGCCAATGGCAACCCTTTCATGGTGGTCAAAAGGCCCATCAGATGACCATATACCCGACCGGTTTTACCCCGCATCAGCTCTGCCACATCAGGATTCTTCTTCTGCGGCATAATGCTGCTGCCGGTGCTGTAAGCATCATCCAAATCAATAAAATGAAATTCCTGGCTGGACCAAATAATAATTTCTTCGCACATCCGGCTCAAGTGCATAGAACAAATAGAAGCGGCCGCCATATATTCCAAAATGAAATCTCTGTCACTAACCCCATCCATAGAGTTCAGACAAACCGAATCAAAACCCAACTCTTGGGCTACCTGTTCCCGATCCAGCGGAAATGTGGTACCTGCCAGAGCGCCAGACCCTAACGGCAGCACGTTCATCCGCTCTCTGCAATCCTCCAAACGGGTGATGTCCCGTTTAAACATTTCTGCATAGGCCAGCATATGATGAGCAAAGGAAACAGGCTGCGCCCGCTGCAAATGGGTATACCCCGGCAATATGGTTTCTTTATGTTCTTCTGCAATATCTACCACTGTTTTCAGCAATTCGAGCAGTAAATGATGGGTATTTTCAATCTCGTGGCGCAGATACATCCGCACATCTACAGCCACCTGGTCATTCCGACTGCGGCCTGTGTGCAATTTTTTGCCTACCGCACCAATTTTATTGGTCAGCAGTACTTCCACGTTCATATGAATATCTTCGGCAGATGGATCAAAGGTAACCTGTCCGGCTTCAATCTCTGCCATAATTTCATCTAGCCCTGCAATAATCTGCTGCGCTTCTTCTTTTGTCAGCACGCCAATATTGCCCAACATACGAGCATGCGCTTTACTGCCTGTAATGTCCCATTTATATAATTTCTGGTCAAATGAAATTGAGGAATGAAAATCCTCTACCAGTTTGTCGGTATCTTTACTGAACCGACCGCCCCATAATTTTGCCATTGTTTCTTGTTCCTCCTAATGATTCTATTCTTTAGTCTTTATCTCAGTATGATAATAAATATACACTTTTACTGCATAAAATACAAGAATATTTTCACGCAAGCAAAAATTACTTCGTTTGGCCAGCTGCTTCTGCCTCTGCCTCGGTAGCGAAAGTACTCATTTTTAATATAATTGCATAATTGCAATCCTGTAATAATTCATCCAGTCCATTGCCCTCTGCCAATGCTCGATTCAAATCATCGCAAGTAGCTGCCAACACTTCATCGCCAAATTGCTCCATTTGTAAAAACAACACATATTCTTTGCCCGCTTCTAAAGTTTGCTCTTTGCTAATAGCATCATAATATTCCACTGTAACGACTTGTGGGAAGCGGCGCTCCAATGGTGCAAAATTCCTTCCTAATTGCCCATCACCATCTATTTCAGATACCGCCCAGATCGACAAAGTAGTACCTATAAAATCCGGTCCAGTTTCCTCACCCTGCAATTTTTCGGAATACAGGTAGTAACTTTGTTTTCCGCCAGTACCACCATAAGTTATTACATGTTCATCGGTGCAAACACCATTCTGCCATACCTCCTGCGTCAAAATCATGCCTTGCACATCATCCTGAAAATCAAATTCAAATTCATGGAACCAGCCGTTCGCCAATTTCAGGTAATACTCCGCACCTTCCACATCAAAGGGTTTACCGGTCACTGTAGATTGCGTTCCACAGCCAGTTAAACATAACGCCAGAATACAACATAAAGCCAATACTTTCATTACAGTACGTTTCATCATAGGAACCTCCTGTTCGAGTGTCTTCAGATACGAATCACTTGACAAACCATCTTCATTCAACTTTTCTTTTGACATATTGCTACTATATTATTATACCCCACAGTTGGAAACAAAGCTATACTGCAAACACAGATTCTGCATAAACAAACTATGGAAGCAATTATGCTTTGCAGCGTCCACACGCTATTCTGGACAGTAGCTGCACGTATTTTTGTCGCTTTGGACTTTTGTCCAGCTCCATAAAATACGCTTGCCACAGTCCATCTAGAGGTGGACTTTCTGCAAAGATATTGCTTCCTTCATTAGCATGGATAACGACAACCAGAATGGAGCGCCACAAAATATCGACATACCCAAAGGCTTACAATTAGGCTTGAAAATTTTTTCGTTTGACCAGGCGGCTTTCAAATTTGCGCAGCGCAGCGTACAAAAGGTACGCAAGCAAGCGAATTTGAAAACAACGCCGTCAAACGGAAAAAGGACAAACCTTCACGCCATGATTTGTTTTACCGCTTCTCTTAATGTTGCCACCCGTTCCTCTGCGCTTTCCATACTATCGCCCCGCAGAGAGTAATAAAATTTGATTTTGGGTTCTGTGCCCGATGGACGCACTGCCATCCATCCGCCGTCAGCAAAGAAATATTTCAGCACATTAGCCGACGGCAAATCGTCGATGCTGTTCTGATAATCTTTGATTTCCCCAATAGCCTGTCCGCCGATTTGCGCTGGCTGCTGTGCCCGCAGGTCAGCCATAATTTCAGCAATGCGCTGCTGACCATCTGCGCCCGGCAAGGTAAAAGAATCCAGCGCTTCTTTATAGTAGCCATGCTGCTGATACAATTCTTCCAGTCTTTGCAATAAGGTTTTTCCCTGGGCTTTTTGGTATGCTGCCATTTCACAAATCAACATAGATGCCACCACTGCATCTTTATCGCGGGCATGTTCGCCCACCAAATAACCATAGCTTTCTTCATATCCCATAATAAAATGGTGATCATGATTCTTGGCAAAACCAATCATTTTTTCTCCAATATATTTGAATCCGGTAAGCACATTCATTACCTGCGCGCCATGAGCCACCGCAATGTCTGCGCCCAGCTCCGAGGTAACGATTGTTTTAATCAGCACAGATTTATCATCCAACTCATGATGACTCAGCACATAATCGGCTAATAATGCCCCTGTTTGATTGCCGGTCAGCAGTACATACTGGCTGCCATCCCAAACAGCGATTCCTACACGGTCACAATCAGGATCCGTCCCCAGTATCAAATCGGCGCCAATCTGTTCCCCATATGCAATGGCCAGCTGCAGTGCATCTTTCTCCTCTGGATTTGGAGAACGCACTGTGCTGAAAGCGCCATCCGGTTCTTTCTGACTTTCTAATACATGCACCTGTGTAAAGCCGTCTTTATCCAACACAGCAGTAACCGGATGCAGTCCGGTGCCATGCAGCGGCGTATATACCACTTTCAAATTTTCCTTTGCCGCAGTATCCTGCAGCAGCGCCTGTTTCAAAACAGCCTGTTGGAACGCCTGATGATATTCATTGCCAATTTCATGGTATAAATCCTGTTGGCAGGCATCTTCATAATTTAAAATCAGCGGCAGCTGGTGTAAATCCTGATATTGGTTAATTCTTTCTAAAATAGCCTCTGCGGCTTCTCCGGTAATCTGGCAGCCGTATTCGTTATACACCTTATACCCGTTATATTCCTTGGGATTATGACTGGCAGTAATGACTACACCTGCTACCGCCTGCCGATACATCACAGCAAAGGAAAGCTCCGGCGTTGGTGTCAAGCGTTCAAACACATAGGTGCGAATGCCAAAAGAATTTAAAGTCAGCGCCGTTTCGCGGGCAAACAACTGAGAATTGCAGCGGCTGTCATAAGCAATCACTACACCGCGCTGCATGGCATCCAAACCGTAAGTGGACAGCAGATACAGCGCCAGACCTGTGCTTGCTCTCTGCACCGTATAGATATTCATACGATTAGTACCTGCGCCCATAATGCCGCGCAATCCGCCTGTGCCAAAGGTTAAATCCTGATAAAATCGCTCATAAATTTCCTTGTCATCATTTTTTATTGCTTCTAGCTCCTGCAGCAACTCCGGCTCCATCTGTGAATACTCCAACCATTGCTGATAACGAACTCCATATTCCATTGTTTCCATACAAAACAACTCCCTTATTTAAATATTCAAATCTGCAAAAATACCATACCAATATACTGACATTCGGCTATATTCTATTCGTTGTATCCCACGCTTTCGATAACCATGTACACAACTACACAACACAGAACGCAGGAATTTTTTCGCAGAGCAAGGCGGCTTTCAAATTTGCGCAGCGCGGCGTACTTCTGGTACGCAAGCAAACAAATTTGAAAACAACGCAGCTATGCGGAAAAAGAACAAGTTCTTCCTTACAAATTCGCCCGCATTAATAAGCATTCCTATTGACCAACCCCTTAAACACCGTCAAAAATATAATCTGCAAATCAAAGGAAAAGGTCCAATTTTCAATATAATATAAATCATGGTTGATCCGTTCTTCAATGGACGTATCGCCCCGCAGACCATTTACCTGCGCCCAACCGGTAATGCCGGGCCGAACCTGATGTTTAATCATATAACGGGGCACTTCCTCACGGAATTTTTCCACAAAGAAAGGACGCTCCGGCCGAGGACCCACCACCGACATATCGCCTTTTAATACATTGAAAAACTGCGGTAATTCATCAATACTGGTCTTGCGCATAAAAGAACCCCATTTTGTTTTGCGGGGATCGTTTTTGGTGGTCCACTTCTCCCGTTCTTCCTCGTCAGTTTGCACGTGCATGGAACGGAATTTATACATCATAAACTGCTTGCGGTTTAAGCCCACCCGTTCCTGATGAAAAATCACCGGACCGGGCGAAGTCAGTTTAATCATAATCACCGACAATAGCATAATGGGCGACGTAAGCAAGATTGCCACAGATGCAAACAAAATATCAAATGTACGCTTTAATCCACTCTTAAACCAGTTGTCCAGCGGCACACGGCGGGTATCAATCACCGGCAGGCCGTCCAGATCGTCCATATAAGGCTGTGTGGGCACATATTTATAGTAGTACGGTATTACATTGCTTTTTACACCGGCTTTCTCACATTGGGCCAAAATATAGCCCAATTCTTCCGTATCTTCCGAGGTCAGCGCAATCACTACCAAATCAAAATATTTGTGCAGCAATACGTCTACCAGCTTGTCAATACCGCCTAACACCGGATAGCCTCTGTACTCTTTTTCCGGTCCGACCCAGTTATCCAAAATCCCCTCAATGCGATAACCCCAATGTTTATTTTTTTCGATGCGGCTGATAAAATCATCGCTGATCTCATTGGCGCCAATCACCAGACAATGACGCAGATTAAATCCCTGCCGGCGGAACTGCCGCAGCACCACTCGAATGGCCAACCGCTCCAGCAGCATCAGCATGACATTGGCAACAAAAAAGATGCCCAGCATCCCACGGGAAAAATCTACAATTTTAAAAAAGAACAATCCAACCATCAAACAAATAATCCCCAGCACATTGGCCTGGAAAATTTCCACACATTCCTTAAATAGTGATTCCCGCCGTTTTGGCCGATATAATCCCAGTTTGGAATATAAAATTCCATAAACCGGAATGGTCCATCCCACAATTTTAATCATCTGTTCCTGCGTCAGAGAGATATTGCCATCCAGCAGCACAAACCGTCCCCAATAGGCAATGCCCATGGCAGCAATCACCAAACTCATATCCAGTACAATTTGCAAACGATTCAGATATTTCTGATTTTCTTTTATCATAGGTTATTGACAACTCCATCACAAAACAAAATATTGTATGTTTTTAAATCCTATTATTTAAAAACACTTCTGTCCTAAATATCTATTCATTATAACAAAAATTTTGCGATAAGAAAACGAAATTCTCCATAGTTGCACGACAATTGTATAAATTGATACTGCCAACGCAAAAAAAGACACCCCTTTGCGGTATCATCCGCAAAAGAGTGCCTTTAACAAAATTTTTTACATAGGTTCTTTGTCAATAGTTGGGGTAAAGAAAAAAGTTGAGAATAAGAGGCAGAGGAAAAAACATCTGCCTCTTAACA
>CALXUG010000048.1 GCA_944391625.1 uncultured Clostridia bacterium
TCTATCTGGTAAGAAAAATCGGCGGCCAAAAAAATGACCGCCCTTAAAAAAATTTACACACTTTACTTGACAAACCCGTCTAAATCCATGGCATTCTCCAGCACCACCACATCCACCTGTAATTCCCTGGTTAAATGCTGCCACTCCTGCGCCATATCAGCAAAGGTGCGGCCCAGACTGTCCAGACCATCCACATACAGCACATCGCCAGGGCGCAGCATATTGCGCATAAATACATAATTTTTCCGCTCATAATCCTTGTTGCGGATATCCTCAAACAGGAACCGATCATCCTGCACCGCCTCCAGCATCCGCTGCCGCATAGCGCCACTGCCCTGCTCCTCCTCAAACACCCTGGCATAGCCCAGATTCATTGTTTGTCACCTCGTTTTGGTTTATGATTTATAATAGTTTAATAAATAATAGAACTCTTCATTACTAGACACTTTTCAACATATATGCATCATTTTCATGCTGTTTTATATCCTCAACATCAAATGAAATTTCTAATTTTTTCAATTTCTCACCTAATTGTTTTTTCGCTTTACTTGAATCCTTTGTATTTTTTGCTTCTAGTAAAATCAGCTGGTTTTCTTTACGCATTGGAAATATTATCATTCCATCAAATTCACAAAGTTTTTGATCAGAACGATCTTGTTGATATACTAAAATACTACTAGGGATAGTAATTGTTGTTTCATTTGTTGCATTAATATCTAGACAATACAACTCCAATATTTATTGTTCGGTATTATTTCTTGGCTTGCAACTACAACCCTCCATTGCAACTTCTGGAAAAACAAATTCATAACCATCTGCATAGAATTTTTTTCTAAATACTGTACACTCAGAATATAGTTGGTCAAGCAATGACTTTCCTTCAATAGATGATTTCTTGAAACGCTCATCCATATCCTGATATGTTTCCAAACTTAGCAAATCGTGCATCATATTATTACGGTTTTTGACCCATGATCTGATATTATCAAGAAGTTCAATGGTAAAAGATTCTGAAATACAACTCACATTGTTTTCCCCCAACCTTTTCACACAAGCTATTTTTGTGCTGATAGCAAGCTCATTTTTATTTTTTCTGCACTTTCCAGTACAATATTTACATTGCTTTTTATAATTTTCTTTACACTTAACGGATTTATCTTATCACAATTTTCTACAAATGAAAACAGTATTTTTCTTCCGGCTCTGCATTCTGCCTTTTTTCGCTGTAAAAATAATAAACTCAAACCAGCAATATATTCAATTATATGTATATTTAATCATATCTTGCATTATTTTTTACCGATTGCTGCCCCTGTCAATTTCACTTCTTGATGCGGCTATGGAGCAAATAATTATCCCAAATTACTGAGAAGCTGTATTTTTGTTTTTAAGCTATGGTTTTCTCCCGGATGGAATACTGATACCGGAGAGTGGTATTTCTGCTTTTAAAACAAATTGTGCCGCTTCTCAGATGGATAACACTGCCGGCAGTACAGGTGCAAATCGGCAGATTTCTTTGCAAAACTTACAGAACTCATTTCCCCAAAGCGTCTGTAACGCCGTCCATCACAGACTTTATTGCCATTATATCCACAGGATTGTGCTGTTTTTTCTTTTGCGCTAAGTTGCTTTTTTATGCCGCAGCTTTACTTTTTGCTTTTTCAGCCAATGAGTATGACAGATTAAAATTTTTATTTTTAACGGCACTGCCGTTTTTCTTGTTTTCCATGTTTGTTATGTTTATTTATGTTTAAGGGTGTTTTATTTGTTTTTTGTTTTATACGGTTTTGATGTTTTTCAGTGTTTGTATGTTTTAATGTTTTAGCATGTTTTATGTTTTTACAGTAGTATATATATTATATAAGCGTTTGTAGAATGAAAATAATAACTGCGCTGTTCTGACAAAACCAGGACAACCAATACGATCATTCTGCTTTTCCCTGTTTGCGTTTCTGTCTGTGAATCACAGCAAATTTTGTTTTATCCGCTCTTTGGAGGTATTCTTTCAACAGCCATCAACCGATCTCCTGCTGCACAAAAAATAGGTGCAGCCTACAGACTACACCCTTTCTCAATATCCTTGCACAAGGCTTTATATGGCGTTTTAACCGCCCAAAGCAGTTTTTCTGTACTGGACAGTGCTTCTAAATTTTCTGCTGTTTCCAAGCAAAACAGCACGCTTTCCTTGCAGATTGTTATTCTGTTATCATTCTCCTTTATCGTCCTTGCATCAAGCATTAGAAAAGCCATAAAGCGGACAAAAAAATAGGTGTATTCTCCAAGCTACACCTTTTTCCTGATATGCTACAATCAGCTTCGCAAAGGAATTTTTGACTATAGACTATAATCATAATACAATTGGCATTCATCACTTGCTGATAGTTCCAGCGAGCCAACTCCAAAATTACCTGTCGTCTTCCGGCTACACCTATTTTCTTTTACTTTTTCACAATAAAAAAATTCACTCTGTAAAGTCATTTTTTCGCAATTTGGAGCGTCGCCCGCCCCCTCCTCTGTTTATATTTACTCTGTCTTAATTTTTCTCAGTCTTACTACCTCGTACTTTTTCCCTGTCCAGAGTCGTAATGATTCCGGTTCTGGAATCGTAATTTTTACGATTCTGGGAAAAAGCTGTTTCTCTGCCCCTGCAATAAGATAAAATTCCATAAATAAAAAAACAATACAAAACACAACGCAAATCCGCCATAAATTTGTCATCATATTTGCATAATTATACACAGATATAGGCAAAAGAATTATTTCTTCATCGTAATTTTTTCTGCTGCATTTCCTATATGCGTTTCTTATTCTGGTTATTTTCCTTTCTTCCTTAATTTGTCCAATTACTTGTCCAAAAAATAGAAATCATGTTTTGCATCTCATTTTTTGTATCTCAATTTTTACAGCCTCCCGATATTACCTTCTTTTTGCTGCACTTTCACAATGGCAGTATGGACAGAACAAAACAGCACCTGCAAAACAAAGCAGCATCAGTCTTAAAAACCGATGCTGCTTTGTTTATGGAAAATTTCAGGCGGTAAATGACCTGAATCATGGCGGCCGTTAAAATGCTGCTCTGTAAATTTCGATAACCTGTTCTTTTGTTGCTTTGCGCGGGTTCGTCAGCTGGCAAACGTCTTTCATAGCATTTTCTGCCATGATTTCGAAGTCCTCTTCTTTTACGCCCAGGCTGCGCAGATTTTTTGGAATGCCTACCTGCTCGCTGAGCTGACGGATAGCCGCAATGGCTTTGCGCGCTGCTTCCATGGTGGATAATCCATCAATATTTTCGCCCATAGCTTTGGCAATATCGCGGAACCGATTGGCATTACCAATCAGGTTGAATTCTTCTACATGCGGCAGCAGGATGGCATTGCACACACCATGCGGCAGGTTATAAAAACCGCCCAATTGGTGCGCCATCGCATGCACATAACCTAAGGATGCATTGTTGAACGCAATCCCTGCCAGATACTGGCCATAAGCCATTTTATCTCTGGCTTTCATATATTCGCCGTTAGCTACTGCTTTCGGCAGATACTGGGTAATCATGGTGATTGCCATCTGCGCAGCAGCGTCGGTCAACGGATTTGCTTCGGTAGATACATATGCTTCAATGGCGTGTGTCAGCGCATCCATCCCGGTTGCAGCTGTTAAGGATGGCGGCATACCCTTCATCAGTTCAGGGTCATTGATAGCAATCTGCGGTGTTACACGCCAGTCTACAATCGCCATTTTTACGTGACGGCTGGTATCAGTAATAATACAGAACCGGGTAATTTCTGATGCGGTTCCGGCAGTGGTGTTAATCGCAATCATTGGGCACATTGGGTTGTGAGATTTATCAATCCCTTCATAATCGCGGATATTGCCGCCATTAGAAGCTACAATGCCAATCCCTTTGGCACAGTCATGAGAAGAACCGCCGCCCAAAGAAATAATAGAATCGCATTCATTTTCTTTAAAGACAGCCAACCCTTTTTCTACGTTTAAATCTGTCGGGTTTGGTTCTGCGCCGTCAAACACGACGCTGTTTACGCCGGCCTCTGTCAGAATACTCTGAATATTAGCCGCCATACCGCTTTTTGCCAAAAAGGCGTCGGTTACGATCATAACCTTTTTGCCTCCCAGACTTTCCATCAAGCTGCCAACTTCCTTTACAGCGCCTTCCCCAAACAGATTTCGTGTCGGTAAGAAATAATACGTTGTTCCCATTGCGATACACTCCTTTTTTATATTCTGTATAAGCATTGTATGATTATTCAGGAGATTTGCATCTCTCCTTGCTGTGACTATATCCTAGCACAAGCACAATGGTTTTTACAAGCCCTGATTTTCCATTTTTTCATAAGCAAAATAGATGGAATCATTCGGTTATTTTTCCTTTGTGTTCACATTCTCAAGCATAATTCCTCCTCGAAAATCAATCACCCTATTCGTAAAATCTGCATTTCTTCTGTTTAAATGCGCATTTAAAAAAATCTTGTACTTGTGAACACAAATAATAAACTTTTCTTTATCCTCATTTATTGGTTAAAAATGCTTTTCCATTTGTGATAGTTGTTTTATGCACTTATAATGTTGCAGCACAAATCTATACCCATTTTTGAAAGAAAGATGTATAAATTATGCATAATCATTCCTATTGTTTATTGCTGACGGGAAACTGTCCGATAAAAGTTTGATGTCCTGCCAATTTATATTCTATTTTGAAATGTATGGTCTACTAGTTGCGATCTTCTGATTTTCCTGGTATTATATTTTTCAGACACAGTTTTTAATATTTGTGGTTTGAAAGTTGGTGAGGTCATGAATAAAAAGAAAATAATTGAAAAAATAATAACGGATGCAGGAGGAATTGCTAAAACTTCTGAATTTGTTTCTGCCGGTCTATCTAATTTTGATGTTGCAAGCCTATGTAATGCTGGTTATATTGAGCGTATACGACATGGTTATTATCAACTTAGTGAAAAAACATCTATCCAAGAAGAACAACTGCTTGCAAGTCTTCTGCCTGAAAGTGTTGTTTGTGTAGAGTCAGCTCTATTCTATTATGGATACAGTGACTTTACTCCAAGGCAATGGTCTATTGCTGTTCCACGAACATTCTCCAAAACAAGACTCAAAATTGATTTTCTTTCTGCAAAAATATACTATATACAAAACAATCTGTTCGAAATCGGAAAAACAACAGGAAATTTCAATGGAGTACAACTTGCTGTATATGACCGCGAACGCACAATCTGTGATTGCTTTAAATACCGCACAAAAATTGACAATGAAATGTTTAATAAATCCCTAAATGCTTATATTGCAGATGACAAAAAAAATCTACGCAATCTTTCAAACTACGCAAAAGAAATGCGCGTTTATACGAAATTGATGAATGTTATGGAGGTATTGCTTAATGGCTGATATTGGTGCATCTGTACTTGCACGATTGAAAAACAAAGCAACTGAAAGCGGCAGAAGCTATCAACTTTGTTTGCAACTTTTTTGTCAAGAAGAATTTTTACGCCGATTAGAAAAATCAAAGTATGCAGAAAATCTAGTATTAAAAGGCGGCTTGTTTATCTATTCTGTTACCAACTTTGACAGTCGAGTTACGGTTGATATTGATTTTTTACTAAAAAAGATTCCGAATACACCCGAACAACTGAGAACAATTCTTGAAGAAATAATTGAGATTTGCACTGGCAATGATTTCATAACCTTTGAAATTAAAGAAGTCATCCCGATCACGCTTCAAAAAAAATATGCCGGTATCAGCGCTTCCATGGTTGCCCGCATCAAAAATACACGCACGCCGTTTTGTATTGATTTTGGTGTAGGTGACGTAATTGTGCCACAGCAAGAAAAACGAAAAATCCCTACACAGCTGGATGATTTTACAGCGCCAATCGTAAATACCTATTCTCTTGAAACAACCATTGCTGAAAAACTGGATGCAATTCTCACCCTTATGGAATTTTCAAGCCGGATGAAAGATTATTATGATATTTACTACCTTGCAAATAAATTTGACTTTGATGGCACAATCTTAAGTGAAGCATTCAAAAAAACTTTTGAAAACCGAGGACATATCTTTACAGTTGAACAATTTAAGCAAGTTATCAACTTTGCCAATGATTCTGTCATGCAGAAAAAATGGAATGCTTTCACTCATAAAATTAACACAGACACAGATCATTTTAATACCGTACTCGAAACAATAAACACCTTTCTTTCCAGACCATTTATCGCGGCTGTGGAAAATAAAAACTACAACGGACAATGGTCAGCTATTGATGTTATATGGAAATAATCACAAAAGCCGAGAGGAGACAATTTCTCTACGAATTGTCTCCTCTCGGCGTCTTCTTTGTCATACTCGATTGTATTGTACAGATTATGCTTCCGGTACAGCAACAGTTTTGATTGCCTCTTCTGCAAACTGGGTGGTAACAATTTTGTCATAGTCGGCCCGCTGTTCCAACTGACCGGCCAGCGCCATCACATCCATCATTTTTTCCAGTCCTTCCGGTTCCAGAACAGGATTGGTATCCCACGCTTCAATATTTTTATAGCGCTGCACCACAATGGTTAAATCTTCGATGGCAATGTCCTCAAAATAGGGCTGCAATAATGCAGCAATGTCGGCTGCATCGCTGTTGGCTACAAACTGCTGCCCTTTATAGATGGCATTGGTGAACTTTTGAATGGTTTCCGGATTGGTTTCCAGATAGGATTTGGATGCGGCATAAGCGGTAAACGGAATATTACCGGAGTGCTCCCCGATGGAAGTTAAAATATAGGCCTTGCCCTCCCGTTCCAGCTGGGTAGCGGTGGGTTCAAACAGAGTCACGTAATCGCCGTCACCGGATAAGAAAGCGCCGGCCATAGCGGCAAATTGAATGTCGGTGCGTACATTGACTGCTTTGCTGGCATCATCTACACCAACATCCAGTCCATTGGTTTTTAACACATATTCCAGTGTCATTTCTGGCATACCGCCTTTGCGGCCGCCGAGCACTTCGGCCTGCTGCAGCTGATCAAAAGAGAAATGCTCCATTGGTTCCCGGCCTACCAGAAAGCTGCCGTCCCGCTGGGTCAGCTGGGCAAAGTTGACTGCATAATTCTCCAAATTTTGATTGGATACATACACGCTGGCTTCCGGCCCTGCCAGGCCAATTTGAATCTCGTCAGAAATCAGCGCCGACATGACCTTATCGGCTCCCTGCAGATTGACTAAATCAATATTCAGTCCTTCTTCTTCAAAATAACCCAGCTCCATGGCTAAATATTGCGGGGCATAGAAAATACTGTGGGTGACTTCCCCCACTGTCACCTTCTGTAAAGCTTCCTCCTGGGTATTTGCTGCTCCGCAGCCGCTGAGCAATACCAGTGCGCCGCACAGGCAGGCTGCCAATCTTTTTTTGTTCACAACCATCCCTCCTAAGAATTTTTTATATGATGTTCCAGAAAGTTGATCAAACTGTTCATCAGCCAGGCGCAGATAGCCAGAATGACCACTCCCATCATCACCAAATCCAGCCGGAATACCTGACTGCCATAAACGATCAGATAACCGATACCGGCCCGGGAAACCAAAAATTCCCCGACAATGACGCCAATCAGGCAAAGCCCCATATTGATCTTGGCCAGGCTCAGCATATTATCCCGATTGGCCGGCAGAATCAATTTGTATAAAATCTGCCCTTTGGTGGCGCCAAAGCTTTGCAGCATACGCACTTTATCCTCATCCACACTGCGGAAATCGGTGTAGGCCGAAATGATGGTCACGATCACCGAAATGGATACGGCTACTGCAATAATCCCGCTGATACCTGCGCCAAACCAGACAATGACAATGGGAGCCAGCGCCGTTTTGGGCAATGCGTTCAGCACTACCAAAAATGGGTCCACAATGCGGGATAAGAAAGGCGACCACCACAGCACCATGGCAATGGCAATGCCGCAGACAGTACCAATGCAAAAACCCACAAAGGTTTCCCACATGGTAATGCCAATGTGCATCCAGATGGTACCGTTGCTGAAATAAATCCAAAATATCTGCGCAACTGCGCTGGGACTGCTGAACAGAAAGGTGTCAATCCAGCCCAGACGGGCGGCAGCTTCCCAGCAAAACAGCAAACCGGCCAGTAGAAGCAGCTGCAGACCGCGTATTTTCTGCTTCTCTCTTTTGTGCGCCAACAACCAGGCGGCATGGGCCTGGTCCTGTGTATCAGTTATCATCTGCATCCTGCATCATCTCCTCCCAGATGGCGTTAAAGTATTGTTGAAATTCGGGTGCATTGCGGGATTTCAGCGGTGTGCGCGGCGCCTGGGTGGTAAGCTGCACCTGATAGACCGTCCGCAGACGCGCTGGACGATGACTTAGGATATAGATGGTGTCGGCAAAGCTGATGGCTTCGCTGATATCGTGGGTCACCAGCAATGCGCTTTTTTGTTCCTGACGGATAATGGCATAGATATCCTCGCTGACCATCAGTCTGGTTTGGGAATCCAGAGCAGAAAAGGGTTCATCCAGCAGCAAAATGTCGGGATCTACTGCCAATGTGCGAATCAGCGCAGCGCGCTGCCGCATACCGCCGGACAATTCTCTGGGATACCGATTGCGAAATTCCCACAGATCATAGGTGCGCAGCAAACGCTCCACCTTTTGCAGATGACGCTCCGATTTTTTCTGCTTTTGAATCTCCAGACCAAGCAATACATTTTCATAAATGGTGCGCCAGTCCAGCAGATGATCCCGCTGAAACATATAACCAATGCTGCCCTTGCGCTCTATGGTGCCGCCGGTGGGTTTCAACAGACCGGACAGTATATTCAGTATGGTGCTTTTCCCGCAGCCGGAAGGCCCCAGCATTGCCGAGATTTCCCCCTGCTGCAGCTGCACGCTGATATCGTCCAGCACGGGCAGTACACCGTCCTGATTAAAAAAATGCATGGAAACATGGTCTAATGAGAGTAATGGTTCTTCCTTCATGGGCTATCACTTCCTTTGTGGTGTCGGCCGGAATTGCAGCTCCGGTTTGTAAATTCTTTATAGTATATTGTCAAAACCGCCAAAGGGTGAAGCCGATTGCCAAAAGAAATCTATGCAAAGAAATCTGCAAATCCCTGGATAATATCATTCAAAAACAACAGCACAAAAAAACCGACATCGGAAACGATATCGGCTTTATGATGATGCATATAATCTTGTGACAGATATTACAATACAACAAAGTACAGCAGAAGCAGAATCCCCAAAATAATGCGGTAGTAACCAAATACTTTAAAGTCATGCTGCTGAATATAGGACATTAAAAATTTGATGGCAAAGACAGACACCACAAAGGACACAACCGAACCCAGCAATAATAACATCCATTCTGCGGTGGTAAAGGCCAGCCCTGCTTTAAGCAGTTTTAACGCACTGGCGCCCAGCATGGTGGGAATGGCCATAAAAAATGAAAACTCTGCTGCCACCGGTCGGGCAGTGCCCAGCAGCAACGCGCCCACAATGGTGGTGCCGGAACGGGATGTGCCGGGAATCAGCGCCAGGGATTGAAAACAGCCGATCAAAAAGGCAGTTTTGTAATCTAATTGCTCCAGATTGCGATAATAGGGAAACCGATGACGGTTTTCTATCACAATAAATAGAATCCCGTAAACAATTAGCATCACCGCTACCGTAACCGGATTATAAAACATAGCGTCAATGGTATCATCAAACAATAAGCCCAAAATTGCCGCCGGAATGATGGCAACAATAACCTTTTTCCACAGATTGATGGTTTCATGCCGGGCAACCAGATCTTTACTGCGGGAAAAGGGATTTAGTTTGCGGAAATACAGAAAAATAACCGCCAAAATAGATCCAAACTGAATCACCACAAAAAAGGTATTGACAAAAAGCTCCGACTCATTCAGCTGCAAAAAGGCATCAAATAAAATCAAATGCCCTGTGCTGCTGACCGGCAGCCATTCGGTAATCCCCTGCACAATCCCCAGAATGATGACCTTTATAATCTCTAGCACTTCCATAAGAACCTCCTGTTTATGCATAATCTCTTGTTCTATTTTACTCCAACAGGGTGGCAGTGACAAGATTTTTTTGCTATACTGGGTGTAACGGCGGATAGGATTTCCGGAACGATGCAATCTTTGTTCTGCTATCAACTTCTGGCTGTTCTGCCGAAAAATTTGATTGTTTATAAAAAAACTTATAATACAGGAGTGATCGTTATGAAAAATTTCCATTACCATATGCCGGTGGATCTGTTTTTCGGACAGGGACAACTGCAGCAGCTGGCGCCGCAGATGAAACGGTTTGGCAACAGAGTGCTGCTGGTGTACGGCGGCGGCAGTATTAAACGCAACGGCATTTATCAGCAGATTATGGACATTTTTGCTCAGGAACAGATTTCTTTCTGGGAGCTATCCGGTGTGGAGCCCAATCCTCGGTTGGAAACTGTGGTGCGGGGCGTGGAATTGTGCCGGGAGCATCAGATAGAATTGGTGCTGGCAGTAGGCGGCGGCAGCAGCATTGACTGCGCCAAAGTAGTGGCAGGATCGGTACAGTATGACGGCAGTCCGTGGGATATTGTGCTGGACAGCAGCCTGGCGCAAGATGTGCTGCCTATCGGCGTGGTATTAACCTTGTCGGCTACCGGCTCGGAGATGGACCCGATGGCGGTCATCACCAACACACAGCTCAATCTGAAATACGGCGTGGGCCATCCTGATTTTATTCCTAAATTTTCGATTCTGGATCCAACCTTTACCTATTCGGTGCCGGCTTCCCAGACTGCTGCCGGCACTGCTGACATGATGAGCCACACCTTTGAAAATTATTTCACCTTGCAGGACGGCGCTTTTATCTCCAATCGCCTGGCAGAAGCTGTGCTGCAAACCTGCATCCAGTATGCGCCCATTGCTCTGCGGGAACCGGACAACTATGAAGCCCGCGCCAATCTGATGTGGGCTTCCAGTCTGGCCATCAACGGTTTACTAAAATACGGTAAGGATTGTCCCTGGAGCGTACATGCCATGGAACACGCACTCAGCGCCTATTATGATGTGACCCACGGCGTTGGACTGGCTATTTTGACACCGGCCTGGATGGAATATATTCTGGACGATACCACTGCGCAGATGTTTGCTGATTACGGCTATCATGTATGGCAGCTGGAGCGGAGTCTGGACACTATGAGCGCAGCCAAAGCGGCAATCAATAAAACCAGAGAATTTTTTGCTTCGCTGGGAATCCCCATGTCGCTGCGTCAGTTGGGCATTCCGGAGGATATGCTGGAAACCATGGCCAAAAGCGCACCTAAAGGTGGCAATACCATTAACGGCGTAAAACCGCTGCATTGGCAGGATGTGCTCAATATTTATAAAATGGCCTATTGAACGCCTGACAGAAGATAGAAAACAAAATCATCAACCGCACGTTAAATCTTTTTGCATAAAAAAATACTTGCTGCTTTTTCTGACAGCAAGTATTTTTTATGTTTATTTTTTTGTTGCAATTGTCATACATTCTAACAGTTTAGAGATAATTACAGACAGAGAGTGCCGTCATTGCAATTCAAATCTTCCTGATGGATTACCTGAATCTGATATTTGTTCAGCACTTCCACTGCTTTTTCTTCTTCGGTAACACAAAACACCCGATTGGTCATACCTTTTTCTCTGCCGGTAAAGGCATAGGTATAGCGCACATTGACACCGGCTTCGTCAAAATGGGTCAGCACTTCGTACAATCCGCCCGCTCTGTCGGGAATGGCTACTGCCAGCACCGGTGTCACCGAAATAACATAGCCTGCATGTTTCAAAGTATCTTTCGCTTTTTCAAAATCGTCTACAATCACCCGGGCAATACCAAAATCCGGCGCTTCTGCGATAGAGAACGCGCGAATATCGATATTATTTTCATACAGCACCTGGGTAAAATCCACAAGGCCGCCTGTTCTATTTTCTAAAAAAACGGAAATCTGTTTTACTGACATTGTTGTCATCCTTTCTGTTCCAATCATGTTCTAATATTCTACAGAATATGGTTTCCCGATAGGATTCTGTATGGTTTTATCATACCACCTTTTCTTTATTATGCAAGAGCGGAAATCAAAAAAACAGCAGATCCCTGCCAGATTTTCTGACCGTCTGCTGTTGACAACAAAACCCTGCTATGCGTTTATCATTTTATTACAGTTCGCTGAAATTATCCAGCATGGCAATCAATTCATCCTGTGACGAATATTCATAGCTGCCGTCCTCCAGCTCACTGCGCTGCTGGGGGCTGAGCCTGTCCACCGGCACTTCGGTTACCAAAAAGGTGCCGCCGTCGCTGCCCACCGCACTGGGGCCATAATAGACAGCCATATACTGGCCGTTTTCGTTTAGTCCCAGATGATACATCTGCTTATGCTCCGGACACATGCCTTCCCGATTGCGGCAGATGGTAACTGTTTCTTCCATCTCGCTGATACGCCATTCAGGCAGCATGTAACGCTCCGCCAGCTGACTCAGCGGCAGGTCCCGCAGCATCGTTTCGGTGGCTTCATCGCCCTGCAGCACAATGGGCTGACAGCTGAGCCCATGCTGCGCGCAGACACTGTATTCCTCCAGCCAGCGAAACTGCCGCGGTTTCTTTGGTTGGCTGTCGGCAGACATAACGCTCTCCGGTTCAGAAAAATTATAATTTCCTTCATAAATTTGCGTACCTAAAAATCCCATCGATGCGGAAAATACAAAAAGCAAACAGGCCATTCCTGCAAAAAACTTTTTACTGTGTGATGCCATATCCATCAGTCCCATCCTCATAATTGTTTGGTTGTTCCTGATTACTATGCCCATCTTTACTGACAGTTATACAAAATGTTCCAATTTTTCATCCACAATCCAAAAATCAGCCGTTATATTGTAAATGCCCTCCAAGGCTGTAACTTCATCCAGCAGCGCCAACAATTGGGTGATGGCCGCATCGTCTTCCACCATGGTCAGGCTGGCAGGCAGCCACACTTGCCCCACCTGCAGCAGCGGAATTTCCTCCAGTTCCAGAATATCAGCAATATCCCGCAGCTTACGCGGTTTGGTGATGATTTCTACCAAATCACCGTCATCAAAACGGACATCCTCCGCCCCTGCGCCCAAGCCTTCCAGCACCAGCGTGTTTTCGTCCGCACCGCTCTGCCATTTGCTGATCAAAATCTGCCCTTTCTGCTGAAACAGCCAGTGCACCGCTTGGCCAAACTTTCCGCCATGCCGGGCAAAACAATCGTCCAAAAAGGCAGTATCCAGCCCCGGCGCTCCGTAAAAAATCAATGCGGTATTGGCCGGGCCCAGACCTTGATAAAGAGTTGGCTCCGCTATATTGGCACTGCGATAAGCGCAGCGTTTTAACCAGTTTGTATAATCTGCCATGTCGATCTTCTCCTGCTATTTCTTTATTTGGTTTGCAAACAATGACGGCGGCGCTGGTGTATGGTAAGCAGGCAATCTGCAAAAAACAGCTGATACAACAGCTCCCACACCGCCAACTTGCCGGTCTTCTTCAAAAATAATTCCAAAAAGGGATGCACCACTTTCGCCAGCAACTGCGCCAATACCATCCAGCACAGTGCAAATTTTAAACAAATATGACCGCCAAACTGCAAAAATTCCTTGCTGTAATCCCAGTATCGCAGCTTGAAAACCCGCTCCAGCCAAATACCGCTGCACAGCTCCACCAGTACCGGAAGCAGACAGCAGTTATAGCCAAAGTGTTTTCGGTCATATTTATAACTGCCGGCCAATATTACCCCGCCGATGCCATACATGGGCTTTAAAGGGATATGCAAAAAATTCGGCTTGCGGAAAGTTCCTGCCACAACAAAATTATAGCAGCCTTCCAGAATCCATCCTAAAAAACTGTAGATCAAAAAATTTTGCCTTACACGCCGCATCATTTCAGTTCCTCCTCTATTTTGTGTTATCAGAGTTAGATTGAAACAATGGCAGCTGCTTTATACATCTTGTTCAGAAAAAACCTGCAATTTTTTATACCACAAGTGCTTATGTTTGTCCGGCCAAAATACAGCCAAAACCGTATAGATTTCCAAACGGCCCAATAGCATCAGCATGCTCAGCAACCATTTTGCCGCCCCGGGAGCTGCCGAAAAAGATTCGGTCGGTCCCCATAATCCCAACGCCGGTCCCACGCCGCCCAGACAGGCCAAAACGCCCGTAAAAGCATCCAGCATACTGACACCCATACAGCACAGCGCCAGGGTTGAAAATAGGGTAAAAAACATAAACAAATAAAAAAAGATGGTAACGCTGTGCAGAACAGGCTCCGGCAAGCTTTTCCGGTTGGCTTTTAAGGTTCGTACCAACCGGGGATGCAGAAATCGCTGTATTTCACTGTTGGCCTGCTGAAACAAAATGATATGACGGTCAATTTTAAATCCGCAGGTAGTAGAACCAGCGCAGGCACCAGAAAACATGAGAAAGATCAGCACAATTTTGGCCGCCGCAGCCCATACCTCATAGTCACAGCTGATAAATCCCGTAGTGGTCAAAATAGAAGTCACATGGAAAAAGCTATACCGCAAAGCAGTCAGAATATCATACTGATTATGCAGTACAATATTGACAGCCACCAACAGTGTAGTCCCCAGTGTTACCAGCGTATAGACGCGAAATTCTCTGCTGTTCCAAAAACAGCGCAGCGAACGATTGTAAAAGAAAAAAAAGAACAGCGCATAGTTAATGCCGGCCATATACATAGAACCTGCCACAACCCACTCCAGCAAAGGACTTTGATAAAACCCGATGCTGCTGGTTTTGGTGGAAAATCCACCGGTCGCCACAATAGAGAACGCATGGTTCAGCGCATCAAATCCATTCATGCCGCAAAAGAGCAGCAGCACAAAGGTAATACAGGTGTTAAAAATATAGATAACCCACAAACTGCGGGCGCTGTCTGCAATTTTAGGATGCAGCTTATCCTTTACCGGCCCTGCCGCTTCTGCCCGAAATACCTGCATGGCACCGGCACCCATATTGGATATCAATGCCACAAACAAAACGATAATCCCCATACCGCCCAGCCAATGGGTAACGCTGCGCCACATCAGAATACTGTACGGCGCGCCGTCAATATCGTCCAGTACCGAAGCGCCTACTGTGGCAAAACCGGACATGGATTCAAAAAATGCGTCCGCCGCTGTATCAAAGGTCCCTGCCAGCAAATAAGGAAACATGCCAATGAAAGCGGCCAGCAACCAACCATAGGTAACGATGGCCGCGCTCTCCCGTATTTTTAAATGGGGTTTGAAATTTTTGGGGCGGAACACATACATCATAAACAAGCCCAATAAAGAAACACAAGGCATTAACATGAGAAAAATGCGGCCGCATAACCGTTCTTTATATATAATTGCCGTCAACAAAGGAAGCAGCATGCTGCCAGCCACGATCAACAGTAATTTCCCAATATTATGGATAACAAGGTTTCCTTTATGCTTCTTTCTCATTTACAATCAATCCCTCACCAACGGTTCAATCACACCGTCTTCTTCAAAATCATGATTCACAGCTTTTTTACTGCGGTTTGGCCATTTTCCATGAAACGGCCGAATCAGCACCAATACCGTGTAAATCTCCAAACGGCCTATCATCATCAGAAAGCTGAGAATCCATTTACTCAGCGCCGATGCACTGGAATAAGATTCTATAGGGCCCCATGCACCAATGGATGGTCCCACGCCGCCCAAACAGCTCATAACAGCCGTCAGCGAATCCAGCATTTCGCCTCCCAGCATACACAGCAAATAGGTTCCCACCACAATCAACGTCATATAAATATAGAAAAAGGTGGTAACGCTCAGCACCACATCTTCGTCAAGGGGTTTATTGTTAGATTTCAACCGCGTTACCATATTGGGGTGCAAAAACCGTCGGATTTCCTGCACGGCCTTCTGCATCAAAATCACATGACGGTCAATTTTAATACCGCCTGTGGTAGATCCAGCGCAAGCACCGCACAGCAACAGTAAAATCAATACCATCTGGGCAGGCGCTACCCACAGCTCAAAATCGCAGGTAATAAAACCTGTGGTGGTGATAATGGACACTACCTGAAAAGCGGCATCCTGAATCACCAGAGGCAGCTGATACTGAT
Source organism: uncultured Clostridia bacterium (assembly GCA_944391625.1). Taxonomy (GTDB): domain Bacteria; phylum Bacillota; class Peptococcia; order Peptococcales; family Peptococcaceae; genus UBA7185. The sequence continues at coordinate 16,154 of CALXUG010000048.1, forward strand.
AAGCAGGTGCGATAAACCAGGCTACCAGCACAGTAGCCCCAACGGTTACACCGGCATATACCCGCAGCTCCAAACTTTGCCAGAAACAACGCAAACTTTTAGTACGAAACGCATAAAAATAAAGAGAATAATTGATGCCGGCAATAAACATGGAAAAAATGCTGACCCAATCAATCCAGGCGCTGTCATAGTACCCAATGCTGAGATTTTTGGTAGAAAATCCGCCGGTAGAAATGGCTGAAAAGCCATGGTTCACTGCATCAAATAGATTCATGCCAGCCAGACCGTACAGCAATATAACCAGAATGGTATTGGCAACATAAATCAACCACAGTATACGGGCAGTTTCCACCATTTTCGGCTGCAGCTTGCTTTTAACCGGACCGGAGGATTCCGCCTTAAAAATCTGCATAGCGCCGGTGCCCTGCCCTGTCAGCAATGCTACAAACAAAACCAGAATCCCCATACCGCCAAGCCAATGGGTCAGGCTGCGCCACAATAACACGCATTTGGCAGTGCCTTCTATATCATCCAGTACCGAAGCGCCCACTGTGGTTAATCCGGACATGGTTTCAAAGAATGCGTCAGTCACCGTATCAAAGGTACCTGTCAGCAAATAGGGAAGCATACCAAATACAGTGGCAACAATCCAGCCATAGGCCACAATGGCATAGCTGTCCCGCAGAGAAGTTCTGGATTTTTGTGTTGTCGGCGGTTTTTTTGCTACATACAGCAGCGCTCCAACCAACGCCGTACCCAAAGCTGTTTCAAGAAATACCTGATACTCCTGTTCCTTGTAAAAAATACCTGCAATTGCAGGAATCAGCATACAGCATCCAATAATCATCAACAATTTGCCAATACTGCTCCACACATAATTTGGTTTCATATTTACACCTCTGGCCGTAAATAATATTCCACTTTACGCACTGCCGATGCAGCTACAAACAAAATGACTCTGTCGCCTGCCATTAAAACATCATCCCCGGAAGGAATGATGGCATCGTTGTTCCGAAACAACGCACCAATCAAAATCCCTTTGGGCAGCCCCAATGCCCGAATAGGCTGATTAATCAGTCGCTTCATCTGCGCTGTCAGAATAATTTCATACACTTCCGCAGATCCCTGCTCCAACACATTGATAGATAAAAATTCACTGTTGCGGACAAAGCGCAATACTGCCTCCGCTGTCAATAAGCGAGGGCTGATAGCAATATCAATGCCTACCGCTTCAATTAACGGCATGTAGTCAGATCGGCGCACCTGGGCGATGGTCTTTTCGGCACCTAACCGCTTAGCCATCAAAGAAACCAGAATGTTTAATTTATCATCCTCTGTCAAAGCGACAAACAAATCGGTATCCTGCACCCCTTCATCCTGCAGCAAATCGATATCGCTGCCATCGCCGTTCAAAATAATGGCTTCGTTCAATAAACCGGCCAGATACTTACAATGCTTATAATTTTTTTCTATAATTTTTACTTCCAGTCCCCGTTTTTCCAGCAGCTGCGCCAGATAAAAGGCAACCCGGCTGCCACCCACCAGCATAACGGTATGCACACTGCGGCGATAAAATCCCAGCGTTTTTTCAATTTCCCGCATCTGATCGGTGCGGCCAATCAGAAAAATACGGTCGCCGGTTAAAATCTGATCATCCCCGCGGGGAATAATCAAATTTTCCTCTCTTAAAATGGCGGCAACCAAAAAATGATACGTGCCGCGAATATCCTTCAATGCGCGGTTGACAATAGGATTTTTGGCATCAATCTCAAGCTCCAGCAGCATAATTTTTCCTTTGGCGTAATAATTGACATCCACTGCCTCCGGCACAGAAATAATTTTGGCAATTTCAGCTGCAGCAACCCGCTCCGGATTGATCATCAAATCAATATTGAGCGCCGGATTGGAAGCCAGTTTATTGTTGCGGTCATACTCCGGCTTGCGTACACGGGCAACTGTCTTCTTTACACCATACTGCCCGGCCAGCATACAGGCCATCATGTTCAGCTCATCGCTTTCCGTAACAGCAATGAGTAAATCTGCTTCCTCAATATCAATGCTCTCCAACAACCGGGAATCAGCACCATTGCCCTGCATTGCCTGCACATCCAGATTATCCTCCACAACCTGCTTTCGTTCTTCATCCTGTTCAATGACAATCACATCATGACCTTCTTGCGATAAGGTCTGGGCAATATTATACCCAATCTTACCGGCACCTATAATGACAGCTCTCATTGCAACACGCTCCCCCGTTAATGCCGCGAATTTTTCCGCAGCCAATGTTTCTTGCCCACTTCGCAAGTCTGTAAAATCTTAACAGTGCGATAGTTGTTTATTATTATACCACTGAAATTTTACTTTGCAACCAGCACTTAAAGTATTTTACATTAAGATTCATTACATTGTACTGTCTATGGTGGTGAAAGCGAATATTTGTTATTCTTTTTGGATATACTTGCAACTGTCTTGTATATATGGTATAGTATGTACATGATAGTAATGAAGGTTGTCATGTTTCAAAGATGACACAAAAAAGCAGCGGATGCGACCCGCTGCTTTTTCTTTTGCTTTGGTGATTCTCATTGCCGTTATTTCCTGTCTAAAAACCACCAACTGATGCAATTTGCGACTACACCAGCAAAGACAGAAAAAATGAAGGTTATTACTGCATGTTCCAAAGATTCCACCCCCTTCTGCTACCAGTATCGGGAACGGCAACAAGGTCAGTATAACAGAACATACAAAAAATAAATAACCTTTCCTGTCGATTCTCCGGAATAATAATCATCATTATATTGATTTTCCTTCTGTATATTACAAAATAAATTTTGTAATAAAATTTTTCAACAAAAAGGCCAAACATTTCTGTCTTTTTCACTTTTAGACGATCGCACAATCTTTAAATTTTATATAGATTCTTTATCTTACTTTGCTGTTTTTTCTACTTTTCATAACATTTTATTCATTTTTCATACAGCAAAAAATCTCTCAACAAAGCAGCTTTGACCATACTTTGAAATATTTCTGTTAAAAATAATAAAAAAAATGCAAAAAAAGTGTTGACTTTCTTTGCCTCATACGATAGAATAATCAACGTCGCCGAGAGATGGCGGCACACACTGAATGATATGGCATGTTGGAGAAGGGGCTTAACTCACCAGCCTTTCACGCTGGCATTCACGGGTTCGAATCCCGTACATGTCA
>CALXUG010000049.1 GCA_944391625.1 uncultured Clostridia bacterium
TAACACATCTTGTGCATAAAAATAAAGTGTGCTATTAGTTTTTTGCTAATTTACACACTTTATCTTACACTCCCATTAAATTTGGTTAATAACTATGTTTCACGTGAAACAATTTTGTTTGCGAGGCTGTATTGTCGGGAGACTGTTTGTTGCCTGCCCTCCTTCAGTGGACATCTGCTTGTCAGTCTGCCTCACTTTGGACTGCGTCCAGTTCGGCTAGACAGACTGCGCACCTGTCCGCTTCAATGTCGACAACGGCAACAAAACATCTCCCTGGGTTGTGCATACAAGGCTGGCCTATCCTTTGCCAAAATTCTGAATTGAGGTTGAGGAATTTTACTGATGTTGTGGTGTAATAGTCGCCAGCTGCATTGCCGCTCCTACCCAATATGGACATGTGCTGGCCTGTCCGGTTCGGTATGGACTGGCATCCACCTCACCTATGACAGTCTGCACACCTGTTCATATTGAAGCAGAATTTTGGCAATGATAGCGGTTTTGCTGACAGTTATATTATTTTTTAATGAGTATTTCCAATTATTTATCTTTTCGGCATCTTTGTTATGGCCGATACCCTTTCTGCTTGGTGTATTTATACCAGCTACTCCGTGTACATTTCATAATCCGGCAGGCTTCTTCGGCAGTGATTTCTTTTTTGCTCCATCGTTCTGCTGTTTCGGCAAATAACTGCCAGTCCCATTCTAAACAGGGACGGCCCATCTTTTTACCGCTGCGCACAGCTTCTTCAATGCCCTGCCGTTGGCTTTCCCGCATTCGCTTGCGCTGTATTTCATTCAAATATTGCAGCAGAAATAAAAAGTATTCCTGCGCCGATATATCTGTATGGCTGTCTTTCTGCATATTGCTGCTGTCCAGATAATCAGGATGCTCTATTACCACAATTCTAGCGCCTACCTGCTGGGTAATATACTGCCACTCCTGAGCCATGGTGATAAAATTGGCGCCCAGACTATCCAGTCTGTCAATATACAGTTCATCTCCGGCGCGTAATAACTGCCGCATAAAGCCATAACATTCCTGTGTGTTTTCTATATTCTTTTCATCAGCAAAAATGAAACGGCTCTCTGTTACATGCTGATAAATCTTCTGTAAAAGCTGTCTTTCCTCATCAGTTTGCTCTTTGCTGTATCGTCTGTATCCAAATTTCATCTCTTTCATATCCTTCACGCTAATGGTTATTTCTACAATCTTTCATTTCTATGTTTTCATGTTTTATTTAGTAACGCTGTATATGTAAAAGAAGCCCTCCACAGAGGGAGAGCTTCTTGTTTGTTATCATTCAGTACAAGTAATCTTAGAGATTACAGGTTGAACAGGATGTCAGCGGTAGCACCGTTTTCATCATAAGTTGGGATAACTTTGATGCCGAAAGCTTCAGCTACGAAACGAACTGGAACCATAGTACGGCTGCCATTGATGAATGGAGCAACGTCCATAGTTTTTTCAGCGTCGTTTACAGTGTAGGTAGCGGAACCAATAGTCATAACAACTTTTACACCGTTCAGTTCAGCAGTTACAGCCTGAGTAGCTTCATCGTAAGCAACTTCAGCGCCGAAAGCTTCAGCCAATGCACGGAATGGTACATAGGTACGGTCATTCTGAATCATTGGAGCAGCATCGATAGTAGCTTTTGCATCATTTACGATGATTTCGCTGGAACCGATGGACATAACTACTACATCACCTACAGAGCCATTGCCTACAGCAAAGATCTGAGTACCGGTGTAGTATTTAACCTGTACTTTTTCGCCTACTGTTGTAGGATTGTAGGTAGCTTTCAGAACAACCTGAACAGTTACATTACCAACTTTGTTGGATGTCAGAGCCAGTTTACCTTCACCTTTGTTTCTCAGGTCTTTCTGGATTGTAACATCATTGGTGGAAACTTTAGCACCTTCTGGTTTGTCCAGAACTACATATTTGATCTCAGCTTTAGCAGCCTGGTCACCCAAAGCAACTTTGTTACCCTGAGCATCAACTACATTCCAAGTAATTTTGTTGTTTACGTTTACTTCAGCTGTTTTGTCAGCAAATTTGATTTCGGAAGCGCCTTCAGCAACTGTCAGTTCAACAGCACCTACTAAATCGTATTTCTGAGATACAGCAGTTACATTGATTTTGGATCCAACATATTTTTCATCTGTTTTTACAGTTACTGTGTAAGCTTTTTTAGCAGCTTTTGCTACGTTTTCAACTGCATAGCCAGAAGCAGCTAAGTCAGCATCGTTAGCATCTTTTTCGACGCCATTAGCGTCAACGTAATCTAAGGACAGAGTGATTTTACCACCCAGTTCAACAGTTTTTGTTGCAGAACCGATTCTTAATTCTACTGGAGTACCGAATTTTTTAACTTCCCATGTAGCGGTTGCATAAGCACCGTTGTCCAGAATTACTTTTGCAGTGTAAGTACCTTCTGCATCTTTATCAATGCCCTGCAGATACCACATTTGGTCAACTTCATCATAGTCTAAGAATAAATCTTCAGATGCCAGGTTGGAACCTGCTGGTTTTTCAGTCAGAACGATGAATTTACCATCACGTGCAACAATACCATCCATACCTTCATCTGCAGCTTTTACAGTATTGCCATTGATGTCAGTGATGGTGAAACCAATTTTGTCATATTTCATTGTACCAAACAGAGCCTGTGGAGCTGTTGGTTCTTTTGCTGTTTCAATATAAGCAGCAGAGGTGTTACCAACCTGTACTTTAATTGTCCAGGAAACACCATCAACTTCTACAGTAATTTCATAGTCGCCTTCTACAGAACCAGCAACTTTGAAATCAATCTGGCCTAAACCATTTGTTGTAGCAGTTGTTTTGTTTGTTTCAACAGAACCGCTATTTGTTTCGATGGAAACAGTTTTGCCAGCAGATAATGTTTTACCTTCTCTTGTAAAGGTAACAGTGTGTTTATCACTCATAACATTGTTAGGAGTGATAGCGATTGTTCCTAATACGCTATCTACTTCTTTTGGACCAAAGTTGTCCAGAGCAGCGTTATATTCTTCTGGATTTACAGCTGGAACATTAACTTTGATAGTATTAGGTTCAACCATTTTAAATGGGGTAATATCGCTCAGGCTGTTAGCATTTGCAGCACCGATACCAGCATAGAAAGTATATTCACCTTCACGTGCAAATGTTACATTAACAGGATCATTGTTGCCTGATTCTACGCTGTTTACCCAAACATTTTTAATGCCAGATGCATCAAAGCCAGTGATTCCATCTACACCAGAAACCAAGTTGCCTTTGGAATCTTTAGCCCAAATATACAGAGTACCTGCTGCAGCTTTAGCTGCATCTTTACGTACATCTCTCAGGGTTAAGGTGAAAGCAACATATTCGTCAGTTTCGCTGCCATCAACAGCATCTAAACGATAAGTGTCATCGCCATTGTTAGCAGTGAAAGCAGATGTAGAAGCATCCACTTCAGTGCTTGGAGTTGCACTAGCATTAGCATAAACCTTTGCCATTTCTGGAGTAACTTCTCCAGTAGCTTCAGCACTTTCAAATTTAGAAATATCTGTTACTTTCACGCCATATACATGTGCATTCAGTACATTTGTACCAGGTGTAAATGTAGCAGTAGCAATTCCTTTTTCAGCATTCACAACAAAGTCAATACCAGTGTTTGCCCAGGCATTGTTTTCAAAAGAATACAATCTTACAGCTTCCGCTTTGCTATAGGTCATTGTAACAACACCAGTTTGTGGATCCTGTTCCACTGTCAATGTACCTGCATCTGCAGCGAAAGCAGCAACTGGCATTAAAGTCATCATGAAGCACAGTAATGTCAGAATCGCAAATAATTTTTTGTTTTTCAATTTATTTCCCTCCTAGGATATTTCTTGGTCAGTTTTTCGCCTCGCCAGGCGTCGGAAAACCGATTTTGCGCCATTGCATGAAATGTCCGTCTAGCGTGGATATATTCAAAACTCATGAGTTTTGAATACTTCTGAAAAATTTCAATAAATTTATATGAATTGGAACAATGTTGGCTATTTTTTTCTCATAAATAAAGCAAAGTAGAGAAATTATTCTGATTTTTTGTGTAAGTGGGAATGGCGAAACTATTTGATGCTGTCCACTGCAAAAAGTATATTTATTCAAAAAGTGTATAATGGCTTTTGTATAGAGAAGAATTTTTATGCAAAAAGAAACTTTTTCCTGTCCGAAATAGTCTAATATTTATTGAGGAGATTTTTTGTAAAATAGGGGGATAAACAAGATATTTATGATATAGTTTGTTTCTGTGAAATAGGTAATTGACAAGCTGTGCAAAAGCATTTACTATAAGTGTAGCAATGTGTACTATTATTTATAATACAGTTGTGAAGGATTTGTAAAAAAGAATCACAAAAAAGCAATGAATAAGACAGAAATGGGGGGAGAGTATTTGGCGCTGATTGAAGCCAGGGATGTTGTAAAAAAATATAGGATTGGTTCGGAAATTATTACAGCGCTGGACGGAATTAATCTGTCTATCGAGCGGGGAGAGTTTGTGGCCATTCTGGGTACATCGGGCTGTGGGAAATCCACTCTGCTGAATATGCTGTCGGGGCTGGAACGGCCTACCAAAGGCGATGTAATTGTGAATGGTGTGAAAATTAACAAGGTAAGTGAAAAAAACATGTCGCGGTTTCGTGCCAAAGAGATGGGATTTATTTTTCAGCAGTATAATCTGATTCCGGCTTTGACGGCTTTGGAAAATGTGATGCTGCCGCTTACCATTCAGGGTGTCAGTAAAAAGGCACGTATAAAGCGCAGCAAGGATATTTTAGTGAAATTGGGATTGGGAAAACGGCTTCATAATAAACCCAGCCAAATGAGCGGCGGTCAGCAGCAGAGGGTGAGCATTGCCCGATCGTTGGTGAGCAACCCTAAAATTATTTTTGCTGATGAGCCTACGGGGAATTTGGATAGTAAAACAACCATGGAAATATTGGAGTTTATGCAGGAAATTGTACGCGAAGAGGGAAAAACGCTGATTATGGTAAGCCATGATATGGAGGTTGCCATGTATGCGGGGCGTATTGTGCATATGCTGGATGGCAAGATTACCAGTATAGAGGAAATTGCAGAAAATATAAACAAGCTAAAGGTTCAGACAGAGGGGGAAATGGCGTAATATGAAGAAGCGATTGGCGATATTTTTGGTGATAATGGTATTGTGTATGAGCATGATGCCTGTGGGAGCTGTATTGGCTGATACAACACAAAGCGGCAATGGAGAAAGCTCCGGCTCTGTAAAAAATGCAAAAGCAAATAATATTTTTAACACAGGTACTGATCCGCTGTGGTCTTTTGTAGATATCAGTGTGCCTGAGCAGGCTCTGGTGGGACAGGAGTTTGAAGTTGATATTACAGTAAAAAATATGGGGACTGGTTCGGGGATGTTCCCGGAATTTCGTTTTACCGAAGAAAGTGATAAGAAAACACTGAGCCATTTTAGTGTTGTCGGCGGTACGGAAGATGGCGTATATGATACGATGCTGACCGAGGTAAAAGGCGGGGAAACCAAGACATTTACAATTAAAATGAAGGTAAAACCTGAAACAAAGGAATTGCCGGAAGGTTCTAAATATCGCATCAATTGCACCATTGCCAGCTCTAACTGGCAAATGGGTGACGATAAACGATATAATGCAACTCAAAGTTTTGATCTGGAGGTAGTATATGCGTTATCGGAACCATCTTTTGTTGTAGAGGGTGTTACATTTAGTCCGGCGGTTACCAATGATACCAAGGAAACCACCGCTACAATCACGTTAAAAAATGTTAGTGACAGTAAGGCAAATAATGTAGTTGCTACATTGGAAGGTACTTATATTAACAACGGCGGTGAAAACAGCAGCGGTGAAAAGAATATTACAGTACGTGATTTAACCAGCACCAAGCAGCTGTATAACATTAAGGGACAGCAAAAGGTTACTTTAGAGTACCAATTAGAATTGAATAAAGACCGTAAAAATAATGAGATGAAGCTGACCATTGATTACAATGGTTTGGAAAAACCGCAGGAGATTTTGCTGAACATGCCGCTGCCGCTGCAGGAAAATACCGGCGGTAAGGAGCCGAAGGTAATCATTCAGCGCTATAATGTGGAACCGAGTAAGGTGTTGGCCGGTAACTATGTAACATTGAATTTGTTTGTAGAAAATACCAACAGCTTGCCGGTCAATAATGTTTCTATTCAGCTGGATGTGCCGACAGAAACGTCTTCCACCGGGGGAACTGTTTCCAGCGGTACGGTATTTTCGCCGGTAGACAGCAGTAATACGTTCTATATTGACCGCATTGAAGGAAAAGAAACTGCGCAAAAAATGATCAGCATGTATGTAGACCCTAATGCCACTGCCAAAACCTATATCGTGCCGGTCAATATTAAGTATGAATCTACTGACGGCACCAAATATGAGAGCAGTGATAATGTAAATATTCCTGTTACCCAGGAAAGTAAAATTGAAGTAATCAGCAGCAATATTCCTACTGCCGGTAATGTGGGCGAACCAATGAATATCAGCATGGAATTTGTAAACGTGGGGAAAGTGAACCTGACCAATTTTAAAGTTCGTATGGAAGGGGAAATCCCCGGTAAAGAGGAAAATGTTTTCTATCTGGGTACATTTAACGCCGGAGAGAGTAATGAATACACCGCCACCATCATTCCGGAAGTGGAGGGCACCTTATCAGGCGTTGTTCAAATGAGTTATATTGATGCGGATAATCAGAGTGTATCTATGGAGATTCCATTTAGCAGCGAGATTGGCGCAGCCATTGATTACAGTCAGATGGAGGTGCCTATGGAGCCTATGCCGGAGCCGGGTTTGCTGGATAAATTAAAACAATATTGGCTGCCGATTGTGTTGGGCGTAGTTATTTTGGTTCAGGCAATTGTGCTGATTCGAATCAAGAGAAAAGCAAAAGCTGAAGAGGAGCTAATCGATGGTTAAATCAGATATCGTTACGATGGCAGCTAAAAACCTGATGCGCCGAAAGGGACGGACGTTTTTGACCATGCTTGGTGTGCTGATTGGGACTACCTCCATTGTAGTTATGGTATCGTTGGGGCTGGGTATGCAGCAGTCCCAGCAAAAGATGATTGAACAGTGGGGGCGCCTGAATGAGATTACGGTAAACCAGAGTTATTCCTTTGACGAAAAGCAGGAGAAAACCATTGTGCTGAACGATGATGCGATAGCCTCGTTTCAGCAAATGGAAGGGGTAACGGCTGTCATTCCTATGGTGCAGATATCGGCCAATTCGGCCAGCTGCGGAAAGCTGCAAGGATGGCTGCAGGTGTATGGCATTGAGCCGGCTGCTATGGAAACAAAGGGTATGTCGGTGGAAAAAGGGCGGCTGCTGCAGGCTACGGATAAAAATATGCTGGTTCTGGGCGGTATGATTGGTGATGGGTTTCAAGACCCTAACGGTGAATCAAGCTATTACACCGGGGAAGATGAAACCTGGGAGGAATATCAGGCCAGAATATATGAAAAAACGTTGGCGTTAATGGATAAAAAGATTGTTGCTGAGTTTATGAATTATGAAACGGAGAAAAGTAAAAAGGTGACGTTTCAGGTAGTGGGTATTTTGCCGCAGGGCAACAGCAATGACAGCTATTCTGCATATGCACCGTTGGAAACCGTGCAGAAACTGCAAAAACTTATGCTGACCAGTGAGGAAAAGAAGCAGAAAAACAGGGATGAGTATAATCAGATTACCATTGTAACAGAAGATGTTTCTTATACCAAAACCATTTGTCAGACTTTAAAGGATTCTGGCTATAATGCTTATTCGGTGGCTGAAAGTTTAGAAGGGATTGAAGATCAGTCTAAAGTGATTCAGATGGTATTGGGCGGCATTGGCGGTATTACGCTGCTGGTAGCGGCTATTGGCATTATTAATACAATGGTAATGTCTATCTATGAACGTACAAAGGAAATTGCCATTATGAAGGTAATTGGCGCTACGTTTTCTGATATTCGTCTGATGTTTTTAACAGAGGCCAGTATGATTGGTTTCTTTGGTGGACTGCTGGGCCTAGTTTTCAGCTATGGGCTATCCTTTTTAATCAATCAGTTATCCGGTGATTTTATGGGCGACTATATGGGCACCGGGGAAGCGTTGAGTATTTCTTATATCCCATGGTGGCTGGCGGTATTTGCTATTTTGTTCTCTATTTTAATTGGCTTGCTGGCGGGTGTTTATCCGGCGAACCGCGCAGTAAAATTAAGTCCGATTGAGGCAATGCGTAACAATTAAAAGTAAGAAATAATCCATAGAATTGAGGTTTATGGTCCGGTAAAATAGTCATTGCCGGAAGTCTGTGAAAATCATATAGAAAGCGGTTTCTGTTTTTATGACTGACTGGTAAAAGCTGAATTTTTAGATTTGACTTTTGCAAGCTGTGTTGTGATAGATGGGAGCCGCTTTTTTGTAACATGATTGTGGTTACTATATTCATGAAGTATAATGTTGATTGTGAAAAAGAGCGGTATGAAAAATGAACAGCAAAAAATGAATAATGAAATGAAAGAATGAAAGAAAAACTGCATGAATCAATTGTCAGCAGGAAGGTTTTGTGGTTTTCTTTATAGAAAAAAAGCACAAAGCATGACAAAAATAAAAAGATAGGATATAATAAGGAGATATATTAACCTTAATTAAAGGAGCGATTGTGCATCATGGAAGAAAAAGATTTTATTGAGTTCACAACCGGGCTGGAGGAAGAAGAACTGCCGGAAATTAATAAAATGGCAGAGGATTGGGATACCTATGTAACCTATCTGGATGACGAGAAGGCTTTGGTGATGATTGACCTGGAAGTGGCTAAAATTGCCCCTGTTTTATCATACAATAATTTGTTTGGCATTCAGATTGCAATTAAAAATCCAACTGCAGATGGATTCTATACGATAGAAGAACAGCCGCGTTTATTTGAAATTGAAGACCGCGTTGCATCTGTTTATCGTGATGAAGCCCATGCAAAACATGTAGCCAGCATTACTACCGGCGGAACCCGCATGTTGTATTTTTACGCAGAGGATGATACCTATCTGGCTGGTTTGGTAGGGAAAATGGCGTCTGAGTTTTCCGATTATGAGTTTAACTATCTGTTGGAAAAGGATGCACCATGGAATTTTTATTTTAATGTAGTATATCCAAGTTTGTTAGATATGCAGATTATGAAAAATCGTCGTATGATAAAACTGATGGAAGAAAATGGCGAAGATCTGACACAGGTGCGTGAAGTAACCCATTGGTTCTACTTTAATAACGGCGCTTCCCGCAAGCAGGCATCTGTTCGTCTGCGGGATAATGGCTGTGAAATTTTGGATGATAATTTCTTTGATGAACGGATTCCGGAATATAACTTTGGTTTGCGTGTATTAATTAAACATAATATGACCATGGAAACTATGCTGGAAGTGACTTATTCTCTATATGAATTTGTAGAAAAATATGAAGGGATTTATGATGGCTGGAATATTATTCCGGATGGAGATCCAGAAAAAGCTTTTGTATAAAATCTGAAAGGAGGGTGTAGCGTGACACAGACAGAAGCAGAATTTTTAAAAACCTATGATGCATCTGCCTATGAAAAACCGTCAGTTTCCGCAGATATTGTGGTGTTCAGCATTGGTAAGGGGCGGCGGGAGACATATCGTCAGTTACCAAAAAGTCATCTGCAGCTTTTGCTGATTCGGCGGAAAAACCATCCTTTTAAAGATTGCTGGGCGCTGCCCGGCGGTTTTGTAGAAATTGATGAATCGCTGCGTCATGGCGCTGCGCGGGAGCTTTATGAAGAAACCGGATTGCAGCCTGATTATTTGGGGCAGCTATATACCTGGGGCGAGGTGGACCGGGATCCTAGAACCCGCATTATCAGCACTTCTTATATGGCGATTGTAAATGAAAACAACAAAAAATTAAAGGCTGGCGATGATGCCAGCCAGGCATGTTGGTTTGATTTGACCAGCCGCATTGAAAATGTAGAAACCCACGAAATTGACGGTCAGCTGGAATATGTTTGGAATATTCGTCTGCAGCTTAAGCATGGAGATACTGAGCTGAGTGCATTGATTCGGGTAAGCCGTTGGTTTAAAGGGTCTACAGTGGCTATTCAGCGTGAAATCGTCGAAAATGATGGCCTGGCTTTTGACCATGCCAAAATTATTGAACATGGTTTGGAAAAATTCAGACACAAAATAAAGTATACAGATTTATTATTTAAACTGGTGCCGGAGTTTTTTACTTTGACTGAGCTGCAGCATGTATATGAAGCAATTATTGATAAAAAAGTTTCCAGAGCCAGTTTCCGACGGAGTATTGCAGATAAGGTGTTGGAAACGGAGCAATATGTAACCAAGGGCGGGCATCGTCCGTCCCAGTTATATGTGTTTAATCCTTATTGGTTGGAAACATCTCTGCAGGAAGGTGTTGTAGACCTGTGGAGCTAAGGAGGGGGACAACCCAATGGATAATAAAATGAATTTGACTTTGCTGGCCGATTTTTATGAGATTACGATGGCAAACGGGTATTTGGAGCATGGGGTGGCAGATCAAATCGCATATTACGATGTGTTTTTCAGAAAAATTCCTGATGAAGGCGGATTCGCCATTATGGCCGGGCTGGAACAGGTTATTGAATATCTGAAAAATTTGCATTTTACGAAAGAAGATATTTCTTATTTGCGAGGAAAGCAGTGTTTTAGCGAGGGGTTTTTGGAGTATCTGGAACAGTTTCAATTTTGCTGCGATGTGTGGGCTATTCCGGAAGGGATGCCTGTTTTTCCGGGCGAACCGCTGATGACTGTGCGGGGTCCTGCATTGCAGGCGCAATTTATAGAAACTATGGTGTTGCTGACGATCAGCCATCAATGTTTAATTGCCACAAAAGCCAATCGTATTGTTCGTGCTGCTGACGGCCGTGCGGTTATGGAATTTGGTTCTCGTCGTGCGCAGGGTGCGGACGGGGCGATTATGGGTGCCAGAGCCGCTTATATTGGCGGATGTGTGGGAACTGCCTGCACGATTGTAGATAGGGACATGCATATTCCGGCTTTGGGTACTATGGCGCATAGTTGGGTGCAAATGTTTCCCAGCGAGGAAGAGGCGTTCCGCAATTATGCCATTACCTATCCGGATAATTGTACATTGTTGGTGGATACTTATAATGTACTGCAATCTGGTGTGCCAAATGCAATCAAGGTTTTTCAGGAGGAAATTGTACCGCGTGGATTTCGGCCTAAAGGGGTGCGCATTGACAGTGGTGATATTGCCTACTTGTCCAAAAAAGTCCGCGTTATGTTGGACGAAGCCGGATTTGAAGATTGCGGTATTGTAGCCTCCAATTCTTTAGATGAGTATATTATTCGTGATATTTTAGGCCAGGGTGGTCAGGTAGATTCGTTTGGCGTTGGGGAACGTTTGGTAACGGCTAAATCAGATCCGGTATTTGGTGGTGTGTATAAGCTGGCTGCTGTGGAAAAGGATGGGGAAATGATTCCTAAAATCAAAGTCAGCGAAAATGTTGAAAAAATCACCAATCCGGGGTTTAAGACACCGTGGCGTTTATATGAACGCGCCACTGGAAAAGCCATTGCAGATGTGATTACCTTGCATGATGAGGTTATTGATGATAGCAAGCCTTATGAAATTTTCCATCCCGAATATACATGGAAGCGGAAGACGATTAAGAATTTTGTGGCGAAGCCTCTGCAGGTGCCTATTTTTGTGCAGGGAAATTGTGTGTATGAATCGCCTGATTTGCAGGAAATTCAGCAATTTTGTAAAGAACAGATCGGTACTTTGTGGGATGAAGTGCTGCGGTTTGAGCATCCTCATAAGTATTATGTGGATTTATCAAAAAAACTGTGGGATATGAAGCATGCTTTGTTGGAAAAATATAGTGTGACTTCCGGTAAAGCCGGCAAGAAGAAACAAAAGTAAGTTACAGAGAAAATCAGTAATTGAAGAGGCTGTTATAAAGAGATGATTGGGTGGAGTTCGATTTATATCCGAAACGATGAATGGATGTGTAGCGTATTGTGAAAAAACATGCTTTTTTTATAGGACTGCTGGCACTGCTGATAGTTTTGTTGTTGGCGGGCTGCGGCGGTGCTCCCGCGCCGCAAGCTGCTGCCAGTGAACAAAAGGTGGCAATTCGGCTTGCTACTGATTATCGGAAGGATAGTATCGGATATCAGCAGTTGGAGGATTTTGCCCGCATTCTTCAGGAAAAATCTCAAAATACTATAGTGGTAAATTTGTATAGTTCTGGTGAGTGGAGTCAGGCATACAGCTTTGTAGACTATATAAAACTTGGCAGCTTGGAGATGGCTTGTCTGGAACCAGCTGAAATGATAAGGCTGCAGCCGGCTTATGAATTATATCAACAGCCGTATTTATTTACTTCTTTACAGACAGTGGAGAATTATATCAGCGGTGATGCAGGTAAAAAAGCATTGCAGACATTGCCTGCGGAGTATTATGGAATCGGTTTTGCGCCGGATGGTTATCAGTATTTATTAGATGATGGCCAGTTGCAGTGGTTATCTTATGGAGAACTGAAACAAAAAGGGCAGACCAAAGCACTGGGAGAAAGTCGGGTATATGATTTGCGGGCTGTTTACAGTTTGCAGCCTGTGGTTACTTTGCGCAGCTGGTGGGATACTCTGACAGAGGAGCAGCAAGGCTGGATTCAGCAAAGTTTTGCGGAAGCAATCACAGCATCGTTTGCCCAGCAGGTTGATAAAGATCCGGCGCAAACGTTATTATCAAACAGCGTTGTATTTGCGGATAGCACAGATCCTGCCTGGAGCAGCTATTACAATTTGTATTTAAATCAGCGGGAAGAATACTTTGCAGCGCATAGTGATTCGTTGACTGCTTATTGGCGTCCTGTAGCTGAGCAGTCCCCAACAGTTGGAGAGGAGGAAATAACTCCATGAAAGACAGCATTTTAATTGTAGAAGATGAAACCAATATTCGAGCCAATATGGCTGAATTTTTGCAGGCGGAAGATTTTGAAACAGTGCTGGCAAAAGATGGTGAAGAAGCCATTGCTTTGTTTGAAGAAAAAAAGGTTGACTTGGTTATTTTGGATTTGATGCTGCCCAAGGTAGACGGCTTGGAAGTGTGCAAGTATATCCGCCGTAATTCAGATGTCCCGATTATTATGGTAACAGCGCGGGATGAAGAAATTGATAAGTTATTAGGGTTGGAATTGGGTGCGGATGACTATATTACCAAACCGTTTAGTCTGCGGGAATTAAAAGCCCGTATTAAAGCGGTGCTGCGCCGCACAAAATCTGGTTCTGCAAAAGGGACTGCCGATGAGGTTCTCAGTTTTGGCACATTAGAAGTGGATTTAGGACGCAGAGAGGTAAAACAACAAGGGAAGATTATTGATTTGACACCATCGGAGTATGCTATTCTGATTACATTGTGTCAAAATATTGGGCGTCCGTATAGTCGTTTGCAGTTATTGAACGCTACGTTGGGAGAGAGTTATGCCGGTTATGAACGGGCAATTGATACCCACGTCAGCAATTTGCGTAAAAAAATTGAGCCCAATCCGCAAAAACCAGTATATATCCTGACCGTGTACGGATTAGGCTATAAATTTGGTGATCATTATGAGACTGACCAGTAAAATCAGCATTGTTTTAATTGCCATTGTGCTGATGACCGGTATTCTGATTGGCATTCTTTGTATTGAAAATATCAGTGATGCCTTTGATGAATATTTGTATGATGCCTATGAAGTAATGTTGAACGAATGGGGACAAATTTTTGTTACCTTTTATAGTTACAACGGCAATAGCTGGAACGGCATAGAGGCTTTGGGACGAAGTTTTGATTTGCAGCAGGCGGGTGTGGTCCTTAGTGATTTAAATGGAAGGATTTTATATCACTATGACAACAGTTATATTGGCCGCCAGGTGCCGCAGGAAATTTTTAGCAGGGGTTATATTTTGCTGCTGGATGACAAAGTAATTGGTATTTTATATCCGGCTGCTTTATTTAGTGATACGTTTGCAGCTATGGAGCAGGATTTTGTAAAATCTGCAATCAGTGCTGTAGGCAAGGGGGTATTCTTTACCAGTTTGTTTGCCATCATAATCGGGATGGGGCTTTCTGTGGGAATTGCTCATCCGCTGCGAGAATTGACATCGGCTACAAAACGCATGGCCAAGGGGAACTTTAATGAACCGTTGCCTATATATGGCACCGACGAAATTGGTGAACTGGCCCGTTCGTTTAATATTATGGCGCAGGAACTGGAAAAGAGCAGCGATTTGCAAAAACAAATGATTGCGGATATCAGCCATGAGCTGCGCACACCATTGACCGTATTGGCCAGTAAGCTGGAGTTTTCGTTGGATCAAAATAAAGATTTAAATATGGCAGATATGATGATTCTTTACGATGAAGTGATTCGCTTAAAAGGTCTGGTAGGCGAGTTGCAGGATTTAAGCAAACTGGAAGCCGGCCATGCTATGCTGGACAAGACATTGATAAATTTTAAAATGTATTTTTCTGATTTTGCAGTGCTGTTAGATGCAGAAGCAGAAAGCCGTAATATGGATTTGCATGTACAGATTGACGATGCATTAGAATATTGTTATGCAGATCCGAAACGACTGAAACAAATTATATTGAACCTGGTAAATAATGCGTTTCGTTACACCTCGGAAGGCGGCACCATAACCATTTGCGCCAAACAGCAAGGGAAGGACTTTTTGTTTTCCGTGCAGGATACTGGCATGGGAATTGCGCCGGAGGATGTAGATAAAATTTTTGACCGTTTTTACCGTACTGACCGCTCCCGTGACAGGGAAAGCGGCGGCAGTGGATTAGGCTTGGCAATTACCAAAGCGTTGGTAGAAGCCCATGGTGGCTGGATCAAAGTAGATAGTGTACTGAACCAGGGGAGTACTTTTACAATTCTGCTGCCAGGTTGGGACGAAAATGCCGAAATGGTAGGCGGAAAGTAAAAAATTGATAAAAAAGCTGTAGTATGTGTTGTCGATCAATTGGGCAATACATATTGCAGCTTTTTTAGTTTGGTCTTGATAAATTTTTAGAACGATATTTTCGTGACAGCGGCAGATGCCATTATACAGAAATTTTGATTAAAAAGAAGCCGTTCCTGACTATTGCAATTTGTCAGTGAAAACGGTATTATGAAACAGAGTATATTGCCCGGATGGATTTAAACAGTCACAGAGGCTGTATAACATAGTGATTCTTGGTAGAAAATATTTTTTGGAGGTGAATTTTAATGATAGATAAACAAACAATTGTGTCATACATAGAAACTGAGGCAGTGCGTCCTTTGAGCGAAGCAGAGCTGGCCGAACAGCTGCAGCTTGATACTGTGGAAGAATTGGTGCAGCTAAAGGTTCTATTGCAGCAATTAGAAGAAGAAGGCATTTTGGTATTAAGCCGCAAAAAGAAATACGGCTTGCCATCGCAGTTCAATTTATTGATTGGCGTAATCAACCGTCATCCAAAGGGATTTGGTTTTTTATCGGTTGAAAATAGTGATATGGATGATGTGTATATTCATTCTTCTGAGTTAAACGGAGCGTTAAATGGAGATAAAGTTATCGTAAGATTGAAACGACCAGCTGGTTTTGATAGCCGTACCATGACAAAATTGCGTGCAGAGGGAGAAGTAATTCGGATTTTGCAGCGTAAAGTGCAGCAAGTAGTGGGTACGTTTGAAAGCAGTCGTCATTTTGGATTTGTTGTACCGGATGATAAACGTTTTGGCAGTGATATTTTTATTGCCAAAGACAATTTTAACGGCGCCCGAACCGGCATGAAAGTGTTGGTAGAAATTATTAGCTGGCCGGAGAAAACCCGCAGTGCAGAAGGGAAAATTACACAAATCATTGGTGCTAAAGATGCGCCGGGTGTGGATATTCTTTCTATTATCTTTGGTCATGACCTGCCGCAGGGATTTCCTGTGGAGGTTATGGAAAGCGCGCAGGCGATTCCTGAAAATATCTCGGCTGCTGAGCGGAAGAAGCGTCGTGATCTGCGAGATATGCAGATGATAACCATTGACGGCGATGATGCAAAAGATTTGGACGATGCAGTGTCGGTGCAGCGATTAGAGAATGGGAATTATTTGTTGGGTGTGCATATTGCAGATGTGGGCCATTATGTAACAGAAGACAGTGTGCTGGATGAAGAAGCACTGGAAAGAGCTACAAGTATTTATTTGGTAGACAGAGTGATTCCCATGCTGCCGCCTAAGTTATCTAACGGGGTGTGCAGTTTGAATGCAGGGGAAGACCGATTGGCCATGACCTGTATGATGGAAATAGATGATAAGGGAATTGTGATAAATCATGAAATCTTTGAGTCGGTGATTCATGTAGATTTTCGTATGACCTATAAAAAGGTTACAAAGATTTTGGTAGAAAACGATGCTGCATTATGTGAGCAGTATGCAGTTTTACTGCCTATGCTGGAGGAAATGAGAGCGCTGCAGGAAATTTTGGAACGAAAACGGATGCGGCGGGGGGCAATTGAATTTCATGCGCCGGAAAGCAAGGTGGTTCTGGATAAAAAGGGACGGCCGGTACGGATTGAATGGCGTGAAACTGGAATTGCAGATAAAATTATAGAAGAGTTTATGTTGTGCGCCAATGAAACGGTTGCGGAACATTATTTCTGGATGGAAGTTCCGTTTTTGTATCGAGTTCATGAAGAGCCAAAAACAGAAGATGTAATGGAAGTAAATAAATTTTTGCAGGCACTGGGTTATAACATTAAGGGTGCTGGAAACAGCATTCATCCCAAAGCATATCAAAGCATTGTGGCAGAAGTAGCCGGAAAACCGGAAGAACAAATTGTAAATACGGTGCTGCTGCGTTCTATGCAGCATGCTCGCTATGATACAGAGGCTTTGGGCCATTTTGGATTATCTGCCCAATACTATTCTCATTTTACATCACCGATTCGGCGGTATCCTGATTTGGCAATTCATAGGGTGATTAAGGAATTATTACGCAGTGGAAATCGGTTGGATGAGCAGCGCGCTGCTGTTCTTGCTCAAAAGATGGAAAAGTATGCGGAGCAATCATCACAAAAAGAAAAAATTGCAGAAGAAGCAGAGCGGGAAAGCGTTGATTTGAAAAAGGTTGAATTTATGCAGCCCTATGTGGGAGAAGTTTTTGTGGCTAAAATAAGCGGCGTAACAAACTTTGGTTTATTCGTGCAGTTGGAAAATTCGATAGAGGGTTTGGTACACATATCCACATTGGTGGATGATTTTTATCAGTTCCGCGCAGAAAGTTTTTCGTTGCTGGGAGAGCATAGCAGAAAAATTTATCGGTTAGGCCAGATGGTGAAGGTCCGTTTGACCAGAGTTAGCTTGGAAAATCGGCAGATTGACTTTGAGGTGGTGAATACAGATGAAAGTGATTGCAGAAAATAGAAAAGCGCGGCATGATTATACAATTGAAGAATGTTTTGAAGCGGGTATTGAATTGAAAGGCACGGAAGTAAAATCTATGCGTGCCGGCAGAGCTAATTTAAAAGATAGTTTTGCTGTGATTGAACATGGAGAATTGTTTTTGTATGGTATGCATATCAGTCCGTATGAACATGGGAATATTTTTAATGTAGAACCTATGCGTCCAAGAAAATTGCTGATGCACAAAAAAGAAATTATGCGTTTATTGGGGAAATCCAAAGAGCAGGGGCTGACATTGGTTCCATTAAAAGCGTATTTTAAAAAAGATAAGATAAAAATAGAATTGGCGTTAGCAAAAGGGAAAAAATTATACGATAAACGAGAGGCTGCTGCTGAAAAGAGTGCCAAGCGGGAAATTGACAAGGCCATGAAAGAACGATCCAGAGGATATTAATATAAATAGGATAAAAGGAGCGGTGCATATGAAAGAAATCAGGCAAGTATATATTGCCCAAAAAAAGAAAGATGTACGAAATCATTTTATTCTGGTGGGAATTGCAGTAAGTTTGTTAGCAGCATTAACTGCAATTACAGAACGTCTGGGTTTGTTTTATAAGAATTAGTAAGAACGTAAGAATCGGTAAGAACACATAAGAATGACTGACAGCAACAAAGTTAAAGTGTGAAAGTTACTGTCAGTCATTCTTGTTATTTCGGTATTATAATACCGTACAAAGAGGATTTTTAGGGGAATTGAACAATTTCAGAAAAAAAGCGAGAAAAAAAGAAAAAAAGAGTTGACAAGAGGTAGTAGAAGGTGTTATTATAGCAAAGTCGTCAGCGAGAACCGCTAAGAC
>CALXUG010000050.1 GCA_944391625.1 uncultured Clostridia bacterium
AAAATGCAGCTGTCCACCTCCGTTTTGCAGGCGTTGCTGCAGGTGACCCGCAGTGGTTTGCAGGGAGCCAGACAAAGCTTGATTAACAACGGCTTGCTGGTTATTGAGCAGGACGAGCAGCAGAATATTGCCTATACCCTAAAGCTGGCATGGATTGATTTGGACATCCTGCTGGCCCGCTGGGAAGAAAACCATGGCAAACCGTTGGATGAAACAGGGCGCAAGGTGATGTCCGAACCATTGGCAGAACCGGCTTATCAGATGGAGCTGCCGGATAGAACGGCAAAACCAAACATGGATAGAGTATTGGTAAGTGAATCTGTACAGGACTGGTCTGCCGTTGGACAGATGACTGATGATACTTACGGTTGGTCTACTACTGAGCAGAATAATGCGGCAAGTAATACTAACTCCAACGGAAAAACCGGCAGACAAAGCACATTCCGTAAGGCTATGCCTGCTCATTATACCAGCGGCGATGTATTGCTGAACGGCAGTTATCGAAGCCGATTGGCCCAGTTTACAGAGAAGTACAACAGTCTGGATCTGCGGGGCAAGCTGGAAAGCTGGATTGCCATGCGGCAGGAAAACGGCTGGACATTGGGCAGCTGGGGATTGGATACTTTGCTGGAAAAACTGGTAATGCTGGGCAATGGAGAAATCAAGGTGATGGCAGCCATTGTTAAGCAGTCATTGGATCGGCGTTGGAAGGGTTTCCATAAGCTGAGAATGGGCGGCAATGTCAGCGGTGAAAAACTGCGCCAACAGGAAGCGCAGACGGGGAAAGTCAGCTGGAATTGGCAGCAGCAGAATACACGCCCGCAAAGTAATGGTATGGGTGGAAAGTTTATTGGGGCGACGGATTGGGATCTCTCATTTTTAGAGGAGTGACGGACGCTAGAAAAAAATCTTCTGCGCTTGGGATAGTGGAGTAGTGGGGTGTGTTTTTAGGCTAAAAATAATGGCCCTGTACCACAATGATACAGAGCCATTACAGTATGCTGTATGAGCAGTCCAAATGTTGTTATCCATTTTATCCTGCCGGAGCATAGGTTTATTCAGTTATGATAGTTACATTTAGTTGAACCGTTTGCGTGTAATTGCCAGACCGGCTGCTGCTATCAGCATCAGCACTGCAAATGGAATTGCTGCGCTTCTATCGCCGGTTGCAGGCGCATCGCCCAATGGAACTTCCGGTTCTTCTATTTCCACTGTTTCACCGGGAACTTCTGCCAACGGCACATCCGGATCTTCAATATCAATGGTTGGTTCTTCTGGAACCTCCGGTTCGGTCAGCGGTACATCCGGATCCGGAATATCAATTTCCGGTTCATCTGTACCCGGGTCGGTAGGTGTCCAGCCACCGCCGCCGGAAGTATTGTAGAAGCCTGCATTTAAAGTAGCTTCCAGATTATCTTTGCTGATTGTCACTGCTTGAGATGCAGCAAATGCCTTATCTACCCCGGCTGTAAATTTATTACCCATTTCATGGTTACTTACAGCACAGATGTTGTCCATAGCATCATTATCTTTTTCAGGCCATTCAATTTCTACTGTATAGTTACCAAAATCAACGTCAACAAATTTGTAATAACCATTTGCATCTGTTGTAGCAGTTGCTACTTGTACACCATCTTTCAGCAATTTTACATTGATACCTTCAAATCTAGATTCATTGTCATCCAGGCTATCATTTCTGATACCATCTTCAAAGATAGTACCGTCGACTTTACCTTTTGTCCATTTTGCATAAATTGTTTTTTCAGCTTGCGCTGTGGAAACATCATTCAAATTGGTTGCAACTTTAGACGCTGCTGTAAATTCAGTATTCAGTAATTTATACAGTTCTGTGAAATTATTCGCTTCTGCATATTTCGCAGCTTCTTCTTCATTATCAGCTACAAACCAACCTGCAAAGGCGTAGCCTTCACGAGCTGCTGTCGGCATTGTTTTTTCTGCCAGATTTAAACTGTTGCCATAAATTGTGACATCCTGTGTATAGCGAGTATTTAAACCTGTATTATCACCAATCTGAGTTGTAACAGAATTACCTACTGTAATTTTACCGGCAGTGCCCAGTGTGTCTACTGTACCTTCTGTGGCATCATAATGCAGAACAGATGCAGGTGCCCATACATAAGCGTTGTCGGATTCACCTTCTACTAAATCTTCACCGTCTTTGTTAAACCGGAATTGATAGTCATATTTCACAGTACTACCTTTTGGATCGTAATAGGTGAAAGATTTATTTGTCCATTTTGCCTGTTCGGATTGTAAACCAACTTCTTTGTTTACCTCGTTGTGTAAATCAAATCTTGTCAGTTTCGTACCTTCGTTATTGATTGGCGCAGCATAAACTTCTTCTACACCTTTTACAGTGTTCCAAGCATCACCGTAAGTGCCTGTCATATTGTCATGGATACCCTGAAGGGAACCGGAAATGACATAACTTCCATGTTCACTATCAGCACTGTAAATTTCTTTCTCCCCATCTTTTAGTACTCCTACAGTTGTCCCATCTACAATAACATCACTATTAGCACCACTATGTGCAATATCATTGATTTTATTATTCAAGTTAAATAATACACTATCTGTTATTTTCAATGTATGAACTACAGAAAGTCCATTATCATTGTTATTCGTTTCAATGTTACTTCCATTTTTGATTTCAGAGACATTACCTTCTGTTACTACTGTTGCACCAGAAGTACCATTTGCAAAAACTATACCGCTAGCAATACCAGTTAATTCATCTGCTGTTTTTTTGTTACCGTTAGCAGTCACTTTTGAGTTATCAATCAAGGTACCATATTCACAATGGATTCCATCCAAACCGTTATTACTTGTTTCCACCGTAGAATTCACAATACTAGTACTACCATCTTCTATTGTCCAATTGTTAGTTTCTGAGAAACGAAAACCAGCTACCAAACCACGCTGATAATTACCATTCGCTATTACACTAGAATCGTCGATTAAAATATTATGTGTAATATTCTCTATAGTTCCATCAGCATCAACTTTCATTGTTTTACTAGTTTCACCAGAAAAAATACCATCACCTTTTTTTGCATTATTAGCAGTAACCATACTTTTTTCTGTTACTTGGAATTCATAACCGCTTATATTACTAAATCCATTTTCATTAGCTTTTAATTCAGACCCACTTTTTATATAGACACGCGGATTTTGTAAACCAAACCTTCCATTATTACTTGCTTCAACGTAAGCACCATTTTTAACTGTAAAAACATTTCTTCCATAACAACAATAGCCATCACTTGCATTATTATTCATTTTTACAGTACCACCATCAATTGTAAATGAACTCTGTCTGGCAGCTAAAAAATTCATCCAATAACCTTTGCCACCTCCGCCAGATGCCGTGCCAGTATTACTACATAAAGACACATTACTATTTTGGAAAAGAACATCAATATTATTTCTATATGGGTTCTGTCCACTACCTTCATTTTCAGCTCGGATACCATCACGTCCATTTTTATCTGCGGTAAAGATACTGTCTATAATATTAATATAATCTTTTGCAATGCCACCATCTGTTCTTGCTGTAACATAGATACCAGCATACGTACTATTATCAATGTGTACCTCACTACCTGTAATGTCTAATGTAGTATTGTAACCCATAAAAATACCATTGCCAGTAGATTCAATTGTTATATTAGCAGTATCAATAACCAAATGTGCACCTGGTTTTAATTCAATAGCACCAGATTTTTCATGACCGTTCGGATGTACCAATACAACCTTATCATCACTTCTAGTTATTTCTGAATTAGTTGTTTTAATTATTTTAGTTTGCCCTTCTGGAATGATATAATTTGCGTCTTCATACGTTCCAGCTGCAAATACAATTTCATCATTTGCATCAATCGCTGCCTGAATGTCTGCCTGATTCATTGTGCTATTGACGGTTACACTTTTCGCTTCTGCTTCGATGGTGACTTCATTGCTTTCAAACTGCGTGCCATCATAATCAAATATAGCTTTTACAGTTGTGTTACCTGCAACAGTTAACTCTTTCTGTGCATAAAAAGCAGTATCGCCCTCATTCTGAATTCCTGCTGTTGTAAAGCCTTCCTCTGTACCATTCACCACCCATTTCACCTGTAATAAAGATGGGGTTGTAATCAAATGACTGCCTGATGTTACATCAGCACGCAAGTTAAACAATGTGGTGTCTTCTGTATTAGACGTATAAGTCAATTCCGCACCAAACACTGCCCCTTCTTCTCCTTCTGCAAATACTGTAACTGGCATGATAGTCAGCAACATGGCAATAACCAGCAGTATTGCAATCGTCTTTTTGTTTTTACTCTGCTTTGCAAAATGCATACAAATTTCCTCCTCGTTTCTTTTCATATTTTCTTCCTGAATACCATCCAGAATTTTATACTTTTTTATTGCATGAAAAAAGCGGACATGTAGTGTCTGCCACACTGCATATCCGCTAGATATAGTATTTTTTATGTATGATGGAAAAGTATAATTTTTCTGACTGTATTTCAGGGATTACTGATAGAATAAACGAATCTTTTTTATTCTGGTGCTATTATAGCACGCAGTGGTTACACTTTTGTTACATTTTGGCTTTTTTTGTGGTGAAACCGGGACAAATTTTTGTTTTCTCTTATTTTTATGCGTTAGCACAATATTGATTGGTGTATTTGCATAATCATATAGTAGGATAACCTTATGTGCGCGAACCAGGGAGATGTTTTGTTGCCGTTGTCGACATTGAAGCGGACAGATGCGCAAAAAGACGGCGCATTGCTGCGCCGCCTGATGGATATTGCTATTTATGATTATTTTTCTTCCTGGTTTTCGTGATCTACTACACGAGCCATGGAAACAACTTTGTCTTCTTCGGATACCCGCATCAGTGTTACGCCCTGGGTAGTCCGTCCCATGGATGAAATTTCATCCACTTTGATGCGAATGATAATGCCTTCTTTGGAGATGGCCATAATTTCTTCGCCATCCCGCACAACCAGCACGCCTACGATTTCGCCGTTGCGTTCACTTGGACGAACGGTAAATACGCCTTTGCCGCCTCTGGACTGCTGACGATATTCGTCTAATGGTGTCCGTTTGCCGTAGCCGTTGGCGGTAATCACCAGCAGCTGGCTGTCTTCACGGGCTACTTCCATGCCGACTACATAGTCGGCATCCATCAGCTTAATGCCGCGAACCCCTTTGGTAGCCCGCGCCATTGGCCGCGCTTCTTCTTCGGTAAAGCGGATAGCCTGTCCGCCAGCAGTTACCAGAATGATATCCTGTTTGCCGTCGGTCAGCTGCACGCCGATCAATTCGTCGTTGTCTTCCAGATTGATGGCAATAATCCCATCCCGACGGGAGGTATCATATTCCACCAGCGGTGTCTTTTTCACAACACCCAGGCGTGTTGCCGCCATCAGGAACAATTCATCTTCAAATTTCTTAACAGGAATTACCGCAGTAATTTTTTCGTCGCCTGTCACATTCAGCAGATTAACGATAGCAGTACCTTTGGCCTGCCGCCCTGCTTCTGGAATTTCGTATACCTTCAGGCGATAGCATTTGCCTTTATTGGTAAAGAATATCAGGAAGTTATGGGTGGTAGTGGTGAAGATTTGTTCTACAAAGTCTTCCTCTTTGGTAGTCATGGCTGTGATGCCGCGGCCGCCCCGTTTCTGACTTTTGTAGGTATCGCTCGGCATCCGTTTGATATAACCGGTGTGGCTGATGGTGATAACCACATCTTCATCCTCAATTAAGTCTTCCAGCTCCAGTTTATCTTCGTAGCTGCTGATCTGGCTTCTTCTTACATCTGCATATTTTTCTTTCACCAACAGCAATTCTTCTTTGATAATTTCCAGCAATTTGTGTTCGTCAGCCAGAATACTCTTATAGTAAGCAATCTTCTTCAATAAATCAGCCAATTCTTCTTCCAGCTTTTCCCGAGCCAGACCGGTCAAACGACGCAGCTGCATTTCGATAACAGCCTGCGCCTGACGGTCGCTCAAACCAAATCGTTCATGCAAACGCTGTTTGGATTCGGGGTCAGTTTTAGAAGAACGGATAATTCGCACTACTTCATCAATATTATCAACTGCAATTTTTAACCCTTCGATAATGTGAGCCCGTTCTTCCGCTTTGGCCAAATCATGTTTGGTGCGGCGAGTCACTACATGTTCCTGATGATCAATATAATGATTGAGCATCTGTTTTAAGGTTAAAATTTGCGGCATACCGTTGACAAGGGCCAGCATAATCACGCCGAAGTTATCCTGCAGCTGGGTATTTTTGTACAGCTGATTCAAAATAACCTGCGGATTCACATCCCGACGCAGTTCGATAACAATGCGCATCCCTTTGCGGTCTGATTCATCACGCAAATCGGTAATGCCGTCAATTTTCTTATCGCGGGCCAGTTCGGCAATTTTTTCAATCAGCCGCGCTTTGTTGACCTGATAAGGAATTTCGCTTACCAGAATGCGGTTTTTGCCGTTGTTCATCGGTTCAATTTCGCATCTGGAACGTACTTTAATAGAGCCCCGTCCGGTCAGATAAGCATCTTCGATGCCTTTGCGGCCCAAAATGATGCCGCCGCCGGGGAAGTCAGGCCCTTTGATATATTTCATTAATTCTCTGTCTTCTAAATCCCGATTGTCAATTAAGGCAACTACACCATCAATGGCTTCGCCCAAGTTATGAGGCGGAATATTGGTAGCCATACCAACAGCAATACCGGAGGAACCATTTACCAGCAGATTTGGAAATCTGGCCGGCAGCACCAGTGGTTCTTCCAGAGATTCATCGTAGTTGGGACCAAAGTCTACAGTGTTTTTTTCCAGGTCGGCCAGCATTTCCAGAGTCAGCTTGGTCATTTTTGCTTCGGTATAACGCATGGCAGCGGCGGAGTCGCCGTCTACCGAACCAAAGTTCCCCTGCCCGTCCACCAATGGATAGCGAATGTTAAAGTCCTGCGCCAGACGCACCATGGCGTCATACACAGAGATGTCGCCGTGAGGATGATACTTGGCCAGCACGTCCCCGACAATGTGGGCCGATTTTTTATGTTTTTTATCCGGCGTCATACCGTTTTTATACATAGAGAATAAAATACGGCGGTGTACCGGTTTTAAGCCGTCGCGCACATCAGGCAGCGCCCGACTGGTGATAACGCTCATGGCATAGTCGATAAAAGCATCCTGCATCTCATTTTCCATAACGGTAGGCAGAATTTTTCCATGATTAAATTCCAATTCCATTTCGAGCACCTCCTAAATGTCCAGATTTTTTACATATTTGGCATTGCTGGTGATAAAGTTGCGCCGCGGCTCTACTTTATCGCCCATCAGCATATTTAACAGACGGTCAGCCTCTGCCGCATCGTCAATGGTAACCTGCAGCAGGGTTCTGGTTTCGTTGTTCATGGTAGTTTCCCACAACTGTTCTGCGTTCATTTCCCCTAAACCTTTGTACCGCTGAATGTCGATTTTATCTCTGTCTTTGCCGTTTTCTTCTAAATAACGGTCTAAAGCAGCATCGTCATACAGATATTCAATCTGTTTGCCCCGTCTGATACCATACAATGGCGGCTGCGCCACATATACATAACCGGCATCAATCAACGGACGCATATAGCGGAACAGGAAGGTCAGCAGCAAAATACGGATATGAGCGCCGTCGACGTCGGCATCGGTCATCAGAATCAGTTTGTGATACCGCGCTTTGTTGATATCAAAGTCATTGCCCACGCCTGTGCCCATTGCTGTAATCATATTGCGGATTTCTTCACTGCCCAGCACCCGGTCTAAGCGGGCTTTTTCTACGTTTAAGATTTTACCGCGCAATGGCAGAATGGCCTGATAGTTTCTGTCTCGTCCGCTTTTGGCAGAGCCGCCGGCGGAGTCCCCTTCCACCAGGAACAGTTCGCATTTGGCTGAATCTTTAGAGGAACAGTCCGCCAGTTTCCCCGGTAAAGAAGTGCTTTCCAGTACGTTTTTGCGCCGAGTCATTTCTCTGGCTTTGCGGGCAGCTTCTCTGGCGCGGGCAGCGTTTCTGGATTTTTCAATCATTTTTTTTGCAATCGATGGGTTTTCTTCCATAAACTGCGCCATATTGGAACCGGTGATGGTGTCGCAAATACCGCGTACTTCGCTGTTGCCCAGTTTGGTTTTGGTCTGTCCTTCAAACTGAGGCTCCGGCACTTTTACGCTGATAATGGCTGTCATACCTTCACGGATATCATCGCCGGTCAGATTATCTTCGTTATCCTTTAAGATATTATTTTTACGGGCATAGCTGTTAATCACACGATTTAAAGCAGTTTTAAACCCTGTTTCATGAGTACCGCCTTCATGGGTGTGAATGTTGTTGGCAAAGGACAGGATGTTTTCGGTATAGGTATCGGTATACTGCAGAGCAATTTCCACCTGCACGCCGTCCCGTTCCCCTTCAAAATAAATTACGTCGTTCAGCGCATCTTTGTTATTGTTCAAAGACTGCACAAAGTCAACGATACCGCCGGTCTGCAGATAAACTTCTTCCTGTTCCTGGCCTTCCCGTTCATCACGCAAGGTAATGCGCAGACCTTTGTTTAAAAAGGCCAGTTCCTTTAACCGTTTTCTCAATACTTTAAAATCATACACTGTTGTTTCTGTAAAGATAGTAGGGTCCGGAATAAAGTGAATTTTTGTACCGGTATCCTCTGCGGTGCCCACCACTTCCAATGGGCTGGCAGTGTGCCCCTGATGATATTCCTGCCGGTACAGTTTGCCGTCCCGGCGGATTTCTACCTCCAAAGAAGTAGAGAGGGCATTTACTACCGACATCCCTACGCCGTGCAAACCGCCGGATACTTTATACCCGCCGCCGCCAAATTTACCGCCGGCATGCAGCACAGTCAGCACCACTTCTACAGTAGGCAGTCCCATTTTAGGATGCATTTCTACCGGAATCCCACGACCAAAATCCAGTACGGTAATGCTGTTATCTGCATGAATGGTTACTTCAATTTCTTTGCCGTAACCGGCCAGCGCTTCGTCAATACTGTTATCTACAATTTCATACACAAGATGATGCAGACCATCGGGACCGGTTGTTCCTATGTACATACCAGGACGCTTACGAACCGCTTCCAGTCCTTCCAGCACCTGAATCTGCTCAGCACCATAATTGCCTTGCTTTTGTTCAGCCACGTTTCGTTCCTCCATTTCGTTCTTGATCATAAAAACAGACTCTGAAATAGATTCTGTATCAGCCTAAAAAACAGGATTTTGCTGATTTTTTTCAACAAAAAAACCAGGGATATTTTAAAACATAAAACAATCAATCTGTACAGCCTGTATTTCACAAAAAAATTCCGTTTAAAATAACCCTTGTTTTTTATTTTTTATTCTGTTTTTACACTTTTTTATTATAGCAGAAAGTTTAATATTTTGCAATTAAAGGCTTAGAATCCATCACTTAATAATTTTCCCTTCCTGTATAGAAAATATCTCGTCTTTTGCTATTTCTTCCGTCAACATTTCGATATTTGCACCAGTGATGATTGTCTGTATTTCATTTTTTTTCACCAGATTCAGCAGATATTGTCGTCTGTCATCATCCAATTCACTCATCACGTCATCCAGCAGCAATAAGGGATACTCCTGATGATATTGATAAAAGGTCTGCAATTCGGCCATTTTTAATGACAAGATACCGGTGCGCTGCTGCCCTTGCGAGCCGTATCGCTTTAAATCTGCTCCGTTGAGGTAAAAGATCAAATCATCCCGATGGGGGCCCCACAGGGTTGTGCCCCGCACAATTTCCTCCCCCTGCCGCTGCTCTATAATACGGGCAAACAGCTTGCTAATCTGCTCTGCAGAAAAATCGCCAATGGCTCCCATAGAACAATGATAGGTTACAGTAAATCGTTCCCGCTGCTTGGTCAGTTCCTGCTGCACCCGTCGGGCCATGGGCACCAGCATTTTTAAATATTGCAGCCGTTTAAAAATAATATGGCTGCCGTATTCCACCAAATATTGATTCCAGACTGCCAGCTGACTTTTGTTTTGCTGCCGATACTGCAGCTCTTTTAACAGGTTATTGCGCTGCTGCACAATCCGTTCATAATCCCGAATCAGGCGGTGATAGCTTTTGTCCAGCTGGCACAAACCGGCATCCAAATATTTTCTCCGTTCTGCCGGAGAACCTTTTACAATTTTTAAATCATCGGGCGAAAACAACACCACTCGCAGATAATTATGCAGCTCTGACATGCTCTTGTATTTGACACCGTTAATCTTAAGCTGCTTATTCTTCTCTTTATCTACGTAGATTTCCAGTTCATACATGCGGTCGCTGCCGGCTTTTTTCATCTGCCCCAGCAGTCGAAAATAAGGCGCATCCCAGCGAATCAGTTCCATATCTTTATTGCCCCGGAAATTATTGCCCGCAGCCAAATAATAAATGGCCTCCAGCAGATTGGTCTTGCCCTGCCCGTTAGCCCCAATCAGTACATTAATACCGCGATTCAGGCTTAGTTCCTGATTTTGATAATTGCGGTAGTTGAATAGGTGGATGGTTTGTAGGTGCATGGCTGGGATACCTCCTTCCTTGAAATGAACTTGCTAAATTTCCGCATAACTACGTTGTTTCAAAAATGGCTCGTTCGCATACCATTTGTATTGTCTCACTTCTCCATTTTTGAAGCCGCCTTGTTATGCGGAAATTTTTCATCGTTCAGAAATCATTCATAGTTTTTCTTTATAAAAAATTTCTGCGCACTACAAAAAAGTTCTTTCATAATTTCTTTCATAATTTAATATCACATAAATTTTGCTAAAAAATAAAATAAATCGTATAAAAAGTAGGTGCCGATTATCCAGCTGATCAAATTGGCACTGATACCATAAACGGTGATGCGGTCTATGCTGCCTGTATCCATACAGCTGCGATAAATCATGGTTTCTGCTGTCAAAATCACAGCTTCTGCATGAAACATCATAATCATAGCGTCCAACGGTCCTTTTTGTATCATAGATACACCTACCAAAAGCGATAACCCTATCTGTGTCAGGATATTGACTGCAAAAAATAGTTTTACATTTCTTCTGGACAGCAATCGAAATAAAATCAGCAAACTGCCTTCTAATATCAATGTACCAGTACAGGTGATGACAAATTGCATAAAGTAAATAAACCAATCTGACGTTTTTTTAACTTCACCTGTTTCTGCATCAAATGTGATCGTCGGCCAAATAACTGTTGTCTTTATCTCGTCTGAAATTTTAGTTACACCATCCGCTGTCACTAAAATAATACGAAAAATTTTTTCATTTCCAAACATGGATAATTGATGATGTATTGTTCCATTATCTTGTAAACTTCCCTGAAAATCTGAATAAGCAAACATATATCTTTGAAACTGTTCCTGTTGTACATGCAATGGATACCAGCCTTCAGATTCCAGAGAATAAAATTGCTGCAAAATGGTATCGTCAAACTCTAAAGCTTCTTGTTGCTGCTGCCATTGTGCCAGTTTGGTCGGCTCTTTTGTGGTGATGGTGCGATAATCAAGCTGCGTCAGCAAATCCAGATAATACTCCGCCGGTGGATTTTCTACAATTATGTGGACACGAGGCTTCGGCCCCATATCGGCAAAGGCAACGGTGGGAAGCAAACAACTGAATAAGATGAAAAATAATAACACGCTGCACAAAATTTTCTTTGTTTGTTTCATACGCACATCCTTTCCCCATTTTTATCATCCGTTGATATGCCTGTTTTCTCTGACTTTATATTTTAGCATGAATAAAATTATCACACAACAAAAAACGGCCCTGCCCAATGGGCAAGACCACATAAATTTGAAAATAACACAGAGAAGCGAAACGAGAGCAAGTTCAGCTCTAATTCTTATCCTCTTAACGGAAGCAGCAAATACAGATAACTTTCGTCGTTCAGCGGACGGAAGATGGCAGGGCTTAAGGAGCCGCCCAGATGGATATCCAGATCGTCAAAGTCCATGGTTTTAAAGGCATCCAGCAAATATTTGGCATTAAACAAAATGGATAACTCGTTGCCTTCTGTGTAGACGTTAATATTTTCGTTTACCATGCCGTATTCCGATTTGGAAACGATATTCAGATTGCTGTCACTGATGTTAAACCGCAATACACTGGAACTATCTCTGTCCGGCACAAATAAACTTGCCCGTTCAATGGATTCCTGCAATGTTTTTTTCTTTGCTTTCATCAAGATTTCATATTCATCAGGAATTACCTGACGATAATTTGGAAATGCACCGTCGATCAAACGGGACAGCAGACGAATTTCTCCGCTTTCAAAACTGATTTGCCGTCCGTTGCAGCGAATGGTCAGAACATCTTCGGCATCCTCTTTTAAGATACGGCTGATTTCATTTAAAGATTTCACCGGCACAACAATTTTAAAGTTTTCGTTGGTCAGGTTGTCAATTTTGCATTTTTTTACCGCCAAACGATGACTGTCGGTGCCCACCATGGTTAAATTATTGCCATCGGTTTCTAAAAGGGCTCCGGTAAAGATTGGGCGGGTATCGTTGAGGTTGGCGCAAAAGCCTGTCTGTTTTACCAGCGATTTGAATACCGCCGGATTGACCGTAAACATATGTCCGTCCTCTAAAACAGCAACGCCGGGGAATTCTTCGCCGCGCCAGCATTTGATGTTGGTTTCTGCATGGTCATATTCAATTTTCATGGATACGGTTTCATCATCATAGGAAAAAATCAAATTGGTGTTTGGTAATCGACGGACAATTTCGGAAAAAAAGTGAGCCGGAATTACAGCATGTCCTTCTTCAATTACCTGCACCGGTTCACTGCAAGTAATGCCGATTTCCAAATCTGTTGCAGCAAACATAAGACGATTATTTTCTGCTTTTAAATAAATACCAGTTAGCACCGGAATGGTTCCTTTATTAGAAATTGCTTTCTGCACAGTATTAATGCCCGCCAGCAAATTCTCTTTTGTTGATGTAAATTTCATAAAATAATACGCGCTCCTTCTACCTCTTCTTCATTAATCTCTTAGTAGTATTAGTATTAGGCACTGTGGAAATGTTTAAAACTCTCAAAAAATAGTATCCACAGGGGGCTGAGCCCTGTAGATAACTCTGTTGATAATGGGTTAA
Source organism: uncultured Clostridia bacterium (assembly GCA_944391625.1). Lineage (GTDB taxonomy): Bacteria > Bacillota > Peptococcia > Peptococcales > Peptococcaceae > UBA7185. The sequence continues at coordinate 13,172 of CALXUG010000050.1, forward strand.
AGTTATCAACAGAATTCACAGCTTTTTTCCACTTGTGTATTTGTCCACAGATTACTAACAGTTTATCAAAAAAATTATCCACAATCAATGTTTAATTGCAGTTTCTTTCATTTTGCCTTGGTTATAGGCTGAAACACAAAAGTGACCGGTAAAAGAGGAAAAGGGTGTCTTTGAGTGATGGACATTGCAAAATATCTGCCTGATATAGAGCAATGCAGCGCATGTTGGAGTTGTCTTTGACTTTCAGAAAAAAGAGGAAGATGACGCGTGGCTGTGAAGAATCATGGAAAGGAATATGATGCCGGAAAAAAGAGGAAGCGAGAAAGGAAAGGCGAATAAAAAAGCACTGCCTGAATTTGACGATTCAGACAGTGCTGCGGTAAAGCCTGCAGTATTAGTGCATTAATGAATTTTTTATTTTATTGATGGTTATTTGTAAGGTCTGATCATTTTTTAATTCTTCTGAAATTTTGTCGCAGGCATGTAATACCGTTGTATGATCTCGACCGCCGAATAGTTCGCCGATTTTGGGTAAAGACATATCGGTCAGCTCACGGCATAAGTACATGGCAATCTGACGAGGATAAGCAATATTTTTGGTGCGTTTTTTTGCTTTAAAATCGTCAATCCGCATTCTATAAAATTCAGCTACTTTTTCCTGAATCCGCTCACCGGTAATAATGACAGGTTCGTTTGGTGTGATTAAATTTTGCAGACACTCTTTGGTTAAAATTAAATCAATTTTGCGCTTGCTTAAACTGGAGTAGGCTGATAATCTGGTCAGCATACCTTCCAGCTCACGAATGTTGGATTGAATATTTTCTGCGATGTAATCAAACACTTCGTCGGGAATATTTAAGTTTTCTGCCTGCGCCTTTTTACGCAGGATTGCAATTCTTGTTTCCAAATCAGGCGGCTGAATGTCGGTTAACAGACCCTGACTGAAACGGGAACGCAGACGTTCTTCCAGTTTGGGAATTTCGTTGGGCGGACGGTCGCTGGATATGATAATCTGTTTTTCCGCTTCCCGCAGTGTATTGAAGGTGTGGAAGAATTCTTCCTGCGTCCCTTCTTTTTTGGATAAAAACTGGATGTCGTCAATCAGCAGCACATCTACATTGCGGTACTTGTCCCGAAACTGCTTTGTTTTGTTATCCTTAATGGCATCAATCATCTCATTGGTAAAGGTTTCCGACGAAAGATAGGTAATTTTGGTATTGGGTTTACGGCTGAGAATATGATTGCCGATAGCGTGCATTAAGTGTGTCTTGCCCAGTCCGGCACCGCCGTAAATGAATAACGGGTTATAGATTCGTGTATCTGCATCGGTTGAAATATTGTCCGCTACGCCCACGCAGGCTGCATGGGTCATACGATTGCTGTTGCCGATAACAAAGGTATCAAAGGTATATTTGCTGTTTAACCCTGTTTCGCCGGATGGTGTATGCATAACCAATGGTTTGTCCGGCTGATCTAAATATAATGGTTTGCTTTCTTCCGGCTGCTGACAGTCTTCTTCGGTGTATCCCTGCTGCTGAAACAGCTCTTCAATGGCATGGTCTTTTTCCTGCGGTGTGACAAAACGAATTTTTACCGAATGATTCAGCATGGATTCCAGATGGCTCTTTATGATGTTAAAGTAGTTATTCTCCAGATTATTTTTTGCAAAATCGTTCTGAACTTTTATAATGATATTTTCCCCATAATAAGCAGCCAGCTCGGTAGACTTAAACCAGGTATCGAAAGTTGGTTTGGTCATATCATTCTCCAGCAGCCTTAAGGCATTATTCCATATAATTGTATTAATATTATTATTTGCGTCAATCATGCAAATACCCCCAGATAAATAAAAAACAATCTGTATGAAGCAGACTCTCTATGTAAAAGTTTAATTATGTAAATTTTTGTTGAAAAAAAGCATCATGAAAAAGAATGATGATTTAAAAATAGTTTTCAGTTATGAAAATCGGAATGGTGCAGTGGAAAAATGGTTAGTCACAAGTTATCCACAAATTCTGTTGATAACCCTTTGATTTATCCACAGAATTAAAAAGAATACGTTAAAATAATAGCAGATACGCTAAAATTTATCAACAGGTTTTTGAAAAGACGGCCATTTTTTATCCACAAGTGGATTATTTGCAACCAATCGCTTCTAATATATTGTGTATAATATTTCTGTAAAAATTTTGTCAAAAAACAAAGTTATTTTTGTGATAAACGTAAAAGAAAACTGGAACTGTATAAAAAAATGAGTCGTTTATTACAAAAAAGCGGGAAAAAAATGCCCCCAGATACTTGACCGCATTATTTCAATATTATATAATATCTCATTGTAAATGTAATTTTAATCGTAAGATTGAGATAGTCTGTCAAGGAGTATAAAAGGGAGGTGTTGTACGGTGAAAAGAACCTATCAACCAAAAAATAAAAAACATAAAAGAGTTCATGGTTTCAGAAAAAGAATGTTAAGCGCTAATGGTAGAAATGTACTCAAAAGAAGAAGAGCAAAAGGGAGAAAAAGATTAAGCGCTTAATTTTTTCAATATAGCTCTTAAAGAAAAGGCCCTAGTGGCCTTTTTATATTATTCAGGCATTTTTTTGGAGGGTTTCTGATGCTAAAAAAAGAATACAGACTAAGAAAAAATGCTGATTTCAGAAAAGTATATCGTAGCGCCAAATCTGTATCAACAAAATATTTGGTACTTTATCCAAAAGTTCGAAAGGGAGAAAGTATTCGGATTGGTTTTTCTATTTCAAAAAAAGTAGGAAAAGCGAATGTGCGTAATTATTATAAGCGTAGATTGCGGGAAATTATGAGGCATAACTTAAATCATATAAAACCGGGATATGATTTAATTATTCTGACCCGTGTTCCTGTAACGGAACTTGGATATCATGAGTTGGAAAAAAACGTGAAATATTTATTAAGGAAAAGTGGTGTCTGGATTGATTGATTTGCCAAAAAAGATGCTGTTATTTTTAATAAAGTTTTATCGAAAATATATATCCATTTTGAAAATGCGGCCTACTTGCCGCTTTTATCCAACTTGTTCTCAATATGCTTATGAAGCGGTCAGCAAGTATGGATTTCTCAAGGGCGGCTGGATGGCTATTAAGCGAATTTGTAAGTGTCATCCATTTCATCCCGGAGGTTATGATCCTGTAAAATAACGATAGGAGGTGGAGTGCCTGATACTTTTTTGAAAAAAGAACAGGCCATGAATGTATGAATAATGAGGGTATGGGAATATATTCATTCTTACAGCCAATTGCAGATCTCATCAGTGGTGTCATTACTGCGCTCTATGATGTAACAGTGGCGATCGGGATTCCAAGCTATGCTTTGGCAATCATTTTGATTTCCATTCTGCTGAAGATTATTCTGTTTCCTTTGATGCAGAAACAGATGAAATCTACCATGAATATGCAGGAAGTTCAGCCAAAACTGGAATATCTGCAGAAGAAGTACAAGAATAATCCAGAAAAAATGAACGAAGAGGTTATGAAGCTCTATAAGGAATACAATATCAATCCAATGAGCGGTTGTCTGCCTTTGCTGATTCAGATGCCGATTTTAATTGGGTTGTTTGGTGCGTTGCGGCAATATGATTTTGTCAATGCAGCGCATGCTACATTTTTTTGGATTCCAAATTTAGGGGACAAAGACCCTTTCTATATTTTACCGGTACTTGTTGCGCTGACTATGTTTTTACAGCAGAAAATCAGTATGGGTTCCAGCGATGCCATGGCTGCTAATCCTACTATGAAAATGATGCTGTATATTATGCCGGCTATGATGTTGTTTGTTTGTTGGAATATGCCATCCGGTTTATGTTTGTATTGGGCATTTTTCAGTATTTTAAGTATTGTACAGCAGTTTTTCCTGAATAAACAGAGAGATAAAGAAAAAGCTGCGCGGGCTGCTCGTGAAGCAGAAGAAAAAGAGAAAAAAATTGCTGCCAAAAAAGCAAAAATGAATGCAAAAAAAGGTGCGTCTGACAAAAACGCAAAGAAAGAAAAAGTGGAAGTAGATGCAGTAAAAGAGGATAAAGAGTGAAGGAGATGATTTTCATGTCCGGAAAAGAATATACAGCGAGAACCATTGAAGAAGCATTGGAACGGGCGCTCAATGAGATGATGCTGACTCGTGATGATATTGAATATGAAGTTGTTACGCAGCCATCCAAAGGTATTTTGGGGATTGGGCGGCGTGATGCTGTGGTACGTGTGCGCAAGAAAGTCATCGAAGAGCTGAAAGATATTGTGGCGGATATTAAAGAAGAACGGAAAACAGAACCGTCTGTAAAACCCGTTCCAGAAACACCGCAGGCAGAGCCGGTTGTGGAAGCTGCACCGGCAAAGAAAACAGAAGAAAAATCGGTTATGGCGCAGGCGGAAGAACCGATTAAAGAAGTTGTTCCTCAAAAGGTAGAGCCAGCGCAGCCGGAAAAGACTGCGCCTGCTGTAGAAAAAGCTGTTCAAAAAGCAGCAGATAAGAAAGCTGCTTTAGCAGAAGCGGAAGAGAAAGGGCGCGCTTTTCTGTCCAAAATTTTTGAAGAGATGGATTTGGATGTTACCATTGACGTGAAAGAAAAAAATGGGTATCTGACTTTTGATTTAAAGGGAAAAAATCTCGGAATTTTGATTGGACGCAGGGGCGATACCCTGGATTCTTTGCAGTTTTTGCTGAACCTGGTTATTAACGATAAAAACGGTATCAAAGTAAAAGGTATCGTTGATATTGAAAACTATCGGGCAAAACGGGAAGAAACTTTGATTGGTTTGAGCCATAAGCTGGCGGCAAAAGCCAGAAAGACAGGACAAAAGGTAGTTTTGGAGCCGATGAATCCGCAGGAACGGCGCATTATTCATATGGCGCTGCAGAATGACAGAAGGGTCAGCACTTACAGTGAAGGGGAAGAGCCTTATCGCAAGGTAGTGATTGTTCCGGAAGTACCGGCGAAAGAGTATCGCAAAAAAGAATCAAAACAAGCATAACAGTAAAATAAAAGCAAACAGGTTGCAGCAATCCCTGCGAAAGCGGGATTTGCGGGAGTGTAAGATAAAGTGTGTAAATTAGCAAAAAACTAATAGCACACTTTATTTTTATGCACAAGATGTGTTACAC
>CALXUG010000051.1 GCA_944391625.1 uncultured Clostridia bacterium
TGCTCTCTTTTTTTATTATTTTTTCTAAAATAATAAATGTCGGGAAATCGCTACCCCAACATTTATTATAGAACCATTAGACGATGCTGCCTGTGCAGGCGCATCAATTACAACACGGCGGCTTTGATTGGTAATCTGCTGCTGCTTTAACAAATAACGCACCTGCATATAGTAATCATAGGATAATGTCACCAAAACTTCTGCGCGGTTCCATGTGAACATATGCCTTAACCCCCTTATAGTTTTTCTAAATAAAATTTATATCTTTTATTGTACATGAAACCGCCCCAACCTTCAAACATTTTTTAGTAAAACCCCCAAATTTTTTTCATCTATGTTATAATGAAATCATCACAACTTGTCCTATCCATTACAACCGATACCAGAATGGATGTAAGAAGCATCCATTTCTTTTTTATAAACCAGGAGGAACAGAATGCATCCAAATCTCAAAAAGAAACTGTTATTGGCTGTAGGAATCCTATGGCTGCTTTATAGTCTGATAATCATCATACCGGGCTATATCACCTCATTAAAATCAGATGTGGCTGAACATGCGGTTTTAAGCTATATTTCTGCCATGGGCTGGGAAGAAGAAGTGGTATCCGTTACCGGCGGCTTAATGGGAGATGCCAATCAGTATCCGGTGAATGTAGAGTATCATAATGATGAATTAAACTATAACTATTTTTATCTCTTTGGAAAGCGGGGAGAAACGCCTGGTGTATCAGCACCATTTGTTTTTAAAATCAAGGTATCGATTGGTATTGAGGGAAAAGAAATCCCCCATTATTTCCCTGACTATTATGAATATTGGGATAATCATGACTTGCACCATACCATTTATCCTTACAGCTATCAGGATTACATGGAAGAGGTGGAGTTAAATCCTTTTGAAAAATTAATTTTACCGCTTGTGGCAAATCCAGACTAAAATATGGTTCACTTCGATTTTTACCTGATAGAAAACTCCAAGACAACAAAATAGCAGCTGCCGCAGATAAAATTTATTCTATCCGCAGCAACTGCTATTTTTCTTATACCTTTTTCAATGTGATAACCTATCTTTTGCGGGGATTTTTCGCTGTTCTGCCTTCCCTGTTTTTCGCCGATACCACAATACCAGCAGCGCACCAAAAAACAGAACCAGACTCATCACCTGTGCCATCCGCAAAGGCCCCAGCATTAAACTGTCTGTACGGAATCCTTCTACCACCACACGGCCCATGGAATAGAGCATCAAATAGCTCAGCGCAATTTCACCGCGGCGTACCCACAATTGACGGCCCAACCACAGCAGCACAAAAAACACCAGCAAGTCCCAGATGGATTCATACAAAAAAGTGGGATGCCGATAGGCTCCGTCTATCCACATAGCCCAGGGCACCACCGAAGGATCTACCTCACAGCCGTAAGCTTCCTGATTAAAGAAATTACCCCAACGGCCAATGGCCTGCCCCAAAATCATAAACGGCGCAACAATATCCACAAACTGCCAAAAGGATATGCGGTAATGCTTACAGCCGAAATAAATAGCAAGCACACCGGCAATCAATCCGCCATGCACAGCCAATCCGCCATGCCAGATGGCTATAATCTCACCCGGATGCTGCAAATAGTAGGGCAGTTCAAACAGCACATAATAAGCACGGGCGCCGAGAATGGCCACCACAATGGTCACCATAAAAATTGTTAAAAAATCATCTTCGTCTATGCCTGCTTTGCGCATGGCTCTACAGCCGCCTACTGCGGCAATCAACATAGCCGTCGCAATTAACAGACCGTACCAGCGCACCGTAATGGGCCCCAGTGTAAATGCTACCGGATCTATATTCATGTTTTTAACCTCCCAGAACAAATTTACAAGATATTGTATCATAGTCTGGAAGAAATGTCCAATCAAGGATTGGTTACGGACGTAACTCTTCACTCAAATAAAATGGCTCCAGGAAAACCTCCATATAAGGCAGTGTAAAACGTATTGTGTTGCCATCTATCCGCGCATCCTTCGGTAAGCCTTGACAACTGGATAGATAATATCCCTCTGGCGGTTGCACCGACACTTCCACAGTTCGTGTAGCGTAATCAAACGCAGCCACCTGCATTGTTTCGTCCAAATAGAAACGTCCTCGTTCCCCACAATCGAAAGAACGCAGCAATGGAAGATTTTCCAGTTGCAATTTTTCTAGTGGATTGTGATTGCAGGTTAAACTCTCAAGTTTTGGGAGATTTCGCACCGATAATTGTTTAATCTGGTTATTCTCGCAACGCAAATTTGTCAGACTGCTCATACTTGTTAAGTCCAACTCCTGCAGTTGATTTTCATAACACCACACTAACTCCAGTTTTGGTACATTATTAAATTGTAACTGGTCTAGTTGATTATGGCAGCAATCCAATAGTTCCAAGGCAGGAAGGTTTTTCAAATTAAGTTCCGTCAATTGATTATTATTACAATGAAGCCTATTTAACTTAGGCAAATCTTGAATTGTCAGTTTGGTTAATTGATTATTAGAAACTGCAATTTCTTCTAACTTTTTTGAATTAGAAACATCCAATTCTGTTAATTGATTGCCTTCACACTGTAAATATTTCAACTGTTCCGCCTTAGAACAATCCAACTGCTTTAATTGATTATACGAACAATAAACCTGCTCCACATTTTCCGGTAAAATCAAAGTATCTGTCACTGTGTGCCAGGACAAAGACTGTAACTGCTGCAAATCAGATAAATCCGCTGTGCCAACGGGCTGTTCTGCACCAAACCACAGCCACTCAATCCGCTTTGGACAGGTTTCACTCCAACCAATGCCGATACGATTTTCCCATTCCTGCGGCATATTTTTCGGCAAGTCCAAATCATTTTCCTCAATCAAACGATTAATCACCGCCACGTCGCGCTGGTCATAAACAGGTGTTACAGCTATTGTATAACCTGCCAGTCCAAAACAAATACAGAGCAGCAGGCAAAACATCACAAACCCGTTGTTTTTCTTTGGCATCAATCCACCTCCCACTCTATACGTCCGCTCTACAAATCATCTTATTTTGTAATCAGAATGGTCTTTTCTTCACCACTCCATTGCACCTGCGCGTCCAGTGCCTCTGCCACAAAACGAATTGGCACATAGGTACGGCCATCACGAATCAGTGGGGCAACGTCCAGTTCTACAGCTTTCTCCATGGTGGTTTCAACACAAGCCTGTGTGCTGCCGATTGTCATGGTAATTTCTCTATCATCAAAACAAAGCGTTACACGCTGCGCGGTTTCATTCCACTCAGCCTTACCGTTAAAGGCCTCTGTTACAGTGCGAATCGGCACCATAACACGATTATCCACCATAATGGGTGCAGCATCGGTTGTATATACTACACGTCCTTTCCGAAGTTTTTTTTCTCCAAGCATCATTACCACACCATCTTCTGCATACTCTTGTGCCTCTATTTCTTCCGCTTTTTCAAAACTTGCACCTACTATTACATTTTCATCTAATGTAAAACTGGCTTTATCATATGTTGCGTCTGCATCAAGAGGAAAGTCACCCCAACCATAAAGAGCATAACCTTCTTTTGGTGTTGCAGTCAACGTTACAACTTTACTTTCTAAATCATATTCTTTTACCTGTAATACACCATTATCATCGCAAGCCAAAGCCAACCAAGCAGCATCATCTACCAAACCACATTCCATAATAGGTGCTGCTACAAAAGAATATTCAATTATAGTTTCAAAATTATCAGTTAAACAAATAACTTTTAATTGGCTCGGTATATCGTTTAATTTCTTTAAATTATTATTGGAACAGTATAAATACTTCAGATTTTCTAACCCCGCAATATTTATTTCTGTCAGATGATTATTGTCACAATTAAATTGTACCAATGATTTCAAATTCCATAAATCTATTGTACCAGATAAATTCTTATTATTTAAATCCAACACTACTACTCGTTTTGGCTCGCTCCCATCCCAAACAACAAAATCCCAACTTTCCGGCGCATCTTTTGCTGCTTGAAGTCCGTTATTGTCAATTATGTTGTTCACCACTGCCACATCGCCATCGTGATAACCGTCATTATCGTGGTCATCCGTAACTGCTAACGCTGCGGATGGCAATAGCAGCAACAATAACACACATCCTAAAATCCATACTGTTTTCTTCATTTTGAAGCCCTCCTCCGTCCATTTTCATAAAAAGCTAACATTTTTTTCTGCTGCGTGAGCTATTTTGTTAGCTATATTTTTTGCCTTAACCAATAGGGTTGCAGTAAAAAAACTAACGCAGCTAACATAGCTAACCACTTTTGAAGGGTACTATAGAAAAAAATAAAAAGAATACTATCATAATCAATATCATATTCAATATATAATATATAACAAACAATATATTATATTCATTCTGTATTATTGATAAAAGTATCTATCTTCTCTCTGCCGCATATATGATTTCTGTTTTATTACTGTATCAACACTTTATCAATTATTTGTTTTATTTTTTTCTATAGTACCCCCCTCTGCCGAAATTACGTTAGTTATGTTAGCTTTGGCTTAACCAATAGGGTTGCGCTGTTAGTTTTACGTTAGCTATTTGGTTAGTTTTTGTTAGTTTTTTGCCGATGCGGCTATTCTGCAGCAGTGATTCTGCGGTGATCGGTCAGATTTGTCACCTGTAAGCGCCAATTATCATATACATAAAGCTTTCCGTTTGGCGCTAAAAATGGATCACCGTCAATGTAGTCATGTACTTTGTGCAGTTTGTTCTGTCCGTCGATGTAAAAGTAACCATCCCGCAGCGGATTTACCTTTTCCGCATACTGCGGATTCTGCAAATCCTTTTCCTCACCCCAATAGATGGCCCGCACATACAGCTTATCATCGGCCACTCCGATAGCTTCCAGACTGCGGTATTGGCTGTATAAGTCATTTAAAACTGTTTCTTTACCATTGGTCTTATCAATCCGAATTATGGTGTGCAGACTATTGCTGAACCGCCCTGTCACCAATTGTCCATAGGAACAGGCATAATAAGCCTTTGCTGTTTCATAAAAACTGCCGGGATAAGCTTTTTCATCCCATTGCTTCACCGGCAGCACTGCGCCGTTTTTTTCAACAAACACATACTGTACCTTTGGTGTATACGGTGCCGGTATCTCGGTATTGTAATACAAACTCACAGCCAACATATTGGCGCTGTCTGCTGAAAAACGTTTTGCATATATCTGGGGATTTTCCGTATAATCTTTTGGAATATTGCTCAAAATTGCTTTTCCATTGTACATTACATTTGTGCCGTCCAAACGAAAGCTTTCTGAAACATCTGTACTATCATGCCTTTCCCACGTTGTTTCTAGTTTTTCTTCTGCACCTTTTGTCAATGTGTCAGCAGCAAAGTCCAGCCGATAACTGGTATTTTTCTCGCCCACTCTGTTATATTCAGGATTGCCATACTCATTGATTGTTTCTTGATAAATGTTTACATTTTGCTGAAACAACGCTGCATGGTTCTCCATTTGCGCCAGCCAAACAATCTCACTCGCATTAAACCGTCCATAACTATCCACCCGCAAGCCTGTTTTTGCATCCCAGTTGATGTTCCAGCCAAATTCATCGTGGGCATAGTGCCAGCTCAGCGGAAAATAAGTTACATTGCGAAAATTCAGCAAGGGATACTGTTCTCCACTGTTCTTCACCTGCCAGCCATTCACATAAATCGGATAATTAGGTACAGTTGCCTGATATCGACCGCCCAAACGGTTATTACCGGTCATATCCGGCTCCTCCTGTCCCCATTCTGCATGCTGTGCGATATATAAGCCTTTACCTTCTTCCCAGCCTGTCACCAGCCCCAGTGAACGGGTTAGCTGATAGGTCATAGGAAAGTAGGTCACATCGTTATACACCAACAACGGATATTTTGCATGCTGGTTATCATACACCTTATCATTCAACATAACCGCAAACTGCGGCACCTGCACTGCCACACCACTGGCAGCATAAACAGGGCTGGCAACACACAATAACACTGCCGCTAAACAAAATACAACTGCTATTTTCTTCATCAACCATCCCTCCTGGGAATACATATAAATTATTCAATTTATTCAAAAGGAATCACCATATAAATTTTCGTAGGCGTATTGCCGGAAGACATTTCCCATGTTGGAACATAATGAACGCTTATTCCGTTAAAGTTATAATACTCCACAGTTTCACCTGTTTTATGAATGTCATCCCAAGCTATCCGAATCTCTTCATCCGTTATATTTTCTCTCATAATTTTAATGACATCTCTAAACAAAGCATACAATTCCGTATCTTCTTTATCAGCTATAGCATACAAATTGGCAGTTAAAAAATCACCTGAATTGATAACTTCTAATCCCCAGCCATCCATAGTGACAAGCGCCTGTTCATCCTCTTTGCCCTTTTCTACTTTTTCTGCTGGAATTGCCAATTCTGCGCCGGAATTATACTGAACAAAAAAATCATCTACTACAGAATCCGTTGCAAAGTAAGTAGATTCCTGTTCTGCTACAGTATCCTGTGTGCCACAAGCTGGCAGGTAAAAACACAAAATCAATAAGAACATTAAAATAACTTTCTTCATCAATCATCCCTCCTATGCATACAAATGTCTACTATTGTATCATTATACTACATAGTTGGAAATAAATCTATACTGCAAATGCAGATTCTATATAGATGATGTACGGAAGCAATTATACTTTGCAGCGTCCACGCGCTACTCTGGACAGTAGCTGCACGTATTTTTGTCGCTTTGGACTTTGTCCAGCTCCATAAAATACCCTTGCTACAGTCCATCTAGAGGTGGACTTCCTGCAAAGATAATGCTTCCTTCCCGGGAAAGCAGCAGGACAGCGGGCAACCGTCAAAGTGCTTGGCTGCCTTTGCTATCTTTTCGATAAATGAAAAATTATCGCTGCTTCAATCTTTTTACAATCCAGTGATATGCAATCGCCGTCCCAATTGGAATAATTGCGAGATAGCTGATAATATTAAACAGCGTAAAATTGTATGTATTGGATACTTCTCCAAGCTCCAGTAAATACCGACACACCATTCCAACCACAGTGAGTAAAAATGTCACTATATAAACCATCCGTCCTTTGTCCGGTCCCCAAATTCCAGCAAGTGCCAAAGCAATTACACCATAGCTTGCCACCAGCACGTACACTCCTTGAAAATCCAACGGGAATGGTTCACTACGAATTGGGAACGCAAAACATCCGGCAAAAACAATATATCCTAATATTAAGATTTTTGGTATCTGTGGATGCGCCTTAAAAAAATGTTGGAACTTACCACTTTTAGCACCCCAATATGCAACCGCTACTAAAATCACAATAACCGCAATGTAAATCGCTGCAAACATCATATCCACCTCCCGATTTTATCAACAAAATATCAATTTAACTTCTTATTTTCTCCCCCGCTTCGGGTTTGGATTTTTGAGCAAGTCCGACTTCTCCGCAATCTTTTTCAGCGTCAGCCCACGCTCTACAAACAGGTCTTTTAAGCGTTCTGGTATGGATAGTTCCATTCTACCACAATTCCGAGAGCGTGGAAATAAAGAGTTCTCCGGGCTGATTTCCGACCTTTTGGATATACGGGGCGGGCGGTCTTTTAAGTGTAGACCTTATCTTAGTTTATCAATGAACTGCACTTTGAAAAATGAATGACCGTCCGAAAAGGAATACCCCGGCAGGGAAATCAACGCAACGAGCCACTTCGGGGAGTGGAAACTGCCGCAGAGCGCAAGCCACCCTATACGGCATGAGGGCATGGAAAAGCGGTCATGCCCGGAAACATGACCGCTGAACTGAAAAATTATTTGGATTCTTTTTCAAAAATGATTTGATACCCCATAGCTCCATATACACCGAGTTTTTCATTAAATGGAGTGACAATTTGCTTTAACTGCCAGCCTTTTTCTGCTTCTTCTAAAATAATTTTTTTACACTCTTCAAAACTTTCTCCTGGCTTCATTTTGAAGTTGCTTTTTGCAGATACTTCTACAAATTTGTATTCATATTTTTTCATAGCAACATTTATCTCCTTGTTTGGTGGTTAATGAAATCAAGTATAGCACAGAAAGAAACCAAAAGCTATGGAATCATTGTTTGAAGAAATGGGCGGCACTTATCGTCGGGAGGTCATGACAGAAGTCTTGAAAGCGGCTGACCAAATGGAATGGATACGCCGTAAAAACAGTATTCACAACCGTGCGGAGGAAATTGTGCTGACTGAACTTGTATATGATTAGAAATTGCCCGTTATCGGCTGTATGGCTGATAACGAGCATTAATTTTTTTCACTTCGGTGCTACGAACTTATACTTACCGTTGCCATACCCTCTGACTGCTTCAATTAAGCCTGCGTTTTTGAGAATGTTCAATAGATTTCCAGCTGCGGTTATGGAAATGCTTGTAATCTCCATAATATCACTGCGACCAAATACGCCATCAAAGTTCATAAATGCAAACAATTTTTTTGCATTTTCCTTTATATTCTTCTTGGCATCTAACCTGTTAATCACATCCTCGATTGACAGGTTTGAAGGGGCGATTGACACCTTTTCATCGGTAACTGTAACCTTTTGGGATGCGATTGACAGCTTTTTAATCGGAACATTATAATTCAAATTATAAAGCGTGGCAAAGAACGATGTGGGCGTTGACCGGAACATAGGCTCAACTTCGGGACAATAATTGACCGCATGACGATAATCGGCTTTGATCTTTTTGAAACCACTTCCTCGACGCTCCATAAAGTGCATACGGCTGAAAATATCAGCGATTACAGGATTGCGGCGCTTAGACGCAACATTATCAGTATCAAGATTCTGAACTATTGAGCCATCGAACATTCCTCCAGGGGAATATACTTCCATGCGGTCATCAAAAATGTCAATGTGAACCTCACTGCCGATTTCCATATAATCACGGTGAATCAGAGCGTTCACAATGACCTCATGTACCGCCTGTTCAGGATACTCAGGCATTTCTACCCGCCCGTTGCCCGTCTTTTTCCAACGCTTTTTGGTGTTGTTCTTCACAAACTCTGTTCCATTCTGGAGCAATGATACCAATGAACCGCTGTATTCCTTATCGTCAAGAGCTTCCATAATGCCGGAAGCTTTATCCAAACCATACCAACGAGTGCAGAACAAACGAGAATGACGCATTGGAGAATCATCGGCCAGCAACACGCCTGCGTTTGTCAGCATATTGTTTTCATCAACAAGTTCAAAGGAAACAAAATCGGAATCTGTCAGCTCCATTCCTGTTCTCATGCGATAAACAGAACGCAGCTTTGTAAAAGCAAGAGATTCAGAGGGATACCGTGTAGATAGGCTATCAAAAGAAGCATTGCTTCCACGCAGAACAAGCCGCTTCAAATCTACGGCACTTGCAGGAACGCTCTCGTTGCCAATGCGGTCATATGCAATACGATTGCCGTCGCCTGTATAATAATAGGGTGTTTCCTGTCCAGCAGGTACTTTCAAGATAACAAATTCCTTGCCATCCTCTGCATGAATCTCCAAAACCACCTGTGGGGCGGGGTCCATTTTCGTTTTGATAGATTCACTGATCTTCTCAGATACACCCTTTGCGTCATCTAATCCGACAAGCACTTCATCGTTGGACACACCGAAAAATAATGCTCCGCCTATGCCGTTTGCAAAAGCACTCACGCTTTTTAACCAGCTTTTCGGCTTGCGTTCTTCAAGCATTTCTTTCTTATCGTATTCTGTGGCTTCGCCAATAAAATCAGATAATTTCATATCGTAATCCTATCCTTTCCTATCCTTTCCTATCCTTTCCTATCCTTTCCTATCCTTTCCTCTTATCCTTCGCCCGGCTCTTGTAAACACTGCTGCTTTATCCATTCGTATCGCTCGGCGTATTCCCTCTGGAAGCTCATATTCACCGCCATCGGCTTATCGCTCATGGTCATAGCAAGTGCCATTATAATGCGGTCATTGCTGATGTTCCACATGGACTCCACACTACGCTTGACCACATCCGGTTTATCGGAGGGGAAAAACAGCTCCAGATATTTTTTCGTGGGCATGGTTTCTTCCTTGATAAAATGTTTTTTCGGAAGATAGACCGCTTCATAATCCATAAAATTAGGTGTGGCAGGCAGTGCAGTCATCAATCCAAAAGCGGATCATAGATGCTGGGCTGCGCCGTTTTTGTGGAGAGTCAGGTACATCGTACCATCTGCCGCCGCTTTTCATTCGTATTCACTATATCGCACCCAGTTGGAGCTGGTGCGTTCAAACAGGCTTTTCATTTCAAAAACCTCTGCTATGTATTGTAACCGAAATAACTTGAAATCATATTAACATTATACTATTTCTTTTTCACTGTTTCCACCGCTTCGCTGTTATCTGTAATAAATTCTTTTTCCAATAAAGCCATCGGCTGCTGCTTGCCGCACTTATCCTGGAATTGTCAATACTGGTTTAATCAATCCTTGCGAAAAATACTATTCAACAAGCTGCCTCAAATTGTTTAAAATACATACGCCGATAAACAGCAGGAGGCCAACTTTTATCGTAACACTCCACAGCGAAAATGGTGCAGCAATAGAAAAAAGATACATTGCTTCCAATAGATCATCAGATTTTTTTCGCAGCACAAGGCGGCTTTTCATTTTTCAAGTAACACCCGGTATCAGTACACAGGACTATAAACGAAAATGGTGCAGCAATAGAAAAAAGATACGTCGGTTCCAAGGACATCAGATTTTTTTCGTAGTGCAAGGCGGCTTTTCATTTTTGAAGCGACGCGTACTTCAGGTACGCAAGGCGAAAAAATGAAAAACAACGCAGCAATACGGAAAAAAGATATGTCCGCCCTCAAACACAAAAAAACTGTCTGTGTAATTGGCTTTCTCCCACCAACTACACAGACAGCTATATTTTTTATTATACTCAACCACCCAAATAGGCTTTTTTAACCGCATCGTTTTCCAACAATTCGGCAGCGTTTCCGCTTAATACGATTTTTCCTGTTTCCAGTACATAACCGCGGTCAGAAATGGACAGCGCTTTTTTTGCGTTCTGCTCTACCAGCAGGATGGTCATGCCATCCTGGTTCAATTCCTGAATAATTTTGAAAATTTCTTTTACCAGCAGCGGCGACAGCCCCATAGACGGTTCATCCAAAAGCAGCATATCGGGCGATGCCATCATAGCTCGGCCAATGGCCAGCATCTGCTGTTCCCCGCCGCTCAATGTACCGGACAGCTGTTTTTTACGTTCTTCCAATCTGGGAAAATGGGCAAACACTCTGTCCAGATTTTTTTTGTCCCGTTCTTTATCCTTGGAAATATATGCACCCATCTCCAGATTTTCCAGCACAGTCATCTGGGCAAATACACGGCGTCCTTCCGGTACATGGGCCAAACCATGCTTTACAATCTGATGGGGCGGCGTGGTCAGCAAATTATGCTCCAGATACTGCACGCTGCCGGAACGGGGCTTCAGCATACCGGAAATGGCCTGCAATGTTGTGGTTTTGCCTGCGCCGTTGGCCCCAACCAAAGATACAATTTCACCCTTTTTTACTTCCAGGGAAATATCCTTAATGGCATGGATCATGCCATAATATACATTCAAATTTTCTACACGCAGCATGATACCCCTCCTATTCCCCCAGATAACTGCGGATTACATCTGGATTGTTAATAACTTCTTTCGGTGTTCCTTTGGCAATAATTTTGCCGTAGTTCAATACAGCAATGCCTTCACAGATACCGGTTACCAGCTGCATATCATGTTCAATCAGAAGAATGGCAATCTGGAAGGTATCACGGATTTTACGGATATTTTCCATCAATTCTTCGGTTTCTGACGGGTTCATACCGGCAGCCGGTTCGTCCAGCAGCAATAATTTGGGTTCGGTAGCCAACGCTCTGACAATTTCCAACCGTCTTTGCGCACCATAAGGCAGACTGCCGGCTTTGTGATTGGCTAAATGCTGCATATCAAAGATACTTAGTAATTCTAAGGCTCGTTCATGGGTTCTTTTTTCTTCCTGCCAATATCGGGGCAGACGCAAAATACCTTCCAGGGTGCTGTAATGGGTATGGTTATGCAAACCCAATTTTACGTTATCCTCTACCGATAAAGAGGAAAATAACCGAATATTCTGGAATGTGCGGGCAATCCCTGCTTTATTAACCTGAATGGCATTCATACCATGGGTATCGATACCATCCAGCAAAATCGTACCGTGGGTAGGCTGATACACCTTGGTCAGCAAATTAAATACAGTGGTTTTTCCTGCGCCGTTAGGCCCAATCAAACCGGCAATTTCTGTACGGCCTACGGTAAGATTAAAATCATCTACCGCTTTCAGACCGCCAAATTCGATACCCAGATGGGTGGCTTCCAAAACAGGAGTCTGACCAATATCCCGTTCATTTAAAAATCCAGTGCTTGGAATAGGAACCAGCTTAGACATTGGCGCTTCCCCCTTTCGCCGAATTTTTTCCTTTTAATTTAGAAATAATCATACTGATACCCTGTTTTAAGGTTGGGTTATTGGTTGCCAGCATCATCACAATCAGTACAATGGCATATACCAGCATACGATAATCGGAGAAGCTGCGCAGCACTTCCGGCAATACTGTCAGCACAGTAGCTGCAATGATACTGCCGCGCATATTGCCCAAACCGCCCAATACTACAAATACCAGAATCAAAATAGATGTATTAAAGTCAAATTTGCTGGCAACAACGGTGGAGAAATTGGCGGTAAACAATACACCGGCCATACCTGCCATCGCTGCCGAAATAACAAAAGCCATCAATTTATAGTTGGTCACGTTAATCCCCACAGACTGGGCTGCAATGCGGTTATCCCGCAGTGCCATAATAGCACGGCCGCTTTTGCTGTTTACCAGATTAAAAATAACAAACAGGCAAACCAAAATCAGAATAAAACCAGCAGTAAAACTGGCTACTCTGGGAATGGTTGTTAAACCCATTGGGCCATTGATCAGCATAGTGCCATCTGTCATTTCTACAGTATTTTTTATAAGTGAAACATGCAAACCGCTGCCATCCAAACCAACATATAAGTTATTGACAATCCCTTTGATGATTTCCCCAAAGGCCAGGGTAACAATGGCCAGATAGTCGCCGCTTAAACGCAGCACCGGCACCCCTACCAAAAAACCAACGATTGCGGCCACAACACCGCCTACAATCATGGAAATTACTAAAATCAACGGCTCATTGTCTGTATTCTGACTCAGACAAGAAGCCACCACAATACCGCTGAAAGCACCGGCACTCATAAAACCGGCATGCCCCAGGCTTAATTCGCCCAAAACCCCAACAGTCAGATTCAGAGAGATGGCCATAACAATATAAGCACAAATAGGAACCAGCTGTCCCTGCAAGCGGCTGGAAATGCTGCCGTTTCCGATTAACACCTGAACAATTACAAAGGCGATAATCACCATCGCATAGGTAATCATATTACTGCGAGTTGTTTTATTCATTATTTTTAAGCTCATAGTAAAACACCTCACACTTTCTCACTAATTTTTTTACCCAACAGACCAGTTGGTTTTACAATCAATACAACAATCAGTACCGCAAATACAATGGCATCAGATAACTGGGTAGAAATATATGCTTTTGCAAAAATTTCTACAATCCCTAACAAAATACCACCGACCAACGCACCAGGAATAGAACCGATACCGCCGAACACAGCCGCTGTAAATGCTTTAATCCCGGGCATTGCCCCTGTGGTTGGAGTTAAAGTAGGATAAGCAGAGCACAACAGCACGCCGGCAATGGCTGCCAATGCAGAACCAATGGCAAAGGTCATAGAAATGGTGCTGTTTACATTAATACCCATCAGCTGGGCAGCGCTTTTATCTTCAGATACCGCGCGCATGGATTTGCCCACCCGTGTTTTATTTACAAAAAATACAAGTCCGCTCATAATAACCAGACAAACTACAATGGTTACAATGGTAACATGAGGAATTGCCAACGCTCCGTCAAATAATTTTACAGAGCCGTTGCCAATAACAGATGGGAATACTTTTGGACTGGATGTCCATAACAACTGCGCAGAGTTCTGTAAAAAGTAACTCATACCGATAGCTGTAATTAATACAGCCAATGCCGGCGCCTGCCGCAAAGGTTTATAAGCCAGACGGTCAATGACTATCCCCAGCAGTGTACAAACTACCATAGAAAGCAATACGCCCATAATTGGATGCCAGCCGTAAGACATGGTGGCAAAAAAACAGATATATGCACCAACCATAATAACATCACCATGGGCAAAGTTCAGCATTTTAGCAATGCCGTATACCATGGTATATCCCAACGCAATAATTGCATAGATACTCCCCAGGCTAATGCCGCTGATCAGATGGGAGAGAAAAATCATAGGACTCACCTCAATAAAAATAAAATTTACAGCATGACACAACAGAATGCCTTTTGTACCTATGATACAAAAGACAGGAACTGATTTTCATGCTTATGTAAAGAAAGACCGCCGCACTTGCGGCGGTCTTATCAGCTATTGGTTATACATGAGAACGGTGCACTTCTTACATCCCTACATATGCGCCGTTCTGAATTACCATACCCTGTGGAACTTTGCTGATTTCGCCAGCTTCGTTCCAGGTAGCAACTGCGCCACCGGTGGTCAAACCTTCAAATTCCATGGTGGAGAACTGTTCAATCATCAAATCGTTGATTTCTTCTGCTGTCATATCAGCAGTTACACCGGCGTTGTTGCAAGCCTGATACAGCGCATAGATACAGTCATAAGCGTCAGCAGCAAACTGGTTTGGCACTTCGCCGTATTTTTCCTGATATTTTGCTACAAAGTTTTTGGTTGCTTCATCTTCTGCGTCGGCAGAGAATGGTGTCAACAGCATTACGCCTTCAGCCAGAGCAGTATCAAAGCCTTCCAATGCCAGAATACCATCCATACCATCTACACCAAAGAATTTAGGTGCATAACCCATGTTGTTAGCCTGAGTCAGAATCAGAGAAGCAGCATCATAGTAGATTGGCAGGAACAGCAGGTCTGCGCCTGCATTTTTTGCATCGCTTAACTGTACAGAGAAGTCATTCTGGCTATCTGTTGTAAAGGTACCTTCAGAAACAACTTCCAGACCTAATGCATCTGCTTCTTCCATAAATTTAGCGTAGATACCTGCAGAATATGGGTCGTCATTTTTGTAAATAACTGCAATTTTAGTACCTAATTTCTGTTCACTGATATACTGTGCGGAAGCTGTACCCTGGTTTGGGTCAGAGAAGCACATCTGATATACATTATCTTTATCTTTTGTTACATCAGGAGCAGAACCGGATGGTGTTAAACCGAAAATTCTGTCATTAAAGTTTTCAGCAGCAGTTGCGCTTGCTGGAATAGAAGTAACGGAGTTCAGAGAAATCTGCATTCCCCAGTCTTTTAAAGTATTATACGCATTGACTGCTTTTTCAGCGTCATGAGCATCGTCTTCCATTTTCAGTTCAAACTGCAGACCGCCCTCTGCATTTACTTCTGCTACTGCAATTTCAGCACCCTGTTTTACAGCAATCCCGTAAATGGAAGCACCGCCGGTCAGTGGGCCTGTACCGCCAATTTTAATTGCCGCTGCGCCATCTGTTGCAGCAGTATCATCTGTTTTTGCATCGCCGCCGTTGCCGCAACCGGCAAACATAGTCAAGCCCATGGTCAAAACCAAACCCAATGCAAGTTTTTTCTTTGTTTTCATCTTCATTGTAATATCCCCCTTAAAATGGTCCTGCGCTTTTCTGTACTATATCTGTCTTGGAAAAGCTTCATGTATTATATAATACATGATTTTTATTCTTTTGCAATGGTTTTTTTACATTTTTCTTGACTTTTTTTTATACAACATATAAATAAAGAGCAGAGTCCCATCTCCGCTCTTCATTTTGTGCAGTTTGCATACTGTATCAGCCCTGTTCCTGCAGCACTTCATATACAACCTGCGCAAAGCATTCCATAGAATAGTTGGCCTCCTCTTGCGTATTTAAGTCCGAACCAATTTCCAATAATACCGCATGGGGATTCATCTGCTGGTTATACCGCCCTGTTTCTTTGATCCGAATGCTTTCCCGCAGCAATCCCGGATACAACTCATTACACTTGGTTTCCAGCTGCCGTGCAAAGGCAAGATTTTCTTTCCAATTGTCATGGTTGGCGCCAATCACCAGCATAATACGAGCCGCAGATTTGCCGTTGATGGTAACAGTGGTCGGTTTTTTAGAGGTGAATCCGGCATCCCGATGAATATCAAAAATCGCTTTTGCCTTTGGATTGGTCTTTAACAAAGCCTGCGCTGTCGCCAGAGAATTTTGATAGGAACGGTTCCAGTTGGGATAATCGTGCAGTGTTTTATTATGCACTGTGCGGACACCGTATTTTTGTTCCAACGCAGCCTGAAACACCTCTGCAGCCTGTACCACACCGCCGTTTTTTCCGCTGACCTTACTGACACCATCGGTAGGCAGATAGGTTTCTGCATTATGGGTATGGTATAAAATAACCTGAACATCCTGCGAAACTGTGATATCACTAACCTTTTCAAATCGGTGTTTCCAGTTGTCCGCTACAAAGGCCGACGCATAATACGCTTCTTCTTCTGCAACCAGTTCAATCTTTTTATATGCGCTCTGCTGCAAAACAGGAAATCCGCTCTCTAACTGATAATAAGGATTCACCGGCACTGTACCGCTAAACAAGCGCCACAGCTGAACAGACAGCGGCTCTTGTTCTTGTCCCATACTCCAGCCTGCTTTTAAAACAGTCTGGGCTTGTTCCTGATCCTGCACAGCCAGTCCACTGGATTGCCACAGACTGCTGCCGCAGCCGGATAATGCTACTACAATGAAACACCACGGCAAAATTCTCCACAGCATCCTCCGAAAATTATGAAACATCACACTCGTCCCTTTTTGGTGTTAAATTTTTTATGCTTTTTTTATGTTTATATATATGCGCGAATTGCTGCAATTATTCTTGCATTTTTTTTAACAGCATGGTAGAATATTATCTGTTGAAATTTCAGAGCAAATTTTTACATAGAGTAAATACAACGGAAACCTCGTCCTGTTTCCGTTTTGCTTAAATAACTGAAGGAGGTGACAATCTTGGCTAATATCAAATCTGCAGCTAAGCGTGCCCAAGTCGCTAAAGTTCGTACTTTAAGAAACAAAAGCGCTATGTCTAAAGTAAAAACCAGTATTAAAGGTGTAGAAGCAGCTGTAGCAGCAAATGATGCTGAAGCAGCAAAAGCAGCTTTAGTGGTTGCTGTTAAAACAATTGACAAAGCAGCTTCCAAAGGTATTCTGCATAAAAACAATGCAGCAAATAAAAAATCCCGTTTAACAAAAATGGTAAACGCAATGTAATATAGCTTACACTGATAAAGTAACCCTGTAGTTTTTCTGCAGGGTTGTTTTTTTGCAAATTTTCACCTGTAAAACACCCTTTGTAAGGCGCAACGTTGCAGCACAGTTATATTTTATTTCATCCTGTTATTTTTGCATCCTTTTATTATCATACTGCTTTATCATACTATTTTGATGCGCTTCTTTTTAGAACTGCACGGCCATGAAAAACAGTATCTTCCATAATATCATACTGTAAAGGTAGACAAGAAATTGTACACATGCTATTATCTAACTGAAAGATGAAACAGTAGATATCTCATTGGTAATTTTCAGTTTTTTACTTTTTTCAATGACCTAGCCATACATAATTCGTTAAAAATATTATCGCGCTGTGCAATAGCCATTCTGACATTTCAAGGGAAAAGATATTGTGCGACACACAGATGTCTGAAACTGTTTATGCTGTTACAACACGCCAGGAGGATTGACATATGAAAAACGCACTCAGTAAACGACACAAACTTTTTATATTGTCTGCCTGCAGCTTGATTTTTGCTTTTTCTGTTATCAGTATTTTTACTGTATTTCAACATCAGTTGGATGAAAAATCCCGTATCATTTTGACTGATGGATTAACAGCAGATATCCATGAGCAAAAACAACGCACAGAATTGATTATCTCCAATGTGGAAGAAATACTGAATTTGCTGCAAAGTACAGTTTACAAGGGACTACACAGGGTAACGGTCTGACGGGAGGATTACCGCCCGTCAGATTTTCCATGTA
>CALXUG010000052.1 GCA_944391625.1 uncultured Clostridia bacterium
CAGAAAGTCCACCTCTGGATGGACTGCGGCAAGCGTATTTTATGGAGCTGGACGGAGTCCAAAGCGACAAAAATACGTGCAGCTGCTGTCCAGAGCAGCGTGTGGACGCTGCAACAGATATTGTCCGATAGGTTTTCATTTTTTACACTTAGCCGGATTTATGCATCACGACTTCTCACAAAATTTTACACAATCATCCCTGCGTTTTTACAGTTCAGGAGTATGGAAGAGAGGTACCGTTTTTGGTTGAAATTGTCTGGTGTGAGTCCTACAGTTTTTGTGTAAATATATTGCAGAATATGTTATAATAAATTACTAAACCTGTTGGGGAGTGATTGGCATGCATCCAAAATATCATAACAGCTATTATTGGGAAAGTCTAATTCGCAACCGCAATTTGACGGAAACTTTTAATAATGAGAAAATAACAGAGCAGTCGGTGTTTTTTCAAGGCATCATTTATAATAGCTTTGGGCATCGTAAATTACTGGAAGATGTGATCCATTTTTCTTCTATGGATGCGTTGACAGGTTATCTGCATCATGTGTTTCTGCCCACGGCCTTTTTATCCTTCACCAATGAGGAACGAGGGATCATCGTGCCATTGGGGCTGTCCCTTTCCGAGCTGATTGAGTATGTAAGCGGCAACGATTTTGTTCGTTTTCACAATTATACAGCGCCGATGTATCAATTATTAGAAATCAGTGAGACGGCCAGCAAAGCAGAAGGGGAAGAACGGATGCAATCTTTGCGGCGTATGGAAAGCATATTTAATTATTCTTTTCAGCTGGATCGGGATGCCTACGCTATGATGCATATTTATCAAACTACACAGGAACTGGGGCAGTATTTTTCCAATCTGTATCAGATTGATGGAGGAAAACGTCTGGGCGCTGATTTGTTTTATCACAAAACCGGTCTGCGCAAAGCAGAGTGGGAAGATTTATATCAGAATGCAGCCGATAATATTTTTTCCAGCCGAAAATTTATGAATTGTATTTCCAATTTATTGCACACTATGTAGTGCTGTAAAGTGGAGCCGATAATATTTGTAAAAAAAATTAAAAAAATATAGAAAAAAGGGTTGACCGCTTTGTAGAAAAGTGTTATTATATCAGAGTCGTCAGCGACAAGCGGGCGTGGCGGAATTGGCAGACGCGCTAGATTCAGGTTCTAGTGGGAGCAATCTCGTGGAGGTTCAAGTCCTCTCGCCCGCATTTATTTAAGCAATCATCCAGTTGGGTGGTTGCTTTTTTTGTAAATGTAGTTGGAAAAATTCTCATATTATAGAAACGCTTTTTTGTTTTTAGATTTTCTCATTTTGTATTGTGTTGTTCATATTCTAACGTTAATTCATATCATATTAAAACAGACCTAATCAAGCATATCATGCTCAAACCGATTAGGCTTTCGGCGAAGTGTTCTGATGAACATTTCGCCATTTTTAATACTTTTGACATCATGAAGCAATCATCTCATGGGTGGTTGTTTTTTTGTTGTCGGCAGGATCTCTTTCGATAGTAGGATAAAATTTAGTTTTAACTCAATGGATAATTTTTGCGAAGCGGCATTATGATGTGAAAAACATTAGAGTGCCGCTCTATTTTTTACCGTGCAAGTATAGAATAAGCAAGAGAAGCATATGATAATAACATAACTTGACAAGCGAAGTTAAAAGATGTTATTCTATTTATAACAAAAGTGTAACTATGTAGTTTATTTTTGTTAGAGAGGTGATAAACATGGTATATGAATATTTGCAAGAAAATTATCAGGCAAACGAGCCAATTTTTTTATCTGATATTAAGTTGCCGATTTCGGATACAAACTTAAGGCAAAACTTCAAAGTATTGTGCGATGCAGGGAAAATTAAACGCTATGACACAGGGATCTACTATCTGCCAGCGCCGTCTAAGCTGAAAGGTGGAACAGCCATTGCCCCGCAAACGGTGGTGAGATATAAATATATTAGACGGAATGGTCATATAGAAGGATACTATTCTGGGTTTACTTTTGCCAATCAAATGGGGATAACGGCACAGGTGCCTTATACATTAGAAATTGTAACCAATGCCGCCAGCGCTAATGTGCGCGAAATAAGTTTGAAAGGGCAACATGTAGTTTTGAGAAAACCGAAAACAAAAATAACAGAAGAGAATTATAAAATACTTCAATTTTTGGATTTATTGAAAGATATCGATATTTATGCAGATCAAATCGGAAATGAGTTAGTGGAACGACTTGCAAACTATTTAAAAGATGAAAAGATAACAGAAGCAGATATTGATCGGTATATTTCTTTCTATCCGGATAAAGTATATCGTAATTTTTATGAAATGAGGTTGTACCGTGTTTTTGCATAATGATTTAGAATTATTTCGTGAAGTGATTTATTCGGCAGCAACAGATTTGAATTTACCCATTCCTGTTGTTGAAAAAGATTACTATGTTACAATGCTCCTGAAGCAGTTAGCCGAGAAGGCTCCTGCATGTGTTTTCAAAGGAGGTACGTCTCTTTCCAAATGTCACCATGCGATTGCTCGTTTTTCCGAAGATATTGATATCGCATTTACAGATAAACTTACAACTGGTGAAAGAAAACGATTAAAAGACATAACGATTGCAGGAATCAGTGATGAATTGGCTCTGCCAATCATAGATTGGGAGAAAGCCAGAAGCAGACGGGATTATAATTGCTATACTTTTTCATATCAACCATTGGAAGATATTATACCGAATAGTTTAATACAAGGTGTAAAAATGGAAATCGTTCTTGGGTCAACTTCGTTTCCTACTGTCCAGATGCCTGTAGATAGTTATGTCTATCAATATCTCTCTAAAGAAAACATGGATATTGTAGAAGAATACGATTTAAAACCGTTTGAAATGAAACTGCAAAGTTTGGAGCGTACTTTGGCAGATAAAGTATTTGCTTTATGTGATTACTATCTTGCTGAAAAAATTCATCGCAATTCCAGACATATTTACGATATTTATATGTTATTGCCTTTGGTAAAGCAAGATGAAACATTTAAAAAATTAGTACATGAAGTACGCCTCGTCCGTTCAAAAATGGAAATTTGTCCATCTGCAAAGGAAGGTATCCATATTCCAAAGTTGTTGTGTCAAATTGTTGCGGAGAAGGTATATCAGAATGATTATAATCTGATTACAACGTATTTTCAGCAATATCCCATTGTTTATGAAGAGGCAATTACAGCATTAGAAAAAATAGCTGAGAGTGCCATGTTTGAAGATGAAACTTTTAACTTAATGAAGTAAGATAGAACGATTTTAATAATTCGTGAAAGAATCAGATTATTGTATAAAACGAAAACACATATTAAAGCAATTGTCCAAAAAAGCAATCATCTTATGAGTGGTTGCTTTTTTTGTTGTCGGCAGAATCTCTCCTAATAGTATGAAGCTGTGCATCATGCAAAAATCCCTGACCGTATCAGGCAGGGATTTCAACATTTCATTTATTTAAAGATTGTATTTTCCTATACGTTTGGCGGCAAGTTGGTAGACTTCATCGTCTTCTCTGGCTCCAATAACGATAATCAACATCTGATCATCTTGACGAACCAATTTATAGACAATGCGAAGACCAGCGCCTCGAAGTTTAATCTTGTAAAAGCCTGTTAAATTGTTACCGCTTTTATTGCCAAGAGGTTTCCCATAGCCGCCTTCCTCTGAAGAAAGTGGATTGGTAGAAATCTTATCAATTGCTTTGCGGACAAGCAGGCGCTGATTTCCGGCAAGATGACGTAAGTCTTTTACGGCTTCTGGGAGGTAGTCGATTTTCCATGTCATTCAAATTCCACCTCGTCAGAGCCTGCGAGATCGTCAGCAGAAAACCCAAATTCTTGGTCCACTGCTTCCTGTGAGATAAGCGCAGATGCGTCAAAATTGGACATTCGTTCTACAGCTAGTGCAAAAAGTCGGGCATCATTCACTTCGTTCATCAGCTTTACATATTCTTCCGGAGAAAGCAAAACGCATTCAGCGGTATTATTTTTCATGACTACTTTGGCACCGTTTTTCTTTACATCTTCAAAAATTTTGCCAGCCAGACCGCGATTAAACAGAGAAATGGAAATTGTATTTTGAATTGCACTCATAACAGAAGTCATAAAAGCCACCTCCTTATATGTCTATTGTTTATTATATGTCATTATAGTTGATTCGTCAACGAAGACTGATAAAAATATCGATAAATATAGCAGTAATTATATTAAAAATAGTGCGAACATGATTACAAAACAAAAATACGGATGGAGGCAATTGTCCAAAAGCAATCATCTCATGGGTGGTTGCTTTTTTTGTTGTCGGCAGGATTTTTTATCTGCACATAGAAATTACTTTCAATACGATCAAGATGAAAACTACTTACAAAGGCGGTATTTCATATGGCAAAAATTTTGGTGTCGCTGCATCCTACATCGGCGCAGCAGATTATAGCCGGAACTAAAAAATATGAATATAGACGAATTCGTCCGAAGCAGGCGGTCACTTCCATGGTTATTTATGTGACAGAACCGGTTCGTATGGTGGTGGCAGAGGCAGAGGTGCTGCAATGTATCGAGGGCACTTTGGAGGAACTGTGGCAGACTACCACAGCGCAAACGGAGCAAAGCCGGCAGGAAGTCTGGAACTATTTTGCAGGACGGGAAACAGGCTGCGCGCTGCAATTGGGAACGGTTACGTTGTTTCAGCCGCCCAGAACGCTGCAAGAGTATGGTATGGAAAAACCGCCCCGTTCGTTTCGGTATTTGACGGAATCAGAAAATACGACAGTATAAAGAATTCTTTAAGATTTACTGGCGCATAGACAATCCGGCGATGTTTTGTGTTATAATAAATTTGCAAGAATGATTTTATAAAAAAGAGAATGGAGGAATTTTTATATGAAACGGTATCTATCTTTTTTGTTGGTGTTATTGTTGGTTGTGGGCGCAGGGCTGACCGGCTGCGGCAATGATACGGCAGAGCCTCAGCAGGAGGAAAATCCGCCTGTACAAACAGAAATTTCTACCTTAAAAGGAGAATATCAGGGCCTGGCAGATGGTCACAGTGTAGAAATTATTGTAGATGGAGCAGCGCAGGTTTATCAATTTTATGATGAAGAAATCGGAGCTGTATTAGAATCCATGGAAACAGGCGCTTTGGTTCAATTTGACGTAGAAACAGATTCTGAAACAGAAGTATCAACCATTGTAAAAGTATATGACGAGCCGGCGCAGGGTTAATGAAACAAGATGAAGATTCATGTATGAAAACTGAATGAAACATATAGGAAAAGCGGGTTGATGCGGTGGTATCAATCCGCTTTTTACTGGTGTTGGCGGCAACGCTGCTTGATACGCTTTGCAGTATTAGCTTATGAATCAATAAACAATAAACAAGAAACGATGAAACGATGCAAAAATTTCGTTCGGATATCAAATAAGAAAAATATGGCGCATGATTTTGTAAAAAAGGTCTTTACAAAATGAGATAGAATAGGCATAATAGATACGACAAGTGAATACTCTGGTTCCCGAGCTGCACTGCCTAAGTAATCTAAATGGATTATATGGCACACAGCCAATGGGTTTTAGAATAAATTCTGGAGCCTCCCTTTTGGAAAGGAAACCATAGATAAAAATGCTTACCCTTGGTGAAACTATTTTTAATTTTGTGTCGGCAAAAGCTGAACACTGAACCACAGAAAGGATGGGATTTTATTATGGTTACTTCTTACAATGGGGAGGTTTTGCGCGTTAATTTAACCGAACGCATCATCAATACAGAACCTCTGGACATGGAAAAGGCAGTAAAATATATCGGCGGACGGGGTTTGGGTACCCGTATGCTGCTGGATGAAGGCTGTGCTACGGTAGAGCCGCTGTCTCCTGAAAATAAACTGATTTATATCACCGGTCCAATGACCGGTACTGCAGTGCCAACCGGCGGTCGTTATATGGTGGTTACCAAATCTCCGCTGACAGGTATGATCGCCTGCTCCAACTCCGGCGGCGTTTGGGGCGCTATGCTGAAATATGCCGGCTGGGACGCGATCGTAGTAGAGGGGAAAGCAGATGCGCCGGTTTATCTGGAAATCAATGACCATGAAGTAACACTGCACGATGCCAGTGATTTATGGGGCAAAAAATCGTTAGAAACAGAAAGTATTTTAAAAGAACGGCATACAGGCTATTCGGTATTGAACATTGGGCCTGCCGGTGAAAATCAGGCCTTGCTGGCTGCCATTATGAACGATGGCGACCGTGCTGCAGGCCGCAGTGGTGTCGGCGCTGTTATGGGCTCCAAAAATCTGAAAGCCATTGTAGTAAAAGCAAGCAAAACACAGATTGATCCACACGATGCCGATGCGCTGCGCACTGCTGCTGTGGATTGCATCAAAAAACTGAGAGCCAATGGTGTAACCGGAGAAGGTCTGCCTACTTTCGGCACAGCAGTATTGGTTAACATTATTAACAATATCGGCGCTATGCCAACCAAAAACTGGCAGGAATCCTACTATCCGGAAGCAGATTCCTTCAGCGGAGAAACCATGAAAGATACCTCCCTGGTAAAAAATCATGCTTGTCATCGCTGCCCGATTGGCTGCGGCCGTGTAGTAAAACTGCAGGACGGCAATGTGGTTGGCGGTCCGGAATATGAACCATTGTGGGCTTACGGCGCAAACTGCGGCAACAGTGATTTGGATTCTATCAATAAAGCCAATGAAGTATGCAATGAAATGGGTCTGGATGCCATTTCTACCCCATGCACCATTGCAGCAGCCATGGAATTATATGAAAAAGGTTTGATTACCGATGAAGATTGCCATGGTGTTCCATTAAAATGGGGCAGCAAAGAAGCCATTGTAACCTGGACGGAATGGATGGGTCTGGGCAGCAATCCGCTGGCAAAACTGATGGCAGACGGCTCTTACCGTTTGTGCGAACATTATGGTGTGCCTGAGCTGTCCATGAGCGTTAAAAAACAGGAAATCCCTGCTTATGATGCCCGTGCCATTCAGGGTATCGGTATTACCTATGCTACCAGCAACCGCGGCGGCTGCCATGTACGCGGTTATATGATTTCCCCGGAAGTATTGGGCTTGCCGGAACAGTTAGACCGTGAAACCGTGGAAGGCAAAGCGCAGTGGGCAAAAATCTTCCAGGACTTAACCTCTGTGATCGACTCCATGGGGATGTGCCTGTTCAGTTCCTTTGCACTGGGCGCGCCGGAATATGCTGCGCTGCTGAATGCGGGTACCGGCACCAATTATGATGTAAACGGTCTGCTGGAAGTAGGGGATCGTATTTATAATCTGGAACGTATGTTTAACAAAGCTGCCGGCATGAAACCGGAAGATGACCGTCTGCCAAAACGCATTGCAGAAGATGAAATCGTAAATGGTCCGTCTAAAGGCATGTCCAGTAAAATCAAACTGACCTTGCCGCAGTATTATGAAGCGCGCGGCTGGAAAGATGCGTTCCCAACAGAAGAAACCTTAAAACGGTTAGGTTTGGAAGATCTGATCTAAGCAACTGCAAAACACTGCGGGCGTCAGTTCTGCCATGAGGCAGGGCTGAGCCTTCGGTGCAGGCGCAGACAAGATAGGACAGCAATTGCAAATCTTTTTTTAATCATTTGCCTCTCCCGGCAAAAAAGAACCAAGATCTGTGTCTTTGGTACACGGGAGACTGTCCAACTTCTGTGTGCAGATAATGGGTGCGATTCTGTCCAGTCAGGTACCTGCACTGAAGATTCAGTCCTGTATTTGGAATGATAAAAATGAGGTGATAGTATGATAGAAGTGCGGTTGTTTGCAACCTTTCGTGAAGGACGGGAAAAAATCATTTTTGTGGATTATATGCCTGGAATGACCGGTTATGATATCATCGAACCATTGGGCATCAAAGAAGAAGAAATTGCTATTTTTCTGATTAACGGCCGTCATTCCAAAGCCGGCGCAGTATTGAATGACGGCAGCGTATTGGCATTGTTTCCGCCGGTAGGGGGCGGCTGATATGCTGATACAGCAAGAACGATATAAGCGAAATTATAAAACCATTTCTCTGGAGCAGCAGCAGATTTTGCAGCAATCCCTGATCACAGTTATCGGGTGCGGCGGTTTGGGCGGTTTTATTATCGAAGGTTTGGCGCGTAGCGGTGTAGGTACGCTGCGGCTTATAGATTTTGATACCTTTGATACCAGCAACCTTAATCGTCAGTTGTTTGCTACAGAGCAGGGGGTCGGCCAGTCCAAACTGGAGCAGGCAGTAAAACGGATACAGGCTGTCAATCACACAGTTGTTGTAGAAGCGATTGCTGCCAAAGCAGATCAGGACAATCTGCCTGAGTTGATTCAGGGTTCCAGTCTGGTGATGGACGGGGTGGATTCCATTGAAGTAAAAATATGGCTGGAACAGATTTGCAATAAAATGGGTATTCCGCTGATTCATGGCGCCATTGGTGGCAACTATGGACAGATGGCAGTCAGTTTGCCGACGGCTCCTGTTGTAGCGGCGTTGTATCAGAACGGACAGCAGGACGGCATTGAAAAAGAACTGGGGAATCCCTATTACACACCTTGTGTGATTGGGGGGCTTATGGTAAAGCTGGCCTTTGATGTACTGTTTGATGGAGATTATGAAACAGGCGGTTTTTATTTTATTGATCTGGACAGTTATATGATAAATTTTTTCTCAACCAAAGGGGATGTACAAGCATGAAAAAGACAAGAAAATGGATCAGCGTATTGTTGATCTGCGCAGTGGCTCTGATGTTGATGGCCGGCTGCGGCGGCAATCAGGATGCACAGACAAATGATGAACAGCAGCCTGTTGAACCAAAAGGTGAAGTGATTTTAGCTACAACAACCAGTACACAGGACAGTGGCCTGTTAGACTATTTACTGCCTGAGTTTGAAAAAGAAACCGGCTGGAAAGTGAACACCATTGCTGTAGGCACAGGGAAAGCGCTGCAGATGGGTGTAGACGGGGAAGCGGATGTACTGTTAGTACATGCGAGAGCTTCTGAAGATGAATTTATGGCCAATGGTGACGGTGTTACCCGTTATGATGTTATGTATAATGATTTTATTCTGGTTGGTCCGGAGGCAGACCCTGCTGGTGTAAAAGCCTGCAATAATGTAGTTGCAGACAGCTTGGCTGCCATTGCTGACACCCAGTCTGAATTTATTTCCCGCGGCGACGATTCGGGCACACACAAAAAAGAACTGGCAATCTGGAAATCTGCCGGCATAGAACCGGCCGGTGACTGGTATGTTTCTGCCGGGGCAGGTATGGGCGATGTATTGAAAATGGCTGATGAAAAACAGGCTTATACCATCGCTGACCGTGCAACCTATCTGGCTATGCAGAATGATATGGATTTGGTAGTTTTGTGTGAAAAAGATGCTGATATGCTGAATCCATACGGCGTTATCACTGTAAATCCGGAAAAGAATGATCAGATTAATGCAGAAGGTGCAACTGCTTTTGCTGAATGGCTGGTAGGTGAAAAAGGACAGCAGCTGATTGGTGAATTCGGTGTAGAAGAATATGGAATGGCTTTATTTACTCCGGATGCAAAATAAGTAAAATAGATACAAAGGCGGGCGCTTTCTGGAAGTGCCTGCTTTTTTGTGCTATACTGCATAAGACGATTGCAGCATCTGCTATATATTGCTGATCCTTTGGACATTGGGGGATAGTGATAGCTGTTGCATTTGCCCATTCCTCAGTGTTCTGGACATTTCTTCGACTGTTCATCTTAGACAAACTGCGTTTGTCACGATTTGTACAGTCAGCAGAAATATCCATCTCAATTCGGAATATATGGCAAAAGGCAACAGCTATGTGGTTATGGTATTACTAACGGATAAAAGGGGAGAGGTGCTTGGACTATATTATCGCTGGATTTTGGAAGGCTGTTGAATTGATTTTTTCCGGTGATGGGGAATTATGGGGTATTGTGGGATTGTCGCTGCGGGTTTCGGGCAGTGCCATTATCATTGCATCGTTGTTGATCATTCCAGTATTTACGTTTATTGGTCTGCATTCTTTTCGTGGGGAGCGGGTGCTGTCCCGTGTACTGAATGCGTTGATGAGTATGCCGTCTGTGGTGGTGGGGCTGTTGGTGTCGGTTTGTTTATCCCGCAGAGGGCCTTTTGCTGAGCTGCAGCTGTTATACACGCCTACTGCTATGATTATTGCTCAGGTGGTGCTGGTATCTCCGCTGATTGCCTGTTTAACGTATGAACTGGTAAAACATCGCGGGCGGGATATTCAAAAGTTGGGGCAAACGCTGGGCGCCAGTAAACTGCAATCGGTATGGATGGTCATTGGTGAATTAAAAAGTGAATTGTTTATTTATACGGTCAACGGGTTTTCCCGCGCCATTTCGGAAGTGGGCGCGGTGATGATGGTTGGCGGCAATATTAAGGGCAGCACGCGGGTAATTACCACCACCATTTCTATGCTCAATTCTATGGGGGATTATGCCATGGCTTTTGCACTGGGGATGATTCTGATTGTGATTTCATTGATTATCAATTCAGTGTTATATACCTACAAGGAAAAGAGGGCTGATGTGTGATGGAAGTGCAGCTGAAGCAAATTGACAAACGCTATGGCCAGAAAGTGATTTTTCATAATTTCAGCAATACCTTTGCCTCGGGACACATAACCGGATTGGTGGGCGATAACGGCGTTGGCAAGTCTACCCTTTTGCGGATGATTGCCGGATTGGATTTGGCTTATGATGGGCATATTTATTATGATGGACAGCTGCTGCATAAATCGTTATATCAGCAGATGACCATGGTATTTCAGACGCCTTATTTATTAAAGCGTTCTGTTTATGATAATATTGCTTATCCGCTGCAGCTGCGGCATCGGCCGGCAGCGGAGATAAAGATAAAGACAGAGCAGATGCTGGAACGGTTGGGCATTACCCATTTATCCAGGCAATATGCCCATAGGTTATCCGGCGGGGAAAGCCAAAAGGTGGCATTGGCCCGGGCGTTGATTTTTGAGCCTGATCTGGTTTTGCTGGATGAGCCCATGTCCGGTATTGATGCTGCATCGGTGCTGTTTATGGAAGATATGATTCGAGATTATGTGCGGCAGCATCACAAAACAGTGATTATGATTACTCATAATGCACGGCAGGTAGAGGAATTGTGCGATGCTGTCATACATCTGCATACAGCAGAATAAAGAGGAGGCAATGGAATGGATTTTTTTGAAGTGATTGGTTTGGAACAGGCAGTGCAGCTATTACAGCAAAAATTTCCCGCAGCAGATATAAAAACGGAGCAGGTGCCGCTGATGGATGGGCAGTATCGCTTTTTGGCAGAGGATATCGTTGCAGCGGCATATGTGCCTGATTTTGACCGCTCTACGGTGGATGGATATGCAGTGTATGCTGCCGATACCTTTGGAGCCGGTGAAGGGCTGCCGTCGCTGCTGCAGGCTGCCGGTGCGGTCAGGATGGGACAACCGGCTGATATCAAGCTGCAGCGGGGACAGGCTGTGGCAGTGCCCACTGGGGGAATGCTGCCGGAAGGCGCCAATGGCGTGGTGATGATAGAATACAGTGAGCAGTTTGATGAGAACACCATTGCGGTGTATCGTCCGGTTTCACCCGGTGAAAATATGGTTGCCCGCGGAGATGATTTGCGGCAGGGTGAGAAAATTTTAGCCAAAGGCACCCGCATCACAGCGCAGCATATTGCCATGCTGGCTGCCTGCGGTGTTGAGCAGGTGCGGGTGTATTGTCCTGTGCGGTTTGCAGTGATTTCCACAGGCGATGAAATTGTGGCCGGCGGTCAGGCGCTGCAATTGGGGCAGATTCGTGATATTAACAGACCGGGATTGTCCGCCATGATTGCCCAATGGGGCGGGCAGGTCACCTATCAGGCCATTGTGAAGGATGACAGAGAGGCTTTACTGGCAGCTATGACAGAGGGATTGCAGCAGGCTGATGTGCTGCTTACTTCCGGCGGAAGTTCGGTAGGCGAGCGGGATTATACTTATCAACTGATGCAGGAGTTGTGCAATGGCGATGTATTTATAAAGGGCATTGCGGTAAAACCGGGCAAACCGACCATTGCCGGAAAAGCCGGTGATAAACTAATTTTGGGTTTGCCGGGGCATCCGGCAGCGGCGCTGCTGGTATTTCGGGCATTGATGGGCGCAGTCTTAAAGCAATGGGGCATGGTTGTGCAGGAAACAGTGATTCCGGCCAGCATTGGGGTAAATTTGCCTTCGGCTCCCGGAAAAACCACATTTCAGATGGTGCGGCTGGAACAGAAAGAAACTGGCTTTGTTGCTGTGCCTGTCTTTGGAAAATCAGGGATGATTCATTTGTTGGGGCAGAGCGACGGCTATATTATTATGCAGGCCCATCAGGAAGGGCTGGAGCAGGGACAGCAGGTGCTGGTCCATATGCTGTAGGAGGCGAATGACATGAGTGATATGAAACGAAATACCTATATTGAAAATCATGATGATCAGCAGGCGCTGCAGGATTATTTGCAGGCGCTGGGCGAGCTGCAGGGAGAAGCAGAGGAACTGTCTGTATTGGATGCAGTGGGACGCATCACATACCAGGCGGTGTTTGCCCGTTTTTGTGATCCGGTATATAACGCAGCTGCCATGGACGGCATTGCGGTAGTGGCGGAGCATACCTTTGCGGCTACAGAAACAGCGCCCTTGCGTTTGCAGCCGGAGCAGGACTTTGTATATGTGAATACAGGCAATGAAATTACAGCCCCGTTTAATGCGGTGATTATGATTGAGCAGGTGCTGCAGCATGCTGATGGAACGGTTTCTATTATTGCGCCGGCATATCCCTGGGAGCATGTGCGCACTGTAGGGGAAAGCATTGTATCCGGAGATTTGATTTTGCCGTCCCGGCATAAAATACGGCCCATAGATTTGGGCGCTTTGCTGGCCGGCGGCATCACCAGCATTGAGGTGTACCGCAAACCATTGGTGGGGATCATTCCCACAGGCAATGAGTTGATTGAAGATCCGGATCTGCTGGAGCCGGGCCGCTTGATGGAATCCAACTCCCGGGTATTTGCCGCGTTGACAGAGGAATACGGCGGGCAGCCCAATCGTTACAGTATTGTGCATGATAGTCCCGATTTATTGCGGGAGGCCATCAGCAAGGCCGCAGCGGAAAATGACATTGTGATTGTCAACGCCGGTTCTTCCGCAGGCAGCAAGGATTATACGGTGCATATCATTGAGCAGCTGGGGCAGGTGATACACCATGGCATTGCCATTAAACCGGGCAAGCCGACCATTTGGGGCATCGTGCAGGGAAAACCGGTGATTGGCATTCCCGGCTATCCGGTATCTGCTTATCTGGTGTTTGATTTATTTTTGCGTCCGCTGATTTATGGCTTAACAGGTCAGAGTCAGCAGCAGGAACAGTATGTAGAAGCCACCTTGACCAAACGGCTGGTATCCTCTTTTAAAAATGCCGAATT
Source organism: uncultured Clostridia bacterium (assembly GCA_944391625.1). GTDB lineage: Bacteria > Bacillota > Peptococcia > Peptococcales > Peptococcaceae > UBA7185. The sequence goes on from CALXUG010000052.1 coordinate 13,505, forward strand.
GCTTCGTGTTGCCCTGGGCTATGTGAACGGCCGTCTGGTGACCACACCATTGGAACGGGGCGCGGCTGCTGTGATGAGCATGGTAAAAGCCGACGGTATTGTAAAGGTAGAGCGTTTGTGTGAGGGCTTAGAAGCAGGCGCAACGGTGCAGGTGCGGTTATTGCGGCCATTAAGCAAAATTAAAAATACGCTGGTGATTACCGGCAGCCATGATATGATGATTGATGTGCTGGCTGATCAGATGGCGGTATCCTCCGCCCATGTGGGCAGCCTGTCGGGTATCATGGCCTTGCGCCGCAAAGAATGCCATATGGCGCCCATTCATTTGCTGGATGAAACAACCGGCATTTATAATGAAGCCTATGTGCGGCAGTATTTTCCCGGGCAAAAAATGGCACTGATCAGCGGCGTGGGCCGCGTGCAGGGCTTTATGGTGCCCAAGGGTAATCCCAAACAGATCACAGGCATTGATGACTTAAAACAGCGGCGCGTCACCTTTGCCAACCGGCAGCGGGGCGCTGGCACTCGCATTTTGTTTGATTATGTATTGAAGCAGCAGGGCATGGCAGCAGAGGAGATTAACGGCTACGAGAAAGAATATGCCACCCATATGGCTGTGGCTATCAGCGTAAAAAGCGGTGTGGCGGATACCGGCCTGGGCGTTTATTCGGCAGCCAAGGCCATGGATTTGGACTTTATCCCATTATCCAATGAGCAGTATGATTTTTTATTGCCGGTGGAATACTTAGAAGATGAAAGAGTGCAGCAATTTATCAGCATTTTATCGTCTGAATCTTTCAAGCAGCAACTGTTAGACCTGGGCGGGTATGATGTCGCCAATACCGGAACAATTACGATAATAGAATAATACAAGAAGAGAATAAAGCAGGAGTGATAAAAAAAGCGGTGCTGGCTAAGATTGCAGCACTGCTTTTTAATTGTTTGTGGATAAGCAAAATTATTTTTGGGATAACTCCATGTCGGTTTGTGGATAGTTACTATAAATTGTGGATAAATCCACCGGCTTTCTGAGGATAAAAAAGCTTCTGCTGTGTATAAGTTTATCACAACATGTGGATAACTCTGTTTTGATTATGGAGCAGGCAAATACGCAGCGACAGGGCTGTATTTTAAAAGAGCATATCCAATAACAGGCCGGATATGGCTGCAGACAAAACAGTGCAGCCAATCACCAATGCTGTCCGTTTGGTGCGTTTTTGCAGCAATATCAGATAACTGAATCCGGCAGAGGAGCAAAGTCCGGCAGTGACAGCGCCAAAGGAAAGACTGCCCTGCAGGAACAGGGACGTTAATAAAATGGATGTGCCGCAGCCGGGAATCAGTCCGATGAAAGCTGCCAGCACAGGCTGCCAGAAGCTGTTGGCCAATAGAAGCGCGCCGATGCGTTCTTGCCCAAGCCAGTTGGTGATGAGATTGATGATGAGCATGGTAATAAACAGATATAGGGTAATTTGCAGGGTGTGCTGCAGTACATGCCAAAAAGAAAATCGTTCTGTTTTTTTGTGGCTGCATTCTTCGGTTAAGAGAATGGGCTTTACGTGATGGAAACGGCGGTAGCGCAGCCAGGTAATCAGCCAGAAGCAATATCCCCAAAACAAAGCGATAGCCACTTTGCAGCCAAGAAGCTGTATCACAGTAGAGAACTGATCCGGATGGGCCAGCAGAATGGGGAGCGCTTCGTCGGAGGTGGCAAGGAATACTGCGATCAAAGCGCCGCCGCTGATTCTTTTGTAATTGAACAATGTGGCAGCTGCTGCCGAAAAGCCGCATTGGGGAATACAGCCGACAATGGCGCCCAGCAAGGGACCGGCAGGGCCGGTGAGCAATTGAGCATGGGTGGAAACATCCAGGCGATGTTCCAGCAGTTCTAATAATACATAAACCAGTAACAGCAAAGGAAACAGTTCCAGCGTATCAAGCAGTGTGTCCAGCAGGACAGGGAATAGAGTAGTCACCATTGCGCCTTCTTTCTTGTAATGTTTATCATATAGTATACGCTGATTGGAAAATAAATCCAAGTGTTTTTTGTAAAAAAATGAAAGCAAAAATGAATTGTAAGGCGGAGGATATTGGCAGGAGCAGAAGCGTTCAGGTAAATAGAATGCTTTTGCTTTTTTGTTTGCGAAAGATGTGAAGTAAGCAGTCTTTTATCGGGCAATGGATCAAAGATGATGCACAGTTTGTAGAGTTTGGCCTATTTTCTATAACTATATATATTTATTTCTTTATAAGATGTTTATAAAAATAGCTAAAACTATACACAACCTTACACAAAAAAGCAACTGCATAAAAGCAGGCAGATAGATAGAAAAAAAGAGATGGCAACCGGGCTGCGGCTTGGTGTGAAAGATTGTGCGGTCGGCTTGTCCTACCTTTGCCCATCCCTCAGTGGTGCTGTACAATCGCTGAAATGTCTGCCTCAGTTTAGACTTCGTCCACTTCGGTTCAGACATTTGGCGCGATAATCCATCCCAATTCGGAATTTTGGCAAAGGATAGGCCAGCCTTATGTACGCAAGTCAGGCAACAAACAGTCTCCCGACGATAGAGCATTGCGAACAAAATTGTTTCACGTGAAACATAGTTATTAACCAAATAAAATCGCAAAGGGCAAGATTTTACCTATAACGAAAGCGTAGGCAACAGCCATCTCCATATTGATGATACAACCCATTAAAACAAACTCACTTCCCCATTTTCTCCCTCTTTTCCCCAACCATTGACAAATAATCAAACAATTCTACTTGTCCATTGCTCCCAATTTTCCTCTACTGCATCTTTTGTCGAAGGAAAATGATTTACAGTAATTTCCTTTCACGCTATACTACATCCAATACAAAAAGGTAAAATCAGGAAGCGTGGAAGGAGAATGCTTATGAATGATGAGAGTAAAGCGGACGAAGAAAGACGGCATCGGCTTGAAGTAGAATCCATTGTAGCCCAGCTGCGGGCCATCGACGATATTATGTTCCGCAAGCTATGTGAAAATATTGCCTTTGTAGAAGAAATCTTGCGCGTCATATTAGAAGATGATAAAATAACAGTAGTGGAAGTCATTCCGCAGGATAGCATTCAAAACTTGCGGGGACGTTCGGTTATACTGGATGCCTATTGCAAATTGGGCAATGGCAGCTACTGCAATGTAGAGGTGCAGCGCAGTGACAACGATAATCACTTTCGGCGGGTGCGGTATCATACCGCCTGCATCACAGCCAATGTGGTAGACCCGGGTGAACAGTTTGAACAAGTGGACGATTTAGTGGTAGTATACATCTCAGAATTTGACCCCTTTGATGAAGGGCGAACAATATATCATGTACGAAATATGGTAGAAGAAACAGGCCGTGCAGTATTAGACGGATTGCGGGAGATTTATGTAAACACCAAGCATAATGACGGCAGTGAAATTGCTGAACTGATGCAGTGCCTTTTAGAGCCGGTGGTGACCAATCCAAAATTCCCGACGTTGGCTAAGGAACTGCAGGCGGAGAAAGGCAATGTGAAAGGGGATGAGTCTATGTGTCAATTAGTAGAGGAATATGCGCAAAAACGAGCTAAAGAATATGGAGAGCAGCAAAAGGCAGAAGGCTTGATTGAGGGCAGAAAAGAAGGTATAAAAGAAGGTATGCAAGAAGGAAAAACTGTCGGTACATTGGAAACGCTGGTTTCGCTGGTAAATGAACAATTGCTGGATCCAGTCGATGCGGCCAGAAAGGCCAATATGAGTGAAAGTGAGTTTATGAAGCTGGTGCAGGGATAGATATAGGTTTGCTCGATTGGCATAGCATGGTTTATTTTCTTTGCATGGTAGTGAAATTGCTGAACTGATGCAGTGCTTTTTAGAGCCGGTGGTAACCAATCCAAAATTTCCGGCATTGGCTAAGGAATTGCAGGCAGAGAAGGGTAATGTGAGAGGGGATGAATCTATGTGTCAATTAGTAGAGGAATATGCGCAAAAACGAGCTAAGGAATATGGAGAACAGCAAAAGGCAGAAGGCTTGATTGAGGGCAGAAAAGAAGGTATAGAAGAAGGTATGAAAGAAGGAAAAACTGCCGGTGCATTGGAAACACTGGTTTCGTTGGTAAATGAACAATTGCTGGATCCTGTAGATGCGGCCAGAAAGGCCAATATGAGTGAAAGTGAGTTTATGAAGCTGGTGCAGCAGAGTTAATTTGTGTTGCCTAGTGTTGTAATTGGGCAGCGTTATGAAAGTAAGATTGTATGGAAGGAAGCAGAAGCGTTCGGGCAAGTGGAATGCTTTTGCTTTTTTTGTTTGCGAAAGATGTAAAGTGAGCAATCGTTTGTCGGGCAATATCTGTTGCAGCGTCCACACGCTGCTCTGGACAGTAGCTGCACGTATTTTTGTCGCTATGGAC
>CALXUG010000053.1 GCA_944391625.1 uncultured Clostridia bacterium
GCTCTCTTTTTTTATTATTTTTTCTAAAATAATAAATGTCGGGAAATCGCTACCCCAACATTTATTATAGAACCTTTACATATTGATTTATTCTGTTACCTGTTCAACTTCTCCATCTTTCAGCAATGCGATTCCATCTTTGGTCACATCTACTTTGACAGTATCGCCGGCATGGTAACGGCCACGCAGCAAATCTTCTGCCAGAGGGTCTTCCACCTGCCGCTGAATGGTTCTGCGCAGCGGTCTTGCGCCGTATGCCGAATCATACCCTTCTTCTACCAGTTTTTCTTTGGCTTCTGTGGTAATATCCAGCTCAATTTCCTGTTCCTGCAGCCGTTTGCGCAAATCCTTCAACATCAAATCTACAATTTTCATGATGTGTTCTTTTTCCAACCCATGGAACACAATGGTTTCGTCAATACGGTTTAAAAATTCGGGACGGAAAGTTGCTTTTAACGCATCCATAACGCGGGCTTTCATTTTATCATAGGCAGCCTGTTCCTCTGCTTTGGTGGTTTCGGCATTAAAGCCCATGGTACCTGCTGTTTTGATGTTGCTGGCGCCAACGTTAGATGTCATGATAATTACGGTATTTTTAAAGTCTACCGTTCTGCCCTGACTGTCGGTTAAACGCCCGTCATCCAACACCTGCAGCAAGATGTTAAATACATCTGGATGGGCCTTTTCAATTTCATCCAGCAAAATGATGGAGTACGGTTTGCGGCGCACTGCTTCTGTCAGCTGGCCGCCTTCGTCATGGCCCACATATCCCGGAGGTGCGCCTACTAATCTAGATACAGAATGTTTTTCCATATACTCAGACATATCAATCCGCACGATGGCATCTTCGTTGTCAAACAAGGTTTCTGCCAGAGCGCGGGCCAATTCTGTTTTCCCTACACCGGTCGGCCCTAAGAACAAGAAGGAACCGATTGGTCGTTTTGGATTTTTCAAACCGGACTGGGCTCTCCGCACTGCACGGGATACTGCTTTCACTGCTTCATCCTGACCGATGACACGCTGATGCAGAATTTCTTCCATCTTCAGCAAACGCTGGGTGTCTTCTTCCTGTAGTTTGGTAACAGGTACACCGGTCCAATTAGAAACGATTTTAGCAATTTCTTCTTCGGTGACTACCTTTGTCTGAGCAGTTGTCTGGTTTTTCCATTCTTCACTCAGTTTGTTCAGTTCATCCCGTTTTTGTTTTTCTTCATCTCTGTACTGGGCAGCTTTTTCATATTCCTGACTGATAACAGCAGCTTCTTTTTCTTTGCCTAAGCGTTCAATTTCTGCTTCCAGTTCTTTTACATCCGGCGGCGCCATGTAGCTTTGCAGCCGCACTCTGGATGCCGCCTCATCAATTAAGTCAATGGCTTTATCCGGCAGAAAACGATCGGTAATATACCGGCTGGACAATTTGACTGCCGCTTCAATGGCTGCATCAGAAATTTCTACATTATGATGGGCTTCATATTTATCCCGAATGCCTTTCAGAATGGCAATGGCATCTTCCTGGGTTGGTTCATTTACCGTAATCGGCTGGAACCGCCGTTCCAAAGCAGCATCTTTTTCAATATGTTTGCGGTATTCATCCAAAGTAGTGGCACCGATGCACTGAATATCGCCACGAGCCAGCTCTGGTTTTAAAATATTGGCCGCATCCAGAGAACCTTCTGCTGAACCAGCGCCAATCAGAGTATGCATTTCATCAATAAACAGAATAATATTTTTATCTGCTTTTACTTCATCCATAATCTTTTTCAGCCGTTCTTCAAAGTCGCCTCTGTATTTAGAACCAGCCACCAAAGAACCCATATCCAACGTAAATACCTCTTTGTCTTTCAGCAGCTCAGGCACTTTGCCATCCACAATTCGCTGCGCCAAACCTTCGGCAATGGCAGTTTTCCCTACACCGGGTTCCCCCAGCAACGCCGGATTATTTTTGGTACGGCGGCACAAAACCTGAATGACCCGTTCAATTTCGTTTTCACGGCCAATCACAGGATCAATTTTGCCCTGGCGCACCATTTCATTTAAGTTGCGGCCAAATTCTTCTAAGGTAGGCCGGTTTTTATTGCTCATACCGCTTTGCCCGCCCACATTGGCGTCCATATTGGTATTGCCGCCCAGCAGCGCAACCACCTGTTTACGCACTTTGTCAGGATCTACATTTAATTCTTCCAATACCTGAGATGCTATGCCTTCGCCATCCCGCAAGATGCCCAGCAAAATATGCTCGGTGCCGATATAATTGACACCCCAGCGCACTGCTTCATCCTGCGCCAACGCCAATACCCGCTTTACTCTGGGTGTAATGGTAATCTCATTGCCAACAGGATCGGTACCCGGTGCAATGGTTTTTAATACAATATCTCTTGCCTTCTGTAAATCAACGCCCAATCCAAGCAGGGCTTTTGCTGCAACACTTTGTCCTTCCCGAAGAATCCCCAGCAGCAAGTGTTCTGTGCCCACTGCCGGATAATTCATAGCACGGGCTTCTTCCTGTGCATAATAGATGACATGCTGCGCTTTTTCGGTAAAACGTCCAAACATACAAATCACCTTCCTAAGTTCGTTATCTATTCAAATTTGGTAACATACTAATTTTATTTTAGCCATTTAAGCCGGCCGTTAACCCTTTTCTAACGCCCAATTCTAAAAACGGACAAAACAGCAAACGACTTTTTCCATTACGCCAAAATGGCTCGTATTTTTTCCGCTCTGTAGGAATCTCTGCCCACATCGTCCATAGCGCCGCCATGCAGTACCTGCAAATAACCAGGCTGCGCTGTCAAATACATCTGGTCGATCTGCGCCAAATCCAACTGAGTAAAATATCCCAGACTATATCCCAACCGCACCAGCGAAATCAATTCCAACGCTTCCCGCGATGTCATATAACGGGCATTGCTCAATGTGCCGTAAGCACGCCATACTCTGTCTGCCAGCTGTAAGCCGTTGTGCTCTTTTAAGAAATTGCGGGCATTGCGTTCTTCTTTGATAATTTGCTGCGCAACCGACTGCAAATTAGTAAGAATATCCTGTTCACTTTGGCCGATGGTACTCTGATTAGATATCTGATACAAATCGCCCAGAGATTGACTGCCCTCACCAAATAAACCGCGCACTGTCATGCCGAAATTGCCCAACTGATCCAAAATAGACAGCCGTTTGGTAAGTGTCAGCCCCGGCAAATGCATCATCACCGAAGCCCGCATACCATTGCCCAGATTGGTGGGGCAGCAGGTCAGGTAGCCCAGTTTTTCATCAAAGGCATAATCAAAATAGCTTTCAATCTGGTCATCCAGTGCATTGGCTTTCTGCCACAGTTCCTGCAAATTCAAACCGGACGCAAAATATTGTATGCGCAAATGGTCTTCTTCATTAATCATAATGCTGATGCTGCCATCCTCATTCACCGCCAGCCCTCGGCACTGATTATCATCCTTGCTGTGTTCCGGACTAATCAGATGCTTTTCTACCAATGCTTGTTTTTCCAGTGAAGGGATATCGGCTAAGTCATAAAATTTGAGATTACTATGGTCTTTACAAAATGCAGACATATCTGCTAGCACCGACTGACCGCTTTTTTCGCTTTGTTTCAACGGAAACGGATATTTAGAAAAATTTCTGGCCAGACGAATTCTGGTGCAAAGCACTACATCTCTATCGTCCCCAACGCCGTTGGTCCAAGGACTGTTTTTGCTGCTGATTAATTCTTTAAGCATTGTGACCACCCGCCTGTTCCAATTTTTTTATTTCATCACGAAGCTGCGCAGCCCGTTCAAAATCCTCTGCCTGAATGGCTGCCTGCAGTTCCTGCCGCAGCACCACTACCCGCTGTTTTTCTGCCAATTTGGCTTCGCCCCGCACAGGCACTTTGCCTGTATGGCAGCTGTTGCCATGAATACGCTGAATCAGTCCCGGCATATAATCAGAAAAATAATCGTAACAATGACTGCATCCCACACGACCCAATTTGCGGAACTCTCCGGCTGTCATCCCGCATTCAGGGCAGGCATCACTGGATGACATGTTTTTCTGCACAAATGGCTGGGACTGGTTATCCTGATTAAAAAATCCACCGATAAAATCTGCCATGGAGAAATCAGGCATCAACCCCAAAGTAGGGAAAGAACCGATTGGTTCCTTTAAATGATTGGCGCACTGTTCACACAGATGCCGTTCTTCTTTATGTCCGTTAATAATTTTTGTGTAATGAATGGTTGCAGGATTTTTTTTACATAATTCACAATACATAAACGCTCACCCCATCATCAAATATAAAAAATTTTTGTTTGCTTTCTTCTTGTTTCAGTTTACGATCTGATACGCAACCGGCAATCCGCTAAACCGTTTTACCGGCAAATTACCCGAATTGGCTGCTGACGCAGCCGGGCTAAGTATGCCGCATCATATTCAGCATAGCCAGCAGATGCTGCACCATAGAGGCGCGCACACTGTCCCGCTGTCCTTTCTCCATGCCTGTTAGCACACGGTCTTTTAAAATACCGTTTAACAATAACATTTCCCGTTGGCTGATGATGCCCTGCTGATACAAATATGCCGTCAGACCTTCACTGTCCTTTTGCGTCAGCATATCACCCACGGCATCGGTCAGTGCATCTTGAATATCATCATCTTCATCCAGCTGCAAACTGACAATGCGGACAAAACCACCGCCCCCGCGGCGCGTTTCTACCAAATACCCCTGCACCGGCGTAAAACGTGTGCTTAACACATAATTAATCTGCGACGGCACACAATGAAAATATTCTGACAAAATATTTCTCTGTATTTCTAATACACCGCCGCTCTCCTGTTCCAACAATGCCTTGATATATTCTTCTATTTGTTTGGACAAACTGCTCATAGTCCTCACCTCGATTACTACATTCCCGGCCATCTTTGACTTTCCCTGACCTTGATGTTATTATATCCACTTTATCCTCTTTCATGCAAAGGTCAAACTAGGTTAAAAAATTAAGAAAACAAGAGAAAAATAAAGATAATTATAAATAATTAACTATATTCTAATTCAATTTGTTTTAATCCACTTTTTCATAGAACAGATAATAACCCCTTTATTTAGCTGTTTTTCAGAAACTTTCTCCGTTCATCTTTCAAATAGAAAAGAAGGTCAAATAATGACAACTTTTTAGAAATCCTGTAGAAATAATTCCAATTGCATCTTAACGCGTCTGCATTTATAATAAAAACAGCTTTGTTAGCTTTGTTCATTCAAAATCAAAAGGAGGTTTCCTATGTCCCCTCAAAAACAAAATAAAACGATCCTCTGGATCGCAGCAACCTTAGTAATTGCCGTGGCTTTCTTTGCGCTGTGTTATCTGTTCTTCGCGCCGCAAGCGGCAGATGGCGCCAAAACCATCACCGTCGCTGTAACAGATAATCAAAATACCACCACAGTCTATGAGACCACCACCGATGCCCAATATCTGCGTCAGGCCATGGAAGATACCAAAGACCTCACCTTTCAGGGCACAGAAGGACAATATGGCTTGATGCTGGATACCATCAACGGCCTGACTGCCGACTGGGAAAAAGACCAAGCCTGGTGGAGCATCTATATTAATGATGCGCTGGCCAATTACGGAATTGACAGTCAGCCAATCGCCGACGGCGATGTCATCCAGTTCCAGTACTGCACACAAGACAATGCAGAATAATGTGCGCCAGCTGGCGCGCCTGGGGCTGATGGTGGCGGTTCTGGAGGTAAGCAAACTGGCGCTGGCTGCCATACCCAATATCGAATTGGTCAGCTTTTGGGTGATACTTTTTACATTGTGGATCGGTTGGCGCAGTTTATATGCCATATACGGATTTGTGCTGTTGGAAGGTATTTTATACGGTGTTCATTTCTGGTGGATTGCTTACTTATATGTATGGACCATTCTGGCTGCTTTAACCCAACTGCTGCGCAAGCAGACTTCGCCGCTCTTTTGGGCCATGTTATCCGGCCTGTTCGGTTTATTTTTCGGCGCACTGTGCGCAATCCCTTATGCAGCGGCGGGTTTACTAAACGGCGGATTGTGGAATGGGTTTCTGGCAGGCTTTTCCTGGTGGATTGCCGGCATCCCCTACGATTTGCTGCACTGCGTCGGCAACTTTATCATCATGCTGATACTGTATAAACCGGTACGAACAGCAATGAAAAGAATGAATTGAGCTACTTTCAGTGCAGCATGCATTTACAAAAAATACAGCAATTATGCAGCACTACCAGTTGACTAACAAAAAACAAACGAAACAGAAACTATCTGCAAACAGGCAAAAAAAGATACTGTGAAGAAATTTTCTCCACAGTATCTTTTTTTATCTTTTTTCTCTCAGCAGCCTTAAATAAATGCGATAAAGACTACTGCAAACAAGAATACAGTCATAATGATAATCATTGGTTCCCCAATCAGGGCCCGATAACTATCTGCATCATATTTATCCGGTACTTTATCGGTATCGGCCATAGCGCGGGGCGCCAAGCTCAAAAATACCATCGGATTTTTTGCCAGCTGATTAAAGGTGTCATATACAACACGGCAGATTTCACCCAATGCAGCGCGCACTGCGCAAACCAGAGAAGAAATGCTGACTACCAATGCTGCAAACGGTTTCCGATATAACCAGTCGGTATCCAGGGTCAGCTGTTCGTGCGGTTCCATATGAGACAGATACATCATAAACGGAATCATAGCCACGCCCAGCAGCTGGATGTACTGTACAATGTGGTCAACGGTAAATGGATGATATTCCATTGCAAACGGCAGATAGCGGTATAACAAGTCTGGGAAAATCCCATAAATGGTACACAGTGCTGCGCCGATTCCCATTGCTACATACATATTTTTTGGAATTGGATTTTTAATTTCCACATCTTTGCCTTCACGAATAAAGATGAAGTAAATCATTTTCATGGTGATAGACAGGAATGTACCGACACTGGCCAGCTGCAGCAGCAGTTCGATTGGCGCATAGCCGGCTTCCATAGCTGCAGTAATGGTAATAGATTTACTGATAAAGCCGTTAAACAGCGGAATCCCCGAAATGGAGAATGCTGCAATGACAAAGCAGATAAATACAAACGGCATTTTTTTGCCCAAACCGCCCAGCTGATTAATTTTGCGGATGCCTGTGGCATAAATCACAGCACCTGCACACATGAACAGCAAGGATTTATACAGAATATGGCTGAACGCATGGGCGGTTGCCCCGTTCAGAGCCAAATCGGTGCCGATACCAACACCGGCTACCATGAACCCTACCTGGCTGACGATATGATAAGCCAGCAAACGGCGCATGTCGTTTTCGATAATAGCGAAGCAAGCACCATACAGCGCCATCACTACACCAACCCACATCAACCATTCAGTACCGGCAAACATACGAATCAAGCAGTATACAGCCACTTTCGTGGTAAAAGAACTCAAGAATACACTACCGGTGATAGTACCTTCCGGATAAGCATCTACCAGCCAGCCATGAATTGGCGGAATGGCAGCATTGACGGCTACACCGATCAGAATCAGCCAGAACGCTACATCATGTACAGCGGTAATATTGCCAATCATTACATCGCCAGCGGATACTTTTAAGAAGATACCTGCCAGCAGCATGTTGCCGCCAAACATATGAACCAGCAAATACCGGAAACCGGCTTTTCTGGATTTGGCAGTATTATTGCACCAAATCAGGAACAGAGAGGACGCAGCCATCAGTTCCCAGAAGAAAATCAGTGTCATCCAGTCGCCGCACAGGGTAACGCCCAGCGCGCCGCCGGCATAGCACATGCTGGCCAAGGCTTCCATCCAACTTTTATTGTGCATGGAATAGATACCGCCAATGGCAGCCATTATGCTGAAAATTAAACCAAATACCCAGTTCAGGCGGTCCACCTGAATCAGATACAAGTCAATGCCATTGATGAACGGCACGACCCATTCTGCCCCATAGGACAGAGAGAACATTGCTGCCAGCGCCACCAACGGACCGCCGGCCAGCACATATTTACGTAAACTTTTTGGAACGATTGCGGCGATGATCCCGGTTGCAATCAGAACCAAACCAGGATGTAAATTACTCATCACCGTCACCTCCGTCATAGTAATCTTCGTCGCGCTGTAACAGCGGCGCCAAAATCTGTTTTGCAAACAGAATCAGCACCCAACCGCCGATAAAGCCCATCAGAATATCAGCGCCAGGCATGGTATGCCACCAGTTGTGGCCGTGCGGATGAGCAAACATTGCTTCTGCTACAACGGAAGCGGCTACTACAATGGCAATGATGAGATAAATAGTCTTTTTACTTAACGATTTCATTACCAGCCACCTCCAATCCAACCCTGAGTAATGCTCTGCGCTGCCATAGAAGCCAAATCATACAGATGCGGCCCAAAGTTTGGCATAATGCCCAGAATTACAGATAACGCTGCAGTAACGCAAATTGGAATCAGCATAAATTTATTGGCTTCACCATAAGTTTTAAATTCGCCTTTTTCATTTGGTTTAAAGAACGCCAGGTAAGTAACCGGCATCAAGTAAGACAAGCTCAACAGCGCACTGGCAATCAAAATTGCAATGTAAAGCGGCTGACCTACCTGCAATGCCCCCAAACCCAGATTCCATTTGCTGATAAAACCGATTACAAACGGCATACCGGCAATACCCAGCGAAGCAATGGTGTAGCAAGCCATGGTGATCGGCATTTTCTTACCAATCCCGTGCATATCACTGATATTATCTTTATGAGCCGTTACAATAATGGCACCGGCGCACATAAAGAGTGTAATTTTCATCAAAGCATGGGCAACAATATGATAATATGCGCCCAAAATACTCAACGGAGCCAGCAAAGCCGCACCCAATACCACATAAGATAACTGACCAACTGTAGAGAACGCCAGCCGACGTTTCAAGTTGTCCTGTTTCATGGCAATCAGAGAAGCAGCAATGATGGTAAAGGCAGCAAACCAGGCCAATACAGTAGCAGCGCCGATTTCAGCCAGCAAAGCAGGCCCAAATACAAAACCGATTAACCGCAGAACGCAGAACGCACCGGCTTTAACAACGGCTACCGCATGCAGCAGCGCACTAACAGGTGTCGGCGCAACCATGGCAGATGGCAGCCATCCGTGCAATGGCATAACGCCCGCTTTTACAGCGCCGCCCAAAACCATCAGGAAGAACAGCAGCTGCAACACCCAAGTAGGAGCCATATCAGCAGTTAAGAAACCGCCTGCCTGGAAGTCCAGCGTGCCGGCCATCACATAAATTGCCACAATACCAGCCAGCATCAGCTGACCGCTCACCAGAGTATAAATTAAATATTTACGACCGGAAAATCTTGCTTCTTCGTTTCTTTCATGGAATACCAGCGGCCAGGTGGCTACGGTCAACAATTCATAGAAAATGAAGAATGTCAGCAGGTTTGCAGATAACGCAATCCCGATGGCAGCAGACAAGCACACTGCAAACGCAGCATAGAACCCTGTCTGTTCTTTCTCATGATGTCCCCGCATATAACCAATGGCGTAGAAAGACACAGGAATATACAAGAATGAAGATACACAGGCAAAAACCATACCTGCAGCATCTGTACGCAGTGTAAATCCAATGGTATCTGTCACCTGGAACAAGGTGTATTCAAATACATTGCCAGCCAATACTGCCGGCACCATGGAAAAAATCAGGGCAGCTTTGATAAACGCAGCAGCCACGCTCCAAAATTCTCTTACATTCGGCTTTTTCCCGCTGAACATAATCAGGAAAGCAGCCAGCAGGGATACCCCTACTGCCAGAAATGGTCTGATATCAGTAATTGTCATCTCACGAACACCTCCGGCAAACCTAATTTAATAATTCCATCTACAATCATTTCATTACAGAAACCAAGTGCCAGAATTGCAATACCAAATACTACAATCGGAATCAGCATCTGCAATGGCAGTTCCAATTTACCGGTTGGCGGATTCAGCTCTTTCAGACCCGGATCTGGATTGATGAATACATTTTCCAGTACGCGGAAGAAATAAATGGCATTCAGCAAACTACTGATGACCAGAACAGCCACATAAATGTACTGCTCAGTCTGCATAGCACCCAGCATAATGTACCATTTGCTGAAGAAACCGCCTGTTGGCGGAATCCCAATCATTGCCAACGCTGCAACCACCAGCGTAAATACGGTAAACGGCATTTTCTTGCCGATTTGCCCCAGCTTGCTGATGCTCACTTCGCCAAACCGATACCGCACACCGCCAATTACCATAAACAAAGAACCTTTCATAAACGCATGGTTGATAATATGCAGCACCGCACCAATCAAACCATAGAAACTGCCGATTGCCAGACCAACACCAATATAACCAATCTGCGCCACACTGGAGTAAGCCAGCATTCTGCGGAAATCATCCTGGGCAATGGCCATAACAGAACCTAAAATAATGCCCAGTGCGCCTAAAATACCAACTACAGTCAAACCGTGCTGTACAAACAAATGCTGTGCGCCGAACAGATAGAAGAAGAACCGCAGCATAGCATAAGCAGGTACTTTACTCATAACACCGGAAATTAACGGTGCAGCACCCGGATGAGAATAGGTATACGCATCCGGCTGCCAGCCATGGAATGGGAACAAAGCAGCTTTAATCCCAAAGGCTGCAATCAGCAATGCGATAGACATAATAATCAGCGGAGAATCCATTTTATCCTGCAACAGAACAGACAAATCCGCCATATTCAGAGAACCGGTCATAGAATACATAAAGCCCAAAGCCAGCAGATACAAGGACGCTGCAATAGTACCGATCAACAAATAACGGAATGCAGCCAGTGTACCTTTATTGCCGCCCAGCGCAATCAAACCATAACCGGACAGAGAAGCAATTTCCAAATATACATACAGGTTAAATGCGTCGCCTGTTAAAGTCATACCGCTTAAACCAACGCACAACAACGCCATTAATGTATAATAACCGCCCATATAGAGCCAATTGTTCTTTTTCAAAAACGGTGTACTGTAAATAGCACTGCACAATGCTACAAATGTAATCATTGTTACAATCACACCGTTAATCGGATCAACTACAAATTCAATCCCCAACGGTGGCATCCAGTCGCCCATCCAATAATGAATGGCCTCACCGCCATTTGCCACCACCTGCAGCAAAAGACCCACCGAACAAAGAAATGCGCCGACCAAAGACAAAATTGCAATCCATTTACCGGCCTGTCTGTGCAGGTAGCTAAAGAACGGACTCAATAACGCAGCGCTTAAGGGCAGTAATACAATTAAAACAGGAAAATGTTGACTCATTTATCTGCCCTCCTCAAAACTTCATCTTCCTCAACAGAACCATAGGTTTCCTTAATCCGCATCAACAGCGCAATGGCAACCCCTGTGGTCCCCAAACTAACTACAATGGCAGTCAGCATCAAAGCATGAGGCAATGGGTTGATATACAGAGCAGGGTCAGTTGTAATGCCATCCAAAATAGGAATCATACCGCCCTCTTTCTGCGCAAAACACAAATAGAAGAAAATAACCGCAACCTGCATGACATTCATTGCCATCATTTTTTTCATATAGTTATTGCTGGTGATCATACCATACAACCCTAAAAATAATAAAATCAAGACCAGAGAATAGATCCCTTTTGTGGCCAGAAAATTATTAATGATATCCAACATACCAGCATCACTCATGGTAATCTACCTCCTTATCATCGTCCAGTCTTTCAATAATTGCATCCATAATATCGATAATTGTCATCATAACGCAGACAGTTACACCGATTTCAATCAGTAAAATCCCCAGCGCATGCAGCTCTGCTTCATGATGCATCGGTACCGGTAAAAAAGAATAATCCAGGAACATACCGCCGCCGGCCAAAGTCAGCCAGCCCGTTGCCGCATAAATAAAGGTACCCACGCCTGCGCACACAACCGCAATCGGCCCCGGCACATTAAAGCTTTTCTTATCAGCGCCCTGAATCAGACGCACCAGAACGATACCCACTGCCAGCAATGCCCCCGCCTGGAAACCGCCGCCCGGGCTATATTCCCCATGGGTTAAAATGTACATACCATATACCAAAGTAAACGGAATAATGATACGGAAGGAAGAATCCAGAACAATACCGCCAAATGATTTTTTCATTTTATTGCTTTCATTGCTCACGTTTTTTTCCTCCTTTCTTACCCTGCTGTTTTTCCCCAGTGTTGGCCATCAAAATCAGACAAGCAGTCAAACCGGATACAAACATAACCGATGTTTCCCACAAAGTATCGAAACCTCTATAGTCAGCCAGAGTCCCGGTAACAATGTTGGGAGAGCCGGTATCTACTGCACTGTTTTCAATGTAGTACGGTGTTACATGCTGGTTGGGCGCCGAATTTGGGTCGCCGATAGTTGGCAGAAACACAGTACACGCACAGAACAAAGCGGTGATAATTGTCATAAGAATGGTTGTTAATCCTCTTGCCATTGTTATTTACACCACCGATCCACTTTTTTCAACGCTGCAACAAAGAAGATTGTGGACATAGTACCAATAACCGCTTCTGTAAAAGCAACGTCGGGAGAACCGAACATAAAATAGGTCAGTACAGCGCAAAAACTGAACGCACTGTAAATAATGGTACATGCCAGAATATCTTTGCTGATCAAAATGCAAACTGTTACAAAAATTAAAAACAATAATAACAATGCTTCAATAATTAATACTTGCATGCTTATTCCTCCTTATCCTTGTTTGTCCACACAGGATGACCGGATTTCAGAGCAGCTTTCCCCAAAATATGTGTCCCGATAGGGTTCGCCAGAAATACCAGCAAAAATACAATAACAATTTTAACAGCAGTCAACGTTGGGCCCTCGTGAATTACCAAACCCAGGCAGGCCAGCATCAACCCCAAAGTTTCACTGTTACCGGAAGCATGCAGTCTGGTATAAAAGTCAGGCAGACGAATCATACCGATTGCGGAAGCAAGAAAGAAGAAAAGACTGCCAATCAGCAAGATTACGGCAATCGCTTCTCTTATGAATAAGCCTGTACTCATACCCATAATCATATATCTTTCCCTCCCATATATTTTGCCACGATAACAGAACAGATAAAGCCTAAAATGGCATAAGAAATTGCAATGTCCACATACATATCCGGACGTCCGTCAATATAGCCGAACAACACCAATAACAAAATGGTGTCGGCCCCGATTACCCCCAGACCATTCATGCGGTCATAAATCGTTGGTCCCTGAAAAACACGCTGGAGCATAAGCCCAATAATAATTACTACAGCGACCATTAGAATACCCCAAATAGCATCCATTATTGTTCTTCTCCTTCCTCTACTACTGCATAATCAAACGGCTCGCCAAACAAATCAGCAATTCGTTTCTGCATCCCGCCTTCCAAAAGACCTTCAGCAGCGCCGTCTGTCAATGCGTGAATTTCATACAAACCATCCTCTGTTACATTTAAAGTAACAGTCCCCGGTGTCAATGTAATGGAGTTGGCCAGAGTTGCATGGGCCATTGGATTGTCCATTTTAATTCTAAACCGGATGACACGCGGATTGATTACCATCTCTGATTTTACAGTCGCCTTTACAACATCAATATTGGCTTTTACAACTTCATTTAATAACCACAACCAATATACGGCATACTTCACCAGCGGCACATCAAAAATGAAATATTTTTTAGTCCCCTTTGCATTCGGCAATAATAACAGCGGCACACAAATCCATGCCGAAATCACTGCTGTCAGCACGCCATAGGTTAAAAATTTCAAATCAAATTTTCCTGATAATAAAATCCAGAAAAAGAACAGCACGCAGGTAAGCACAACCAGATGCTTTACAGGAGAACCAACGATGGTTTCATCCTTCAGCATATCCTTTGTTTTCAAGCAAAACACCTCCTCACTCTATTGTATATTCAAAACTATGAAAATCTTCATTATCCCTTTAATGATACCCGACAAATAACTATATAGTCAATCATTTTTACCATTTTTCCGCCGCATAATTGATAAATGTACACAATCTTGTCACCGTTTTTACCCGGCAGAAACATCCTCTTAACCTGGGGCAAATCCCCTATTTATGATAGCACGTTCCGGCAGCAAACGCATGCCGTCCTCTGATAAAATCTATTAAGGTATATTATAAATCATATCCCATTATGCTTTCAACGCTATAGAAATAGCAGCAATAAAAAATAATTTTTCCGCCGCTTGGCCTCTCCACTTGTTTAACCAACAATCCTTTTATCGGCGGTTCTTTTAGCCTTAAAAATTTGCCTTTAAACCGTGTCAAACCGCATGGGATATAACACAAAAGCCGGGCGAAATCTCGCCCGGCTTTGGCTGTTTTTGCACCTCTCAGCAATCATACTACCCATTGCCTTGCAGTGCGCAAACCATGTTTAGTTCAATTTTCTTCTGGTTACCACCAGTCCGCAAGCTGCTGCCAGCATCAATACCACAAATGGAATTGTGTTGCTGTTATCGCCTGTTTGCGGTGCATCACCCAATGGAACTTCCGGTTCATCAATTTCTACTTCTTCTCCAGGTACTTCTGCCAATGGCACTTCTGGAT
This sequence comes from uncultured Clostridia bacterium, assembly GCA_944391625.1. Taxonomy (GTDB): domain Bacteria; phylum Bacillota; class Peptococcia; order Peptococcales; family Peptococcaceae; genus UBA7185. The sequence continues at coordinate 14,616 of CALXUG010000053.1, forward strand.
CTTCAATATCAATTTCTTCACCTGGTTCCTCTGGCTCTGCCAGTGGTACATCCGGATCTTCGATTTCAATGTCTGGATCTGTTGGATCGGTTGGAGTTGTATCTCCTCCATCGCCTGGATCTACCGGACCTACCGGACCATCGTCTTCAAAGGTGTTTACAAACGTATATTGCAACGAGCTGCCTGTGGTCATAACGCCACTAGCACTGTTTGTTACTTCACCGTTCACAGTTGTGCTGATTGCACCACCGTCATCCGTTTCGGTAACAATAAACTGAATGCTGCTGCCTGTGGTAGCTTCAACTTTAAAGTCTTGGAATGTACCAGATTTCAAAGTGAAGTCAAAGTTCAGAATGTAGTTACCATCTGCATCTTTTTCAAAGAGCGCATTACCATTTTCATCCACAGCATCTAAGATATACTGAGTGCCATTCACTGTAATAACTGCTCTACGATTCAGTTCAACCAGATAGGTTTCTAATTCAAACTCAGCTGCTTTAAATACTTTTTCTTTTTCAAAATAATCCTGAGCTGCCAGATACAAATCGCTCGCTTGGTCAAAACCGAATGCCAATGCAGAACCACTGGTATTTACACCCGCTACCTGCATTTCCGTCAAAACGCTTTCTGGATCCAATGTCTGGAACGGTGTTCTCAAATATGGATTAGCCAGATTGCTGATAATTTCAACCATCCAGTCCAAAGTACTATCATCTACAGAAGCATATTCTGCCGGTTCAACGGCAAAACTATCTTCAAACAGATTATAACTCCGGAACTGATATGCAGAACCTGTTGTACCTAAGCTAAACAATGCAGGATTGATTTCATCACCATTGATATCTTCTACTTTATCACCATACATGATAAAACTTAAAGAAGAATTGGTTGTAACCATAGCACTGTTTTTGAATTTATCTGTTGCTCCTAATACTTCGTTCCAAGCTGCATCCCGTTTGCCTTCAGCAGTAATTTTTGCACTACTCAACTCATGCATTTTTTGTGCTGCTTCACCTTCAACAGGAGCAGTTACGGTGTCAACTTTTGCCAACAATTTCAAATTGAATTTATAATCTGTATTCGCATTTGGCGCATTTACAGTTTGTTTTTCAATTCTCAATGTATTAGCAGTCAATGGTGTTACGTCCGCTTTGGTGTACAGAATCATTGTATTGTTTTCAGAAATAATCAATCCAGCACTAATAGCTGCTTCGATAGTATCTTTAAATGACCATTCATCTGTAACCGCAGTGTCTTTATACCATTTACCGTCAAATTTGTTCAGTTCATCATTCACCACGCCTGGCGCTTTTACCAAGTCATTGTACCGATATACATAACCGGATCTTGCTACTTCACGTTTTACAGTACCATTTTCATCTACCACATTGTAAACAACATTGTATAATGCATCGAAGTAAACATTCAGTACAGTAGAACCATCAGCTTTTACCATCTTCTGTACATCAGTTTTTTCTGCATTAAACTGATACATAGAACGTGTAGTTACAGTATCTTCTTCTGTGATAAAAGCGATTTCACCAGAAGTTGTAGTTCTTTCTTTTTCAGCAAATTTTATATAGCCATTCTCAGTTTCTGGATTTAATGCAGGATCTTGATACCAATACTGAACTGTGTATTTGGTGCCTTCTGCTACAGAGAAGTGACCTACTAATACTACATTACTTGCCGGCATTGTAAATTCACCGTCTGTAACCGTGATACCCTCCGGTGTTTTTACTGTCCAACCACTGAATACAAAACCTTCCGCTGTTGCTGGATCTGCTACTGTAACCGAATCGTTAACATGATTTTGAGTAGTTTCCTCTGGCAATGCTGTCGCATCAACTGGTACAGAACCTTCATAGCTGTAGGTTACGGTGTAGTCGATAGCTGTGTAGTAAACGTTGATTACATTTTCTCCGGTACCAATTGCCAGTGTTTCTTTGTCTACACTGTCATAGGTGTAGCCGTCGATTTTGATCACTTTATCTGCACTGGTAATCACACTACCAAAGGTCTGATTGTCTACTTTCAACTGTGGAGCCAGTACTTTATCTGTATCTTTTTCCAGATAGTTGACTGTGTAACTCAAATCAGTTCTTGCTGTGTAGTAAACGTTGATTACATTTTCTCCGGTACCAATTGCCAGTGTTTCTTTGTCTACACTGTCATAGGTGTA
>CALXUG010000054.1 GCA_944391625.1 uncultured Clostridia bacterium
TTTGCTATAATAACACCTTCTACTACCTCTTGTCAACTCTTTTTTTCTTTTTTCTCGCTTTTTTTATCTTTTCTTTTTCTTTCCCCTTTTTCCCTGGCTGCTTGGCCCAATTAATTACATTAAATTATGAAGTTAAAATAATATGACCAGCACAAAGGAAACTGCAAAAAAGCAGAAAGAACCGCGGAAACTATCCGCAGTCCTTTCTGCTTGTGTTTGTGTGAAATATCTTAAAATGTTTATGCACCGATAACTCTTACAGCTGGCCTCTTACATCCTGATCCAGAGCGATTTCACGAACCAGTTCCCCTTTATTCAGTTCTACAACGCAAGCTGTTTTTTCTGCAGTTACAGCTACGCCATATTTTTTAGCCAGACCTTTTTTACGGGTAATGTCTACTTCGATAAATTTGTATTTGTCGCCTGCATTTCTGTTGGCTTCATCTACTTTACCCATTTTATCCAGACTGTCACCAAATTCTGGACTCCAGAATCCTAACAATACAGGTTTTTCTGATTCTACTACATTTACTTTAAAGTCTTCCTGTTCTTCAATGTAGCGTTCAGCAGCAGTTGCAGCTGTTGCACCATCACCGATTGCAGTAGAAACCTGACGCAGATATTTTGCACGTACGTCACCAACCGCAAATACACCCGGTACATCTGTTTCCATCATTTCATTTGTATGAACCCAACCGCGGCCGTCTAAATCCATCTGACCTTTTACACATTCAGTACCTGGTACCATACCTACAAAGAAGAATACATATCCGCATGGGAAATCGGTGATTTCACCGGTTTTGATATTTTTGATTTTAACACCTTCTACTTCATCTTCCCCTTCGATAGATTCCAGTACGGAGTTCCAGATGAAATTCATTTTTGGATGATTAAATGCTTTTTCAGCAGCCTGTTTGTTGCAGTCCAGCTGACCTTCGTCATGCAATACGATTACAGTGATGCTTTTTGCATATTTTGCAATGTACATGCCTTCTTCAATTGCCTGGTCGCCGCTGCCTACCACTACTACATCCTGACCTTCGGTAAATTCCGCATCGCAGGTTGCACAGTAAGCAACACCCATACCAGCCAGTTCCCGTTCACCAGGGATGCCCAGTACTCTTGCTTCAGTACCGGTAGCAATGATAACAGCTTTTGCCTGATATTCATGCTTTTTGGTTTTAATGATTTTGATATCGCCGCTGAAGTCTACAGATTTTACTTCTTCTTTTTTTACTTCTACGCCGAAAGACTGCGCATGATCAGCCATAGCCCCTGTCAGATCCGGACCGGTAGTTTCTTTATAACCAGGATAGTTTACAATTTCTCTTGTTGTAAATGCACGACCGCCCAGAGAACCTTTTTCGATAATTAATGTTTTCAGTTTTGCACGGCCACCATAAACGCCAGCACTCAAACCAGCAGGACCGCCGCCAATAATAATCAGATCATATAATGTTTCTTCAGACATGAAAAAAACCTCCCAAAATCCTTTTGTTTTATAATGTTTGATTTAATTATGTAAATAATTCAAATCCTTCTGTGAGTATTATATATCATATTTATGAATTTTTTACATAGCTTCCTTCAATATGGCTATACAACTTATCTATATGGCAAAACATGCCGCTCAAAAGCAGCAGTTGTTTCGCCCCAAAAATCCTCTTTCCAGCCCAATTTCCCCATTTTTTAATGCTCAGCGCAGCTTTTCCAACAACTGCGGAAACAGCCCTATACTGCGCTTCAAAATACCCTGCATATAGGCAATGGCAATGCCGTAGTTGGTAAACGGTATATTCTGATCGGCAGCGCATTTTTGCCGATAACCCATTTCCCGCTCATTCAGCATACAGCCGCCGCAGTGGATGACCAACTGGTACGCTGACAAATCATCAGGAAATTCTGTGCCGGATGTAAAAGAAAATTGCAGCTGCTTACCGGTATAGTCCTGCAGCCAACCAGGCATTTTTACAGTGCCAATATCGTTGCACTGCCGATGATGGGTACAGCCCTCAGAGATTAACACCCGATCGCCATCCTGCAGTCTGCCAATGGCATCTGCCCCCAGCACAGCGCCTTCCAGCTGGCCCTTATAACGCGCCATCAAAATAGAAAAGGATGTTAGCGGAATATGCGCCGGCGTAACAGCAGCCACCTGCCCAAACACCTGACTGTCGGTAATCACCATTTTCAGCTTATCACCCAACTGTCCCAATACATCCGGCAGTTCAGATTCTTTTACAACCACTGCAATCCCACTGGCATCTAAAATATCCCGGATAGTCTGCTGCTGCGGCAATATTAATCTGCCTTTGGGCGCTGCTTTATCAATAGGCGTTACCAACAGCACCATATCACCGGTCTGCAGCAAATCACCCACAATTCTGTTTTTGCCTTCCTCCGTTACTGCCAATTTGCCGATCGCCTCTTTGAGCGCTTCAATTCCAATCCGCTCGGTAGCACTAACCAGACAGTCATTTTCTTCCAGTTGCAACCCGGCAGGTTCCGCCAACTGATCACATTTATTATACACAATTAAAAATGGAATTTTCTTGGCCTGAAACAACGCAATCAGTTCAGTTTCCACCGCAGTTTTTCCCAGCAACGCATCCACAACCAGCACAGCCACATCTGTTTTATTGAGCACCTGTCTGGTTTTGCGTACACGCAGTTCTCCCAATGCACCTTCATCATCAATCCCCGGCGTATCAATAATCACTACCGGGCCAATAGGCAGCAATTCCATGGCTTTGGATACCGGATCGGTGGTAGTGCCCTTCACATCAGAAACCACTGCCAATTCCTGCCCGGTCACTGCATTTACCACACTGGATTTTCCCGCATTTCTCCGTCCAAAAAAGCCAATATGTACCCGTTCTGCCGACGGTGTAGCATTTAAACTCATGTTTCCTTCCCCCTATTTTTAATGTTCTGTTCTTCAGTTAACAGCACATCCGGCAACTGCCTTGCCCTGTACTGAATAAGCTTTCCATATATTTACAGGCTGCATATGCCAACCTTTCTATACAGTATTGTATCACTCATTGGACAATATCTGTTGCAGCGTCCACACGCTACTCTGGACATTTCCTGTCCTGTCCATCTTTGTCAGACTGCGTCTGCCACGATTTGGACAGTCGGCAGAAATCTCCATCTAGAGGTGGACTTTCTGCAAAGATATTGCCCTCCTGACGATTTTAAGAAATACGCTTACCTGATGAAATCAATGTATACCATGCAGTCCTGTCAGCTTTCTATTTTATTATAAAGTTGTCACAGAAAAAGTACAAGGTCAAGATCCTCCGGCTTTCATAAGGAAAGCAAATATCTCTTACCATATAAAACGAATGAAGCATACGGAACAAACACTACTCATAATCAATTTGGTTAATAACCATGTTTCACGTGAAACAATTGTATACAAAAAAACATGCAGACAACAACAACACTGCCATCTGCATGTTTAAATCATTATTTATTATTTTGCCTGATAAATGGTTTCCCCGTCTTTTATGGTTTCCAATACTTGAATATCGCGAATTTCCATTTTATCTACTTTCAATGGATTTTTGTCTAAAATGACCAGATCTGCCCGTTTACCTGCCTTAATAGAACCTTTGCTGTCTTCTTCAAAATAAGCGTAAGCCGTATTTATGGTAATGCCTTTCAACGCATCATACACATCAATACGCTGCTCCGGACCAATTTCCACACCGCCGCGGGTGATGCGGTTAACGGCTGCCCAAACACTGTGCAGCATCTTTGGCCGTACAATCGGCGTATCGGTATGGAAATTATAAATCAAGCCTCTGTCCAATGCTGATTTTACCGGACTAACCCGACGGCCCCGACGATCACCAAAGTTTTTCAGATGCACATCGCCCCAATACCAGGTATGGGCAACAAAGATAGACGGAATCATGTTCAGCGCTGCCATTCGATCCAGCTGATCATCCCGCACAGTCTGGCAATGAATCATCACCGGACGCAAATTATGCTTGTTAGGATTATCCGATGCGGCCAGTTCTTCCTCATAAATGTCCAGCAACTGCTGAGAAGCGGCATCCCCGTTGCAGTGAGTCAATAGTTGCTGATTATCGGCAATGGCCCGCTTGATGCAAGCGTGTACCACCTCGTCCTTCAGCCATGGATAACCGCAATAATCACCCGAATCTTCATAGGGTTCGCTCATCCACGCCGATTTCCCCTGTGGAGATCCATCCAGCAAAATTTTATAGCCGCCGATTTTTACATGATCCTGATAGGTTCCCATAATATCCTGATTTTCCGGTATTACTTGATCCAAGCCTTCCGGACACATGGTTGCCAGCGGACTGGGATAGGTTACAATATCAATTTTCAATCTTCCTTTTTTACCGGCACCGCGCATCATAGCCAGCCCTGCGCCCGATGTGCCGCCATCCTGAACAGTGGTAACGCCGTTGGCAGCATAGAAATCCTGCACTTCCACCAGCAAATCCTCTCCATTGTCATCCCCAGTGCCGGCAAGCTGTTCTCCCAGAGCCATCAAAGCGGTTTCTTCCAGATAACCGGTAGGCTCTTTACTGCCCGGATAGCGGCCAATGACACCGCCCTCTATCTCTGCGGTATCTTCATTGATATTGGCAAGTTTCAAAACCAAAGAGTTGACAACGCCCATATGCCCGGAAGTATGCAAAATAGCAATGGGATGTTCTGCAGAAGCGCGATCCAGCACTTTCTTATCTGGATGAACGCCCTCCGCCAAATAGTTATGGTCATACAAACAGCCCAGCACCGGTGTGCCAGCCGGAATATTCCGCTCTGCAATAAACTTTTGCAGCAAATCAACAATATCGTCAAAATTTTCCGCATCTTCTAAATTTGCTCTGGTCATATATTGCGGCCCTGCCATGGTAATATGTCCATGCCCATCTAAAAAAGACGGCATCAACGTTTTTCCAGCTAAATCCACCATCTGGCAGGCATCACTTTTCTGTGCAGCAACAGCATCATACTGCCCTACGGCTTGAATCAATCCATCAACTACCAACACTGCCTCCGCAACATCATGCTCACCTTCCATGGTAATAATATCACCGTTAAAATACAGCTTTTCCATTATAACCGCCTCCATATTTATAGATTTTATAAGTTTTTTTACTATGTCTGCATTATAGCATGGTGAAATAATAAAGAAAAATATATATTTTCTAATTGATTTGCCGCAACTCTTTTATATTTCTATATATACGCTGCACTTTTTCTCACCATACCAATTGGTTTCCTGAATTTACATACTTTTTGGCATGAAATCCTAGACATTTGCTAAAAAAACGAGTATACTATGAATGTAACTTTTTTGTTACTTTTAGCTTTACATAATAACCCATATAAATTCATTTAGAAAGGAGTGTTTGTATATGCGTTCCTTTTATAGGAACCTTCTATTTTCGATTTTGTTTTGCACCATGCTATCTGTTTCTGCTCCAGTATTTGCCTCAACCTCTGCACTGGCTGTCAACGTAGATAACAAAGCGGTTGCCGTACAGGCTGCCTACATCAACAATCTGGTATTTTTGCCTGCCCGCGACATGGCAGACATGTTTGGCGCCAATTTAACCTACAAGGCAGATGACAAAGAATTGACCATAAAATCCGGTAAAACAAAAGCCGTTTTAAATATCGGCTCCAGCACCATTTTAGTCAACGGAAAAAAAGTTTCGCTGGACGCCGCGCCTATGATTTCTGAGAATACAACATTGATTCCGGTTAAGGCTGTAACAGCCATCTGGGGCGCCAGCTGCGGCTGGAATGAGCAAACCCTGTATATCCATAAAGACGGCAGCAAAATTCATGTGCCTGCTGCAGAAAAAGTATTTGTAAAAACACAGACCGTTGCTGTTGATGGCAAAAATATTGCCGTGGAATATATTTTGGTGCCGAAAAGCTCCAATTTAAAAGCAAATGTTGTTCTGGCGCAAAATACCATCGGGCAGACCGAAACATTGAAAAGCCTGGCCAAACGGACTTCCGCCAAAGCGGCTATCAACGGCAGTTATTTTCAGAGTTATGACAGCGCCAAAGCTCAGGATCCTTACGGTATCCTGATAAAAAACGGCAAACTGATTCATTCTGAAAACACCGGAAGCGCCATTGGTTTTACCAGCGATGGTTCGGTTAAACTTGGCATTATCCGTTCGTCGGTAACTGCCACTGTGGGCAAAACCAACTATGCAGTTTCTCTGGTCAATCATACACCAGCAGCCAACAGCAATAGTGTGGTGATGTTTACCGGCGCTCGCGGCAATACAACCCAATGCGCCTTGGGCACTTCTGTGATTGTGCAAAACGGTGAAGTGATTTCTGTAATATCCAAAAAAGAAGCCAATATTCCAAACAATGGCTATGTATTGTTCTTTACCGGAGAAAAAGCTGCTGCGGCTCAAGATATCAAAAAAGGCACCAAGGTATCCTATACCATCAGTTACACCACACCGTCCGGCGGCAAAGCCGATTGGTCTGATGTGCAGACTGCCGTTGGAGCCGGTCCGTTGCTGCTCAAAGCAGGCAATACGGTGATAGACCCAGCCAGTGAAGGCTTTACCGATTCTGCCGGATTTGACATGGCTACCTCCCGCAGCGCAGTCGGTGTGGCAGCCAATGGTGATATTTTGCTGGTAGGCGGTGTAAAGTGCACCTTAAATCAATTGGCTTCCATTATGAGCCAGTTAGGCGCTGTAGATGCCATTTGTATGGACAGCGGTTCTTCTTCCGGTTTGTATAAACCGAACAGCGTTCTCGCTGCGCCATCTAAAGAAATCAGCAATGCACTGATATTCAAATAATACAAAAACCTCTATACAATCGATTGCTTTTGAGCAACCTTTCGCATAGAGGTTTTCTTTTGCGCTTTCACTGCGCTTTTATGCAGAATCTTATTCCAGTTCCATATCCTGTACTTTCACCAGTTCCAGTGCAGATAAATCTGCTTTTAATGCATCAATTTTCGCACCGTCGCCAATGATCTGCAGTAAGATACGGCCGGTTTCATTGTTTTCGCCATGATGCAAATCGTGCATTCCCAAACGGAAATGAATCATTTCACCATACTTGGTCAGCACTTCCTGCACGGTTGGCGCTGCTTTGCTGCGTTTGTCAATACTGATTGCCATAATTACATTTTTCATTTCAAAATTCCTCCCACATAGAAAATTAAGTATAGGTTCTGCGATATTTTCTATTTTATACCGAAACTACAGCTTTGCATATAGCTGATTTGGCAAATTTTTATTATTGTCTCTATCAGATTTTAAACAGTAAATCTCCATAGGTTGGGAACGGCCAGTAGTTTTCGCCCACCATAGTTTCCAGTTCGTCAGCTACTGCGCGCAGCTGCTGCATAGCAGGGAACACATTATTTTTGTAATATTGCGCCCGTTCTTCAATATTTTCTTCATGATCTCTGGTATTCATCACAATGGTAGACAGCGTTTCTGTTCTTTTGTACAAACATCCGGCCAGCGCAGCAATCTTCTGAATCAGGCTTTCCTGCATGGTGCAGTCAGCATCGGCAAGAACCGTTTTTATGGAAATTGCCGTTTCACTCAAATCTTTCAGATATTTGGATACAGCCGGAATGATATCTTTTTTGCTCATTTCCAGCATGGTCAGCGCTTCAATGTGCAGCACTTTGCAATAGTTATCCAACAGGATTTCGCAGCGGGAATGCAGTTCTTCCGCTGTATAAATGCCATGCTTGGTAAACAGGGTAATATTTTTTTCGTCCACCAGATGCGGAATGGCATCAGCTGTATTTTTCAGGTTTAACAATCCCCGTTCTTCTGCTTCCCGCACCCATTCATCGGAGTAGTTGTTGCCATTAAAAATAATCCGTTTATGTTTTGCCATAATTTCCTGAATCAGCTCTTTGGCTTTGGCTTCTACATCCTGAGCGCCTTCCAGCTGATCAGAAATATAACTGACCGCATCAGCCACAATGGTATTCATAACGATGTTTGGCTCAGAAATGGAAGAAGAAGATCCCAGCATACGGAATTCAAATTTATTTCCGGTGAAAGCCAGCGGCGATGTCCGGTTTCTGTCAGTGGTATCCTTCTGGAAGCTTGGCAGTACTGTAACGCCGGTTTCCATATTCTGCGCTGTTCTTGGTTTATATTCAATACTCTTTTCGTAACATTCCAGAATATCGGTCAGCTCATCGCCCAAAAAGACGGAGATAATCGCCGGCGGCGCTTCATTAGCCCCCAGACGATGGTCATTGCCGGCAGTGGCTACCGATACCCGCAGCAAATCCTGATATTCATCCACCGCTTTCAAAATGGCCACCAAGAACAGCAAAAACTGAATGTTTTCTTCCGGCTTTTTGCCGGGGCTCAACAGATTTTCGCCGGTATTGCTGGACATGGACCAGTTGTTATGTTTACCGGAACCATTCACGCCGGCAAAAGGTTTTTCATGCAGCAGGCAGGACAAATCATGTCTCCGGGCCACATCTTTTAAAGCTTCCATAGTCAGCTGATTGTGGTCAGTAGCAATATTGGTGGTGGTAAAAATAGGAGCCAGCTCATGCTGCGCCGGCGCAACTTCATTGTGCTCAGTTTTTGCCAGCACGCCCAGTTTCCACAGTTCCTGGTTCAAATCCTCCATAAACGCTGTGATTCTTGGCTTGATTGCTCCAAAGTAATGGTCTTCCAGTTCCTGTCCTTTTGGCGGTTTGGCGCCGAATAACGTACGCCCGGCAAACAGAATGTCTTTTCGCTTGTAAGACACTGCCCGATCCACCAGAAAGTACTCCTGTTCAGCCCCTACGGTAGTAGTAACCTGAGTCACATCGGTTTTGCCCAATAAATGCAGCATCCGCACTGCTTCCCGGTTCAACAGTTCCATGGAACGCAGCAGCGGTGTTTTTTTGTCCAGCACTTCACCGCTGAAGGAACAGAACACCGTTGGAATATATAATGTATGATCCTTGATAAACGCATAAGAAGTAGGGTCCCATGCAGTATAGCCTCTGGCTTCAAAGGTAGCGCGCAGGCCGCCGGATGGAAAACTGGAAGCATCAGACTCCCCTTTTACCAGTTCTTTACCGGAAAAATCCATCATTACTCTTCCGCCGGAAGCAGGTGTAATAAAGCTATCGTGTTTTTCCGCTGTAATGCCGGTCATAGGCTGAAACCAATGGGTAAAATGGGTGGCGCCTTTTTCCAAAGCCCAGTCCATCATAGCGTTTGCTACCACATCGGCAACGGTAGGATCCAAAGCCACACCCGCATCAATGGTATCTTTCAATTTCATATAAACATCTTTTGGCAGCTTTGCTTTCATAGCAGCATCATTAAACACCATATTGCCAAATAATTCTGGTACATCAATTACAGATTCCATTATACTAACCCCCTATATGATTAAAAATGCAGGAAATACAGCACCTATCACTGTATTTCTGTCAAAAACAAGAAAAAGGCACTGCGAGTGTTTAAACTCACAGCGCCTTTGCTGTTTTCTATGGGGATAGTATACGCACTTCCCTCAAAATTGTCAATCTTTTTTTATCATTTTTTCCAAAAAAATATTGAAACAATGAAGTGAATTATCACCATCTGCTACCAATGGGCTTACGCAACCTTTTGCAGAATTTTTACCACTTCTCCGATATACATGGTGTGATAATCCTTTTGCGGATAAACCTCCCGCTCCACTTCCGGCGCATCAAACAACGCCGGCAGCAGTTCCTGATGGTACAGCTTGCGGCAGACGATAATCAATTCTGCCTGGGCAAAGGCTGTGGTGCCGTCGATAAAATAGGGGGTTAAGCCGGCCTGCTGCACTTTATCGGTATCTTTTCCCGACAAAGTACCGCACAGCTGCAGCGCCTTGCGATAGTCCTCATTATAAAAAGAAATGGTAAAATAATCGCCGTTGTCTACAAAGCTTTTGGTATACCGTTGCGGACGAATATACACCGTAGCCACATTTCTTTGCCATAAAACACCCAAACCGCCCCAGCTGGCTGTCATGGTATTATAACCCGATTCATCACCGGCAGTAATCAGCATCCACTGCTTACCGATTTTTTGAAATGGATTGATGGTAAACTCCTGCACGCTAAGTTCCTGAAACATATCAAACGTCCCCTTTCTCTATTCCCTGCTGATTATAAAAAACAAATGCCTTAAACCCGATACATGCGGCAAAATAAAAAGGCCGCAGTTTTAAATACTCCACCTGCGCCAGCGGCAGACAAATTCGCCGTTCCTGCTCCAGCTCAGTCAGCACTAGCATATCACCTTCTGCTTCATAGCTGATATTATAAAGCCAGGCGCTTTCCGACTGCCCGCGCAGCTTATATCGACCATTGACATAGCGAATTGGTTTGTCCTCACCGGCAATGCGCTGCTGCGCACCGGCCACCATACCTGCGCCGTCCGCAAAATATTCTTCCCATTCCATGAGTTTCTCCTTCGGCCTCCCTTCCCAATATCCATTGCGTTCCCGTTTATTCCCGTTACAGCGCCGATAACAAATCATACTTCCATGAAACCGCTGCATTTTATACTTTATCTTACCACAATCCAACCGCCTTTTCAAACAGACCGATGATCGTGTAACTTTCCTGCCGAAAAAAAAGATAGCGCTATCCGAAAAAGCAATGTGTTACTCCACTTGTAATCACTTCTCCCAAATCACCGGAGGGCAATCTCTTTGCAGAAAGTCCACCTCTGGATGGACTGTGGCAAACGTATTTTATGGAGCTGGACCAGTCCAAAGTGACAAAAATATGTGCAGCTACTGTCCATCCAGAGCAGCGTGTGGACGCTGCAACAGATATTGCCCGACGAAACTTACACAAAGCCGGATTTATGTATCACCATCTTCTTCAAAAACTTTACACCATCCGAGTCGATTTTTCCTCCGCGCCCTGCAACCTGTCTCTTAACAACCTTCTTTTAAGAATATTGTATCCAATATTCTTTTTAAGTTATATTTATATTTTCTTGACCATATGATTTATTTCATGATATGGTATTAGCAGACTCACTGATTTTTTAGCTTTGGAAGGAGGAACCCCTCATGTCTTACGTAACGGAAACCATTGAAACTGTCACACAACGATATCAAAACCAGCCCGAATTTGTGCAGGCTGTCACTGAAGTGCTGGAATCCATCGAACCGGTTATCAGTCAAAAAGAGAGCTACTATCGCTCCAATGCGCTACTGGAACGGCTGATCGTTCCCGAACGCATGGTAAGCTTTCGTGTTCCCTGGCTGGACGACCAGGGTAATGTACATGTAAACAACGGCTACCGTGTACAATTTAACGGCGCTGTAGGCCCATACAAAGGCGGTCTGCGTTTTCATCCGTCGGTGAACCCCGGCATTATCAAATTTTTAGGCTTTGAACAGATTTTCAAAAACTCCCTCACAGGACTGCCCATCGGCGGCGGCAAAGGCGGATCTGATTTTGATCCCAAAGGAAAATCGGACCGAGAAGTGATGTCCTTCTGCCAGAGCTTTATGACAGAGCTGTATCGGCACATCGGCGCAGATATGGACGTACCTGCCGGAGATATCGGCGTCGGCAGCAGAGAAATCGGCTATTTATACGGTCAATACCGCAGAATTACCGGTCAATACGAAGGCGTTATGACTGGCAAGGGGGTTTCCTACGGCGGCTCCCAGATGCGCACCGAAGCAACCGGCTATGGCTTGATTTATATCACCGCCGAAATGCTGCGCACCCACCAGCAGGATTTTAACGGTAAAACCATTGTCATATCCGGATCGGGCAATGTGGCCATTTATGCCGCCGAAAAAGCTCAGATGCTGGGCGCTCGTGTGGTGACAGCCAGCGATTCCTCCGGCTATATCTATGATCCCAACGGCATCAACGTACCTCTGCTGAAAGAAATCAAGGAAGTGCGCCGCGGCCGCATTCAGGAATATACAAAAACCGTCCCGACTGCACAATTTTTTGCCGATGCGCAGCCTTGGAGCATTCCCTGCCATATCGCACTGCCCTGCGCCACCCAAAACGAAATCGGACTGGAAGATGCCAAAACATTGGTAGCCAACGGCTGTCAGGCTGTGGCCGAAGGCTCTAACATGCCCACCACACCGGAAGCTGCCCATTATTTTCTGCAAAACGGCATATGGTTTTTGCCGGGCAAAGCCTCCAATGCAGGCGGTGTAGCCACATCTGCTCTGGAAATGAGCCAAAACAGTCAGCGCTTGTTTTGGTCCGCAGAGGAAGTGGACAAAGAGCTGCAAAATATTATGGTGCATATTTTCCAGAAATGCGCCGATGCAGCCCAGCGGTACGACCAACCGGGCAACTATATTATAGGCGCCAACATTGCCGGATTTGAAAAAGTGGCCGATGCCATGCTGACTCAGGGCATCTATTAAACTGCTAAACTACCTGACAGCTTATTTTCATCAGCAGCATTGCCTCTATATGCCGCACAACTGTCTGCCTCCCCATCATTCTATGGCAGATATGACAAACTCCTATACCAATCACCATGTTACTGATTGCTCCATTCAATATGGTGATTCTACTTAAAAATGCCTTCTGGGTTCTTCAAGCCGGCAAACTTGAACCCAAAAGGCATTTTATATAGTTTGCAAAAACCCTACTCTCATCCACAACGGAGAGGACAGATTCTGCATCAAAAACTATTTCAAAAATCCTTCAATAATCTGTTCTTCCGCTTCTGCAGCAGTTAGGCCCAGTGTCATCAGCTTAATAATCTGCTCACCGGCAATTTTGCCGATAGCCGCTTCATGCACCAGCGATGCGTCCGGACAGTTGGCCTTAATTTCCGGAATGGCACTGATTTTGGCATCATCCATAATAATGGCATCGCATTCAGTGTGCCCGTTGCAGGGCGCTTCACCGTAAATCCGAGAGATAAACTGCTGGGTAGATTGCTCCCGCGCCACCGCTCTGGAAACTACATGGGCACCGGAATTTTCTCCTGCCAGCATCACCTCAAACTCGCTGATGGCATTCTGCTGACCATGAGTCATCAACCGTTCTGTTACCACAAAGATAGCGTTCTTCTGTAAAGTAGCCTTGGTAACACGATTGGTAGAATCAATGCCTTTAATCTGCACACTTTCCATTTCCATGTAGCCGTCCTCGCCGATTTCCACCACAGTCTGCGGATTCATAATCCTTCCGCCGTCACCGGCGCCGCAGCCATAATGTTTTTCTACATATTTAACATGGGCGCCCTTGTCCAGATAAAAGGTATGAATCCCATCATGCTGGCTGTCCTCATGACCGCAGTTGTCAATGCCGCAGCCGGCAATAATGGTTACATCCGCACCGGCACCAATGTGAAAATCGTTGTAGACCAGTTCCTGAATGCCGCTTTGGCTCATCACAACAGGAATATAGACAACCTCGTCCTTTGTTCCCGGTTCTACATAAATATCAATGCCCTGCACATCTGTTTTACCTACAATTTTTACATGGGCAGAACTCTGCCGCTGCGCTGTAGCACCGTTGGCCCGAATATTAAAAGCGCCGTCCGGCATGCCGTTCAATCCGGCAATCTCCCGCAGCAAATGCTGCTGCGCCATATCAATCCCCTGATGTTCCTGCCGGGCAGCCAATCCGTTTGTCCCCGTTACATTCCATGATAAATGTTCCTGTCCCATCTCAGCACCCCCGTCCAGCTTTACAGCATGGTTTCTGCTGCAGCAAATCGGGCAGAATTTTCTGCGCATCGCCCTGGGCTGCAACCCGTCCACCTTCAATGACCACAATCCGGTCGGCAATTTTTAACAACCGCTCCTGATGAGAGATAATCACAATGGACTCCTGCTGTTTTTTCTGCAAATCTTCAAAGACCTGAATCAAATTCTGAAAACTCCACAAATCAATGCCCGCTTCCGGCTCATCAAACACTGCCAGCTTTACCTTACGGGCCAGAATGGTGGCAATTTCAATTCGTTTTAGTTCCCCGCCGGATAAACTGCCATCCGCCATGCGATCCACGTATTCCCGCGCACACAGCCCCACCTGGCTCAAATAGTCGCAAGCCTGGGCAATGGTCAGATCTCCGCCAGCAGCCAGCTTCAACAGTTCAAAAACAGAAATGCCCTTAAACCGCACCGGCTGCTGAAAAGCATACCCCAAACCCAAACGGGCTCTATCAGTAATGGACAGCTGGGTAATATCCTGACCATTCCATAAAATCTGGCCGCTGTCCGGCTTTTCAATACCGGCAATAATCCGCGCCAGCGTGGATTTTCCGCCTCCGTTAGGCCCTGTAATCGCCATCAGTTCACCATCAGGCACAACTAAATCTACATCATGCAGAATTGTTTTTCCATCTGCTGAAAAAGCAATCTTTTTCAATTCCAGCATAGTACATTCCTCCATCTTCGTCTATGTTTTCTTCCATGTCCCTATTATCACTCTTTTACCATACTAAGTCAATAGGAATTAAACATTTGCCCACGGCAACCACACCTCCGCTTATTATGTACTGTCTTTTGCTTCTTCATACAGGTGGTGGCACCGTTGAGACCTTGCCCATCTTATGCTATAATTCTAACATTGATATTCATTTTTTCAAGAATGTACTTTATAGTAACATACTATCTAAAAAGATAGTGTCACCCATTTAACGAGGAGGATTTTTCATGCACAAAACCTGTCCCAACAGCTTTCACTGTCCGGTAGAAGCCACCCTACAGCTAATCGGCGGAAAATACAAAACCTTAATTTTGTGGTATCTTATTGACAAAACCCTGCGTTTTCATCAACTTCAAAAGCTTTTGCCCCAAGCCACGCCTAAGATGCTGACCCAGCAGCTGCGGGAACTGGAAGCCGATGGCCTGATCATCCGCACTGTCTATCCGGTGGTGCCACCCAAAGTAGAATATCAGCTGTCCGATTTGGGCAACTCCCTGACACCGGTGCTGCATGCCATGTGCGACTGGGGCAACCATTATCTGGCCAAACAGCAGGGCGCAGTCTGTTCCCAGCACGCCCAGCCCCTATCCGAAAACTGTCAGCTTTAGAAAGGAGCACATCTTGCCATTGCCAAAAACCGTATCAAAAACCAGAAAAACCATCCTGTTTATGGTATGCCTGCTTTTCGCGCTCTGCGGTATTCATCTTTACTGGAGCAACACCACCTTCGGCGTTACCCGGTACACCATTGCCGATGACACCCTACCGCCGACATTGCAGGGATTTACCATTGTACAGATTTCTGACCTGCACAACACTGCATTCGGGGAGCAGCAAAGCCAGTTATTAAAGGCAACCGCCCAACTACAACCGGATATCATCGCCATCACCGGAGATTTTATTGATTCCTACCATACCGATATCAGCATTTCCATGGAATTTATCCACCAGGCAGCTGCCATTGCGCCCATTTATTATGTGCCAGGCAATCACGAATCCCGCCTGCCGGAACAATATGCCAGGCTCAAACAGCAGCTGAAAGCAGCCGGTGTGATTCTGCTGGAAGATGCTAGCGCCATCATTACTTATAACCATACGCCCATTCGATTACTGGGCGTAAAAGATCCCAGCTTTACCGCGTCTGAAAACGCCGCTGTCGCCGACAACCTGAAGCAGATGAGCCAAACATTAGACAGCCTGCTAACCCAGACAACAGCCAATGCAGACAGCTATACCATTCTGCTGTCCCATCGCCCGGAACTACTGGATGCTTATCGCGCAGCAGGCATTCCACTGGTGTTAAGCGGCCATACCCACGGCGGACAAATCCGCCTGCCCGGCATCGGTGCTCTCTATGCACCCAATCAAGGACTGTTTCCCGCCTATGCCGCCGGTTTATACAACGTCCCGCCCACCCGACTAATCATCAGCCGCGGATTGGGCAACAGCATAATCCCTGTGCGCATCGGCAACCGTCCCGAACTGGTTTCCATCACCCTGCAACCCACACCCTGAATCAGAGGTGGTGTCAACCACACCTGGCACCACCTCTAAACAGTATCGACCAATGTTCCCAACACCTTTCCATCAACCAAAGGGCGCAGGATTTTTTTCTTCCGGCCAGGCCGTTGAATTTTGAATGCAGCGCCGCGTACTTAAGGTACGCAAGCAAATCCATAATCCAACAACGCCGCCAGAAGGAAAAAGGACAAGCCCGTCACTCTTCTAGGAAGGATAAATCCCAATCCGTTGCACCTCCCACAAATTTTCCACCCATACCATGATTCTGCGGGCGCACATTCTGCTGCTGCCAGCCGGCTTTCCCTGTCTGCCCTTCCTGCCGGCGCAGCTTTTCACCGCTGACATTGCCACCCATTCTCAACTTATGGAAGCCTTTCCAACGCCGCTCCAATGATTGCTTGACAATGGCTGCCATCACCTTAATTTCTCCATTGCCCAGCATCACCAGTTTTTCCAGCAGGGTGTCCAATCCCCAACTGCCCAGTGTCCAGCCGTTTTCCTGCCGCATAGCAATCCAGCTTTCCAGCTTGCCCCGCAGATCCAGACTGTTGTACTTCTCGGTAAATTGGGCCAATCGGCTCCGATAACTGCCGTTCAGCAATACATCACCGCTGGTGTAATGAGTAGGCATAGCCTTGCAGAAGGTGCTTTGTCTGCCGGT
>CALXUG010000055.1 GCA_944391625.1 uncultured Clostridia bacterium
TTTGCTATAATAACACCTTCTACTACCTCTTGTCAACTCTTTTTTTCTTTTTTCTCGCTTTTTTTATCTTTTCTTTTGATTTTTTTAATAATATCGACAAAACTGTACAAAAAAATGAAAAGGCCATTACCAGAATACCTTTCAGAGCATTCCAGTAATGACTTTTTCATATAGATTCTAAGCATAATACCATTACATCTGAATGAACTATATATGGCAAGCAATATGTTTAAGTATTAAAAATCATCCCGCATTGTTGCACCTGTACTGGCAGATGTCACCAAATGTGCATACCGTTTCAAATAAGAATTTGGGAAGGTTTCCACTTTCTTTGGCTGCCAGTTTTCTTTTCTCCGCGCCAGTTCTTCGTCAGATACTTTCAAACTCATCTTACGCCCTGGAATATCTATGGCAATGATATCGCCTTCTTCAATAAATGCAATTGGACCGCCTTCGGCTGCTTCCGGTGAAACATGACCGATAGCTGCGCCGGCTGTACCGCCAGAAAAACGCCCATCCGTAATCAAAGCGCACTCTGTATCCAAACCAGCGCCAATAATTGCTGCTGTTGGGCTCAACATTTCCCGCATACCAGGACCGCCTTTTGGTCCTTCATAACGAATAACGACTACATCACCAGCATGAATCTGATTGGTCGTAATTGCTTCGAATGCTTCTTCCTCTGAATTAAATACCCGTGCTGGACCTTCATGCACTAACATTTCCGGTTTTACACCAGCTTGTTTTACAACTGCACCATCTGGCGCCAAATTACCGCTTAAAATTGCAATTCCACCAGTTGCAGAGTAAGCAGTGTCCAAAGTATGAATCACATCCCGATCCGTTACAACTGTATCAGCCAAACGTTCTTTCAGCGTTGCACCTGTTACATTGATACAATTTTCATGAATCAGACCGCCATCCAATAATGTTTTCAGCACACCATCCATACCGCCTGCAGCATATAATTGCTGAATATGATATTTACCGGACGGATTCAATTTACAAATATGTGGCACTTGTTCACTAATTTGGTCAAATTCATTTAAAGATAATTCTACCTGCGCTTGTTTTGCAATAGCCAATAAATGTAATACCGTGTTACTAGAACCACCAATGGCCATATCTGCAGCAATAGCATTCTGGAAGGATTCCAAAGTCAGAATATCTCTTGGTTTTAAATCTTTTTCTACCATTTTTACAATTTCCATACCAGCTCGTTTTGCCAACGCACGACGATCACCATATACCGCCGGAATAGTTCCGTTGCCAGGCAAAGCCATACCCAGCACTTCTGCCAGACAATTCATGGTATTAGCAGTATACATACCGGCGCAGCTGCCGCAGCCTGGACAGGATGTTCTAGCGATTTCTTCCAGCTCTTCTTCTGTAATTTTACCGCTGGTACATTGTCCCACCATTTCAAAAGGACCTTTGATTAAATCGGATGGTTGTCCTTTATAACTGCCTGCCAGCATCGGACCGCCGCTAATATAAATGGACGGAATATTTAAACGAGCCGCAGCCATTAACATACCTGGCACAATTTTATCACAGTTCCCAATAAGAACCAAACCGTCAAATTTATGACCCATCGCCACCGATTCAATAGAATCAGCAATTAATTCGCGAGTAGCCAGAGGATATTTCATACCGCTATGATTCATGGCAATCCCATCACAAATACCGATTGCAGGAAATTCCATCGGAGTGCCGCCACCAGCCAGAACACCTTTTTTCACCGCTTCAGCAATTTGATCCAGATGAGAATGACCCGGAATAATTTCATTATGGGCGCAAACAACACCGATTAAAGGTTTTTCCAAATCTTCCGGCAGATAGCCCATCGCATAAAATAAAGAACGATGCGGGGCACGGGCAACGCCTTTTGTTACTTCATGACTTCTCATGTTTATACAACTCCTTTAATAATAAATCACAGAATCTGCTTTTATCTTATCATTTTCGTACTTAATTGAAAATAGGAAAAACAAGATTTGCTGCAACTTTTCCTGTTTTTTTTCGTCTATGAAGAGACTGCTGCAAAAGCCATTGCAAATTTTGGTCCAATTCGATACAATAATCTTGTTCAAAATGGATTCAATAAAAGCAATGGCTTTCATTTTATGTTGTACTATTTATATGGCACCATTTTTTTCATGTATCAAAAAGGGGGAGGATTTTTTGCTAAAGCGTATCTTTTCAACATTGTTACTGAGTTCTGTTCTATTTATCTCTGCTGTCCCAACAGTACAAGCGGCCGCTCTTTCCGATTTGCAAAACCACTGGTCAGCTGGCGATGTCAATAAATTAATCTCGCAGGGTGCCATCGGTGGTTATCCAGACGGTACTTTTCAGCCAGATGCCACCATCACCAGAGCCGAGTTTTCTAAAATATTGCGTCAAAGTCTGGCACTTTCTGCTGTAGAAGGCAATGATTTTACTGATACTGCAAACCATTGGGCTGTTACCGATATTCACACTTTGACAGCCAATGATATCATCGTTCCCGCTGAATACGGCAGTTTCTATCATCCCGATAATGCCATTACCCGCCGTGAAATTGCTATCATGCTGGTACGTGCCATGGGCCTGAACGATTCTGCTGTCAATTTGTCTGGACAGACCACATCTTTTTCCGACGACGCTGCCTTGCAAAATTTTGATAAAGGTTATCTGTATCTGGCAAAAGAGCTGGGATTGATTGGTGGTTATGGAGACGGCAGTTTTCAGCCAAACGCAAAAGCAACACGGGCCGAGGCTTCTGTTATGATTGTTCGGTTGCTGAACTTAAAGGGAACTGACAATACAACAAATACAACGCCTGACCAATCGCAGACACAACAAAATCAAAATACTACCACAGAAACTGCTGTACAAACCATGAATCAGGTTTCTTACCAATTGACAGTATCAGAAATCAACAAATCTGAGCGCAATCAGTTAGCTGAGCAGTATGTTTATGCAACATTGCAGCTCCGTGTGCAAAATCAGTCACAACAGGCTGTTACCATTTCCAACGAGAACTTCAAAACACAGGTAACGTATCAAACTGGCGCACAGGTTACCGCCATACAGCCTGTGTTCAGCCAAACAGTTGCCGCCGGAGAAACTGCTTCCGTAACCACAACGGTACAAGTCCTTTTACCAGACAACCAGGTGGCCGCCATGGTGTTCGGCAACTCTATTTCCCAAATTACAATGCAGCTAACTGTAGATGGGACAACTGTTAATTTCACTGATGCGGCAACAACCATTTTACAAGCAATCCAGTCCTATTAATCTAAAATAACATGCTCTGCCAAATAAGGGAAATACATTCTAATGTGAACAATTCAGTTCAATTTTAGAATCATTGACAACTCTCCTATTGGCAGAGCATTCTTATATAAAATCCATTCTCAGCTGTACAAACTTTACATCATAGCAACTTGTAATATCCATAAAGCCATAAAATCCACAAAAAAGCACAGCCTGCCAAAGCTGTGCCCATGTAGAGAAGAATAGGAAAATCACATAATTCTGTTGTTGTTATTATCATTCTTAGTAAAATTGACTGCATCCGATTTTATTGCGTTGCATCAACACAGCTTTTGTGATGTTAATCGATAAAAAAATTATCTCGCTCCATTACCGCCTATGCTGAACAACTGGATCTTTCCTCCACTTTGTTGTAAACTGATTGATAAATTTGGTACAAATCCTCCCAATACAGCTGTTTGATTACACCAAATGACTGCTCTTTTTTCCAACCATACCCGGTACAAATTTGCGCAACGTTTTTTAAGCAAAATGCTTCTATGCCTAATTCGCACAAATTATTGCGCAGCCCTAAGCCAAGAAAAAACTGCTCCAATCGAAGCACCGCTTCTTTTAACTGCTCCTGTGGTTCCAGGTTGTCTGCTACTTCCATTACATTTTTAGCAAAAGCGCTGTAGCGCGTCACATCCTGCGCACAAACAAATCGAATCCATGCCGGAAACAGCACACCTAATACAGCTCCATAAGACACCTCGTACATGGCACTCAGTTCCGCTGCCATATGCAGACAGGCATCTTCCTGCCGACCCGCTTTATCAGTTTTGGGCTGATAACAGTCCAATAACACCAACTCCAACCAAGCTTGTTCATCGAACCGATTTACTTGCAGCCGGCGAGCTTTGTGCATCAGACTCTTTATTTTCTGCTCCAGTTTGGAACACGTCTGTTCATCTGCTCCATCATGCAACTGTAGCAGGTAATCGCCCAGCAGTCTGCTCATAATATTAACCACAGCACCTGCCAATTGAGGCTGCTCAACAGTATAAAAAATTTCTGGATTAATAAAGCAATACTGTGGCTGGAGTACCGTACTGCGACATCCTAGCTTTAAAAGTGTGTCATCATTTTGAATCATCGCTTGATCGTTGTTTTCCGAACCGCTGCCAGGAATGGTTAATACCACTGACACTGGAAGGGCAGCCTTCGGTGATTGTTCTGCACTGAAATACGTCCATACACAATGGTCGCAGACCGCACCCATTGCAATCGCCTTAGCAGAATCAATCACACTGCCACCGCCCACTGCCAAGATATAGTCAACATGTTCATCCTGACAAAGGGCAATCCCCTTTTCAATCTGTGTCAGTTCTGTATTTTCCGTAATACCGCCAAGTTCAATAAAAGAAATCTGCTCCGCCTGTAAAGAAACTTTCAATTGCTTATACCAAGAAGTCCGTTGCAAAAGTTCCATTCCAGAGAGAATTAAGATTTTTGTAGCATGTGGTTTTAATAAAGTACCCACCGTTTTCTGAACATCTTTTCCGTAAAAAAACTGTGTTTGATATAAACTCTGTTGCTGCTTTTCCTTATGAAAGATAGCTTCCATACTGAATCCTCCATTTCCGTTTTGTTCCGTCGAATTATCTGACTTCACTATAGCATGAAAACCAGATTTTGAGAAGAAACAGAAGGTTCTGAGGTTACAACTTTCTTTTTTTGCAAAAAAATTTTTATTCTCTTTTTTGAAATTATTTATTCTTACATATTCATTACAATTTATCAGCAGAATCTTTCCATTGCAAGATAAACTGAATAAAAGTCTGCATATTATGGCTAATTGTTGTACCCTTTTTTAAGATAATGCACGGCTCCCATACAGCACCTGCGTCATCAAAGGGAATAGCGATTACATTATCATACTGCGCATCATTCAGCATATAATCAACCGTTACAGAAATCCCTTTATTTTGCCGCACCATTTTATGACACAAAATTAAACCACTGGTTTCAAAAACAAGATCGGGCTGAACTTGTCTCTGTTCACACTTTTGCATAATAAACTGATGCAATTTGAATTCATTATTCTCAATAATTAATTTCTGATGATGCAAATCATCATAGGATAGTGTTTTTCTGTTATGCAAAGGATGCTCCCGATTGACAATAGCATATAGTTGATGCGTGGACAACGGTATTTTCTCAAATCGGCTGTCATCTATCGGTTGAACTGCAAAACCAATATTAGCATTTCCCTTGTTTACTAAAGTTTCAACATGCACATCGGGGTGTTCTGTATAACGCAAGTCAATAGCATACTGATGGCAAAAAGACCATAAACAATCAGCAGATAACGAATTTAAAACACCATAGGCAGAAGCCAGCCGAATTGCACCCCGGTCATTCCAGGCAATTTCCTGAAATTCCTGTTCCATACTTTCAATATAATCAATAATATAGCGAGCCCGTTTTTCCAGCAAATCACCGCAAGCCGTCGGTTCAATCCCCAGTGGTGTGCGCACCAACAAAGGGACGCCCAGTTCATTTTCCAATCGCCTGATAATTTTCCCTACGCCTTGCTGCGTCAAAAATAAATTTTTAGCTGCCTGGGCAAAACTTTTTTCCTGATAAATAGCTAAAAAATATTTTAAATCATCGGTATTCACTCCAACACCCTCCTTTTTTGGTTCACATTTATATATGTTTTTTCGTATACTATACTATGTAATTATTATTTCAAGCAACAAAAAACCCGGCTTATACAGCCGGGTTTTGAACTGATAGATTCGAAAAATCAAACACAACCAGTTGGTTTTGGCAGACCAGCAACTTTACAAGCACCTTTAGCTGGGCCGGATGGGAACAGGTCGTAAATTTCTTTTAAAGAATAACCGGATTCTTTTGTCATTTTACGAACCATTGGAGCGATACCATATTCAGCAAAGTAACCTTTCAGGTAGTTGATGATTTTCCAGTGATCTTCACCCAGTTCATCAACGCCTTCTTCTTTTGCTAAGTATTTAGCAACGTCTTCGTTCCATTCGTCTAATTTTACTAAGAAACCGTCTTCGTCCAGTTCAACTGTCTGGCCATTAACTTCAATGTTTGGCATAGTAATCTGTCTCCTCTACATTTTAAATTTATCATATTTATGGCGGGGGTCTACAAAGCCTGGATGTTCCTCCAGATAGTCGTATAACATATCGAGCATTTGCTCCATACCATCGCCGATCCCCAGCTTATATTCACTGGATTTGGTGGCTTTCATTTCCACCATCAGATCATAGCAGTAGTCGACATATTCATTCAGATCTTCCATCAAACTCATCGTATTTCCCCCAATCTTTTACTGCCTGCCAGACAGCAAAACTGTCTGGCAGCACAGATGAAAAGCTTACGCTTTTGGTAAGGTAACATAAGAAGTTCCCAAATACAGGAATTCTACTTTACCTTCTTTAGCTAAATCATTAACAGCTAAGTCTACTTCTTTTTTCTTAACATCTAAGATAGTAGCAATTTCTTTGTTTTTCATTTTGTCTTTTGTAGCCAAAACTTCTAACACTTTAGCCATTAATTCTTCATGTGTGAATTCAGCCATGTCGGCACACCACCCAATTCATATTTTTTCCTGACAGTGTCAGGCAACAAACTTATTTTGTAAATTTGAAGCCGTTACCTGTGTGGAATGTTTTTACAGAGAATGTGAAGTCATCGATGTGTTTATCGGTGAATTCCAGACCAGTCAGTTCAAAATATTTTTCCCAACCGATTCTTTCAATCCATTCGCCGTATCTTTCGCCTTTACGA
Source organism: uncultured Clostridia bacterium (assembly GCA_944391625.1). Taxonomy (GTDB): domain Bacteria; phylum Bacillota; class Peptococcia; order Peptococcales; family Peptococcaceae; genus UBA7185. Next base: position 7,066 of record CALXUG010000055.1, read on the forward strand.
GCGTTTTCAACCCAAACTTCAACCAGATGTCTGATAGTCTGAACCAGAGTATCCCAACGTGGTGGTTCGTTTGGAATGTATGGGATTGCTAATTTACTGAATGTTGGAGCGGTACGAGCATTGGATACTTTACCACCAACGAATACAGCAATACCGTCGTTTTCTGGGTCTGCGATTGGCAGAGCAGGACATACGGAGAAGCAGTTACCGCAATACATACATTTTTCTTCGTTAATTGTTACGGATTTTGCTTTTGGGTTTGGTTTAATAGCAGCTTTTGGGCAAGAAGCAATGATGTTTGGAATTTCGCAGCTATGTGCAACTTCAGCATCATTTACTCTTGGAATTTTTCTGTGGATACCAACCCAAGCGATATCGGAGCAGTGTACAGCACCGCACATGTTCAGGCAGCAAGCCATGGATACTTTTAATTTTGCTGGCAGATCATCTTTTTTGAAGTATTCAAACAGATCATCCATTACAGCTTTAACAGTACCAGAAGCATCGGTAGCAGCACTATGGCAATGAACCCAACCCTGAGTATGCAGGATATTTTTCAGGGATTTGCCTGTACCACCTACTGGCCAGCCAGCACCTTCTAATTCTTCAACCAAAGCATCAATTTTGCTTTCGTCTTCTAACAAGAATTCCACATTGTGACGGGAAGTAAAACGCAATTTACCATCGCAATATTTATCAGCAACATCAGCAAACCATCTTAAGGTTTCGATGGACAGTAAACGTGGAGAACCTACACGTACTGTGTACAGAGCGCCTGCAGGACCAACGTGTTTCATAACACCTGGTTTCAGGTATTCATGGTACTGCCACTGACCATAGTTTTTCTTACTCATTTCAGGCATTTTGTCCCAATAATGAGGTGGTCCGATATCTGTAGGAGCGAATTGAGAAATCATTAATTAGCACCTCCGTCTTTTTCTTCAAAATCTTCTGGATACCAGAAGTAGTATGGGTTTTCACGAGGATGTTTAACCATCTGTGGAATTGGATCCAGTTCTACAGCTTTCAGGAATTCAGCCATACCTTTTCTGTAGATCAGTTCGCCCAGTCTTTCACGAACTTTGGCGTTTTCATCCCACCATTCCCAAACTTTTTCTACTAAATCTTTGAATTCTTCGTAGTCATTTTCTTTATCCATTGGCATAAATGGAACTACAACCCAAGATAAGAATGCAGACTGTACGATAGTAGCTTTACCACCCATCAGGATAGTAGCGCCTTTTTCTTTACCAACGTGTAATGCTTTTGGCATTTCGTTGATGCAGTGCATACATCTTGTGCAGTTTTCGTTGTCTACGGTGATTTCTTTTTTATCTGCATCATAGGAGATACATTTGGTTGGGCAGTAGCCACAAACCAGATTTTCGATATCAAAGCCTGCATCAGCATAGTTTGCTACTTCAGCCTGATCGATCTGAATAGCGTCTCTCCAGGTACCCAGTACGGAGATGTCAGCACGAGCCTGTGCTGCCATGCAGTCGTTAGGACAACCGGAAACTTTGATTTTGGATTTGTAAGGCCACATTGGTCTGTGCAGTTCGGTCTGATATGCCTGAGTGATATTGTACAGGAAATCCAGTGTATCGAAGCAAGCATATTCGCAACGGCCAGGACCTACGCAGCAAGCTGGTGTTCTGAAGTTAGAACCGGAACCACCCAAGTCCCAACCAGCATAAGACAGGTCATTGAAGCATTCCTGTAAATGATCGGTTGTTGTACCCAGGAATACGATGTCACCTGTTGCACCGTGCATATTTGTTAAACCAGAACCATGTTTTTCCCAGATATCGCACAGAGTACGGATATCTTCAGAATTGTAGAACCAACCGGATGTCTGGTTTACACGAATTGTGTGGAATTCTGTAACAGCAGGATATTTTTCCGGGCTGTCGGTATAACGGCCGATAACGCCACCGCCGTAACCTCTAACCCCTACGATACCACCGTGTTTCCAGTGTACGCGTTTTTCTTCATATGAATCTTCTAATAAATCTAATAAAGTTGCAGCCTGTTCGTTTTTAGCAGCACTTTTTTCGATTTCATTGACGAATGAAGGCCATGGGCCTTTTTTCAATTCGTCCAGCATTGGTCTAGCTTTTGCCAAATCCATACACCTCCATAATTATTTATAGCAATTAGTTTGCTATTAACATACCTTTCCGAAATCAAAATTAGAATTCGTTTAATGTGATAGCGCCTACTGGGCAAATTAATACACAGCTCTGGCAACCCAGACATTCGTTTTCAGTAACTTCAGCGTGTTCATTTACAACGAATACGGAACCTGGGCAAGCGCCTGCACATTCACCACATGCAACGCATTTTTCTGCATCTACGCTTGGCATAAACATTCTAAACAACTCCTTTCAGGTTGAAATTAACCAGCCTTACTAATTGAGATAATCACGACATAACACAAAACTCGGATAAAAATCTGAGTTAATCAAACACACACTTATCATTACATATTCCTCGGATTTTTGCAATATTTTTTTCAAAAAATCAGTGCAAAATCTTCGATAAATTCAATAAGGTTTAGGTTCTTAATAAATAAGAAAATTCTATCATCCATTTTCATTCTTTATTTCTGCTTATACTGACGTGCCTTCATCACCAAGCTTTCCGCCCATTGCGGCGCCGCGTCACTGTGCAGATGATGATATCCTGCCAGCGTATTTTTATAAACCAATCCGTCAAAACCAGATACAATCCCTTTTCCTCGTTCTGTAGCAAACCCATATTGTAATTCCTGCCGTATATTTACAATCTGAGAATTGTGGAACTCATGCCCACGGATAACGGTATCCACTGTAAAGAACGGATTACCGGGCAAAACGCGCTGAATGGTATATCCAATGCCCTGCGGTTTGGCTTTCATTTCAACATCGCAGTCAAAAATCCCTACCATCGGATAGGCTTGCCCCTGATACAAAATATTTTTTACCAGAAACATTAAACCGCCACATTCAGCATAAACAGGCAGCCCCTGTTCAATGCGTTCTTTTATCTGCTGCAACAAAACACCATTTTCACTAATCTGTTGTGCCATCATCTCCGGAAAGCCGCCGCCAATATACATACCATCTATATCAGGCAACTGACTATCCTGCATAGAATCAATGGCAACCAACTCTGCGCCGGCCTGTTCCAATGCTTCCAAATTTTCAGGATAATAAAAACTAAATGCTTTATCCCGTAAAACACCTATTTTGACAGGCTGCTCTGTTTTTATACAGATCGTACTCTCTTTTAGTTCCTCCACAGGCGCTGTCCCCCTGGCCACTTGCAGCAGCTTTTGGATATCAACATTGTTCTTCACCAAATCACCCAATAAAGAGATCCGGTTTTGCAGCATATCCTGTTCCCCAGCCGGAATTAACCCTAAATGACGATCGGGAATCTCAATTTCTTTAGACTTTGGTAAAATTCCCAATACAGGCACATCACAATAACGGGCTATACTTTGTGTCAGGATATCCTGATGGCGGGCACGGGCTACATTATTTAAAATCACACCGCCAATCCCAATCCTCCGGTCAAAACCAACCACACCATTTACCAGCGCAGCTGCGCTTCGTGTCAGTCGAGTGCAGTTCACCACCAGAATCACCGGTGAATCAATCACATAAGCTAACTCGGCACTGCTATTGCTGCCATCCACATCTAAGCCGTCAAATAAACCCATAGCACCTTCCACTACACTGATATCATGCCCAACGGAGTGCTGTATAAAGGATTGCCGCACCCGTTCAGCACCCATCATAAATAAATCCAGATTACGGCACTGCACACCGCTGGCAAAAGTAGCCCAGCTGGGATCAATATAATCAGGTCCTTTTTTAAACGGCTGTACCGAAAGTCCCATATCAGTCAACGCTTTCAGCAATCCCAGCGTAAAAGTTGTTTTACCGGAACGGCCCTGCACTGCGCCAATGAGAACACGAGGAATTTCTCTAGTCAAATTATCACCACATATCTTTTTAATTTTTTGCTGTATCTCCTGCTCTGCATTTATTTTACGTCAAAACGACAAACTGCGCAATTCTTTCTTTCTGGAAACACTGGTCTTATTTGCTTTCCGCTGCTTCTATGCAGTTCCGCCAAAGAAACTGTCATAATTTCCTGCAAATCTCCTACAGAAAATATAATTTGATACGCAACAGGTTTTATATCTTTACCGCCAATCACTTCACGCAGTGAAAAGGCCGCAGCCTGTCAGTACAGCCGCTATCAACAACACAGCCAGACAATATGCCATTTTCTCATAAACAACCACGCCTTTTTTCATTCATAGTTTAAAATATATTGTTTCATTTTTGTTTTATTATATCAGAATATAGTAAAAGAAACAAGCCACCATTTAGAAAACTATACATAGACGCATCAAACCAGAAAACTGAAAAAATTGCCCGAAGCAGCTGCTCCACATCGACACCAACAATAACTAACAACTTGAAGAAAAGTTGGCTAACTGCTTTTAGAATATACCTATCAAACCTAACAACAAACAATCCGCAAGCAATATCCCCTTTATCACAAAAGATTCTATAAAATATTGAGGGGCGATTATACTCTGATATGTATTCTTTAGACAAAAAAATAACAAAAAAAGAGCCTCCAGACAGTCTGCTGCTTTAAACACGAAGCAAACTACCGAAAGGCTCTCTTTTATTTTTCTCTCTGACTTTTTTATCTACATTTGGCTTCCATCAACAGCAGCCGCCTGATTTTTTTGCATTTTTTCCAGCTGCCACATCACCCACTGCAGCAGCTCCTTCATCACCATATCCCGATTCAATTCATTTAGCATTTCATGTCTGCCGCCCGGATAAAGTCGAATAGTTACATCTTCCAGTCCGGCATCCAAAAATAGTTTGTAAACACGCTGCACGCCATCGCCGCAACCACCAACAGGATCCTTATCACCAGAGAATAGATACACTGGCAAGCTCTTCCGAATGGACTGCATTTTTTGCAGATCATTGGCAATCTGAATGCCCTGCATTAACTCATAGTAAAATCCATTGGTACACATAAAACCACAGTTATCGTCTGCCAGATACTGATCCACAATGGCTTCATCCCGTGTCAGCCAGTCAAATTCGGTGCGCGGTTTCTCCACCGCTTTATTAAAACCACCGAACACCATTTTTTGCAGCCGCTCCGCATGGGCCTCCTGACCGGCCAGCAAACAACCAGCTGCAGCCATACGCACCGCAGCCTTTCCTGCAAGCCCATTGTTGTCACCGGTTCCAGATAAAATCAAACCGTCAAACATATCTGAGCGCAACTGTATGGTACGCCGCACCAAAAAAGAACCCATGCTATGCCCCATCAAAAATACAGGGCAAGTGCATTCTTCTTCAATCAGTTTCTTTTTAATGGTAAATAAATCATTAATCATCAAATTCCAATCCACATTCTGACGCAAATGTCCCAGATGGGCAGCACCAGTTTTGCCATGTCCCCGCTGGTCATGACAATATAATGAAATCCCCTGGTCAGCTAAAAAACGACCAAAAGCATCATAACGCAAACTATGTTCGGCCATACCATGAGCCAATAAAATTGCCGCCTTTGGCTCTGCCGCTCGCCAAACATGTACATAAAGTATCGTGCGGTCCGATGCTGGCAATAAAATTTCTTCCATCATAAATCCCTCCCATTTGTTGTACCTCTATATAACTATATCAATCCAATCTTTTTCTAGTATTCTTTATTACCTTTCCTATTTTTCTACTATTTTATTCCACCATTGATACGCCATTTCCTCTATCAAACGTTCCCGCTCAACAAAAAAGCAGGCTCTGATGTTCAAAGCCTGCAATTACTAATAACCATATACCTTCAATATTTATACATAACTTGCCGGATTTACCGTAGAGCCATTAATACGAACTTCAAAGTGCAAATGGTTTCCGGTAGAATTTCCAGTAGATCCGATTTTGCCAATGGTTTGTCCTGCTGTTACTTTCTGTCCATTTTTCGCAACCAACGATGACATATGACCATATAAGGTAGATACGCCGCCGCCATGGTCAATGATAATGCAGTTTCCATAACCGCCGTAATATTTAGACATAATCACAGTACCGCCGGCAGCAGCTGTAACATCAGCTCCATAGCTGGCGCCGATATCCATACCGGTGTGTAATTTTTTTACACCGCTGATTGGATGAACCCGGTATCCGTAATTAGATGTAATTTTACGACTGCTTGGACACGGCCAGCTATATGCGCCTGGCGCTTTTGTTGTCCCGCCGTTTTTCGCAGCTGCAGCTGCCTGTAATCTTTGAATTTCGCTGCTTAACGCCTTAGATTCCGCTTCTAAATCTTCCAGCAAATCAAACTGGGCATTCAAATCAGCATTGATCTGATCTACCAGTGACTGTTTTTTCTGGCTGGCAACTTCCAGTTCCTGTGATTTTGCCACCTGGTTCTGTTTTTTTACTTCCAGCGTCGTTTTCATGGAACTCAAATTTTTCTTTTCTGCTTCCAGGCTTGTCTTTATAGCGCTGACTTCATCCAATAGTTTTTGGTCATTGTTGGCAATATATTTCATATATTCAAAGCGCGTCAAAAAATCAGTTAAACTGCTGGATTGCAGCAAAACCTCTAAAAAATTAACATCTCCATATTGATACATCTGTTTCAACCGCTGATTAAAAATAGCCATACGGCCATCATAATCCCGCTGTTTATTTTCAATCTCACCTTGGGTATATGTAATTTTTTCTTCCGTTTCCGTAATTTCTGTGTTGAGTGTTGCAATGGTCTGTTCTACTGTATTCAATTCTGCATTGATATTTCTTAACTGCTGTGTCAGATTATTCTTTTCCTGTTTATTTTTATTAATATCTTCTTTGATTTCTTTCTTTTTACTATCCAGCTGTCCTTTCTGATCCTGCAAATCGGTAATCGAATTAGCCGCTACACCAGCTACCGGCGGTATACAGGTAACGGAAAATACAGACAGAACCAACACAGCCACCGCTTTTTTTACCCGTTTCTGCAAAAATGACACCCCTTCTCCAATTTATAAACATCCTATTCTTAAATAATACTTTAAATTTCACAAATTGCAAGCATTTTTCGATATTTTCATATACTTATAACAAATTTTGATACTATCAAGAAGTTTTGTATATATTGTCGTTTTATACAACAGTTCCTTGTCAATCATTGCCATGCTGCTTTTTTGTCGGCAATTGGTTTGACATACTCCGGTTATAGCTGCATATATTATACCAACAAAGCAAGTTTTTTAACAGGAGGTGTTGTACATGCGTTTTGACCTGCTCTATATCTGTTTGTTATGTTCCGTTATTTTAGCTACCTTTTATTTGGTTCTGATGCCCCAGCCGGCATTATTAGCTTCTTTAGACCTGCATTCCATGCAGATTTTAAGCCACATTACCGTGCAGGGTCCATCGCCCAGAGCAGCATTATTGCTCAGCATTGCCGGTTTGTTATACTTAAAAATCATCTGGAGGCTGATTAATCCGCCTCGCAACTACTAATAGAAACATACTCCCAACAAAAACACAATTCTAAGCAAACTTTGGCAAATGTTGACTCATAATTTAGCAGCATGTACCGTTTTACAGTGTTTGAAAATTCAGATGAAAGCAATACCCGCATGTTTTCCCATGGCAAATAGCAGCAGTTGTTTTAAAACAATCTGCTGCTATTTGTGTTTACACTTTTATAACGCAGCTGTCAGTAAAATTGTTTTTGTCCCTTTCTTCATTAGAAATCCCCCTCATCGTTCACCCAAACCAGTTTCTTTTATCGAATGCCCCCTCTGTTACTCTGCCATTTGATTGGAAACAAACTGATAGCCATTTTCCACTTGCCGCAGAGTAACAACTTTATTACCTTCATTGCGGAATGTATCTTCATAATAAAGACGGAGCAACTCCCCTTGCCGTTCCCCTCGCTCAAACATGACCTGCGTCCAAAAGTTTGTACCTCCATGAAAGTGATAATAGGTATCGTATTCTTCCAATGACACCGTATTAGAAAGCAACAAGTATTTAAAATTAAATTTAGATAATTGTAAAAGTCGAAGGAATATGAATGGATGACTTGTGGATTTCCGACTTAAAATTTGCTTTGCAGGGACAGAAGCATGGTCGCTGGGAAACCATCAGCAACGGTGTGTTTTTTTGCCGAGGTACAACCGCAAACACTCAACAGTGTAAAAAGCTAACAGCAGCTAACAAAAAACTAACAAAAAAACTAACGGCAGACCCTATTGGTTAAGCCAAAGCTAACAAAACTAACGTAATTTGGAGGGATGAGGCCCTATAGAAAAAAATAAAATAATCATTGTGTATAGTTATATAGAGATAATAATAGAGAAAATAAGAGTATTAGAGAGAATGAATAGAGAATTTATAATAAATAAAGTAAGTAAGTAAATAAGAGATTCTAACAGTAAGAATTATATATTAAGAAGTATATAAAAGATAAAAGTTAGAGTTTTTATTTTTTTATATAGGTACCCTCAAAAGTTGTTAGCTACGTTAGCTATGTTAGTTTTTGCGTCGCAACCCTATTGGTTGACACAAATAAGTTA
>CALXUG010000056.1 GCA_944391625.1 uncultured Clostridia bacterium
AATCGGGAAACTCCCGATAAATGCGCCTTTTCCAACCATGTCCGCCACTGATGGATATTCAAAACTCATGAGTTTTGAATACGTACATGTGTACGCCATAAAAACAATACTAAATAAATTAAATATTTTTTTACTTTGTTTTACAATAAATAAATTTTATATATTTATTTCAAATCACAACGGCATTTTTATCATTCTTCTTTTATAAATTTGCATAAATAAAAATTTTTGACTCTTCTGCAAATGAAAATCATTTACCAAATCAACTACAATAAAAATAGATTTCTATTGTTTGTAACGCTCCATTATCGGGAAACTGTTTGTTGCCTGCTCTCCTTCACCGGACATTTGCTCGTATGTCTGCCTCACTTTAGTCTGCCCACTGGGAAAGATGAACTCTGTGTAGCATGAACGAGGATAAAAAATAATATATTTGGTTAATATTTATGTTTCACGTGAAACAATTGCAAAAAAATATCCCCAACCATGTACTTATGGTTAGGGATAAGAAAAATAGTTCTATCTTATTTTTCTATTCTATTTTGAAGGTACGATTTGTAAACAAAACTGAACACCGCTCTTGTCTATCTTGCTTGTTTTGCCTGTTTTTTTACTGCCAACATAAATTTAGGCAGCGCCAGTACCCGTTTAAAACGAGTTGGCTGAATTAACAACCGATACAACCATTCTAGGCTCATTTTCTGCATCCACTTAGGCGCTCGTTTCACATTGCCGGATAATACGTCCATGCTGCCACCAATGCCCATTGCTACCGGAATCTGCAACTGAGGCAGATGGTCAGCAATCCAGTATTCCTGCTTTGGCGCGCCTAATGCTACAAATAATACGTCCGGCTTGAGCTGTTCCAGTTCGGCAATAATCTGCTTTTCTTCTTTGCTGTCAAAGTAACCGTGATGTGTGCCGATGATATTGCACCCCGGAAATTTATTCTGAATGTTATTTGCTGCTGTGGCTGCCACACCGGGCGCTGAGCCTAAAATATAAATTTTCCACTTATCCTTTGCCGATTGCTGACAAATACTGTTTACCAAGTCAATGCCGGTCACCCGCTGCTGCAACGGCTGACCCAGCTGCCGGCTGGCCCACACTACTCCGGAACCGTCGGCAGTTACCATCTGCGCGGCGTTAATCACCGTTTTCATTTTATCATTTTTGCTGGCTTGATATATAATCTCTGCATTGGCTGTTACAATCTGATGCGGCTTACCACTGGCGATAAACTGTCCAATTTGCTGTAATGCCTCCTGACTGTTTACTTTGTCAATACCAACGCCTAAAATCTCTAATCGTTTCTCCATGTTTTATCCATCCCCTTCCCTATCTGACTCTGTTCATGACTGTGTCTGATCAGCAGGAACGGTCCCGTCTGCCTGCCCGTCTTCAGGCGCAGCGGGTTCCGGTTCACCATGCTGCATTTTATCTACAATATCGGCAATGGCAGCCATATCCGGCTCTACATAGTTGACACCATGCAGCCACAATTCTTCTCCGATAAAGCTATACGTTTTAATATTTTCTGAGCCAATGCCCAACAGATTAACGCCATAGGATGTCATCTGACGAACGCTCATGTCTGTTTCGATGCTGTCCATCACCGCTCCGGCTACGTCCAGCGCTTGTTTCAAACTCATATCTTTTACTTTTGCAGTCACAGCAGAAATGAATTGCTGCTGCCGCTCGATACGGCCATAATCCCCTGTACCGTCGCCACGCCAACGCACAAAGGCCAACGCTTCGGATCCATCCAGTGTCTGATACCCGGGCAGCAAGTCAATATCTTCTAATGGTTTATACATCCGGCAGGGCACATCAATATTAATCCCGCCCAATGCGTCAATCACATTGATAAAACCATCAAAGTTTACTTTTACAGTATGGTCGATCTGAATCCCCAACAAGTTTTCCACAGAAGATTGCACCAGCGGGATTCCGCCGTAAGCCATGGCATGGTTGATTTTATCTTTTCCATGCCCTTCCATCTCCACTCGAGTATCCCGCGGGATAGAAAAAATGGAAACCTGCTTTTCTTCAGGACGTATGGTAGCCACCATAATGACATCGGCGCGGGCTGCGGTGTCGCCTTCTCGTTCATCGCAACCCAGCAGCAGCAGATTGACATTATCCAGCATCTCTTGGTCAGCATTGTCACCCGTATAAGATGGTTTATCCGGCAAAATTGCGTTCATGGCTGCATAGCCGCACCATGCACCGCTAATCAGCATGAAAAACAATAATAAAAATCCGGCAGCCGGATTAAGATTGCGCCGTTTTTTTCTTTTTTTATGCACCGGCGTAACAGGTACCGATGGTTCCGGCAGCGGTTCCTGCGCATCTGCATCATCTTCTGCTTGTGATTCCTGCTTTTCCAGTTCAGCCAATAATTCCTGCACAGTGGCATGCAGCTGCACGTCCTGTCCGTTGGAATGAGGGGTATCCTCTGTTGTTGGCAAAGCTTCTTTTTCTTTTATTGATGTATCTTCTACCGCATCATTTCCGGTTTCCTCTAAATCGGAATGATTGATAAAAGACGGGGTTTTCTTTTTTTTGTGACGGTCGCTGCGGGAAGGGAACTTCTGCTCTTCCATGCCGACACCTCCTCAGACAATTCTATGGACAGCCTCTGCTATTCGCTCCGCAGCGCTGCTTTGATATTGCTTTTGTAATCCTCCACGCCAGGCTGATCAAAGGGATTGACCCCTGTCAGATAACAACTGACCGCACAGGCTTTTTCAAAAAAGTACACCATATATCCAAAGGAGCGAGCGCTCAAATCAGCCACTGTCAGTCGGATATTGGGCGTATTGTTTTTCATATGGGCTTTGCGGGCACTGTCCTCTACAATCAGATTCAGCATATGCATGGTTTTAACATTGCCGGCAAACTGACTGTGTTCCAGCGATACATCCCGCCGAATATGCTCTACAGTCAATGTTGTTTCAAAGAAAATCTGCCGTCCTTCCTGCAAAAACTGCCCCATGGAGTGCAGGTCGGTGGACATCTGCAATGACATGGGGATTACACCTTTGCCATCTTTGCATTCGCTCTCACCAAACAACTGCTTGAGCCATTCGGTAAAATAACGCAAACGGCCTTCATATACTTCAAAAATTTCTACTATTTTGCCCTGCTGCTGCAGCACATACCGCAGCAAGCCATACTGATAGCACACATTTTTTGTTAAATCTTCATTATCATACTCTTTGCAGGCCATAGCTGCGCCATTTAACATGGCTTGAATATCAATGCCCGCCACAGCGATGGGCAATAATCCCACAGGCGTTAATACCGAATAACGGCCGCCGATATCATCGGGCACCACAAAAGTTTTGTAACCCTGTTCATCAGCCTCTGCCCGCAACGCGCCCTTGCTGGCATCGGTAATGGCATAGATGCGTTTTGCCGCTTCTTCCATCCCATACCGCTCCCGCAGATAGCCCCGCAGCATTTCAAAGGCAATGGACGGCTCCAATGTGGTGCCGGATTTGGATATGACACACAAGCAGATTTCTTCATTGGCCAGCCGTTCCAACAATTCATAATAGTAGATGGTGCTGAGATGATGCCCGGCAAAATAAATGCGGGGGTGCCCCGTTTGCTGCGCATAATATTCGTTATAAAAGGGGGACTGCAACAGTTCGATGCAGGCTTTGGCGCCCAGATAAGAGCCGCCGATGCCAATGACCACCAGCGCGGTACATTTTTGGCGAATATCCTTGGCAGTGTGCAGAATATCCTGCACCACATCGGGGTCGATACGTTGAGGCCAGTCCACCCAGCCGGTATAGGCATCCTCTTTGTTCATCAGCTTGTGATGAATTTCGGTTATTTTTGGTTGATACTGCGCCCAGTCATCAGTGCCCGGCTGCACCCAGTAATCTAATTCCATCATAATTGGTTCACTTCGTTTCTTGTTTATTCGTTTATCGTTTTATTTTTACCATTCCAAAATCTACAAATACGCAGTCATTATACCATAAAACCTTAAATGGCACAATCTTCGCCTTGTTTTCGTGTGAAAGATTGCGTGATCGGCTATCCTACCTTTACCTATTTGTGTTAGCCGCAAAAAAGCTGTTTGACAAAGCAGGACACACGCATCATCCTTTTTTGCCAAACAGCTTTTGTAATTTTCTTATTGTATACCAATCATTCTAAACCGCTGATACCGCTGCTGCAGCAATTCTTCTATCGGTTTTTGCAGACTGCATTGAAATTGATCATATAGCATAGTTTGTACTTGCTGATAAACTTCTGTAAAATCCTGCGGATCATCTTCGGGAATCACCTGCTCTATCACACCCATGCCCAGCAAATCCAAAGCAGTCAATTTGAGATGGCGGGCAGCTTCTTTCATCTTTTTAGAATCTTTCCAAAGAATGCTGGCGCACCCTTCGGGAGAAATCACCGAATAGATAGCGTTTTCCATCATCCACACCTGATCGGCTACCGCCAGCGCCAAGGCACCGCCGCTGCCGCCTTCTCCAATCAACAGAGAAATAATCGGTGTCTTTAAGGTCATCATTTCCATCAGGTTCTCGGCAATGGCCTGCCCTTGCCCCCGTTCTTCTGCGCCCAGTCCGCAATATGCACCAGAGGTATCCACAATGCACAACACCGGACGATGAAATTTTTCCGCCTGTTTCATCAGACGCAGCGCTTTGCGGTATCCTTCCGGATGAACTGCGCCAAAATTGCGCTTGATACTATCCTGCAATCCATTGCCTTTTTCAATACCGATAACGGTAACAGGCAGATCATGAATGCGGGCAATGCCTGCAATAATGGCATTGTCATCACCAAAACGACGATCGCCGTGAAATTCCAGAAAATCCTCGGTCAGATTAGCAATAAACTGCTGACTGGTGGGCCGTCCTTTTCTGCGGGCTTCCAGCACATGATCATAAGGCTCCGTACTTGTTACAACAGCTTCACCCACGACAAATCCCTCCCTGATGCAGCTTTAAAATCATTGTCAAATATTGCTTTTGCTCGGTACGCTCCACAATAGCATCTACAAATCCTTTTTCCAACAAAAATTCTGCCCGCTGAAAACCAGCCGGCAGCTTCTGCCGTATGGTTTGTTCAATCACACGGGGACCGGCAAAGGCCACCAAAGCTTTGGGTTCTGCCAGTATGATATCACCTTCCATGGCAAAGCTGGCAGTTACCCCTCCAGTGGTGGGGTCGGTCAGTACGGTTATATACAACAATCCCGCATCACTGTGCTGTTTCACTGCGCCGCTGGTCTTGGCCATCTGCATTAGCGAAAAAATCCCTTCCTGCATACGGGCGCCGCCGCTGACAGTATAACCAATCACCGGCAAAGCGTGCGCTGTGGCAAATTCAAATAACCGGGTAATTTTTTCACCCATCACAGTACCCATACTACCCACAATAAAGGCCGGATCCATCACAAACAATGCAATGCGGCAGCCGTTTATGTCGGCGACACCGCAAATGACCCCTTCCGACTCTCCGCTTTTTTGCTGAGCAGCAGCCAATTTTTCATCATAGCCGGGAAACTCCAATAGATTATGCGGCTGCAGCTCTGCGTCCAATTCTTCAAAACTATCGGCATCCACCAGCAATTGGATCCGGCGGCGGGCCTGCAATTTAAAATGATATTTGCACTTTGGGCAGACAAAAAAGTTTTCTTCCACTTCTGCCTTTAACAGCGTCTGCTTGCACTCCGGGCAAGAAATATACATATCGTCAGGTACAGAGGGATATTGCCGCTTTCCTTCTCCCTGATACTCTAACTCGTTCTTTGGTTTTCGGAATAAACTCTTTTTCAGCATACTATCCCCTCATTTCCTACCTTACACATTCAGATGAAATTGCTCCATAAAGTCTGTAAAATAATCGCCTTGAATAAAACGACTATCCTCTAAAATGCTCAGTTGTAAATCACTGTTAAAGGCTACGCCTTCAATTACCAGTTCGCACAGTGCCGCCCGCATTTTTCGGATGGCTTCTTCCCGTGTTTTGGCATGTACAATCAACTTGCCAATCATAGAGTCATAAAAAGGCGGTATCTGATAGTCCTGATAAATGGCTGTATCAAAACGCACCCACGGACCGCCGGGAATATGCAGCGTGGTAATGCGTCCTGCGCAAGGCCGAAATCCCTGCGTGCAATCCTCAGCATTGATGCGGCACTCAATGGCACAGCCTTCGGTGCGAGCTTCTTCCTGCGTAATAGAAAGCGGAATGCCCGCTGCAATACGAATCTGCCATTTGACCAAGTCAATGCCGGTTACCATTTCTGTCACGGTATGCTCCACCTGCAAACGGGTATTCATCTCCATAAAATAAAAATCACCCTGCGCTGTTACCAAAAATTCCAGCGTACCGGCATTTTCGTATTTTACAGCTCGTGCAGCTTTCACTGCAGTTTCCTGCATACGCTGCCGAATTTCATCGTTCAATGCAGGTGACGGACTTTCTTCCAGCAATTTTTGATTTTTACGCTGAATGGAGCAGTTTCGTTCTCCCAAACAAATAACTTCACCGGTTTTATCAGCCAGAATCTGCACTTCGATATGCTTGGCAGGATACAAAAACTTTTCCAGATAGACAGCCCCGTCACCAAAAGCGCTTTCAGCTTCGGCGCTGGCTGTTTTATACGCAGCAGCAAAATCTTCATGATTATCCACCCTGCGAATGCCTCTGCCGCCACCGCCGGAACGAGCCTTGATTAAAAGCGGATAACCAATTTGTTCCGCCGCAGTCATGGCGTCCTCCAGTGTTTCCATTACATCACCGCCGGGAATCACCGGCACACCGGCAGCGCGCATGGTTTTGCGGGCCTGATCCTTATCACCCATCAGGCTGATAATGGACGCATCCGGCCCGATAAATACCAGATTACATTCCTGGCACAGCGCTGCAAACTTAGGATTTTCTGAAAGCAATCCATATCCGGGATGAATGGCCTCCGCACCGGTCACAATTGCCGCAGATAAAATAGCTGTCATATTCAGATAGCTGTCTTTGGTCTGCACCGGACCGATACATACGCTTTCATCTGCCAGACTGACATGCAGTGCTTCTCGGTCCGCTTCAGAATAGACTGCAACAGTAGAAATGCCCATCTCTTTACAGGCGCGAATGATGCGCACTGCAATTTCACCCCGATTGGCAATCAATATTTTTGAAAACATAACAGAACTCCTTACTGATTACGAATTGGTTTCCGATGGCATCAGCGCAAAAGAAAATTCTCCTGACAAACACACCTTGCCATTGACAGTGCCGGTGCCTTTTGCAAAATAAAAGGGCTTTTTCACCCGTTCCAAACTGCATTCCATGCGAATGGTATCGCCGGGACGCACAGGATGCTTAAATTTCACCTGATTCAGTCCGGTATAATAAGGTGTCTTTCCCTGACTGTCTCCTTGCTCCCCCATCAGCACGCAGCAGGTCTGCGCCATAATCTCACACAAAATAACGCCGGGTACAACCGGATTGCCGGGGAAATGTCCCTGCAGAAAATATTCGTCACCCCGCACAGTATAAAAGCCCTCAGCTGTATGTTCATCTATCAAGTTGGCCTCGTCAATCAGCAGCATAGGCTCCCGATGAGGAAGAATTTTTTTAATTTCATCTTTATTCATAAGAACCTCCTACGCCAGATAGAAAAGGGGCTGGCCGTATTCCACAACCTTGCCGTTTTCTGCACAGATTTGGGTAATGGTGCCATCCTTCTCAGCAGTAATTTCGTTCATCAGTTTCATGGCTTCCACCAAGCACAATACATCGCCTTTTTTCACCTGTGTGCCCACTGTCACATAAGGGGCATCCTCCGGTGACGGCGCTGCATAGAATACACCAACCAGAGGACAAATGACTGCTGTGCCCTGCGGCTGAGATTGCTGAGGCATTCTCGGCACTTCTGCCGGCTCTGCCGATAAAACCGCCGGCTCCGGCGCAGCAGCGGAGGCAATGACAGGTGCTGCAGCAGTATAGTTTTTTTCCAGACGCACACGCTCGCTGCCCTGACTAACCTCCAGGCAAGTCAGCTGCGATTGCTCCAGCGCATGAATCAGCTCCTTGATTTCTTCTATCTTCATAAAGAATGACTCCTATTATTCAAATTTACGAAATGCCAGACAACCATTGTGACCGCCAAATCCAAGGGAAGTAGAAATTCCCAGCGTTACATCAGCTTTTACCGCATGGTTCGGTGTATAATCCAAGTCACAGTCCGGATCCGGTTCCGCATAACCGATGGTTGGCGGGATGATGCTATATTTCAAAGCTAACACGGTAGCAATGGCTTCCACACCGCCGGCTGCTCCCAGCATATGCCCAGTCATAGATTTGGTAGAGCTGATATGGGCTTTGCGCGCTGTTTCTTCTCCTAAAGCCAACTTAATGGCTTTTGTTTCCGTCTTATCGTTAAGCGGTGTACTGGTGCCGTGAGCGTTGATATAAATTTGGTCTGTATCGGTCAGTCCAGCTTCTTCCACTGCCATTTGAATGGCGCGGGAGCTGCCCTTGGCATCGGGATCGGGCGCTGTCATATGGTGTGCATCGTTGGTATTGCCATAGCCGCAAACCTCGGCATAAATGCGGGCGCCGCGAGCCACAGCGTGTTCATATTCTTCCAGAATGATAACACCGGCCCCCTCTCCCATGACAAAGCCATTGCGTCGTTTATCAAAGGGAACTGAAGCGCAGGTTGGGTCCGGATTCTGCGTTAACGCCATGCAATTGGTAAAGCCAGATACAGCCAGACTTACAATGGTAGCTTCTGCACCGCCGGCAATCACAGCATCGGCATAACCATGCTTGATGGCGCGATAGGCTTCGCCAATTGCATTGGTAGAGGTGGCGCATGCTGTCATAACCGGCAGCGACGGCCCTTGGGCATGAAAACGCAGCGCTACATTACCGGCAGCCATATTACCAATCATCATGGGAATAAAAAACGGCGATGTCCGGCTGGGGCCTTTTTCCAACAGTTTGGCCGATTCGGTCAAAAAGCTGTGCATACCGCCGGTTCCGGTGCCAATATAAACGCCGAGCCGAAAGGAATCGATATTGTTCCCACTTTCCAGACCACTGTCTGCCATAGCCTGCGAAGCGGCCGCCACTGCAAACTGAGAAAATCTGTCCTGCTTGCGCGCCTCTGCTTTGTCCAGATATTGCAATGGGTCAAAATCTTTCACTTCCGCCGCAATCTTCACTTTATATTCTGTTGTATCAAAGGCAGTAATCGGCCCGATGCCGCACTTTCCTTCTATTAAACTCTGCCAGAACGCAGCAACATCATTGCCCACCGGCGAGATGACACCCAGACCGGTTACAACTACTCTATTCATGGAAAAACCTCCTATTTTTCAGCCAGCTGCTGACGGGTATAGCCATCGGCCAGCTCCTGCATCAGCTGAGGCACCGTTAAGATACGGTCGATCCGATATCCATTGGCACCAATAAATGCAAAACCATGCTCTAATCGTCCCTGCACTGCCTGAATCAATGCCGATGAAATACAATAGGGGCTGGATTCCTCTTTGCAGGTGGTAATGCAATGCCGAGCGCAGACCTTTGGCTGTTTCAGACCTGCTTTGGCTTGCATTAAGAAATCATTCAAGATAGCTCTGCCCGGCAAGCCAACGGGACTTTGTATAATGGCAATGTCCTCTTGTTTACAATTCAAATAAGCCTGCTTAAATTTGTCATGGGCATCACATTCCTCAGTGGCCACAAAGCGGGTCGCCATCTGCACCGCAGAAGCCCCCAGCTGTTGCAATGCATAAATATCAGCACCGGTATAAACACCGCCGGCGGCAATAACAGGAATCTCTTTGCCTGCCTCTCGGCCAATCTCCTGGGCTGCCTGCACCACCTGAGGCAGCAAGGTTTCTAATTGATATTCTGGTTTCGTCAGTTCTTCAGCCGAAAAGCCCAGATGACCGCCGGCTTTAGGCCCCTCCAGCACAAAGGCATCGGGAGCATATTGGTACTTGCTTATCCATCGTTTGGCAATCAGTTTTGCCGCCTTAGCCGAGGAAACAATGGGCACCAGCTTTGTTTTAGACTGCGCCGTAAGGCACTGGGGCAAATTCAGCGGCAAGCCCGCTCCGGCAAAAATAACATCTACGCCTTCTTCAATGGCCGCTTTGGCAGTCTGGGTAAATTCCCGAATGGCAACCATAATATTGACACCCAGCACACCCTTGGTCTGCATTCTTGCTTTGCGCAGTTCCTGACGCAGCATGGTAATATTCATACTTTCATTTTCTTTTGGCTCTATTTCACAGGGCAGACCGAGATATCCCAGCCCCACAGCAGAAATCACGCCGATGCCGCCGCAGTTGGCCACCGCTGTTGCCAACCGCCGACCGGATACGCCGATTCCCATACCCCCCTGCACAATAGGAGCAGTTACCTGCAAATCACCGATGGCAAATCCCTGCCCCGGCCACTTAAATGTAAATTCCTCCATCTACCTTGATGACCTCCCCGGTAATATAAGATGCCAGCGGACTGGCCAAAAATACAGCCAGATGGGCAATGTCCTCCGGCTGTCCCATCCGCTTTAACGGAATGGTGCCAACCACTGCTTCTTTTTGTTTGTCACTGAGTTTATCGGTCATATCAGTGGTAATAAATCCCGGCGCAATGGCATTGCAGGTAATCCCCCGTGGTGCCAGCTCTTTGGCCGCTGTTTTGGTCAGGCCGATCAATCCGGCTTTGGCCGCCGCATAGTTTGCCTGCCCTGCATTGCCCATCAAACCGGAAACCGAAGAAATATTAATAATGGTTCCCTGTTTCCGTTTCAGAAAGTGCGCGCCAACATGTTTCATCATGTTAAAAGCACCTTTCAAATTGGTGGCAATTACCTGATCAAATTCTTCTTCTTTCATCATCAGCAACAGGTTATCCCGAGTAATGCCTGCGTTATTCACCAAAATATCCAATTGCCCAAAGTGAGCCACAGCTGCTTTTACCGCATCGCCGCACTGCTGAAAATTGCTGACATCACAGCGGTAGGCTTCTGCTCGGCGTCCCAGATTGCGGATTTCCTGACACACCGCTTCTGCCGCCGCATCATTGGAGCTGTAGCAAATAGCCACATCGGCACCATTGCGGGCCAGTTCCAACGCAATGGCTTTGCCAATTCCGCGAGATGCCCCTGTTACAAATGCTGTTCGATTGTTTAACATCTGGCATACCTGCCTTTATTGATTCATTATTGATTTATCATCATCTGCAGCTGTTCTAGGTCTGATAAGGATTCCACCTTATACACCTGCGCTGCTGCTGTAATTTTTTTTACCAAACCGGATAACGTCTTGCCCGGCCCTACTTCAATAAAACAATCCACGCCGTCCTGTATCATTTGTTCAATGGTTTTGACCCACTGCACCGGATGATTTACCTGGCTGGCAATAAGCTCCTGCGCCGTTTGAGCAGCATAAGGCTGCGCTGTTTGATTGGCATATACAGGACACCATCCATCCTGCACCTGCAACTGCTGCACATAATCCTGCAGCCCACGGGCAGCCTCATCCATATAGGGACTGTGAAAAGCACCGCTGACTGCCAGCGGCACCGCTCTGCCGCCCGCTTCTTTTACTGCGGAGGCAAACAGCTTTAACTGCTCCGGCTGACCTGCCACTACAGTTTGCTCAGGACTGTTATAATTGACAGGAAACACTTGCGCATAAGACTCCGCCAGAGCAGTAATTTCATCGGCAGTCAATTTCAAGATGGCCTGCATACTGCCCGGATTTTGTTCCGCAGCCTGCAGCATCAACTCTGCCCGACGGCATACCAACTGAAACGCCTGCGGCAAATCCAACAACCCGGCAAAAGCCAGCGCCGGAATTTCTCCCAATGAAAACCCTGCCACTGCTGCAACGGAGATTCCGCTGTTCTGCACTGCTTTTGCGATGGCATAATCCACCGCAAACAAGCAGGGCTGCGTATTTATGGTAATGGATAATTCCTCTTTACTGCCGTAAAAGCATTGCTGCATTGTGCCCGGACGCTGCTGCTCCAACTGGTCAAAAACTTCTGCTGCCGCTGGTACAGTTTCATAAAAATCTTTACCCATTCCCGGATACTGAGCACCCTGCCCGGCAAACAAAAGCGCTATTTTATCCATGGACAGCCTCCTGTTAAAATATTCTCAGCCTGTGTCACAATGCTGGTGACAATATCCGCAGCGGGCTGCTCCTCATGAATCATACCGGCAATCTGCCCGCACATAAAGGATCCGTGCTGCACATCACCTTCTACCGCGGCCTTGCGCAATGCGCCGGCGCCCATCTGTTCCAGTTCTGCCTCTGTAACTGTGCTGTCAAACTCTTTTTTGTAATATTCTCTGGCAAAAGGATTTTTCAGCACCCGCACCGGATGACCGGAACGACGCCCCGTAGTCATAGTATCAATATCCTTGGCCTTCAGCACCTTATCTTTATAGTTCTGATGGACATTGCATTCTTTTGCCACCAAAAAAGCGGTACCCATCTGTACACCTGCTGCCCCCAGCATAAATGCTGCCGCCATACCTCTGCCGTCGGCAATACCACCGGCGGCAATTACCGGCACATCTACTACATCGCATACCTGCGGCACCAGCACCATAGTGGTCTGTTCACCCACATGGCCGCCGGACTCGCCGCCCTCGGCAATCACAGCACTGGCGCCGTTGCGGACCACCAGCTTTGCCATAGCGGTGGAAGCCACAACCGGCACCACCTGGATACCGGCATCCAGCCACAGTTTCATATACTTGGACGGATTGCCCGCCCCGGTTGTTACCACAGCCACGTGTTCTTCTGCCGCAATTTGAGCCACTTCTTCCACATGAGGGCTGGCCAGCATAATATTGATGCCGAAGGGCTTTTCCGTTAAAGACTTTGCCTTGCGGATTTGCTGCCGCACCCAGTCACCGTTGGCATTCATGGCAGAGATAATCCCCAGACCGCCGGCATTGGATACCGCTGCCGCCAGATCTGCATCGGCAATCCAGGCCATTCCACCCTGCAATACCGGATACTGAATGCCCAATAAATCGCAAATTGGTGTATGCATCATGGCTGTCACCTTATTTCGCGGTATCAATGGCTTTTACTACATCGCCGACCGTTTTCATATCTTCTGACATTTCCAAAGAAACACCAAAAGCTTCTTCCATGTTCATAACCAGTTCTACAGTATCTAAAGAATCCAAACCTAAATCATCCCAGGTGCTTTCCATGGTAATGCTGCCTGTTTCTAAATCTTTTGCTTCTACCAAAACTTCCACTACTTTATCAAATGTACTCATGTAAAATATCCTCCTAAAAATAATCAATTATTTATTCCAGCGCAAAATACATGCACCGGTCGTCAGGCCCCCGCCAAAGGCTGTCAGAGCCAGTAAATCACCTTTTTTAAATTTGCCGGACCGATTGCTTTCGTCAAGCAAAATCGCCACGCACGCCGCCGAAGTATTCCCATACTGTTCAATATTGGTCAGACAAATTTCTCCGGGAAGTTTCATTCTGTGAATGGCCGCATCAATAATACGAATATTGGCCTGATGAGGCAATATCCAGGTCAATGATTCTTTGGCAAGGCCGGCTTTCTGCAATACCCTGTCGATAGTTTGTGCCATAGCCGTTACTGCAAACCGAAACACTTCCTGGCCATCCATAACCAGATAGAGTGACTGTTTAACATCATTCCGAAACGGACAATTGCCTGCCATCGCAGGTGCATACAGCGGAGAGCGATTGCCGTTGGCGCCAATCTCAATGGCCAGCAAATCATTGCCGGCACCCAGCACTGCAGCGCCGGCGCCATCGCCAAACAACACACACGTACTGCGATCCTGCCAGTCAACCGCTTTCGACATAGCGTCAGCGCCTACAATCAGAATCTTGTAATCGGGCTTTCGGCTAAAATATGCCGCAGCAATATCCATAGCATACAAAAATCCGGTACAGGCCGCATTGATATCAAAGGCAGCGCAGACAGCGCCCAACCGCTGCTGCAGCAAACATGCCATGGAAGGTGTTGCATCATCGGCAGTCATAGTAGCGCAGATAATCAGATTTAACTCCTCTGCCCTGCATCCGCTGTTTTCCAACGCCGCCACCGCCGCCTGATAAGCCAAGTCCGTAATGGTTTCTGTTGTACAGACGCGCCGCTGCCCAATGCCGGTGCGGCTGCGAATCCATTCATCGCTGGTGTCCACAATGCGGGACAAATCATCATTGGTGATGATTGTGGCAGGCAGCGCACTGCCGGTTCCCAAAATGCTGAAACTCATCCCTCATTCCCCGTTTCCAATTTCCGCTTGAAAAACTGATTCAAATGCTTCATCGCTTTCACCAATACTTCTTTTTCTTCTTCGGACATGCCCTCACTGACATTCCGCACCATATTTTCATGAAAATATAAATGCCCGGCATTTACCTTATGCCCCATTTTTGTCAGTTTAACAAATACCTGCCGCCCATCCTGCTCGGAACGGGTCTTTTCTACATATCCTTTTTTCACCAGCTTGTTCACTGCAATCGTGACCGACGACAAAGTGATTTTTAAATCCGCTGCCAGTGCGCTGATACTTCTGCCCTGCGTTTCATCTTTGGCTACAGCCTCCAGCATATGCAGCTCGCTGATAGATAAATCCCCCTGCGCAGCCATTTTTGCTGTCTGTTCTTCTATTTTCAAAACAGACCAGAACGCATCGGACAATAATTCATTCAACTCTCTGGAAAATGCATCCAAAACGGCTCCCCCCTCACAAACCACAAATCCTTTACACTTATTTACTTAGTTTGTCAAATTAATTATATAGACAGTTACTTAGTTTGTCAAATTAATTTTTTATTTTTTTCAAAATAATTTTTCACCAATATCTTTCATCCGCTGTCTTTCCTTTATGCAAAAAGGCTTCCGCATCGCATACAGCCACTGCCGAACCCATATTCAAATTTCACGTCATACCTGCATACGGCCACAAAAAACGGTTCTATAATAAATGTTGGGGTAGCGATTTCCCGACATTTATTATTTTAGAAAAAATAATAAAAAAAGAGAGCAAA
>CALXUG010000057.1 GCA_944391625.1 uncultured Clostridia bacterium
ATGGATATTTATGAGCAGGAGCAGTGCAGTATTTTGGGTGTCAAAGAGGTTGCCCGGCAGGATATTCACAAATACGGCATTGTAGATGGCGACAAAGTGGGTGACGGTTTATACACCGTGCGTTCTCTGGTGGAAAAGCCAAAGGCGGAGGATGCACCATCCAATGTAGCCATTATGGGCAGATATATCATCACACCGGCTGTCTTTGATATTTTGGAAAAAACTGCGCCGGGAGCAGGTAATGAGATTCAGTTGACCGATGCGTTGAAAACGCTGGCAGGCAGAGAAAAGATGCTGGCCTATGCCTTTAAAGGCCGCCGACATGATGTAGGGGACAAGCTGGGCTTTTTGCAGGCTACAGTGGAATTTGCCTTGCAGCGGGATGGTTTAAAAGATGACTTTCTGCAATATTTAGAAACCGTTGTCCAACAGCATAGAAAGTAACTTTAGTACAAGCAATTGATATGCTTGCTTCCTATCAAGCTGTTACACAAAAATAGAGCATATCATCTTTGGGATGGATATGCTCTAAAAGGACAGGACAGCATATGAGAAAGGTCGTCCTGTCCGGCTTTGAGGTTGTTGCATCACTGTGGATGATACTGGGTATCAAATTTGGTTAGCAGATAAAGGCAATATTGATTCATGCTGGTACCTTCTTGTCTGGCGTGCTCCGAAAGCTGGCGATGCAGACTTTTGGGAATGCGCAGTTTAAATTGACCGGAATAGCTTTCCAAATCGTTGGGTTCGGGAATGACAAGGTGATCTTCCAGGGCGGCTTCCAGCCAGGATTTTTTGGCATCTTCCAGATTGGTTACAGCGGTTGCGATGGTTTCACCAGAGGAGATGCAGCCCGGCAGTTCCGGATAGGATGCCACATAGCCGTCTTCGGTGATATCCGGTACAATTTCCATGCGATAAGGGAGTGTTAAGTAATATTCAATTGGTTTCATGGTTCACAGCCTCGCTTTCTACAATTTCTTTTACCAGTTCTACGTATATTTTTTTGATTGGTTCGTGTTTTGGAATTGTGATTGGGTGGCAGCCGGGTTTCCGAAAGGTATAATGACTGCTTCCGCCGCTGGGAGCTTTCATCTGATAACCATAACTTTCCAGTACTTTGCGCAGTTCTTGAAAGCGCAAGTCAGTAGAAAGGGCGCAGATTTTTTGCAGTAGTTTATCCCATTTTGACATAATAAATACCTCCTGGTTTTATTATATGTGGTATTATATATGGTGTCAATTAGAATGTGAAAGAATCATTAATTATAGATAGATAAAAACCAAAACGAGGTGACAAACAATGAATCTGGGCTATGCCAGGGTGTTTGAGGAGGAACAGGGAAGTGGCGCTATGCGGCAGCGGATGCTGGAGGCGGTGCAGGATGATCGGTTCCTGTTTGAGGATATCCGCAATAAAGATTATGAGCGGAAAAATTATTTATTTATGCGCAATATGCTGCGCCCTGGCGATGTGCTGTATGTGGATGGTCTGGACAGTCTGGGCCGCACCTTTGCCGATATGGCGCAGGAGTGGCAGCATTTAACCAGGGAATTACAGGTGGATGTGGTGGTGCTGGAGGATGCCATGGATTTGGACAGCCGTCGGTTTAAGGCTATGGGTGCCACTGGGGAGCAGCTGGAGCAGCAGCTGTTGCATTTGCTGACCTACATGGCTGACATTCAGCAGCGCAGAAGTAAGGAGAATCAGCGGGAAGGCATTGATGCAGCCAAAAAGGCGGGCAAAAAGTTTGGCCGTCCGGCGTTAAACTGGGACTGGGATTTGTTTGATGCCACAGCGCAGCGCTGGGCTGATGGTGAAATCAGTCTGGAAGAAGCCTGCGATATTATGAACAGTGCCCGTAGCAGCTGGTATAAGTATGTAAAAGAGCGGGGTTTTGTGCGCACCCGCAAACGCAGAGAGCACCCTTCTGACTAAATATACAAATTGAACATACAAAAGCATAAAATCGGGTATAAGGATACCTCTTAAGTAGATAGCGTCAATAATCTGCTTAAGGGGTTTTTTATATTGGTGGTATTATCGCTGCAAAGGCTGTGAGGGTTCGTTTAGGAATGGGGGTATATGATAGTGTCATCATTTTTTTGCAAATTTAATTTGTAATGTTTGATGGCTGAAAGAATTGGCTGTGCTATCAGATGCGTTGAGAGTTCAAATGTATTGCCAGGTTTGTTTCCGGTTTTGCTGCATGGCAAGTCGGAATGATGTTTACATAAATTGCCGTTGTGTTGTCCATACTATCCAGAAATAAAGTAGGAGGTTTCCGATATGATGGATGCTTGGATTGTATTTTGGCAAACGGTAGTTTCCTTTGTGATTTTGTTGTTGCTGACCCGTTTACTGGGCAAGCAGCAGGTGTCGCAGCTGACTTTTTATGAATATCTGAACGGCATTACCTTTGGCTCTATTGCCGCCAATATGGCCACCGACGATTTGGCCAATGCGCCGGATCATCTGGTGGGGCTGGTTACGTATGGCATTTTAACGCTGTTGGTATCATGGATGGCGCTGAAAAACCGCAAATTTCGCAAGGCCATGGCCGGTGAGCCGGTGATTGTCATTCAGGATGGCAATATTTTGGAGGACAATCTGCGCAAGATGCATATGGATCTGGATGAATTGACCATGCTGCTGCGGGCAGAAAGCATTTTTGATTATAAGGAGCTGGAACTGGCCATTGTGGAGCAGTCCGGTGAGCTGAGTGTACTGAAAAAGCCGGCTTATCAGGAAGTAACCCGGCAGGATTTACACATAAAAGGCAAATCTAAAGGGCTGGCCATTGAAGTGATTGTAGATGGACAGATTATTTATGAAAATCTGCGGGCTATGGGGCTGGACGGCAAGTGGCTGGTAAAACAGCTGCGGCAGCGCAACATTGCCAATGCTTCGTTGGTTTGCCTGGCTACTGTCAACAAACAAAAAACGCTGCAGATTGATTTATTTGACGATAACATTCCGGGTATGATCGATATGTCGGAGGAAGATACGCCTAAGATGTCGTTGGACGGCATTCAGATGCGGCCAAAAGATACGCCGAGTAACAATCTCCCCTGAATATCCCTTCCTTTTCTGCATATACATGAGGGAAAGAAGTTTATTGCAGAAGAGAGGGATTGCTATGCCAGAAGAAAAACTGGGACTGCAGCAAGCCATGGGAAAGATACTGGCGATGCCCAAAGATGTGGTGCTGCATTTGCCGCGGATTATTCTGCTGGGTAATTTGCAGTGCTGTGTGGAAAATCATCATGGTATTTTACAGTATACGCCCAATCTGGTTGGCCTGCAGGCCGGCAAATACAGGCTTTATATTGAAGGACAGGAGCTGGTGATCAGCTCGCTGACTGCCGATGTGATTTATGTGGAGGGTAAAATCGGGCAGGTGCGCTATGAAATTTGACCAGTATCTGAGCGGTATGGTGGAGCTGCGGGTTCCGCCGGAACGCACTGAGGAACTGCTGCAGCAGATTACGGCGTCCGGTATTCATCTGCATCATATCCAACGGCAGGAGGATGGGCTGTATTTATGGATTTTGCTGGACGATTTTTCCGTGCTGCAGCGTATGCTGCGGGAACAGCGCTGTTCTTTTCATGTGCAGCAGCGACGGGGACTGCCTTTTTCGGTAAGTCGGATAAAACGGCGCAAGGGACTGTGGATGGGCGCGTTTTTCTGCTTTGCGCTGCTGTATCTGTTGTTTTCGTTTATTTGGGGGTATGAGGTCAGCGGCAATGAGCAGTACAGCGATGCCCATATGATTGCTTTGGTGAAGGAGTATGGTTTGTTGCCCGGTTCCCGCATTGATAAGTTTGATTATGATGCTATAGAGCAGCAGATGGTGCTGGATCATCCTCAATTTGCCTGGATTCGGCTGCAGCCCAATGGGACAACGCTGACCATCACTGTAAAAGAACGGCTGCCGGATAAAAAACAGCAGCAGCAGGAAGGCAGCATTATTGCCGGTGCCGATGGCCGCATTACCGAGCTGCTGGTATTTCGCGGAACACCTCAGGTAAAACGGGGACAGTGGGTAAAGAAGGGGCAGGTTTTAATTGGCGGTTGGGATTATCCCGATCGGCAGCGCAACAGCAATGGCGAGTTTGCACCCAGCGGCACGCCTTATACGGTGAAGGCCAAAGGTGTTATTTACGGCGAACAGGAGCGCAGTGTAATTGGCAGCTGCAGCTTGGAAGAACGAATGCTGCAGTCTACCGGAAACATCAAAAAACAGATTGCTTTAGTCTGGAAAGGGCATGAACTGATTTTGCACGGGCCAAAAACTTCTCCCTATCCATACAGCTGTCAGCAGATTAAAACCACTCGCTTGCTGGGATGGCAGCAGTTTGAACTGCCTGTGTATGTCCGCACCACAATTTTTGAAGAAAAGCAGGTGGTGCAGCGCAGCTACACCAAGGAGGAAGCATACACCATGGCGGTGGAACGGGCACGCAAGCGGCTGCAGGAACAGATGCCCAAAGGCAGTCGATTTATAAGGGAAAGCGCCGGTATTTGCCCGTCTAATCAACAGAATGTAGTGCAGGCGGAAGTAGTATGGACCATTGAGGCCAATCTGGCAGAGGTGAAGCAAACCCAACTGCCGGAGGCGGAACTATCGGCAGAGCAGGAGGAACAGCAGACAGAACAGGCGGCGGAGGGACAGTGATTCCGTCCGCCTTTTTTATAAGGGCATAAATATAAGGACGCAAAATGATGAAGCAGGTCGAAAGTTGTTTGCAATGGGCTGCAATTTTTTGAAAACAGTGGATTGTAATCCTTTGTAAAAGATATTTTCCATCAATTATACATAGGAATTATGAAAAAATATGGTTTCTATTTACATTTTATAGTATAATAGTTGCCATAAAGGGTTTTGAGCAAAAAAAGGAGGCAGACGTTTTTGAGTCAGTTTGAAGATAAAATAATATTGAAGGATATTGGACAGGCTCAGCAGATTGGCGGGCTGGCCGATGAAAATATCAGAGCGATTGAAAAACGTACAGGCGCCCGCATTGTGGCCCGCGGACAGGATATTTTGCTGGGCGGTTCACAGGGCAATGTACAGGCGGCTCGTATTGTGCTGGAATATTTGATTGAACTTTCGGGGAAAAAAGAATTGACCCCCAGCGATTTACAGTATGCGCTGACCTTAACCGGTCAGGCTGATCATGCTAAAATTGCCGATTGTCTGGGCGAGGTGATTCATACTACCAACAGGGGCAAGCAGATTCGGGCGAAAACCATGGGGCAGTATCGGTATGTAAAAGCCATACAGCAAAAGGACATTACCTTTGGTATTGGCCCTGCCGGAACAGGAAAAACTTATCTGGCTGTGGTGATGGCGCTGAAGGCGTTAAAAAATAAACAGGTGGAGCGGATTGTTCTGACCAGACCGGCGGTGGAAGCCGGTGAAAAGCTGGGATTTTTGCCCGGTGATTTGCAGGACAAGGTAGATCCGTATCTGCGCCCGCTGTATGATGGTTTGTATGATGTTTTGGGGCTGGATATGGCTCAGAAATATATGGAGCGGCAGATTATTGAAATTGCGCCGCTGGCCTATATGAGAGGCCGCACTTTGGATGATGCGTTCATTATTTTGGATGAGGCGCAAAATACCACACCGGAACAGATGAAAATGTTTCTGACCCGTATCGGTTTTGGATCTAAGGCGGTGGTAACCGGGGATATTACCCAGGTGGACTTGCCGAAGCACAGCCAGTCGGGTTTGCTGCGGGCGGAAGCCATTCTGTCCGGCATTGATGAAATCAGTTTCCATCATTTAACTGCGCAGGATGTGGTGCGGCATCCTGTGGTAGCTAAGATTATTGCTGCTTATGAGGCAGAATCAGAATAGAAAGGGACAAAAGCTATGGGCGTTCTGAAAAAATTTTACAGCACCATACTGAAAAACCATTTTCAGGAGCGGAAAAAGCGGATGATTGCGTGGACAGCGCTGTTTTTTCTGATCTTTATGGTGATTTTGTGCGGTCATTTTGTGCCGGGGCGCACCAGCTGGGAAGTGGGCCGGGTGTCCAGTCAGGATATTCAGTCCGACCGTTATCTGACCTTTGTGGATGAGGCTGGTACGTTGGAACGGCAGGAAAAAGCCCTGGAAAGTTTTCAGGACATTTATAAGATTGATTTAGAGAAATTTAACAGCATTACCATTGCGGATATTTCCGATTCGTTTGCCAAATTGGAAGAGATTGCTGCAATGGCGCAGGATGATGCTAATGCCACTACGGTAGATAAGATTGCTCAGCTACATGATGTGTTTGAGTTTACACTGGGTCCGGATGAGTGGGCAGTGATGGCCAATTTATCGGAAAGCAATATACAATGGCTGTATGAAAAAGGCGTGGACTATGCCATTGATGTGATGAGCAAAGGGGTTTCCCAGGAAGAACTGGAAAGCGCCAGAGAAAAAATTATGCAGTCGGTACGCAATGACAAATATATTACCGGCGCAGAGGAAAAATTCCTGCTGGCGGTTATCAACAAAGCCAATTTTTATCCGACCTATGTGCTGGATGCGGAAGCCACAGCGCAGAAAAAGTCGGAAATTATTGCTACTGTAGAGCCGGAAAAGGTGACTGTGCAAAAAGGCGAATTGGTTGTCCGCAAAGGGGAAATTCTGACAGAACGGCAGAGCAGTATCTTAAAACAGCTGGGCTACAGCCAGTCCACTTCTCCTGGTTTGATTATTTTGGGTGTGGGACTGCTGGTGGGCATTTTGATGATGCTGGTGCGCGGTTTTATGATGCATTTTACACCAAAGGTTTATCGTGATGAAAAGCAGGTGGTGCTGTTGATGCTGCTGACAGCTGCTACATTATTTTTGTATGATTTATTTTTGGCACTGACGCTGAGTCCTATCGCAGATCGGGCTGATCAGGTAGGGTATCTGATTCCTGTAGCCATGGGCACTATGCTGATTACCATTCTGCTGGAAGTGCGGCTGGGCATTTTGATTAATATGATTTTTGCTATTTTTGTGGGCTTGTATACGGACAGCTCTGCCTTTGCTATTGTGGCGCTGGTGGGCGGTCTGGTAGGTGCTTTGGGTGTGTCGGCTTTGGGACAGCGTTCGGATATTTCCCGGGCGGCGTTCAGCATCAGCATTGTCAATGCCTGCACCATCATTGCTCTGGGCATGATTCAGGACCATTCGCCGGATGTCATTTGCTTTGGCGTGGTATTTGGGGTATTTAACGGTTTGATATCCTCTATTTTTACTATGGGTGTGCTGCCTTATCTGGAAAATATCTTTGGCATTACCACATCCATTAAATTGCTGGAGTTGGCCAATCCCAATCAGCCGTTGTTGAAACAGCTGCTGACAGAAGCGCCCGGTACCTATCATCATTGTATTATGGTGGGCAATCTGGGCGAAGCTGCTGCGGAGGCTATCGGGGCCAATGGTTTGGAAGTGCGGCTGGGCGCTTATTATCATGATATTGGAAAACTGAAGCGGCCTTATTTCTTTTCGGAGAATCAGTTTTCAGGATCCAATCCTCATGATAACATTACGCCTCAGCTCAGTACGCTGATTATCACATCTCATGTAAAAGATGGGATAGAGATGGCCAAAGCGGCGAAATTGCCGCCGGTGCTGATTCAGCTGATTTCGCAGCATCATGGGGACAGTCTGGTATCTTATTTTTATTACAAAGCCAAGGATGCAGATCCGGAAGTAAAAGAGCGGGATTATCGCTATGAGCAGTCAAAACCGCAGACCAAGGAAGCAGCTATTTTAATGATGGCTGATACGGTAGAGGCGGCGGTGCGTTCTAAGAAGAATGCCACTCCCGGTCAGATTGAAGGATTTATCCGCACCTTGATTAAAGGAAAACTAAATGATGGGCAGTTTGATGAATGCGAGTTGACATTCCGCGATCTGGATCAGATTGCCACTGCCTTTACCCGGGTTATTAACGGAATTTATCATAAACGGATTGAATATCCGTCGCAGGCAGCAATTGATGTGCCGAAGAAACAGGAAGGACAGAAATCACCATGACAGTCATAATTACAAATGAACAGGATAAAATAGAAATTCCCGCAGATTGGGAGCAGAAGATCAATGAGGTTGCAGCCATTTGCCTGCGGGAGGAGCAGATTCCCCAGGAGGCAGAGGTGGATTTGTTGTTTGTGGACAACGAAGCGATTCGGGAAATGAATCGGGAATATCGGGATAAGGACAGCGCTACCGATGTGTTGTCCTTCCCGATGTATGAAGCCGACGAAGAAATTGATGATGAAGAAGAAATTTTGTTCGGCGATATTGTAATCTCGCTGGAACGGGCGCAGGAACAGTGCCAGGAGTATGGGCACAGTCTGGAGCGGGAAGTGATGTATCTTTTGGTGCATGGGCTTTTGCATTTAGCAGGATATGATCACATGGAAGAAGAAGAAAAGAAAGAGATGCGGGCGCAGGAGGAAAAACTGCTTGCAGTAATTGGCGCAATCCGTTAGAATACTGGAAAGAATAAATACAGAATCGTTTAGATTGATTGTTGGAGGTTGGTTTTTTTTGGATACGGACAGTTCGATGCAATTAGTGGTTTTAGCGTGTTTGATTTTTTTATCAGCAATATTTTCATCGTCAGAAACAGCTTTTTTATCTGCCAACAGGATTCGCTTGCGTAATTTGCAGGAAGATGGAGAAAAAAAGGCGGCTCTGGTGCTGGATATGCTGGAAAATCAGAATAAGCTGATATCAGCTTTGCTGGTGGGAAATAATATTGTTAATATTGGTGCTTCAGCGCTGGCAACAAATATGGCTACCATTGCCTGGGGCAGTGCCGGTGTGGGGATTGCCACCGGTATTATGACATTGTTGGTGTTGATTTTTGGGGAGGTTGTGCCTAAAAATCTGGCAGCGGCCCATGCTGAAACGTGGGCCATGATAATTGCGCCTTTTATTCATCTGGTGAGCCTGATTTTAACACCGGCTGTTTTCCTGCTGACAAAACTGTCTGACTTTGTGGTGCGGTTCAGTAAAAAAGATGAGGATGAAGACCCTACCATTACAGAGGATGAATTCAAAATTCTGGTGAACGTGGGACAGGAAGAAGGGGTCTTTGACGAATCGGAAAGTGAAATGATCAACAGCATTTTTGAATTTGATGAAACATTGGTAAAAGCAATTATGGTGCCTCGGATTGACATTGTGGCAGTGGATGTGGAAGACAATATCAACGAAGCACTGCGGCTGATTGTGGATGGCGGTCATTCCCGTATTCCTGCTTATGAGGACAGCATTGATAACATTGTAGGTATTTTATATGCCAAAGATATTTTTGAACATCTGGAGGCAGACTTTAATGAGTTGAAGGTGCGGGAGCTGATTCGCTCTGCCTACTATATTCCGGAAACCAAAAAAGTCAGCGATTTGCTCAATGAGCTGCGGCTGAAAAAGGTACACATGGCTATTATTCTGGATGAATACGGCGGCACCAGTGGCTTGGTTACCATTGAGGATTTGATTGAAGAAATCATTGGCGATATTCAGGACGAATACGATGTGGAAGAAGACCTGATTGTAATGCACAGCGACGATCGGCTGATTGCTGATGCCCGCGCGCCTATCGGTGATGTGGAAGAAGCTTTTGACATGGAATTGGATGAAGATATTTTGGACGACAGCGAAGCGGATACTATCGGCGGTCTGGCGTTTGAAAATCTGGGCGGGATTCCGGCCGTTAATGATGAAGTGACAGTGGGTCGTTTTCTGATTCGGATTGCAGAAGTAAGCGGACGGCGTATCACCAAGGTAGAGGTTATGTTGCTGCCGCCGGAAGAAGAGGAAATCGACGATGATGAAGATTGAGGATGGCGGAGCATATACCGATTTGGTTGCAGCTGCCTGGCAGGCAAGAGAGCAGGCTTATACGCCCTATTCCGGTTTTGCAGTAGGCGCTGCGGTGCAGACTGCGGCAGGGCATATTTACAGTGGTTGTAATATTGAAAATGCCAGCTATAGCTTAACCAACTGCGCTGAACGGACGGCTATTTTTCAGGCAGTGGCCCATGGTGAACGGCAATTGGTGCGGATGGCGATTTGTGCTGATACTGCCGAGCCGGTGGCGCCCTGCGGCGCTTGCCGGCAGGTGATGCTGGAATTTGGGCCGGACATGGAGCTGGTTTTGGTAAATGGAGCCGGGAAGCAGATACTGACTACTGTGCAGGAGCTGCTTCCTTATAGTTTTCAGGAATTTCCGCAAGAGCAGAGCAAAGGAGAGACGAAAGGATGAAGACAGGATTTGTAGCTTTGGTTGGTCGCCCTAATGCAGGGAAATCAACTTTATTGAATCAGATATTGGATCGTAAAATTGCAATTGTGTCAGATAAAGCGCAGACTACCCGGCATAAAATTACTGGTGTGTTAACCAATGAAACAGGGCAGATTGTATTTTTGGATACACCGGGGATTCATAAACCGCGGCACAAATTGGGAGAACGTATGGTAGAGATTGCCCAAAGTTCCCTGTATGATGCTGATGTGGTTTATTATCTGGTGGATGTGATGCACGATTTTGGTCCCGGTGAGCAATATATTGTAGATCAACTGCAAAAAACATCAGCGCCGGTTTTTTTGCTGTTGAATAAGATTGACCGGGTGGAAAAGTCCCATCTGTTGTCGTTGATTGCCCAGTGGCAGCAACGCTTTGATTTTGCTGAAATTTTTCCGCTGTCTGCCAAAAAAGGCGATAATGTAGAAAAGCTGATTGAGACTACATTTGGCTATCTGGAAGAAGGGCCGCAGTTTTATCCCGCTGATTCGGTAACAGACCAGCCGGAGGAAGTGGTTATAGCCGAACTGATTCGGGAACAGATTTTAGAAGCTACTCGCGACGAGGTGCCGCACAGTGTTGCTGTAGTGGTAGAACAAATGAAGCTGCGGGATGATGGTAAAATTTATGTCGGCGCTACTATTTATGTAGAGCGGGACAGTCAGAAGGGCATTATCATTGGCAGAGGCGGTTTGATGCTGCGCAAAATCGGCAGTAAGGCCCGCCGTGAAATTGAATATTTGCTGGGAGAAAAGGTATATTTGGATTTATGGGTAAAAGTGAACGAAGATTGGCGCAATAAGGAAAGCGCTATCAAATCACTTTATCTGGAAGAAGATAACGACGAATTTTAATTGCTATGGGAGCTATTGCATTTCTGCTCATTGACCGACGCTTTGTTAAAAATCTGTAAGGATGGCAAGGTGTTTGGCGCAGGGAGCTGTTTTGTGATGGTTCCCTTTTTCGCATACGGCGGCGGTTATGCACACATCCGGGTATTGGGATGGCGGCAGATATGAAAGTGGAGCAGCCTGTATTATTATGATGGGCGGAACCGCTGTTATTCTATTTAAGTAATGTTCAGTATAAAATAAAAAGGCGGCAGAGATAAATTTGCCGGAATAGAACAGGAAAGGTGTGTGATTGTATGAAACAAATTCATAGCCGTGGGCAAAAGCCATTGTCTATTGTAGATGGCGTGGTCATTATAATCGGTGTTTTTATACTTATAAACGGTTTGATTGGCAGTGGTTTATTTCCGCTGGAACAGCTGGCCGGCTGTTTGCCCGGCGGCGCTACCGTGATTAATCGGCTGCTTGTGATGCAGGGATTACAGGTGACGTTGATGCTGGGGCTGACCGCATTGTTTTTGTTTGGTGTGCGGCATGGCACATTGGAGCAGATTGGTCTGCGCCCTTTTGCGAAAAAAGGCTGGATTGTTCGTTCAGCACTGCTGGGTGTGGGCATGTTTTTTGCCATGACGCTGGTTTCTGTGCTGATGACCATGTTATTTCCCCAATGGGCGCAGCCGCAGGATATTTCCACTGTGATAGTAAAGGCGGAAAACACCTGGGAATGGATTGCGGTGATTGTGGTGGTCAGTGTGTTTGCGCCGTTGAGTGAAGAAATTTTGTTCCGTGGTTATATTTATCACAGTTTGCGTGTAAGATATTCGGTTATTTACAGTATCGTTGCTGCATCGCTGTTGTTTGGCTGTATGCATTATGATTTGTTTCGGCTGCTGCCGCTGACTCTGGGCGGCATTGCGCTGAATGTGGTTTCGGTGCGGGCAGATTCCCTCTGGGCGTCCATTATCATGCATGGGGTTTGGAATTTTATGAATACCCTGATGCTTCTTCTGACAGCAGGTTTGGTAAGGTAACATGAATGCCAGTGCGTGTCAGTAATTTGCGTTATTGGCTTTCGTCCATGTCCAATTTATGGTATGATATAGGACAAAGAGAAAAACAGGAACAAAAATTGGAACAGAAATTGAGACAAGAAATTAAGACAGAAAGATGTTTGGATAGGAGTGTACAGATTTGAAAGCAGGAGATATGATTCAGGTAACCATTACGGGGATTTCCCATCAGGGGCATGGGATTGGCCGTTGTGATAATATTGTTGTATTTGTGCCGGGTGCTATGCTGGGAGAAACGGTGGAAGCCCTGGTGGTAGAATATAAAAAGAAGATGGCCACTGCCCAGCTGCAGCGGTTGATTGTGCCATCACCGGAACGCATTGATGCCCGGTGTCCGCAAAGCAGTCAATGCGGCGGCTGTGAACTGCAGCATTGCAGCTATGCCTATCAGCTACAGGCGAAACAGAAAATTGTGGCAGATGCCATGCAGCGGCTGGGACGGATTACCACTCCGGTAGAGCCTGTGATTGGTATGCAAACCCCCTGGCGGTATCGTAATAAAGGAATTTTTCATGCCGATTACAGTGATGGCGCTGTGCGGTTGGGTTTTTATGAGCAGGGCAGCCATAGCTTTGTGCCGGCGGCCGACTGCCAACTGTTTAGCGAGGCGATGAATGGGCTGGTGGCGCATTTGGAAGATCTGATTCAAAACAGCGGCCGCGCTTACTACATCCATAAGGTAATGATACGGGAAAGCGCCTATAATGGCGATATGATGGTTGTGTTTGTGACACAGGAAGCAGCCTGGCGTCTGCCCGAGCTGGCTGAACAGCTGATTGCATACCCCGGCGTGGTGTCTGTTTATCATAATATTAACAGTAATCTGAAAATTATGCTGGGCCGTCAGTTTCGTTTGCTGGCCGGTCAAGAGACGATCGAGGATACCATTGGCGATTTTCATTTTCAAATATCACCCCAGTCCTTTTTTCAGATTAATAATCAGCAGGCCCATGTGCTGTACCAAAAAGTGTTGGAATATGCCCAACTGACCGGGCAGGAGCAGGTGGCTGACATTTATTGCGGAATCGGTACTATCTCGCTGTATTTGGCGCAGCAGGCCAAAGCTGTTATTGGAATTGAATCCATCGGACAGGCAGTGCAGGATGCCAAAGAAAACGCAAAACGCAACCAGGATGAACGCTGTACCTTTGTAGCCGCCAAGGCAGAAGACTGGCTGCCAAAATGGGCCAAACAGGGCAACCAGTTGGATGTGGCTGTGATCGACCCGCCCCGCAAAGGCTGCGAGACCCCGGTGCTGGATGCATTGATTACCAGCGGCGCCAAACGAATTGTGTATGTATCCTGCAATCCCTCCACCCTAGCCAGAGATGCCAAATACCTCTGCCAGTACGGATATGAAGTAAAAGCCGTGCAGCCAGTGGATTTATTCTGCCAAAGCTGGCATGTGGAGTGTGTGGTGTTGATGTCTAAGAAAGATAAATAAGCACCAAAAAGTGGCGTATTTCCGGGCTTTTTTGAGATTTAGCAATAGCTCATGAAAGTCCGTATTTCTTATATGAAAACATATCTACTGTAAAATCAGTCAAAGGGTTTAGGCTGTGGATTAGATGTTGTAAGTTGTGGCACTAGGATAGATGTTATCTAGGGTGCAAACTCAATTTGAGTGAGTGATTTTGATGTTGTCTAATCCGGCAACTCAACTGTTGGTACTATGGCAGGTAGTGGATTAGATGTTATAGGAAATTGAAAAAGTCGAAGTCCAAAAGACGGAAAAAGAGGAGAGGAATAGAGAATAAAGAAAAGAGAGTGAGTCAAAGGAAAAAGAATTGAGAATACAATCTTTTGAGCAGCAGAAAAAAGCCCATGAAAAAGAGGCTAAAAAAAGAAGGTCAGAAAGATAACTAAGCAGCCAATAACTTTCTAGGACTTTTGCAAAGATGCAATTTATGCAGAGAATTGGCAAGAAGAACGCCTAGAAGCTGCACGATGCCGGAAAGATATAAGTTTGCCTTAATGGTTTTGGTATTGTGTGTTTTACGGGAAGCCAAAGCAAAAACGTCTTTGAACAGTGTAATGGTTCTTTCAATCATGACACGATGTCCATAGAGATGATTCCAATGCTCCGTAGCTCTGGGGATACCGGGATAAAGCCAAAACTCTTTATCCGGATAAGTGTAAACACATCTGCCATAAGAAGAAGCAGTGCATGGGGTGTGACAGCTACAAAAACGAGTATTTCCCTGTTGTACAGACTTATGACAGACCCATTTAAAACGCATTGAGCGATTTTTCCCTTTGCAGATCCCCTGAAAGATTTGGAATTTATGAATTTAGGATTATTTTCTGTAACATAAGGTTCAACTCCAGTTGTGTCATAGATGAGATAATCCGCTTTTTTCTCATTGATAGAGCGGCAAATTGGTTCGGTCAGTTCAACCAGAGATTCAAACAATTGGGCGATTTGGTCGCAATAATCTTGTTTGAATCTGGTGATGACAGAAGCATCGGGCACTTTGGAGAACATGCAGTAATCACGCAGTTCAGAGCTGCAGTTTAGAACAAGAAGTAGTTGAGCATCACTGGAAAAGCCGAAAAGCATTTGAAGAACAAATGCTTTTAAAATGCTCTCCAGATGATATAGATGAGTTCGACCGAATCTCTTATAAAACGCTTGATGGAAGCTAAGAGGAAGCAGTTGGTCAAAATCGAGGTGTTCTTCCAGGGGAGTGTAAGATAAAGTGTGTAAATTAGCAAAAAACTAATAGCACACTTTATTTTTATGCACAAGATGTGTTACAC
>CALXUG010000058.1 GCA_944391625.1 uncultured Clostridia bacterium
CGTCTACAGGCTATACCTATTTTTTATTGCTGAGATTAATGCTGTTTTCTAAATGTGAAAATTGAATAAATATTCATAACTTCTCTTTTTGCTACTTTCTGATTATACTGTTTTACGGGGTTGCTGTGATAGAAAATACCGTTGGGCTGATGGTATGTAGTAATGGCTTTGGAGAAAGTAGTTTGGGGTAAAGGACAGGACAGAAGCTGGATAAATTCCTGCTTTCTGCCCTGTAGTGATGGATGACTGATTATGGCGCATTGTTTTCCGGCTGTGTTTCTACAATACTCCAGTCCAGAATAAAATCTTCGTCCCATTCCGGTTTGATGCTGCCTGCCTGCGTCACTCGTTCTTTGAAAAGTTCTGTAATGCTGTCTTCAAAACAGGCTTCGGTTTTTGAAATATATTTTTCGTCTGCTGCTCCGTTCCAAAGGGCTACGGTATAGGTTGCTTCGGGATGAATGGGTTCGCCGTTTGCAAGCGCAGCGCTGACAATGCGGTTGCCGTCGCCTGCCCAGGGCGCAAATACAATCTTCATGCCGGACGCTACCCAATAAGCCGGTTTATCCTCTGTGGTGGAATTCAGCAAATCCAATAGTGCTTGTCCTGTCATTTGCACTCTCATTAATTTTTGGTTGTCTTCGCTGACGCTGTCAGGAAGGAAGCCTTGTTCAAGACGCCAATCCAAAGCGGTGTCGCGATAGTTGTAATATAATTCGCCCCGGTATAATTTTATTCCGACGCCTTGTTGCCGTGTATTTGCCTGGCAAAGACCGATTTGGGCATCTGCCCGCTCCCGAAAGATATCGGCTATCAGTTGGGCCAGCTGTAAAACGGTGAAATCTTCTTCTGCATATCCAATCTGCTGATAGTCGGATATGTGCTGCTGTTCCTTGTCATGGGCCTGATCCATGGCTCTGGTTACATCTTGAGCCGTTAATGTGCCTTCCATAAACAGGGGGAGTGTTTCCTGCAATGACGATTCTACCGACATGGCAAAGCTTTTGGACAGCATGGGCTGGGGGATCAGTCGTCCTTCTGCAATGGTTGCTTGGGCTGCCTGAAAGAAAGATGTATTTTTCCAGGGAACGCCTCTTACATGACTGATAGCGAGGGCTTCTGAATCCATGATGGCTGTTTGTCCTTCTACCGTCGATAACCATCCTAAAATCTCTTTTACCCGCTGTAATTTTTTTTCATTGCCTGGCTGTTCCAATTTGGCATTGATACCCATGTAATATTGGGGAACGGTAAATAAAAAATCACTGTTAGGCTCATTTCCGCTGAAAAAGGGCATCATACCTACGTTGACCGGCTGGTCTGCCAGATTCCATTCTCGGGCGTATACTTCTGCATTTTGCGATTCTATAATCATAGCGCAGTTCCGTTTTTGATACATCATGGTACTGCGGCCTGACGGTGTCATTTTGAAGTCGTCTGTCCGTATAATACCGGCGTCGCTCAATTGTTTCAGATTATCCAGAGCTGGTTCGAGATGGTTGGTCATGGTAGCCTTTCCCTGATGGTAGTCGGAAAACCACATGCTGTTCTCCAAGCCGTAAAATGCCGGTTGATAGGTAAAGCCCAACAAAAACTGCCGCATGGCGTCTTTGTAATAAAGCGCCGGCTGAAAGGCGCGGATGCCTGCGGATTCGATTGTCCGGCAGAGCTGAATCAATTCATCCAGATTTTTTGGAATCTCCCAGCCATGCGCCTGAAACATATCTTTGTTGTAAACGATGCCGTAAACATGGGCGGGTCCCGGCAGTACATAGACGTTTCCATTTATTGCGCAGTTGGAAAGGGACGAAAGGGAATAGTTCTGCAGGTAGCTTTCTGTGGTTAAATCCACAAGACTGTCGCTATGCTCTGCAAGCCAACTTAAATCTTGATTTAGGATAATATCCTGACCGGAACCATGCTCCAGATCGTTTTTCAGCCAGGTATAGAGAACCTGTACAATATCCACATCAGGAAAGTGCGCTTCGATTTCCCGTTCCATCTGGTTTAAATCCACGCCGTCCACGCCCTGTAAGGTAATCATCATTTTATCCGTCGGAATCGGTTTTAGGGTAAGTACTTCATGTTCCATTCCACCGGGGGGCAGGGTATCGGTCTGCCGGACGCATCCGGTCAGCAGGCCAATGCCCAGAACAAGGCACAGCAGGCTGATTAACGTTCGTTGTTGTAATTGCTTCATGGCATATGTTCCTTTTGTATATAAATTTGCAGTTGTGTTTTTACCAATTCGATGTCCAGCGGTTTGGATAAATGAACATTCATACCGGACTGAACAGAGCGTTCCATATCTTCCTGAAAGGCATTGGCGGACATGGCGATGATTGGAACCGTTTTTGCCCGCGGATGATTTAAGGCGCGGATGGCTTTGGTGGCTTCCAAGCCATCAATCACCGGCATCCGCACGTCCATCAGGATGGCGGCATATTCGTCCGGGGCGCTGGCGGCAAAGCGTTGGATTGCCTGGGCGCCGTTTTCTGCTTCGTCCACGGTCATTTCGCAATGGCTGGAAATGAGTTCTTTGGCAATCATGCGGTTCAGTTCATTGTCTTCGGCCAACAGCAGTTTTCGGCCGGATAAGGAAAGTTGGGGCGCATTTTGAATGCTGGAGCCATGTTCCGGTACGGATTCGGCCTGCGTCAGGAGCAGTCTGACTTCAAAGCGGGTCCCGACGCCTTTTGTACTGGTGACATGAATGGTTCCGTTCATCAGTTCTACCAAACTTTTTACAATGGAGAGCCCCAGTCCGCTGCCGGCATAGTTTAAGCAGGTGCTGGCATCTTCCTGCTCAAAAGGCTGATACAGATTGGCTACGTGATCTTCCGACATGCCGATACCAGTATCTTCTACTACAAAGCAAAAGTGATCTTGTCCTTGTTTATTGGGTGATACATGCAGAGAAAACCGGACAATGCCGTTCTGGTTGGTAAATTTGATGGCGTTGGACAACAGATTCATCAGAATTTGATTCAAACGCAGCTGATCTCCCAGATAGGTTTGTGCATAGACGCCATCCAGACAGGTTTGGAACTGGATGCCTTTTTGTTCGGCCTGGGCGCGGTTCATGGTTTCTAAGTTTTGAAATAGTTCCGGCAAATTGAAAGGGGCGTTGTAAAGTGTCATCTTTCCGCTTTCAATTTTAGACATATCTAAAATATCGTTGAGTACGGCAAGCAGATATTTGGCCGATTGTTCGATTTTTTCCAGATTGGTTTGTATCTGGGGCTGGTCTTTGCTGTCCTGCTCCACAATTTTTAACAGGCCGATGATAGCGTTCAGCGGTGTGCGGATATCATGGCTCATTTTGGACAGAAATTCATTTTTTACCTGAGCACTGCGCTGCATGACTACCAAGTCCATTTTTTCTTTCTGCACAGCTCGTTCCCGTTGATAAAACAGCAGCACGCCGAAACATAATGTGCCCAGAATGCTGGCAACCAGCAAACTCAGGGCGTACAAGGTCAGCCGCATCATGTGGTAAGTGTCGGAAGCTGTAATGGTGACCGGCATGAGCACCACCACCACCCAGTTGTCAAAGATGTTGCCGCTGTAGGACAGAATCCATTTATTGTCCTGATAGTTTAAAAAACTTTGGCTGCTGTTGCCCTGACGTATCTGTTCCTGTATTTCCTGAATGGACTGGGCCGAGGCGCCCAGCCCCACCAGGGAATCAAACAGATTGTAGCCCATGTTATTTTCTTTTTCCGGATAAATTAAAATGGTGCCGTCCTGGGAGATGATATAGGTCTGGCAGTTACTTTCCAACAGATTGCTGTCCATTTGCGAAGAAAACAACTCTAAATTTTGCGCATTGATAATGGCGCGGATAGGAATGCCGTCCAGCGTGATTCCCTGAACCGGTTCCCCGTAGATCCAATATTCCTGCGCGTTGTTAACCTGGGCATAATCAAATACGGTTTCTTGTTCCAGAATTAAGCGTTGGGCAAGGTTGATGCCGGAAAGGGAAACTGTTTTTCCGTCCTGCGTATAAAAGATACCCTTTTCGTCCAGAAAAAAGAAGGTGTCGGTTTCGTTGGTCGGGTTTGCGTTTAGTCGGGGCAGGGCAGAAAAACTGGTTATGCTCAGAGATTTTATTCCGTTTATATAAACAGACAGCGCCGCAGTCTGCACATTTTTTTTCATTTCAATATTATTGACCAGCTGATTTTTTATTTCGGAGACGTAGGTAAAGCGTTCGTTTTCGATTGTATCCCCCAATTTCTGGTATTGCCGGACAAACAGGACCAGGCCGATGGCGACCAAAGCGCAGAGAAGCATCAGGATGATCCAGTTTTTTTTATTTTTGGAGGCAGTGTTTTGTGCCGCAAGTGGATTTTTTAACAAGTTTCTGAGCATATTTGATAGACCCTCATGGTTTCTGGAAATGATTTTAAACAACATAGGTTACAAAATTTTATATCAATTATAGTATATTGGCTAAAAAATAACAAGGAATCTTTATGAATATATGAAAATAATTCCTAGCACAACTGTCGGCTATTGAAAAAAAGGCTTGCCGGAGCTGCTTTGATAAATATTTTTGTTCAACAGGCATTTTGGTGTTTTTTGTTTGCGTAACCAGGGCAAGAATAGTACAATAAAAACATCGAACAAAGACGGTATCAAGGGTTGATTGGGGGAGGCTGGAATATGAGTGAATACAGTTGTTTTGACATTATTGGGCCGGTTATGGTTGGCCCGTCCAGTTCGCATACAGCGGGAGCTGTGCGGCTGGGCCGTTTTGCCCGGGCGATTGCCGGGGAACTGCCGCAGCAGGTAGAAATTTTGCTGCATGGTTCTTTTGCCAAAACCTATAAAGGGCACGGAACGGATTTGGCTTTGCTGGGCGGTATGTTGGGTATGGAAACCGATGATGTGCGGATTCGGGATTCTTATCGGCTGGCTGATGAGGCTGGTCTGCGCTATCAGTTTGTGCCTGCTGATTTGGGCGATGGCTATCATGCCAATACTGCCAAGTTTGTGATGACAACCGCAGCGGGCGAGACCAAAACGGTGGTTGGCTGCTCTGTGGGCGGCGGCAAGGTGCTGATTACCGAATTAGACGGTTTCCCGGTGGAAATCGAAGGGATGTATCCAACCATTATTGATACCCATCTGGATCAGCCCGGTGTGATTCATTGTATTACAGGGGTATTGATGGCGTATCAGGTTAATATTGCAACGATGAAGGTTTTCCGGCAGGAAAAACATACAGTGGCTTATATGGTGCTGGAAACTGACCAGGAGGTTACGGCAGAAGCCATTGAAAAAATTGCTGCATTGGAGCCGGTTTTGCAGGTAAAATTTATCAAACCTTTCTAGGTTGTTTCATATACTTGAAGTGGGGGAAATAAAATGGTTATTGGTTCTGTTGAAACATTAATACAACTGGCGCATGAAAATCACAGCAGTATCGGACTTGCAATGGTAAAGCAGGAGGCGGCGGCCAAACAATGCACCGAGGCAGAAGTGCTGCAGCAGATGAATAAAAACTGGCAGGTGATGAAAGAATCAATTGCTACCGGCATAAAAACGCCCCAGCGTTCTAAAGGCGGACTGATCGGGGGCGAGGGACGCAAGGTATATGATTATTGCCGTAGCGGGGAGAAATTATTGTCCGGCAGCAATGTAATGGAAGCGGTGAGCTATGCGCTGGCAGTGGCAGAGGTGAATGCAACCATGGGGCGGATTGTGGCTTGTCCCACTGCCGGTTCCTGCGGAATTGTGCCCGGCGTATTAAAAAAAATACAGGAGCTGGAGCAACTGACCGATGAGCAAATTGCGGTGGCGTTGATGACCTGCGCCGGTTTTGGCATGGTGATTGCTTATCGGGCGTCGGTATCCGGCGCGGTGGGCGGCTGTCAGGCTGAATGCGGCGCTGCTGCTGCTATGGCTGCCGCTGCTGCGGTGGAATTGCGGAATGGTACACCGGAACAGGCCGGCCAAGCCTGCGCCATGGTGCTGAAAAATGTGATGGGGCTGGTTTGCGATCCTGTGGCAGGACTGGTGGAAGTGCCCTGTGCAAAACGCAATGCGCTGGGTGCCTC
Organism: uncultured Clostridia bacterium; assembly: GCA_944391625.1. Classification (GTDB taxonomy): domain Bacteria; phylum Bacillota; class Peptococcia; order Peptococcales; family Peptococcaceae; genus UBA7185. Next base: position 6,066 of record CALXUG010000058.1, read on the forward strand.
ATTGGCAATGGTGATGGCAGATTTGGCTTTGGCCGGTGTAACCAGCGTGATACCGGCTGATGAAGTGATTACAGCTATGGGCGCAGTGGGCCGCAGTTTGCCTGATTCGTTGCGGGAAACGGCGCGGGGCGGTTTGGCAGTTACGCCTACCGGGTTAAAGTTGCATCAGAAAATTTTTGGTTAATGGAGGAATGCAGCATGGATTATCAGGAGTTATTAAAAAAAGGAATCGAAGCGAAAAATTATGAGCGGTTTGAAGAAGCTCTGGATTGGTTTCAAAAAGCCATTGCGTTAGATTGGAAACAGCCGCAGGCTTATTTTTATCGGGCCAATATTTATAATCACAGTTTAAAAGATTACAGCAAAGCATTGGAAGATTATGATCGGGCTATTGCATTGAAGCAGGACGATGAAGGATATTATTACAATCGAGCGCTGTTGTTTTTAAATTTAGGTGATGTGGAGCGGGCGATGGAGGATTATAATGCAGCGTTGGCTGTTAATCCGGATTATGCGTTGGCTATTTGGGACAAAGCATTAATTGAAGCTGATTGGGAAGAATTTGAATCAGCGCTGCAGGGATTGGATCGGGTGCTGGAATTATCGCCCTATTCTGCGGCTATCATTTATAAAGATAAGGGCAATATTTATTATAAGCTGGAAGAGTTTGAAAAATCTTTGGAATGCTATAATCAATCTTTGGCACTGGACCCTTATTATACCTATGCGTATAAAGGCAGAGGCAGTTTGTATACAGCACTGAACCGATTTGCAGAGGCGGAGGCTGATTTGAAGCAAGCGTTGGAATATGCGCCGGATGATGCCGATGCCAAACAGCGATTGGATTTTTTACACAAAAAACAGGAATTAGTGGGCAGAAGTTGAGTGATTTTTTATTTTCTGCAAAATAGTTATGCGCCTTTGCGTAGGACAAAATAAAAATTGTTTTTGGTCAGCAGAGGCGCATCGCTTTGCATGTTTTGGATAATGGGGTTTCAGGCTTGCCGATCGTACAAATTTGCCAGTAGCCTGTGTGATTTTATATGAGCGGCGGATAAGCCTGGTCTTCCAATTCCTGCAGCTTGCGGAGAATGGTTTGAAAATCCTGTTTGGTTTCCTCCAGTTTGGATGGATCACGCAAAATAGCTGATGGATGGTAAACTGCGGTCATCCAGTAGCCTTTGCGAAAAATCCAGGTGCCGTGCTGTCTGCTGATTTTGTATTGGGGTGCGATTAATTTCTGCGCTGCGATCCGCCCCAGGCAGACAATGACAGGAGGATGCAGCAAAAGGGTTTCGCATTTTAAGAATGGCAGACAGGCATCTTGTTCTGCCGGGGAAGGATCCCGATTGGCCGGCGGATGGCATTTGACGATATTGGTCAGATAAATATCCTGCCGTTTTAATTGGATGGAGGTGAGCAGCACATCTAACACTCTGCCTGCCGGTCCTACAAAGGGCACGCCCTGTTGATCTTCCTGAGCGCCCGGCGCTTCTGCAACAAACATTATTTTTGCAGCGCGGTTTCCTCGCCCCATGACCGGCAGATTTCTGGTGCGGCTTAGCGGGCAGCGCTGACAATTGTGTATCATTTGCTCGGTTTGTTCCCATGTATACATGACAATTCCTCCAATCTGAAGATATGTTATTTTTGTTGTTTTTGAGGAGATACCGTTTATCCTTTCCGATATTTGTATTATAACGCGGTCAGACAGGCTTGCCAATAAAGCGAATCAGGTTTTTCTGTCATTTTTTATTGAAGGGAAAGCTGTTTTTGGCAATATCAAAGATGAACCGCAGTAAATATCAAGAGTTAGTAACAAAGATGCCAAACTTTTCTTTTGTTTTCGGTAATCGAATTGACACTGCTGCAAGAAACAGTAACAATAGAAGAAACTATGTGTATACCGGTGAGTGATGACAGATCATCTCATAACGGATACCCTGAATGGTATGGAAAGGATTTGACAGTATGAAGCAGCAGCCATTGGTAAGTGTTATTGTGCCAGTGTATAACGGAGAAGCATATTTGGAACGATGTGTGGATAGTATTTTGGGACAGCAATATGAACAGATCGAATTGATTTTAGTGAATGACGGCAGTACAGATAACAGTTTGGAGATTTGCCGTCAGTATGCCCGGCAGGATAAACGGGTGCGGGTGATTGATAAAGCCAACAGCGGCGTGTCCGACAGCCGCAATCAGGGAATGGCATTGGCAGAGGGTAAATATCTGCAGTTTGCAGACAGTGATGACTGGGTGACAGCTGATGCCACAGCTATGCTGGTAGAGCAGGCAGAACGCTGGCAGTGTGAAATGGTCATTGCGCCGTTTTATCGGATTGTCGGTTCTTTGGTTACAGAAAATGGACATATCCGTACAGAAAAACTGATCACCATAAAAGAATTTGCACGGCAGCTTATGAAAGCGCCGGCCAATTTTTATTATGGCGTGATGTGGAATAAGCTGTATCGGCGGGATATAATTATGCAGCATCAACTGCAGTGCGACACAGAAATTCAATGGTGTGAAGATTTTATCTTCAATTTGAACTATTTGTGCTATGTAAAGCATGTATATGTTCTGCAGCAGCCGATGTATCATTATGTGAAACGGAAAGACAGTTTGGTGAGCAGTGAATTGTTCAACAGCAATATTTATAAGATAAAACGGCGGGTTTATACGCATTATCGCAATTTTTTTGAACAGATGGATTTATACGAAACCAATAGAGCCAAAATCAATGGATTTATGCTGGCCGTAACAGCGGACAGCCTGTTTCGTCTGCCATCGGGGATTGTAAATAAAGAGACGCATCAAATTATATTTCCGGATGTGGAGCTACAGCGCTTTCGGAAGGAGCGCAGAATTCAGCAGCGTATGAAGAGAGAGGGGAGCAGGCCGCAATATGAAACTGGCCGGCCTAGATAAGGAAATTTATGAAAAAATGGAATTTGCGAAAAAAGAAAGATGCGCTGGTGCAGCAGCTGAAAGAAAATAAAACAGCATTTAGTTTATATTTGATACTGCGTGTGCTGGTAATTGTTGTGATGATTGCGCAGTTCTTGAACGGCAATTATGAAAATGTATTTTTATGTGTGCTGACTTTGGTATTGTTCTTTGTACCTAGCTTTATTCAGCTTAACTATCATATTAAATTGCCGGATACGCTGGAAGTCATCATTTTGTTATTTATTTTTGCAGCAGAAATTTTGGGTGAGATACATGCCTATTATATTTTGTTTCCTTTTTGGGATACCATGCTGCATACATTAAACGGATTTTTAGCTGCGGCCATTGGTTTTTCTATGGTGGATATTTTGAATCGCAACGAGCGGTTTAGTTTTGCCTTATCGCCAACGTTCATGGCCATTGTTGCATTTTGCTTTTCTATGACCATTGGCGTTATGTGGGAGTTTTTTGAGTTTGCTATGGATTGGTTCTTTCGCTTGGATATGCAGAAGGATACCATTATTGCTGCCATATCTTCTGTTATGCTGGATCCTGCAGGCGGCAATACACCGACACAGATTAAAAATATCACAGATGTTGTAATAAATGGGCAGCCGTTGGGTTTGGGCGGTTATTTGGATATTGGTCTGATTGATACCATGAAGGATTTGTTTGTTAATTTTATTGGTGCGGTGGTATTTTCTATCCTGGGATTCTTTTATGTAAAATACAGAGGCAGGGCCAGCTTTGCCAGCCGTTTTATTCCTAAAGTTGTACACAATGGCCGGCACAATAAAAAGAAATTTATTGAGTAAACCGTTCATGATATTGACGGCGCCAGTTCATTGTTGCCGTTTATGACAAAAAAACAACCTCTTATGTCAAAAGATTATCTTTTTTCTCATTTTTATGTCATAATACAAAAAAGATAGTTCAACAACAAGTGAAAACGCTTTTTGTTATTTTAATATGGATAATACGCAGTAGGTGCATAAAGAGAGGGAACAGATACAATGAAAAGGCGAACACAACGGGCATTTTGTTGGGTAGTACTGACAACATGCCTGACAACTTTGTTGCTGCCTGCTAAACATGCGGCGGCGAATCATACTGTGCCGGTATCATTGCCGGAATTTCCGGTAACCTTAAATGGAATGGAGATGGATAATCAGTTTACCCAATATCCGTTGCTGGTGTACAACAATATTACTTATTTTCCAATGACTTATTATGGCAGCCGATATCTTGGTGTAGAGACTACCTGGAATCAGCAGGGCGGTTTGGGTGTGCATCAGAACGGGGTGCGTTGGAACTGGCATGATTATAAACGCTATTTGCCTAATAAAAGTACCGGTGTTGCAGCTATCAATACAGGAACTATTTATGTGAATAATCAGTTGATTGATAATAGCAAAGAGGATTATCCGCTGCTGTCTTTTCGTGACGTTACCTATTTTCCGCTGACATGGAGATTTGCAGTGGATGAGTTTGGATGGACATATCAATACAGCCCGCAGGAGGGGTTGGCCATTCATTCACCGGGGGCTGTAACGGCGAATGAAATTACATTGCCAATTAAAGAATATGCTGATGGTGTCGGTTCCTTTGTAAAAGCGGGTGAATACTATTATTATGAAGGGGAGCGGGGAAGTATCTGGCAGGCGCCGGTTGTTGCGCCGACAAATGCGAAAAAAGTATATCAGCTGCCGGTGAACAAACAAATAAAAGAAGATGGGGAGCGCTATTGCCGTCCGGAACTGCGGTTAGAGAATGGCACTGTGTTGTTGCGCTATGAACAAACGGAACGTGGGAAGACCATACAATGCTATGTGCGTTTATTGGAAGATGGCACAGCAAATGAGCTTTATTGCGGCAGCGGCAGCATTCATTGCTATGACAATATGATCGTACTGCATGCATGGGATGCCAATACAAAAACGGGCAGTATTCAAATACAGCAAGGGCAGCAGGCAAACGTATTTCACAATGTGACAAAAATAGATTGTTATACGGTAAAGGATGTCATGGAGCGTACGGATACAGAATTGCTGTTTATTGGCGGCATTGGCGATAGCCGTAATGATACCGGCAGGGATGCTAATATTGTTGCTGTCAATTATAAAACAGGCGCAGTGCGGCAAGTGGTAGCAGATACAGTACGTTATTTTGCAGTAGAGGACGATAGTCTGTATTATCTGAATGAACAGATGCAGCTCTATCGAATGCCGCTGGCCGGCGGGAAAGCTGTAAAGCTGACAAATACAGCAATCAAAGATTTTGTTGTGCTGCACGATACGATTTGTTATGCCGATGCCGAAACCGGAGGATTATATGTATTGGGCAGTCATGCGCATTTGAATCCGGGCGGTATAGTGGATAGTATGGAGGTGCAGGAGGATTTCTTTGTAATCAATTTCAGTGATGAAGGAACATCTGCATATAAAACCATGATCCTGAGCCGCAAAGGCAAGGTTTTGTTCAAAACGACGGAGCATACAGCCAGCATGATTATTGAAAACGGAAAGGTGTCTTTTGTGAAGCTGCGCAGCTGACCTTGGCAGGATACCGGTCAAGTTATGTGCAGTTTGCCTGTGATGTATGCGGCAGATAATCGAATTTTGCCATGCAGGTTATTAGAGTAAAAAAGAAATTTGCTTTGTGAACAGCAATGACAATCAGGCAGTATTTTGATAAAGAAACGTGATGTTCTTTTCAAAACACTGCCTGATTTTTTATGGTTTACAATGCAGCTTTTACAACGGCGGCCTCTTTTTCATCTTCCAGTTTTTTGATTGTTTGGTCAACGGTATCTTCCATACTGCGAAGCATGGAAAGCACACTTTCGATCTGATTTTTGGTAGTTTGCACGCTGGACTGGGATTGACTGATCTTATCCAGAACAGCCCAATCTGCAAACAGGCCATCAAAGAAATAATCTGCAAAACGGAGGAATCCATCAACATTTACTTGCATATCTGTATGAATGGTCACATCGGCAAGTTCTGTTTTGAAACGGCGCAGTTCCGTTTGAAGCTGCTGCACTTCGTCCTGGGCTTCGTCCAGACTGCTGTGCTTGGCAAGGGTAGAGATGAGACCGCCGCCAAGCAAATCCCATGTGCCCCAGTCTTGAGCAGTGTCTAAGCTGGAAAGAATATAGTCAGCGGATCTGAGGGCTCGGGAACCGGCAGCGACGGCTTCTCTGATTTCTACCTTTTGTATTTTTTGTGCAGTGATTTGTTCTTCCAGCTGAAAGATATATTCTGCCTCTAAAGAGCCGGATGCCTTGATGGCCCTGTCTTTTTCTTGCAATTGCGCTTCATATTGCTGTTCACATTGGGAAAAGTCGCGGAGCTGCATTTCGATCTGATGCATATCGTTCACTACCAGATTTAATTCTTGGACGGCGGAATCGTACTTAACCTTGGCAGCATATGCTTCTGCTTTCTCCTGATCCAGCTTATCTTCTTTTTTGCCAATGACAGCATAGAACACAGATGTCAGACTGGTACGCTCCAAGCGGTCCACGTCAGCCTGCTCGTTCCCCATGACTGTTTCCAATTCTTGAACTCGATTGCTCAGATCTTCCTGCTGGGATTGTAGTTCTCTCCATTTTGCTTCTAAGCTCTTTTTTCGTGAAACTTTTTCCTGGAGTTGCTGTAATTGCTTGTTATCGTGCATAATCAGCGCTCCTTTCTGTTGGATGATATATCTGCTTCTTGTAACTTTTTATCGCTGACGGTAGTATCAGCATAATATTTTTTGTAGCGCATAAACAAAATCTTTTGAGCGCGGATGTTTCCTGCACAAATTCTAGTAGGAAACAAGTGAAATTTCAATGTTTATGGATTGTTCGGAGCAGGAACACGCACCAGTTTTTCGTCTTCTACATAAAAGAATACATTGTTTTCAAAATAAGTACCGCCAGCCATAATGTTATCTAATCTGCATTGTACAAAACCTGCTTCATGTTCTGCCGGATATGGTGCCGCGATTTCATAGGTATTGTTTTCAGCTAAGGCAACGATAAAATCACTGAGCGCCTGTCGCGCACCAAAATCGGTTTTGCGTTCCAACACAAGACGATCGTCGCCAAATAATTGACCGCTGACATACATTTTGGTCATGTATCTGGTTTTGATGGTATTATTCTGAATTGTAACGGAAGGTACAGCAACGGCTTTGGTTAAGGTATCTAAATTTGCTGTTAAACCAATTGGCGACATGGGGATGGCAGTGCGGGAACTGGTAATGTCATTGTTAGTGATGCTGCCGCTGACACCGGCACCCACAAAAATGCCGCCTCGCTCATAAGTATTATTTTCTTTGTTTTCCAACAGGATGGTATTGCCGGAAATTTCTACATAGCTGTTATCTGCCAGATAAATTGCAGAGTTGCTGCTGCCGAAAACGTCCAGCTTGATATTATTATTAGAAATGACAACTGGTCTGCCTGTGGCGTCATTGTGGATTTCGATAGCAACACAATCGCCAGGATTTTTTAAGTCACTTTGACCGCCGGTGCTGACACCTTTGTCAAAGTCAGAAATATTGATAATGAAGTTTTTTACCGTTACGCCTTCTGATACTATTTCAATACCAAAATCAATCTTGTTATTGTTTCCATCTAAAACAACAGGGCGCTCTACTATCAGCTTTTGTACAAGTTCTCCCTGCGTGGAAAAGCTTTTGTCCAATATAATGGTAGAGGCTTTTGAGGATAGCGCTTGTTTCAGTTCTTGATAATTGACAACAGTAACAATTTCTGATGGGGCTTTTCTGGAAATGGTGATTACGCCGTCCGCATAAGTTACAGTTGCGCCAATAGATTCTGCCACAGCCCGCAGCGGAAGCATGGCGCGATTGTCCTGAATAACTGCAGCAGTGTCAATCGGCATTGTTCTGCCGTTTACAGTCATTTCGTCAGAATCAATGGCAAAGACAACGGTGTTCTCTTCATCGGCAATTAGTACGGTTTTAGCAGAGGGATTCCAGTTGACAGTAGCACCCAGCGCTTGTCCTACAAATCTCACCGGTACCATGGTACGGTTATTTTCATCTACATAAGGGGCGCAATCCATAGTAGCTTCTTTCCCATTTGCTTGATAAGAGGTGTCGCCGATTGTCATTGTTACGATAAGTTCTCTTTGCTGTGTATCATCAGCCCATGCAGGCAATATAATACCGGTAGCGGCAAAGGTAGTTAAAGCAGCTGTTGCAATTGTTTTTCTTAATTTTTTATGACTCCATACATGTAACATAAACAGTCCTCCTGATCTTAAAATTGATAGATAATGATAAAAATATAGCAGGGTGTGTACCTGTGAAAGGATACTTCAATTATACTAGCGGGAAATTCGATTGTCCACATGGATTGTCTATATTGGATTATTCATAATATTGAAAGAGATGTAGCTTCGTAAAATTTGGACAAACAAAAGTGTATAAGTATTGCATTTTGTATAACTATATGATATTATATTCCGGTCAAGTCATTGAGCGGTAGTGGCGGAATTGGCATACGCGCACGTTTGAGGGGCGTGTCCAGTATTGGGTACGGGTTCAAGTCCCGTCTACCGCATTAGAAAAGTCTGATATTGTTGTCAACAAACAGCAATATCGGACTTTTTTGTTTTGTCTGTACGCACACGTTCCAAATGCAGGATATTGAGGGGACGTGTGTGTGTATTTTTTTGCAGCACGTTTACAAAGAAGGGATTAAAGATGTAAGTGTTAATTCCTGTACAACTATCCTCTACATAGAAGTAAAAGGCGAAAACAGCCAGGAAAAAAGGGAAAGAAAAAGAAAAGATAAAAAAAGCGAGAAAAAAGAAAAAAAGAGTTGACAAGAGGTGGTAGAAGGTGTTATTATAGCAAAGTCGTCAGCGAG
>CALXUG010000059.1 GCA_944391625.1 uncultured Clostridia bacterium
TGACCGATTGTACCGATGTTTACATGCGGTTTGGTACGTTCGTATTTTTCTTTTGCCATTTTCTTTTCTTCCTCCTCTATTCAATCGCAGAAATTAACCTCTGCGTTTTGCGATAATTTCTTCGCCTACGGATTTTGGAACTTCTTCAAAGTGGTCAGACTGCATTGTGTACAGACCACGACCCTGTGTTTTAGAACGCAGGTCGGTTGCATAACCAAACATTTCGGACAGAGGAACAAAACCGTTAATTACCTGAGCATTGCCTCTTGCTTCCATGCCTTCGATTCTACCACGACGAGCATTCAGGTCACCCATTACATCACCCATGTATTCATCAGGGATAGTAACTTCGATTTTCATAATTGGTTCTAATAAAACAGGGTTTGCTTTTGCAGCCCCTTCTTTAAATGCCATAGAACCAGCAATTTTAAACGCCATTTCAGAAGAGTCTACTTCATGGTAAGAACCGTCTACTAAAGTAGCTTTTACGTCTACCATTTCGTAACCAGCCAAAATACCATTCTGCATTGCTTCTTTAATACCAGCTTCAATAGGACCAACATATTCTTTTGGAACTACACCGCCGACAATTTTACTTTCAAAAATAAAACCTGCACCTGGTTCCAATGGTTCCAGTTCAATTACAGCATGACCATACTGACCACGACCACCGGACTGACGTTTGAACAACCCTGTTGCTTTTACAGCTTTACGGATAGTTTCTTTATAAGCTACCTGTGGTTTACCAACCTGACATTCAACTTTGAATTCACGTTTCAGACGGTCAGCAATGATATCCAAATGCAATTCACCCATACCAGCAATAATGGTCTGTCCGGTTTCCTGGTCGGTATATACCTTGAAGGTTGGATCTTCTTCAGCCAGTTTAGCCAAAGCAACGCCCATTTTTTCCTGGTCAGCTTTTGTGCTAGGTTCAATTGCAATATTAATAACTGGTTCTGGGAATTCCATAGATTCCAGAATAATTGGAGAATCTTCTGCACATAAGGTATCACCTGTACCAGTATCTTTTAAACCAACTGCTGCAGCGATATCCCCAGCATATACAGTGTCGATTTCTTCTCTATGATTTGCATGCATCTGCAGAATACGACCAACACGTTCTCTTTTATTTTTTGTAGAGTTCAATACATAAGTCCCAGAGGACAATGTACCGGAATATACACGGAAGAATGTCAGTTTCCCAACATATGGGTCTGTCATGATTTTGAATGCCAGTGCGCTGAATGGCTCTTTATCACTTGCATGACGTTCTGTTTCTTCGCCATCTTCCAAAGTACCTTTGATTGCAGGAATATCGGTTGGAGCTGGGCAATAGTCTACTACTGCATCCAACAACATCTGTACCCCTTTATTTTTGAAAGAGGAACCACAGAAAACCGGAATCATTTTTACATCGCAAGTTGCTTTACGAATAGCAGCTTTAATTTCCGGAATGGTCAATTCTTCCCCTTCCAAATATTTCATCATCAGTTCTTCATCAGTTTCAGCAGCAGCTTCTACTAATTTTTCTCTTAATTCAGCAGCCTGATCAGCATATTCAGCTGGGATTGGTTCTTCATCAAAAGTACCCATGTCATCAGTAAACATATGTGCAACATTGTTTACTAAATCGATAATACCTGTGAAGTTATCTTCAGCACCGATTGGCAGCTGCATTGCAACAGCATTATGACCCAGGCGTTCTCTAATCTGTTCTACAACATTCATAAAGTTAGCGCCGGTTCTGTCCATTTTATTAACATAAGCCAATCTTGGTACGCCATAGGTATCAGCCTGACGCCAAACTGTTTCAGACTGAGGCTGTACACCACCTACTGCACAGAAAACACCAACAGAACTATCCAATACACGCAAGGAACGTTCTACTTCTACAGTAAAGTCTACGTGCCCCGGGGTATCAATAATGTTAATGCGATGTCCATGCCATTCTGCTGTAGTTGCAGCAGAGGTAATTGTAATACCTCTTTCCTGCTCCTGAACCATCCAGTCCATAGTAGCTGCGCCATCATGAACTTCACCAATTTTGTGTACACGACCAGTGTAATACAGAATACGTTCGGTAGTGGTTGTTTTACCAGCATCAATGTGTGCCATAATACCAATGTTTCTGGTTTTTTCTAAAGGAAAGGCTCTACCCACCGTTTTTCCTCCTTCTTAAGTTAACAGTAAAATCCTACCAACGATAATGTGCGAAAGCTTTGTTTGCTTCTGCCATTTTGTGTGTGTCTTCTTTTTTCTTAACAGCACCGCCCATATTGTTAGCGGCATCCATTAATTCATTTGCCAGTTTCACTTCGATGGTTTTTTCCCCTCTTTTACGAGCGAATAATACAATCCAACGAATTCCTAAAGTCTGACGACGATCTGCTCTAACTTCGATTGGTACCTGATAGTTAGCACCACCTACACGACGAGCTTTTACTTCTAATACTGGCATAACATTTTTCAATGCTTCTTCATATACTTCTAAAGCATCTTTACCTGTTTTTTCAGCAATAATATCAAATGCTCCGTATACAGCACGTTCAGCTGCACCTTTTTTACCATCCAACATGATCTGATTGATCAATTTGGTAACTTTTTTACTATTGTAAATTGGATCAGCTAAAACTTCTCTTTTTGGAGCTGCACCTTTTCTAGACATAGTATCCCCCTCTCTGCTTTGATTCAAACAGCGATTTCAATTATTTTTTGTTTGCTTTTGGACGTTTTGTGCCGTATTTGGAACGAGCCTGGTTACGGTCGTTTACGCCAGCTGCATCCAGAGTACCGCGAACCAGATGGTAACGAACCCCTGGTAAGTCCTTTACTCTGCCACCTCTTACTAAAACAACACTATGTTCCTGTAAGTTGTGACCAATCCCTGGAATGTACGCTGTTACTTCGATGCCGTTTGTTAATTTAACACGGGCAACTTTACGCAACGCAGAGTTAGGTTTTTTTGGTGTGGTAGTATATACTCTTGTACATACTCCTCTTTTTTGTGGATTATTTTTTAATGCAGGAGCAGTAGATTTTTTTTCTGCTACGAATCTGCCTTGTCTAACCAATTGGTTAATTGTTGGCATGCTCTGCACCTCCTTCCTCAAGATTAAAAAGTATAAGCAAATTTTAAACAACGCTTACGGGCGTATCGTGAAAATTTCTTACAAAAGCTGTGCCTTCTCAGCACAGCTTTTGTATCTATTTTTAATAATAAATTTCTCACACGAACTCTTGTATTTTAGCATACTCAATACAAGCTGTCAACAAAAATTACATTGGAAAATCAACTTTTTCTTCTTCTGTAGAGATTTTTATTTCTCTATAACGACTCATCCCTGTACCAGCTGGTATCAATTTACCTAAAATAACATTTTCTTTCAGACCAAGCAATGGATCTACTTTACCTTTGATAGCAGCATCTGTTAATACACGAGTGGTTTCCTGGAAAGAAGCTGCTGATAAGAAAGAATCTGTTGCCAAAGAAGCTTTGGTAATCCCTAATAATACAGTCTTACCTACGGCCTCCACACCATTTTCAGCCCGAACACGTTCGTTTTCAGCTTCAAAATCAAAAATATCTACCTGGCCGCCCGGCAACAATACAGTATCACCAGGATCTTCCACTTTTACTTTACGCAGCATTTGACGTACCATAACTTCAATGTGTTTATCATTGATGTCTACCCCTTGCAGACGGTATACCTTCTGTACCTCACGAAGCAGATACATCTGTACACCCAGAGGCCCTTTGACACGTAATAAATCATGTGGGTTGATAGAGCCTTCTGTCAATTCCTGACCAGCTTCTACAATATCTCCCTCATTGACCTTCATACGCGCGCCATATGGCACTGCATAAACTCTGGCTTCACCATCGCCTTCAGTAATCGTGATCTCTTTTCTATTTTTGATATCCTGAACATGAACCAAACCGCCGGCTTCAGCAATAATTGCCTGCCCTTTTGGTTTTCTGGCTTCAAACAATTCTTCGACACGAGGAAGACCTTGTGTAATATCGTCCCCTGCTACCCCACCAGTATGGAAAGTACGCATGGTCAACTGTGTACCTGGTTCCCCGATTGACTGGGCAGCAATAATACCGACTGCTTCCCCAATATCAACATGACCGCCGGTAGCCAGATTACGTCCATAACATTTCCGACAAATACCATACCGGCTCTTACAAGTTAACGCACTGCGAATTACAACCTGAGTAATTCCTAATTTCTGAATTTCTGCAGCTAAATCATCAGTAATTTCTTCATTAGCCGCAACCAAAACTTCTCCTGTTTCTGGGTGAATAACTGGTTCCAACGCATAGCGGCCAGAAATTCTTTCTTCTAATGGCTCAATAACTTCATTTCCACTTTTAATTGCTTCTACCAATAAGCCCTTATCAGTATGACAATCATCTTCACGTACAATTACTTCCTGTGCAACGTCAACAAGACGTCTGGTTAAGTAACCAGAGTCGGCGGTACGCAGCGCTGTATCGGTCAACCCTTTACGAGCACCATGGGAAGAAATAAAGTATTCCTGTACGTTCAGACCTTCGCGGAAGTTCGCTTTGATTGGCAACTCGATTGTACGTCCGGTAGAATCGGCCATCAGACCACGCATCCCCGCTAACTGACGAATCTGCTGGTTGTTACCGCGGGCCCCGGATGTAGCCATCATGTTAATATTATTGAATTTGTCCAAATTACCTAACAATGCATCTGTAACATCTTTTGTTGCCTTATTCCAAACTTTAATTACCAGGTTATAACGTTCTTCTTCGGTAATCAAACCTCTTCTAAACTTCTGTTCAATTTTAGCGACTTCCGCATCAGAAGTTTCTAAGATATCTGCTTTCTCATCAGGAACAATAATATCACTAAATGCGACTGTAAATCCTGCCTGAGTAGAATATTTATAACCTTGCGCTTTGATACCATCTAACATACGTGCTGTTGCTGAAGCACCTAAAAGTTTATAACATTTCGCTACGATTTTACCCAAACCTTTTTTGCCAACGGTTTCGTTTACATAGCCAACCTCTTTTGGGATCACATTATTGAAAATGACCCTTCCAACAGTGGTTTCCAGACGACTGCCATCCGGCTGACGAATCAGAACCTTGGCCTGCAAATGTACTGCACCAGCGTCGTATGCCAATAAAGCTTCTGTATCGTCTTTAAATGTTTTCCCTTCACCTAAAGCACCGTCTCTGTCAATAGTCAGATAATAGGAACCCAAAATCATATCCTGTGTAGGTGTGGTAACTGGTTTTCCATCTTTTGGGTTCAGTATATTATTTGCAGCTAACATCAAAATACGAGCTTCCGCTTGCGCTTCTGCTGACAACGGTACGTGAATCGCCATCTGGTCACCGTCAAAGTCAGCATTATATGCAGTACAAACCAATGGATGCAGACGCAATGCGCGACCTTCTACCAATACGGGTTCAAATGCCTGAATCCCCAATCTATGCAAGGTAGGAGCGCGATTCAATAATACCGGATGATCTTTGATGACATCTTCCAATACATCCCAAACTTCTGGTTTTAAACGTTCCACCATACGCTTTGCACTTTTAATATTATGCGCATACCCTTCGTTTACTAATTTTTTCATAACAAAAGGTTTGAACAATTCTATTGCCATTTCTTTTGGCAGACCACACTGATGCATTTTAAGTTCTGGACCTACAACGATAACAGAACGACCAGAGTAGTCAACACGTTTCCCTAACAAGTTCTGACGGAAACGACCCTGTTTCCCTTTCAGCATATCACTCAGGGATTTCAGCGGACGGTTGCCAGGCCCTGTTACAGGTCTGCCGCGACGACCATTATCAATTAAAGCATCCACTGCTTCCTGCAGCATTCTCTTTTCATTACGTACAATAATGTCTGGAGCGCCTAAATCCAACAGCCGTTTCAACCGATTATTACGGTTAATAACTCGACGATATAAATCGTTTAAGTCGGAGGTAGCAAATCGTCCGCCATCCAACTGAACCATAGGACGAATTTCCGGCGGAATGACTGGCAGTACATCTAAAATCATCCAGCTTGGTTTATTCGTGGACTTCTTAAATGCTTCTACAACTTCCAACCGTCTTACCGCTTTAATATTACGTTGCCCAGTTGTTGTACGGATTTCTTCTTTTAATTCTTCATACAGCTTATCTAAATCCAAATCTTCCAGTAACTCTTTAATTGCTTCCGCACCAATTCCAGCACGGAATCCGTTGCCATATTTTTCACGGTTATCTCTATATTCGGTTTCTGTCAATAGCGCCATTTTTTCCAATGGTGTATCTCCACCGTCTAAAACAATATAAGAAACAAAATAAATTACTTTCTCTAATTGACGCGGTGAAATATTTAACAGCAATCCCATTCTGCTTGGAATCCCTTTAAAATACCAAATATGAGAACACGGCGCAGCCAATTCAATGTGACCCAACCGTTCCCGTCTAACCTTAGAACGTGTAACTTCTACACCACATCTGTCACAAACAATCCCTTTATAACGAATTCTTTTATATTTTCCGCAGTTACATTCCCAGTCTTTTGTCGGCCCAAAAATGCGCTCACAAAATAAACCGTCCCGTTCTGGTTTCAATGTACGATAATTGATTGTTTCTGGTTTTTTTACCTCACCACTAGACCATTCTCTAATTTGTTCTGGTGAAGCCAAACCAATTCTCATTCGGTCAAAATTATTAACATCTAACAAAGGGCTCGCTCCCTTCCCAAAATCAGTTCCTATTAAAATTCATCATCTAAGATGAAATCGCCGCCATCAGTCAAATCTTCAGTTACATCAAAATCCAAATCCAGATTAATATCTTCTTCCTCAATCATATCATCATCCGGTTCAATGTCTTCCAACTCACCATTTTCGCTTTCAATTAAGAAATTATTAAATTCTCCTGATTCTTCAGCGCCTTCTTTTGCCTTTTCATCAGGTAACTCAATTCCCAGTTCTTTTGCAGTTTCTACAATATCGTCATCGTCTTCGCCAATTTCAATTTCTTCATCATTTTCATTCAGAATTTTGACATCCAGACACAAACTTTGCAACTCTTTAATCAGCACTTTGAAGGATTCTGGTACTCCCGGTTCAGGAACATTTTCACCTTTCACAATCGCTTCATAAGTTTTTACACGACCAACAATATCATCAGATTTTACAGTCAGAATTTCCTGCAATGTATATGCTGCACCATAAGCTTCCAGTGCCCATACTTCCATTTCCCCAAATCGCTGTCCACCAAACTGAGCTTTACCACCCAATGGCTGCTGAGTAACCAGAGAATACGGACCTGTTGAACGAGCATGAATTTTATCATCAACCAAGTGCGCTAATTTCAAATAATACATATAGCCAACTGTAACCGGATTATCAAATGGCAAACCAGTTCTGCCATCTCTTACAGTGAATTTCCCCGACAATGGATATGTCATATTGCTTGCATCATTGGCTTTCTGCAACATATCCAATATATCCTGTTCTGATGCGCCATCAAATACAGGCGTCGCTAAATGAATTCCTAAAGCTTTGGCTGCCATACCCAGATGAACTTCCAATACCTGACCAATGTTCATACGAGAAGGTACGCCCAACGGATTCAATACAATTTCCACCGGTGTGCCATCTTCTAAGAACGGCATATCACATTCTGGCAACACACGGGATACAACCCCTTTATTACCATGACGGCCAGCCATTTTGTCCCCTTGAGAAATCTTTCTTTTCTGGGCAATATAACAGCGTACAACCTGATTTACACCTGGAGAAAGATCATCCCCATTATCGGAAGAGAAGATTTTCACATCTACGATAATTCCCGCTTCCCCATGCGGCACACGCAAGGAAGTATCTCTCACTTCACGCGCTTTTTCACCAAAAATAGCACGTAATAATCTTTCTTCAGCAGTCAGTTCCGTTTCGCCTTTTGGAGTTACTTTGCCAACCAAAATATCTCCCGGACGAACTTCTGCACCAACGCGAATAATACCACGTTCATCCAGATTTTTCAGCACTTCTTCCCCAACATTAGGAATATCGCGGGTAATTTCTTCCGGCCCTAACTTTGTATCACGAGCATCACATTCATATTCTTCAATATGAATAGAAGTATAGTAATCTTCTCTTACTAATTTTTCACTTAATAATACAGCATCCTCGTAGTTATAACCTTCCCAGTTCATAAAGGCAATTAATACATTGCGTCCCAATGCCAACTCACCATGATCTGTGGATGGGCCATCTGCCAGAATAGCGCCTTTCTCAATAACCTGACCTTTTTTTACCAGTGGTTTCTGGTTAATACAACTACCTTGGTTAGAACGCTCAAATTTTGTCAATTTATAACGATCTTTATTGCCATCTATCCGCTTAATTACAATTTCACGAGCAGACACATAATCAACAGTACCTGCATTTTCCGCAATTACCATAACACCGGAGTCATATGCAGCACGATGTTCCATCCCTGTGCCAACATACGGAGCGTCGGTTCTTAACAATGGTACCGCCTGACGCTGCATGTTGGCGCCCATCAACGCACGGTTGGCATCATCGTGTTCCAAAAACGGAATCATGGCAGTCGCAATAGATACAACCTGTTTTGGAGATACGTCCATATAGTCGATTTTTTCACTATCAACCAAAATATTGGCATGTCCATAACGGGCATTTACTTTTTTAGTTGCAAAACGACCTTCTTCATCCAACAGGGAGTTGGCCTGTGCAACAATATATTTATCTTCTACATCTGCTGTTAAATACTCAATTTGATCGGTTACAATACCGGTTTCTTTATCCACTTTCCGATAAGGGGATTCAATAAAACCATATTCATTAATTTTGGCATACGTACTCAAAGAGTTAATTAAGCCAATGTTTGGACCTTCAGGCGTTTCAATCGGACACATACGTCCATAATGAGATGGATGTACGTCACGCACTTCGAACCCCGCACGTTCACGGCTCAAACCACCAGGCCCCAAGGCACTTAATCTTCTTTTGTGGGTCAACTCACTCAATGGGTTAATCTGGTCCATAAACTGAGATAACTGGCTAGAACCAAAAAATTCTTTAATCGCTGCAACAACAGGACGAATATTGATCAAGCCCTGCGGTGTTACATTTTCGGCATCCTGAATTGTCATTCTTTCCCTAATAACCCGCTCCATACGAGTTAAACCAATGCGGAACTGGTTCTGTAACAATTCACCAACACAACGAATTCGACGATTTCCTAAATGGTCAATATCATCAGAGGTATAGCCTTCTACCCCTTTAATCAAATTTAATAAGTATTGAACAGTCTCAATAATATCTTCATGTGTAATGATTTTTTTCGTTGGGTCAATATCCAAACCCAGCTTTTTATTTACCTTATTACGCCCAACTTTAGCAAAATCATACCGTTTCGGATCAAAAAACAAAGAATTTAACAATGTTCTGGCATTTTCAACAGTTGGAGGATCGCCTGGACGCAACCGTTTATAGATTTCTACCAAAGCTTCCCCTTCTGTTTCGGTATGATCACGCTCCAATGTCATTCGAATACGGTCATCATTATCAAACAATTCCAGAATCTGTCCATTGCTGGAATAGCCCAACGCCCGCAACAACACTGTAGCTGGCAATTTTCTGGTACGGTCAATTCGCACAAATAAATTGTCATTACTGTCGGTTTCAAATTCCAACCACGCACCACGATTTGGAATAATCGTAGCACCATACAGTTTCTTACCTGTCTGATCAATAGATTCAGAATAATACACACCTGGAGAACGAACAAGCTGGCTGACAATAACACGTTCAGCACCATTAATAATGAACGTACCTTTTGTAGTCATAATCGGGAAATCGCCCATAAAAACTTCTTGCTCTTTAACTTCACCAGTTTCTTTATTAATTAAGCGAACCTTTAAGCGCAGAGGAGCAGCATAAGTGGCATCACGTTCCTTGCATTCATCTACATCATATTTTGGTTCCCCCAAACTATAATCTACAAATTCAAGGACCAAATTCCCCGTAAAATCCTGAATGGGAGAAACCTCAGAAAACGTTTCTTTCAGTCCCTCCTCCAAAAATAACTTGTAGGAATTTCGTTGAACTTCAATCAAATTAGGCATAACCATAATTTCATCAATTTTGGCGAAACTATGCCTTTCTCTTAGTGCATGTGTCGTATTGACCAATGCTCCTCACCCCTTAAAGTTTTTTAATCAACGTTACGATTCCAAAAGTATCACAGTCCCACTGTAAACCTTTAGACAAATTAAGCAAAGCAAGGTTTCAACCTTGCTAAAACTTTATATTAGACTATTTTTGCCACAAATATCAATTCTATTCATCGCAAAATTCTTCCATTTTATTATTAGTCATATGCTTATATAATATCACAATTTATGTAATTTGTAAATGTTTTTTTGTCCTTCAAATATCTTTTCTTACCAACTTCCAAAGAAAAATAAAGGGCATTTACTCCTTGTTCTCACACAGAATAAATGCCCTTTCCTCTATAATTTAGTTAACTAAATTATTTTACTTCTACGCTAGCGCCTGCATCTTCCAATTTTTTCTTAATTTCTTCAGCTTCAGCTTTTTCAACTTTTTCTTTAACTGGTTTTGGAGCGCCATCAACAACTTCTTTAGCTTCTTTCAAGCCTAAGCCGGTGATTTCACGAACTACTTTAATAACAGCGATTTTGTTAGCACCAGCACCAGCCAGGATAACATCAAATTCGGTCTGTTCTTCAGCAGCTGGAGCAGCAGCGCCGCCAGCAGCAGCTACAGCTACAGGAGCAGCTGCGCTTACGCCAAATTCTTCTTCAAAAGCTTTTACTAATTCGGATAATTCGATAACAGATAATTCTTTTACTGTATCAATGATTGTTTGAATTTTAGACATTGTAATCTCTCCTATTTTTTAATTATACTATTACGCACATCGTTTTACGCAGTTTCCTGAGATTTGCGAATTTCTTCCAATACATAAGCCATTCTCTGAATTGGAGCCTGGAAACAAGAAGCAACCTGAGCCAGTAATACTTCTTTTGGTGGCAGTTCGCCCAGTGCAATTACACCAGCCTGGTCCAGATATTCACCTTCCAGCAAGCCGCCTTTTACTTCTAAAACTTTATTGTCTTTAGAGAATTTGGCAATAATCTGTGCAGGAGCAATTAAATCTTCACCGCCAAATGCAATTGCTGTAACATCCTTAAATAATGGCACCAATGCATCTGCACCAGCTTCTTTTGCAGCGATCGCCAGCAAAGTATTTTTTACTACACGGTAATCAACACCTGCTTCTCTCAGCTGTTTTCTTAATTTTGTAGCCTGTGCCACTGTTAAACCACGATAGTTAACAACAACAACTGTTTTGGAAGACTGGAACTTTTCAACCAATTCAGCTACAACAGCCTTTTTTCCTTCTAAACTACCCATTTCAGCACCTCCTAACGAGTGTATTAAAATTAATACAGAACTGAAATTTACTGATCGACCATATAAAAAGCCTTTGCGTAGAAACACAAAGGCAGAAATTGCATAGCAACAATGGCCTCGGTAGGAAATTAAGTCATCTTGACACCTACTGTCTACAGCGAAAATCTATTCAGTTAAGCATTCATATTATATATGTTTATCTTTATTCTGTCAATAAAACTATTGCAGTTTTAATGGATTGATTTTTACCCCAGGGCCCATTGTTGAAGAAACAGTTACACTCTTAATGTACTGACCTTTCTGGCTAGCTGGTTTTGCTTTTATAATTACATCAACCAGAGTCTTAAAGTTTTCTTCCAGTTTAGCCTGTTCAAAGCTAGCTTTCCCAATTGGTGCATGAATGATACCGGTTTTATCAACACGATATTCAATTTTACCAGCTTTAACTTCATTAACAGCTTTTGTAACATCCATTGTTACTGTACCTGTTTTTGGGTTTGGCATTAAACCTTTTGGCCCCAACAGACGACCAATTTTACCTACAACACCCATCATATCCGGAGTTGCAACGGCAACATCAAATCCAAACCAACCGCCCTGAATTTTTGCAACCAGGTCTTCTGCACCAACAAAATCTGCACCAGCAGCTTCTGCTTCTTTTGCTTTTTCACCTTTCGCAAACACTAATACAGTTTGGCTTTTACCAGTTCCGTTAGGCAGTACTACAGCGCCACGAATCTGCTGATCGGATTGTCTTGGGTCAACGCCAAGTCTAAATGCAACTTCCACTGTTTCATCAAATTTCGCAGTAGCAGTTTTTTTCGCCAATGCAAGAGCATCACTTACTTCATACAAAGTAGTATTTTCTACCATCTTGCTGGCTTCCACATATTTTTTACCATGTTTTGGCATGTGTTCTTCCTCCTCAGTGGTTCTACGGAAATTTCCTCCCACATATTAAACAAAAACAATAGAAAACAATTAGCCTTCTACAATTTCAATACCCATACTTCTAGCTGTACCTTCAATCATAGTGATTGCAGCTTCCAAGCTAGCAGCATTCAAATCCTGCATTTTTTCTTCAGCAATCGCTTTTACTTTAGAAGCAGGAACTTTTGCAACCTTTTTACGGTTTGGTTCGCCTGAAGCTCTTTCAATACCAGCAGCTTTTTTCAACAATACTGCAGCTGGTGGAGTTTTTGTAATAAAACTGAAAGAACGGTCAGCGTAAACAGTAATTTCAACAGGAATAATCAAACCTGCCTGATTTTTTGTTCTTTCATTGAATTCTTTACAGAACCCCATGATATTAACACCATGCTGACCCAGTGCAGGACCAACTGGTGGTGCAGGGTTCGCTTTCCCAGCAGGCACTTGCAATTTTACAAAACCAACGACTTTTTTCGCCATTATTGGTGCACCTCCTTAAACAAAATGTGGTATAACGGGGGTTTCCCTCCCACTAAAATTAGATATAACATATATCTAAACTTTAAAAACCTGGTCATATTCTAAATCAACAGGAGTCTCGCGACCTCCAAATAAGGAAAGCATAACAGTAACTTTTCCCTTTTCTGTATCAATCGCACTAACTCGTCCAATCATGCCACGAAACGATTGTTCTAATATTTCAACATCGTCGCCTACTTCATAGTCAACTTCACGTCTCGTTTCTTCCAGACCTTGCAGGCGCAATAATGTTTTCACTTCCGCTTCATGCAAAGGAACTGGCTTTGTACCAGCACCGACAAAACCCGTTACCCCTGTTGTATTTCTCACAACATACCAAGAATCATCGGTCATAATCATTTCCACCAGAACATATCCCGGAAAAACTTTTCTTTTGTTGATTTTCACCTTGTTGTTTTTCTTTTCCTCAACATCTTCCGTTGGAACCA
Organism: uncultured Clostridia bacterium; assembly: GCA_944391625.1. Lineage (GTDB taxonomy): Bacteria > Bacillota > Peptococcia > Peptococcales > Peptococcaceae > UBA7185. The sequence continues at coordinate 13,365 of CALXUG010000059.1, forward strand.
TAATACGGAAAATATAATCTTCCATATTCATAGACTCAATTCGTTTTTCTAGGTTGGTTTTTACTTTATTTTCGTAACCTGAATAGGTATGAACAGCATACCAGCGTTTTTCTTCCATATGGCTCAGGCTCCTAACATTAAATTAAATAACCAAAAATCGTACCTACAATAGAGTCAACAATCCAAATCAAAGCAGCAATAACTACTACGGTTACCAAAACAACATTTGTGTAGGTAATCAACTCTTTTTTAGTAGGCCAGTGAACCTTTTTTAATTCATTCAGAGAGGCTTTACTGGATCTCTTGGCTTTCGCAAAAAAACCAACTTTCTTTTCAGGTTGTTTTTCACTCATCTGGCACTCATCCTACCTTACTTAGTTTCTTTGTGCAAAGTATGAGTTTTACAAAATGGGCAGTATTTTTTCAACTCAACTCTATCTGGATTATTCTTTTTGTTTTTTACAGTACTGTAATTACGTCTTTTACATTCTGTACAAGCCAGTGTAATTCCAACACGCATTCCAAACACCTCCCGAAAGAAATTCTATAAAAAAGGTTATCTTTATACCTATTTTTCACGCCTATCTAGTGTAGCATAACAAAATAATCCTGTCAACATAAAAATCAAATTCTGAACAGAACATGATATAAAGTTTTCTATTTTTCATTACAATGTCATTTCTCATGTAATGATACTTTTATATAATAACATAAACAATAATACTTGTCATGTTAATTTGTAAAATTATACATTAACCTCATAGGATTAAATATCATAACCCTGCCGTCCCTTCTCCATTACAAAACAAAAACAGCGAGAGATCTCTCCCTCGCTGTCCCCTATCTTCTGCTTATCGCTAAAAAATGGATTATTCAATAATGCTGGATACTACTCCAGAACCTACTGTACGGCCACCTTCACGGATAGCGAAACGTAAGCCTTCTTCCATAGCGATTGTTGTAATCAGGTCGAT
>CALXUG010000060.1 GCA_944391625.1 uncultured Clostridia bacterium
GTGGAGAACATGCTGTTTACAGAATGGAATATGGATGAAGCATTGGCAGTCACAGCAGAAGAAGCCAGAGCTGAAGGCGAACGCAGCGGCTTGGAGAAGGGCAGAAAACAAGGCAGGCTGGAAGAACAGGCGAAAACGATACGAGCGTTAGACGGCGTGTTATCCGCTGAGGTGATTGCGGAAAAGTTGGGATTACCATTGGAGTATGTGCAGGATATTTTGAAAAAACAGTAAGGAGTATGGCTCTGTATCGTTGTGGTGCAGGGTCATTTTTTATGCTTAATCTGGCCTTATGAACAGCAAACGGAGGATTTAATTGGGCGGAATGGAAAAATGCTGACCATAGTGCGGTACTTGAACGGAATAATTTTGTTGTTGCAAGCTTTGTGCCAGTAGTAAAGAAACTTCTTCGTCGCCATGGTTTAAAAATATTTGCTGCGGTTTGGGATGTATTTGACCAAGCCATTGCTGCAAAATTTGATAATCACCATGAATGGGGCGGACATGTAGTAATGCGATGCGGGCTTGCACGGTTATATCATGCCCTAATAGTTTCACTTGGCGGGTGCCGTCGGATAATATGCGGCTCAGGGTACCGCGGCGTTGGTTGCCCAGCAGGATAATTGTGCATTGAGAACGGTTTAAGTTATGCAGAAGATGGTGACAAATAGGGCCGCTGTCGCAGGTGCTGCCGGCAGCAATGATTACTTTGGGTGTAGGAGTATGATTCAGTGCCTGTGATTGTTGGCGGTTCGTGCAAAAATGCAGATTGGAAAACTCCAACAGGGCGCCGTGTTGCTGTTTTAAAGCCAGTGCTTCTTTATCCAGATAAGCATCTAGTATACCGCTGCGGTATAGTTGATTTGCTTCCTGAGATAGCGGGCTGTCTACATAAACGGGAAAGTCAGGCAGAGAAGGGGTAAGCTTACGTTGTTTGATGCAATGTAGATAATAGAGCAACTCTTGGGTGCGGCCAACGGCTGCAGCTGGAATTAAAACATTGCCGCCACGCTGAAATGTTTGCTCCAGCAATTGGGCCAGTGGCTGCAAATAATCGGACTGCTGTAAGTAACAGTGGTCCCCATGGGTACTTTCCATAATTACAATATCGGCTTTTGGTGCGTTTTGTGGGTTTTCGATGATGGGCATGCTGCGATTGCCGATGTCGCCGCTGAATACGATGGTGCGTTGCTGCTGTTGTTCCGTATAGCGCAGGGCGATTGTGGCAGAACCCAGCATATGACCAGCATCATAAAAAGTAAATTGTAGCTGGGATTGTAGCTCACAGGGCTGATGATAAGGGCAAGTGCGTACTTGCTGCAATGTGGCTTCCACATCCTCCATGGTAAATAACATACGGTTTGCTGGTTGATGCTTGTGCCAGTGGTGATCGTTTTCCTGCATGCGGGCGCTGTCTTGCAGCATAATTTTTAATAACTGGGCTGTAGGCTCTGTCATAAAAATAGGGCCGGCGAATCCCTGCTTTACCAGCAGCGGCAGCCGGCCGCAATGATCGATATGACAGTGGGTCAGTAAAACATAGTTGATATCCTGAGGCTGAAAGGGAAAGTGATTGTTATCAATCACATCATGTCCCTGCTGCAGACCACAATCAATCAATAGCTGTGCTGTGGGCAGTTGTATGTGAATGCAACTGCCGGTGACAGCTCGGGCTGCACCGCAAAAAGTAAGTTCCATGATAGAGATTCCTCCGCTTCTGATTACACTTTTTATGAATGGTTAATAATAGGTTTCCCATTACAAGCGGAGTCTATACGAATATCGGTTATTTACGGATTATTGCTTTTGGGTAATGGCGTTACTTAAAGCTACAAATTCATCTACACTTAATGTTTCGCCGCGGCGTGTGCCGTCTATTTCCACTTCCTGCAATGCTTGCTGCATGAGAGCGCTGTCCATGTTCAGCGTTTTTAAAGCATTGTTCAGTGTTTTACGGCGTTGACCAAAAGCGGCCTTTACTACTTGATGAAATAGCTGTTCATTGTCAGCCTGCAACGGTTTTTGTGTCCATGGTTGGATATCTACCACAGCAGAGTCCACATCAGGCTGGGGAATAAACATATGCCGGGGGACAGTGAAAGCATAGCGAACATTGCCATAATAATGCAGGGAAACGGTGATAGCACCGTATTCCTTTTTTCCGGGCTGAGCAGTAAAGCGCTCAGCTACTTCTTTTTGCACCATAATGACAATGCGGTCAATGGAAAAGCCCTGTTCTAAGAAATACATAACCAGCGGTGTGGTGATGTAATAGGGCAGATTGGCGATTACTTTACAACGATGAGGCGCTCCCAGTTTTTCCTGAATAACGGCATCTAAATCAAGCTGTAAGGCATCGCCCTGCACTAGATAAAAATTATCAAATCCGGCCATGGTTTCTTCGATAACAGGAACCAGATCGCGGTCGATTTCGATGGCGATGACAGCTTTAGCTCGCTGCGCCAGCGCTTTGGTTAATGTGGCAGCGCCGGGCCCTACTTCAATGACAACATCATCCGGGCCGACATCGCCGGCATCTACAATTTTTTGCAGCAAATTGCTGTCGGTAATAAAATTTTGTCCAAATTTCTTTTTAAATTTGAAGTTATGTTTTTGCAGTGTATCTCTTAAGTTCATAACATGGCCTCGATTTCTTCCCGGGGGATTTGGTAACTGTTTAATTTTTTGACTAATTGCTTGGCATTGCAATGGCCGATGGATAGTTTATCGCATAATGCGCCGCGCCGTATAGCGCTGTCCGGCAAGCCGGATAGTCCCCACTGCACTAAGTCATTTAAGTCGTACACAATGTCATATTGCTGATGCTCTGCCCGAGCGGCGTTTAACGCCCGCAAAATAGCTTGGGGAGAAGCGTATTCTACGCCGAGTTTTCCGGTTTTAGGGCAGCGCCCTTCGTCTTTTGTAATGTAGGCATGCTTGCAGCCTGGCACCTGATCTTTTAAAATGTGCCGGATTTTTCCGCCCGGAAAATCGGGATCAGTAAATACGATTACGCCGCGTTTTTGCGCCAGCTGACGGATTTCTTCTATTTTTGCCTGAGTCAATCCCAGGCCGGTGGTAATTAAAATGTCAGCTTCTACAGCTCGGCGCAGTGCGCTGACATCATCCTTACCTTCTACCACGATTACTTCTTTTATTTTTGGTTTCATATATTGGTCAGAACCCTTTCTGCACAGATAGTGCTGTGTCATCATACTGTATGGTTGATATTCTTTTTATTATAACCGATTCTGCCATAGGCACAAAGAAAAAATTTACTGTAGTAGAAAGAAACATGTTATAATAAGAAAATATAAAATAAAAATGGTTATTCTAATAACAGCAGATAAGTAGCAGAGGAGGGAATGGAAGTATGCTGGACTTTTTTTTAGAGCATCATTTATTAATTTTTGAATCATCCTGGCTTGTTGCTTTGATGACTTTGATGATTGCTACAGTTATTTCCATGGGAAAACGGGATCCGGCCAAAACATTGTGCTGGCTGTTGGTGTTGTTTTTGATTCCTGTGCTGGGTATTGTGTTGTATCTGCTGTTTGGTGAAAATCTGCGGGGCAAAAAATGGACGCAGCGCCGGCAGATGGTGCAGGATTTTTTGGAGTCTGACGAGGCTAAAAAGATAATAGATCCGGACAATCTGGATACGTTGCATAAATTGGCGGAACAAAACATCCATTTTGATATTATGGACAGAAATATTATGCACCTGGTTATGCGTTCCGGTACGGTTCCTATTACGGTGCATAATCAAATTGATATTTATGCCGATGGTCGGGAAAAATTTACTCAAATGCTGCGGGATATTGAACAGGCGAAAGATCATATCCATTTGGAATATTTTATTATAAAGGACGGCGAAGTGGCCAGAGCCATGCGGGAGTTGCTGATTAAAAAGGCACTGCAGGGGGTTGAGGTACGTATTTTGTATGACGATATCGGCTCTTGGAGGCTTTATTTAACGCCTATGTTTATGCATGGATTGCGCTCTGTGGGCGTGGAGGCAAAAACCTATGTGCAGGCTCGTTTTCCTTTTTTGCATCGCAAATTGAATTATCGTAATCACCGTAAAATCTGTATTATTGATGGAAAAATCGGTTATATTGGCGGTCTGAATATTGGTGATGAATATGTACACTGCAGCAAAAAGTTTGGTTATTGGAGAGATACTCATCTGCGTATGGAGGGGCCTGCTGTGTATATGCTGCAAACAGTGTTTGTAACCGATTGGCTGACTTTGACTGAAAAACGATTGATGGAAGCTAGGTATTTTCCTGTGGTAGATACTACTAAAGGCAGCAGTATTGTGCAGATTGCTACATCCGGTGCCGATTCGGAAAACCAGACTATTTATGAAGCATATTTTTATGCAATGGCGCAGGCCAGAGAAACTATTTATATTGAAACGCCTTACTTTATTCTTGATGAAGCCATGCTGATTGCATTAAAGACAGCATCGTTGTCCGGGGTGGATATCAAAATTATTTTCCCTAATATCGCTGACCACTTTACAGTGTATCATGCATCGTTGTCTTATCTGGAACAGATTATGAGTTTGGGGGCAGAGGTTTATTTTTATGATAAACAGCCGGGTCCGTCCTTTATTCATTCCAAACTGCTGCTGGTTGACCATGAAATCGCATCAGTGGGTACAGCCAATATGGATATTCGCAGCTTTATGATTAACTCGGAAATCAATGCATTTATTTATGATAATAAAACAGTAAATCGGTTGTATCAGATGTTTGAACAGGATTTGCTGGATTCAAAGAAAGTGGATTATCAGCAGTTTAAAGAGAGAAAATTTGGGCAGCGATTGGTAGAATCTTTTTGTCGGCTATTTTCTCCGTTGCTGTAAACGATATATGTGTAAAGAAAAATTCTTGTCATTTGCGGATAAAGCGCAGGCGATAAGAATTTTTTTATTGGCAGGCGCTGTCTGTAAGTAGAGAAAAGAGGTTGTTTCCTGCCCTTTCTGCGTGCTATAATAATACGAAATGAGTAAATAGAAAAGAGGTGCTGTTATGAGCTATCGCGCTCTGTATCGTGTGTTCCGGCCGCAGACCTTTGCAGAGGTACGGGGGCAGGAGCATATTAGCACTACATTGAAAAATGCAATTTTAACAGAACGGCTGGCGCATGCCTATTTGTTTTGCGGGCCCAGAGGAACTGGGAAAACCAGTTCGGCCAAAATATTGGCTAAGGCGGTAAACTGTTTGGATTTGCAGGACGGTGAACCATGTAATCAGTGCGCCAATTGTCGAGCGATTAATGAAGAAAATTTTCTGGACGTATTGGAGATTGACGCAGCAAGCAATCGTGGGATTGATGAGATCCGTGATTTGCGTGATAAGGTGCGGTTTGCGCCGTCGCAGGGAAAACGGAAAGTGTATATTATAGACGAAGTCCATATGCTGACCAATGAGGCATTTAATGCGTTGCTGAAAACATTGGAGGAGCCGCCGGCCCATGTGTTGTTTATTTTGGCTACCACAGAGCCGCAGAAAATACCGCTGACCATTATGTCCCGCTGCCAGCGTTTTGACTTTCGTAAAATTAATACAGATGAGATTCGCAATCATTTATCAGATATTGTCAATGAGGAGCAAGTAGAAATTTCTGATGATGCATTGAACGCCATTGCTCGCAAAGCTGCCGGTGGTATGCGTGATGCCATCAGTGTACTGGATCAATGCATTGCTTTTGCCGGCAGCCGCATTGAGCTGCAGCATGTGGAGCTGGTGTTGGGTACAGTCAGCGAAGAGGATACCGCGGCATTGATAGACGCTGTGATACAACAAGATTACGGGCAGCTGTTCTTATCATTACATGATTTTGTGCAGCGCGGAAAAGATATTAAACAGATTTTGCGGGACTGTATTCAATATTGCCGTCAGTTATTATTGTTAAAAGTGGCGCCAAGGGAGCAGCTGATTGATTTATCACCGGACGGTATGGGCAAAGCTAAGGATCAGGCTAAGGCGTTGCCTGTGGAATTTTTAGGCCGCATGGTTCATCGCTTGTCTGATGCCGAAAAGGACTTGCGGTATTCTAATCAGCCACAGATTTTGTTGGAAACTGCCTTTGTTGATTTGATGATACAAGGTCTGGAACCGATAACACAGCCGCAGGCTGCTGTAACTGTGCAGAAAAAAGCTGCTGCGGTATCAAAAACGGCACAGAAGGAAGCAGAATCAAAGCCGGTGCAAAAGCTAATTGCCAGCGAAGCGCTTTTGCAGCAATGGGCAGAGGTTATGAATCAAATTAAGAGTAAGAGTGTAAAATTGCATGCCTTTCTGGCAGAAGCCAAACCGGCAGCATTTCAGGATGGAGAACTGATTTTGCGGTTTCAGAACCAGTTTAAATTTCATTACAATACAGTAAGTCAGGAAGAAAATCTGCGCATGATTGGGCAGATTGTACAACAATTAACTGGAAAACCGGCGAAAGTAGTTGCAGAGCTGGAAAATGAGAATGGCCATATTAAGCAGGAACTGACCTTGGTAGATGAGGCCAGAAAATTGTTTGGCGATGTGCCGATAGAGATAAAAGAGTGATGGAAAAAGGATTTTTTCTTTTGGTCCAGAACATAGATACACTGAATGCAGAAAATATTTTTCTGTTCAGATAAATAAACAATGATGCTGCTTTTCTGTGATATTGGTGGAATGCAGAGCAGCGGTTCTATTTTGAGGAGGATTTTTAAAATGGGTGCAAATATGCAGAAGATGATGAAACAAATGCAGCAGATGCAGACAAAAATGGCAAAAATGCAGGAAGAACTGGCACAGACTCCGGTAGAAGCTACTGCTGGCGGCGGTGTTGTGAAGGTTGTGGTAAACGGCGCAAATGAGGTGCTGTCGGTAGAAATCAATCCAGAAGTGCTGGATCCGGACGATCCAGAAATGGTACAGGACTTGGTTATGGCTGCTGTTAATGAAGCGTTGCGGAAAGCGCAGGATATGGTAAACAGTGAAATGGGTAAACTGACAGCCGGTATCAAAATGCCAGGCGGTATGGGTGGTCTGTTTTAATGAATGGTTATTCGGATGCGTTGGGCAATCTGGTAGAGCAGTTGGCAAAGCTGCCGGGGATTGGGCGAAAATCGGCGCAGAGGCTTGCCTTTCACATATTAAAGCAGTCGGACAAAGAAGCTCGTTTATTGGCAGAGGCAATTTTGGAGGCAAAAGAAAAGATTCATTATTGCAGCTTGTGTTATAATCTGACCGACCGTGAGTTGTGCCCGATTTGCAGCAATCCCAACAGAGATAGTTCTGTGCTTTGTGTGGTGGAAGATTCGCGGGATGTGATGGCATTGGAACGAGCGAATCAATTTCATGGCTTGTACCATGTATTACACGGAGCTATATCGCCTATGGATGGAATCGGGCCGGAGCAGCTCAAAATAAAAGAGCTGCTGCAGCGTTTGCAGGAGCATCCGGCGCTGGAAGTTATTATTGCTACCAACACCAGCATTGAAGGGGAAGCCACTGCCATGTATCTGAGCAATCTGCTGAAACCGCTGGGTATAAAAGTAACCCGTATTGCCCAAGGACTGCCGGTGGGCGGCGATATTCAGTATGCTGACGAAGTGACTCTGGCGCGTGCCTTTGAGGGCCGCTGGGAAATTTAGAGCGTTGCGTTTCGCGCAGTATATGATTGGTTTGGTTGCAGTATTGACGGCAAGTATATAGTTGATGTTGCCATAATGTGTAAAAAAATACCGTACAGGGTGATTTTGATTGCCCTGTTTTTTTATACAGAAATTTATTTTGCTATCACTTTGATGTCTATGCGGCAGGGGAGGAAGCTTGTTTTGAAATTTCAAATTATTACAGTGGGTAAACTGAAAGAAAAATACTTAAAAGATGGGATTGCAGAATATCTTAAACGGCTGCAGCGTTACGCTGTGGTAGAAATTGTGGAGGTGCCTGATGAGCAGACACCCGATGGTGCATCAGCAGCGGAAGAACAACAGATTAAAGTAAAAGAAGCGCAGCGCATTCAAAAATATATCAAAGAGGACACCTATTTAATTGCTCTGGCCATTGAAGGAAAGATGTTTACATCGGAGCAATTGGCACAACATATTGATAAATTGGCGTTGGATGGTAAAAGTCATGTGACTATGGTGATTGGTGGTTCTCTGGGGCTGGATGAAAGTATTTTAAAACAGGCTGATTTATTGCTGTCCTTTTCTAAGATGACATTTCCTCATCAATTGATGCGATTGATTTTGGTGGAGCAGTTATACCGCAGCTATCGCATTATCAAAGGGGAACCGTATCATAAATAAACGGAACAATAAATGTTCTTTACGCCAGCTTCTTTTTGCAGCATAATATAGCTTGTAAGCAATTATTTTTTATAACGGCAGTAGAAGCAGATAGGAGAAGTAAAAATGAATCGCAAAAGCTTTATAATCGGAGCCCTGATGGCCTTGATTCCCGGTGTACTGTGGGGGCTATCCGGTGTGTTTGGACAATATTTATTTCAACAGCGGGGGATGAGTGCGGAGTGGCTGGTAACAGTGCGGCTGCTGATTTCCGGTTGTTTGATGTTAGGAATCAGTTTGGCATGGAGCCGTGAAAAGACCGTGGCTATTTTTCACGATAAAAAGGAAACAGTAAAGCTATTGATTTTTGCTATTTTTGGCATGATGGCAGTACAGTTAACCTATTTTGTATCCATTGCAAAATCCAATGCGCCCACTGCCACTATATTGCAGTATTTGTTCCCGGTGTTGATTGTACTGTTTACCGCGCTGCAAAACCGCAAACTGCCGGTAAAGAGAGAAGCTGCGGCAATTGTAATGGCGCTGGCCGGTACATTCCTGCTGGTAACCCATGGGGATCCCAGCACATTGAATATTACAACATCAGCGCTTATCTGGGGATTGTCCTCAGCAGTGGCGATGGCTTTTTATACCGTATATCCCGGTGGTTTGCAGCTGCGGTGGGGTTCGCCGGTAGTGGTGGGCTGGTCTATGCTGTTGGGCGGTATTGCCATTAATTTTTATCATCCATTCTGGGAATTTACCGGAGAGATGGATTTTACCGCCTTTTTGATGGTGGCATTTATTGTTTTGTTTGCAACTTTTGGTTCCTTTTATGCATATTTGGTCAGCGTTACCATGATTGGCGCTACCTATGCCAGCCTATTTGCCTGTATTGAACCGCTGGCCTCCGCATTTTTTTCTGTGGTAGGTTTGGGCTTGGTGTTTAATTCTATGGACTGGATTGGTTCTTTCTTAATTTTGGCTACTATGTTTGTGCTGTCTTGGAAAGCAGATGGGGGAGATCGTGAAAAGAACAATACAGAGACTTCAGATGCTGTAGAAGATAGAAATAATAGTGCTGCAAATTGATTTCTGCACAAGGGATGAGAAAATCATTGACAATGGCTTGATTTAAAGCAATAATATAATTTGTCGTTAAATTTGTGATAGAGGGGTGTTGTGCCATGTATATTGGACAAACAGGTGAAAGCCAGATAGAATTCGTCATAGAAGGATATCAACATGCAGAGGCTACCAATAATTATTTTGAAGCCAATTGGTTGATGGTGGCTTTAAGTGTTGTAACACCAGAAGTACAGTGGCAGGCAAAAGCACCAGTCATTCTTTCCAATGAGCTGGATTGTTTTATTGATTGGCTGCAGGCGCTGAGTGGAAATTTAGCTCCCAATCGTTACTTTGATTTTGAAGAACCGAGTTTATACGTTTGTGTTACAGAGCGCACATCTCACACCATTACATTAGAATTTCATTTGCATTTAGATTTTCGTTGTCCTGATGAAGACAACCAGGAAACAAGAGTGGCTGTAACAGTTAGCTTCGCAGAACTGGATTCTTGGGTACGGCAATTAAAAATATATGCAGACCGCTATCCTGTCCGATATGTTTTCAATGTGCTTTAATTGGGTATGATATAGGTAATTACCAATATACAGCATACGTTGCAGGAGGTTGACTCAAAATGGACACAACAGCACTTTTTAAATTAGGATATGGATTATATGTAATCGGCACAGAATTGGACGGTGCCACCGCAGGCTGTACAGCCAATACAGTGGTGCAGATTACCAGCGATCCGGCTCAAATTGCAGTAGGATTAAACAAAAATAATTATACCAACGAAATGATTCAGAAAAGTGGCAAATTGACAGTATCTATTCTGTCCAAAACAGCAGATATGGATTTAATTGCTAACTTTGGATTTCAGAGCAGCCGTACAGCCGATAAGTTTGCCACAAGCGGACAAGCGTTGGTGACAGACCAGCAGCAGGTGCCTTATCTGGCCGTGCATACCAGCGGCGTGCTTTCTGCTAAAGTAGTAAATACTATGGATTGTGGAACTCATACATTGTTTTTGTGTGAACTTGTTGATGCGCAGGTATTGTCTGCGGAAGAACCAATGACATATGCATATTATCATAGTGATGTCAAAACCAGAAAAAATGCAGCGCCAGCAGCAGGAAACGGAGAAAGATGGCGTTGTTCTGTTTGCGGATATATTCATGAAGGTTCAATCAGTGATGATTATCAGTGTCCTGTTTGCAAACAGCCGGCGACTGTATTTGTGAAGCTGCAGGAAGAGACTGTACAACATGAAGAAACCTGGCAGTGTACAGTATGCGGACATGTACACCATGGTACTATGCCTGATGATTTTGTGTGTCCGATTTGTAAACAAGGGAAAGCTGCATTTGTAAAAAAAGGTTGATTTGAAAAAATGATAATTAAAAATAATTGCCATTTGTCATGAGATGCAATAATCAATTAGGAGGGATTTATTGGTGAAAAAAATAGTAATTTCCGCTATTGCCATTGCTGCTGTACTGGCAGTTGGAATGACTGCATTTGCAGCATCTTCTGCTCCTGGTGGTAATCGTATACAATCTTCCTATTGTAGTTATATAGATGCCAATCAAGACGGCATTTGTGATAATTGGGATGTGAATCATAAAGCCAATCAGCAATATTGTACTGGCAATGGTTATAATAACCAAAGTCAGGATGATGCTTCCAATAATTTTTGCGGTAACGGACGTGGCCGTCATCATGGCGGATATTGCGGCAGAAGATGAGTTATAAAAAAAGAATACAGGAACTGCTTCCATTAGTTTGTTTTTTACAAAGGATGTGAAGCAGTTTTTTTGTGTAAAATTAGATTTTTGTACCAAAATATGGCTGGACTTGCCATACAGAATCCTTTATAATGAGTAAAAGCACGTTACTTGTATAAATTTGTCGAAATATTGTAGAAACAAAGTTAGTTTATATGCACCCCCATATGCAGCATACATACCAAATTCAGGTGCGTTGCCATGCGAATAAAAGGGGCGAAGTAAAATGGATTTAGAAACAGGTATTACGGTATTGCTGGCAGAACTGCAGGAATTGCGGCATGATATAGCCGTCTTAAATGATGAAGTGACTGGTCTGTACAACAGCGTTGCACAGTTTGCACAAACCACTGCTGATAGTGCAGCAGCACCGAAAACCGAGATGGAGTTATTGCTGCGTACCATGGTGGAAAGTCAGATCGGCTTGCGGCAAAAGCTGGAACATACCCATATCTTGTTAGGACAGGAGTTTGGAACGCTTCATCATAGAATAGACAAGCTGGAAAAACTGGTACTGCGCAAGCCTGTCATGTGGCATTACTAATCTATGAATGAAAAAACTATGGCAGTGAACGATAGGTTGAAACATAAAAGATTCTTCGTTGTAAAAAAAATATCCCGATACTGGACTAAAACCAGTATTGGGATATTTTTATTGTGTGGGTACTTTTTAATTTTTCTATACAGTTATGTTTCGACTGATTATCCCGGCATACGGCTGAGATTGCCAAACTTGGTAAACTCCTTACGGAAGCTGAGATCCACAGAGCCGGTAGCACCGTTTCTATGCTTGGCGATGATGATTTCTGCCTGTCCCTTTTTTTCAGAGTCTTCGTTATAATATTCGTCGCGATAAATAAACATAACAATGTCGGCGTCCTGTTCCAAAGATCCCGATTCACGCAGGTGGCTCAAACTAGGTTTCTTTTCTTGTCCCTGCTCTACTGAACGGCTTAACTGGGACAATGCGATAATGGGAATATCCAACTCTCTGGCCAGTGCTTTTAAGCTGCGGGAGATTTGCGATACTTCCTGTTGACGGCTTTCAATGCGGCCGGTGCTGCCCATCAGCTGCAGATAGTCGATAATAACCAACGATAAGCCGCGCTCTGTTTTTAAGCGGCGTGCCTTAGCGCGCACTTCGCGTACTGAGATTGCCGGCGTGTCATCAATATAAACTGGCGCTTCTGCCAATGGCGCAATGGCATTTACCAGCTGTACCCAGTCGTCACCATAGATGCGCCCATTACGCAACGTCTGCTGGTCAATCTCTGCCATAGACGAAACCATACGATTTACCAGCTGCTCTTTGGACATTTCCAAACTAAAAATTGCCACTGGTTCGTGGGTGGCGATGGCTGCGTTCTGCGCCATATTCAGTGCAAAAGCAGTTTTTCCCATAGCAGGGCGGGCGGCTAGGATAATAAAGTCTGACTTCTGCCAGCCTGATGTGATACGGTCTAAATCAATAAAGCCAGAGGTTAGTCCGGTCAGACCTTCTTTTTTTTGTGATAAAATTTCCAGCTGACTTAAGGTGTCATCAATGACTTCTGAGATTGGTGTCAGTCCGGAACGCGCTCGCTTTTGAGAAATTTCCAGCACCATGCGTTCTGCATCATCCAGAATTTTTTCTGTTTCCTCTGTATCATCATAGCTGCGGTTGGAAATATTACTGGCAATGCTGATTAAATCCCGCAGTACCGCTTTTTCTTTTACAATACCGGCATAATGAACAATATTGGATGCACTGCCCAACGAATTGGCAATTTGAGCCACATAGGTGATACCGCCGGCTTTTTCCAAATTGCCGTCTTTGTCCAGCTGGGCGGTGATGGTGACTAAGTCTACCGGAATATTTTGCTCGTTCATTTTGCGCATGGTAGCAAACAAAACGCCGTGATCATGTCGGTAAAAGTCCGATTCTTTTAAAAGCGGAATGACTTCCAAAATTGCATCCCTGTCATTAAACATAGCTGCCAGTACAGCCTGTTCTGCTTCCAGACTCTGCGGCAGCATTTTATCATTTGTAAACTCAGCCATATGGTCAGCCTCCTGATTTTTTCTGCCATATATTATAGCACCTCTGCCCGAATTTGCACAGACAAATACTCAAATCACTAGATAAACTCATGAAAAATAGATAGTTTTTTGTAAAGTTTCAAGCCATTCTACTTAAAAACAATGAATCATTCTATAAATTATATGGATCTTTTTACATAGCGCTGCTATGGTTAAGTAAAAAATAGATATGGACAAGTTATCGTGCTGTAACGATTAAGTGATAAAAGATTCCTGCTTGCACAGTTGGCAGCAGCATGATAGACTAAAGACAAGAAATTACGTACCAACAAACAACACAGCAAGCCATCCTCTTTTTCCCTCCAGCAAGTATCATTCTAAACGATTCGGCAAAATAATTTCCCAATAAAATATCGATTTATCAGTTGAGAGCTGTCTGAACATGCTCAACTGAATAGAATCGGCGGAGGTGCAATTATTTGCCAGCAAACAGAGTGTATAAGGACAGCGTATTTTCCCTTTATCTAAGCCAGCCGGAGCGTTTGGTGGAAGTATACAACGCCGTAGCAGGGACAAACTATCCATCAGATACCCCGGTGCAAATTAATACACTGGAAGATGTGCTGTGGAAAGAACAGATTAACGATTTATCCTTTGTGTTGGATGATCAGATGGTGGTGCTGAT
>CALXUG010000061.1 GCA_944391625.1 uncultured Clostridia bacterium
ACATTCTTTTGTTATCTGTATAGAAACTAATTAATCAAGTAGTCATTCTTGACTACATCATTATTATACTAGGAGTGGTGGGAATGCCATTGCAGGAATTTGTTTTTTGGTTGCAAAATCTGCACGGTTTGGAACTGGTCTATGCGGTCGCATTGGGTATCGGTATCATTTTGCCAGCGCTGAGCCTTTTATTGGGCGGTCTGACAGATGGTTTGGATTTTGATTTCGATCTGGATTTGAACGGTTTGCCGATTGGTGTGTTGTTGCCTTTGAAACCTATGTGTATCCTGTTGTTCTTGTTGATATTGGGTGGACTGGGTTTGTTTTTATATGGTCGTATCAGTCCGGAGGGCAGTTTGGTCATATCCAGCAGTGTCGGATATGGTGCAGCAATTGGTTTGAATTTGTTTGTACTGCGGCCGATGCAACACAGCGCAGAACAGGCTGCCGCCATAAAAGCGCAGGATTTGGTAGGCTGTCTTGGCAGAGTGTCAACACGCATTCGTCCGGGTGCTATGGGTGCAGTGCAGATTTCTACCAATCAGGGAATTGTATCCTATGTGGCGCAGTTAGAGCCGGATGCGAGTTCTTTGCTGGATGAAGGCGAGATGGTAGAAATTCTGGCGGTCAATCCGCAGGGAACCGTATTAACTGTACAGGCATTTCCGCAGGAAGAAACAGTGGTGTAACAGCAGACAAAAGGAGGATGTGTATGGGAGCAGTTGGTATTATTGTAGCAGTTTTAATTGGTATTGTTTTATTATTGCTTTGTATTTTAGGTACTTGGAAAAAAGTTCCCGCCGACAAAGCGGCCATTGTTACCGGATTGGGAGCAGCAAAGGTTGTAACTGGCGGCGGTGTAATTGTGATTCCGATTTTGCAGCGGATTGACTATATCACACTGGAAAACATCAGCTTTGAAGTGGGGATGCGCGGCACTCTGACTGCCGATGCGGTGCCCATTGAGGCCGACGGCGTTGTGGTAGTCAAAATCAAAAATGAAGAAGCTATGATTCGTTCTGCGGTGGAGCAGTTTAACTGCGGCGGCGAGTCGGATACCAAACAGCATATTATGGAAACCGCCCGCGATGTATGCGAAGGCCGGCTGCGTGAAATCATTGCGGATATGACGGCGGAACAGTTATACAAAGACCGGAAAACCTTTTCCGAACGGGTACAGGAAGTGGCAGCCCATCAGCTGAGTGAGTTGGGTTTGGAATTAAAGTCCTTTACCATCAAGGGTATCGGCGACCAGAACGGATATTTTGATGCGTTAAGCAAACCGCAGATTGCAGCGGTAAAACGAGATGCGGAAATTGCCGAAGCAGAAGCGCGGCGAGAATCGCTGATAAAAACTTCCGAGGCTGACAGAGCTGGGGAACAGGCCAGATTAGAAGCAGAGGCCCGTAAGGCAGAGGCCAGCAAAGAGGCAGAGGTTAAAAAACTGGAATACATTCGAGAAACCCAAACCAAGCAGGCAGTTTCTGATGCTGCCTATGAAATTCAGCAGAATATTACTCAAAAAGATATTACCAATGCAGAAAAAGATGCAGAGGTATTGCGGGAACAGCGGCAAAAAGAAGTAAAAGAAGCGGAAATTCAGGTACAAATTGCTGCAGAACAAAAAAATATTGAGCTGGCAGCCAAGAAAGCAGAGCGAAAAGAAAAAGAACTCCTGGAAACCCAGGTAAAACCGGCGGAAGCAGATAAACGAGTACAGGAACTGCGCGCCGAAGCCGAAAAAATCAAAGCCATCAAAGAAGCAGAAGCATTGGCTGAAGCCAAAAAGCTGGATGCAGTAGCCGAAGCACAGAATATTCAGCAGCGCGGGGAAGCGGAGGCTGCAGTCATTCGGCAGCGTGGTTTGGCTGAGGCAGAAGCCATTCGGCAAAAAGGTCTGGCAGAAGCGGAAGCATTGGAGAAAAAGGCAGAAGCCTTGGCGAAAATGGATGAAGCAGGGAAACTGCAGATGGTCATTGAACAATTGCCGGCCATCGCCAGCGCCATTGCTGAACCACTGTCTAAGATTGATAAAATTACAGTGATCGGCGGCGGGGACAGTGCCTCTAACAGCGCAGTGGATGTAGCACGGATGACGTTGGGTACTTTGCAGGCTGTTACCGAAGGTATGAAAGATACCATGGGGTTTGATTTGGGTGATGTGATGAAAGCCAACACTTTTGAAGGAAAGACGACCCAAAATATCAATGTAGAGGTCAAGGGCTTGCCGGAAGGATTGACGGAGTCTTCCGAACATTTGGGCAATATTATCCAGAAAGTAGCGAAGCCGGTGTAGTATATGGGAGTGAGAGATTTTTCGTGTAGTTGGGTGATAAACATGCTCTGTGATGAATAATCTACTTGACAACTTCTTTAAAATATCATAAACTGTACGAGCTGTTATGTAACGAGTTAAAAACTAAATAGTCCTGTCAAGGACATAAAATCAAAGACTATAGATTTTTCTGTTTCTGAAATCAAACAGGAGAATGGATAGTCTTTTTTTGTTGGGAGGAGAACATTTTGTCAAATCAAGGAATCACAGGGAACAAGCTGCTGGATCAGCCGGTTTCCTCATTACTGTGGACCATGTCAGTGCCGATGATGCTTTCTATGATTGTACAGTCGCTGTATAACATTGTGGACAGTATGTTTGTAGCGCGGCTGGGTGTGGAAGCGCTGACAGCGGTGTCTTATGTATTTCCGCTGCAAAATATTGTGCTGTCGCTGGCAGTGGGCTTTGGAGTGGGCATCAACGCCGTCATTGCCATGAATTTAGGCATGGGCAACCAGGAAAAAGCAAATCAGACAGCCACGCTGGGAATGGCGTTGACTGTGCTGCATGGTTTGTTGTTTATTGTGCTGGGCTTTTTGGTAGCCCGCCCCTTTTTGGAGCTGTTTACCGCCGATGAGCAGATTATCCAATGGGGTGTGCAATATGCAGTGATCGTATTTACCTTTTCTATGGGCTATTTGCTGCAGATCAGTATGGAAAAAATATTTCAGTCTGTGGGCGAAATGATGATCACCATGGTGATATTAGCCAGCGGCAGTATCATCAATATCATTTTAGACCCTATCTTTATTTTTGGCTGGTTTGGGTTTCCTGCTCTGGGTGTGGCAGGGGCAGCCATTGCTACAGTTATCGGGCAGACTGCCGCTTTTTTCTTTTATCTGATTGCCTATAAAAAGAAAAAACTGCCGGTTGAGATTCATCCCCGTTATCTCCAATGGAATGGAAAACTTGTCTGGAAGCTGTACTATATCGGTATACCTGCTGCCATCACCATGGCGCTGCCTTCTATTCTGGCCGGCGCTTTGAATAAGCTGCTGTCTGCTTATGGCGATGTATATGTGGCAGTGATGGGCATTTACTTTAAGCTGCAAACCTTTTTATATATGCCTTCCAATGGTATCATTCAGGGGATTCGTCCCATTATCAGCTGCAATTACGGCGCCGGACGTTATGACCGCATGTGGGAAACCATTGGGCGCAGTGTGGCTGCGGTGGCAGTAATCATGCTGCTCGGCACTGTCTTGTGCTGGCTGCTGCCGGAACAGCTGATGCTGCTGTTTGATGACGATGCCGCACTGGTGGCATTGGGGGCCCATGCCTTGCCGCTGATTAGTCTGGGATTTTTGCTTTCTGCATTGGGTGTCATTTTATCCGGTGTAATGGAAGCCTTGGGCAGAGGTTTGACCTCGTTGGTATTATCCTTGCTGCGGCAAATGGTGCTGACCGTACCGCTGGCCTGGCTGTTAAGCAACTGGCTTGAAGCTGACGGCATTTGGCTGTCGCTGCCGCTGGCGGAAGGATTAGCCTTCTTTTTTGCAGTGGCGTTGCTGCTGGGGCTGCTTCGGGAGCAAGGGAAGAATGAAAAGTAGAAGCATTAAGAGGAATCAGCGTGTCTTTTCCATTTGTCGGGTATGAATTCGCTGCGCAGGGCATACATTGAAACAAAAAGCGGAAGCGGAGGGAGTGCCGTGCGCGTAGTGATTTATTGCAGACGGGAGACGGATTTGGCGCAGCTGGAGCAGGAAGGAACGCGGTTATATGCCTATGCCTTGCAGGCCGGATATCAGATCGACAGCATGATTTTGGATTTGGACTGCGGCATTTGGTTGGAGCGGGCCGGATTTTATGAGTTGCTGCGGCAATTGCAGCATAACAGAGGGGATGCGGTACTATTAAATAATATGATTGCGCTGGGCAGCACCATCAGTGTACAGCAGCGGGCGCTTGCTATGCTGCAGGGATACCCGCTGCTGCTGGCGGATATAGATTCTCGGCCTTGTTTGTGTTATAATCAAAACGGTACAGTTTGAAATAGTTTTGTTACACAGAGAAGTGAGGCAATCATATGAATCATAATTGGGAAACCATAATCGCAGCAGCAAAACGGGAAAATAACAGCCGCCGGTCTTTTGTTTTGGTAAACCGGCTACAGGGAAAGCATGTGCCCGCCAGTCCATCGCAGGCTATGGAGATGTTCCGGCAATTGGCTGATGCTTTGAAACAGCGTTATCCCGGTGAGCCGTGTCTGGCAATTGGATTTGCAGAAACCGCCACCGCCATTGGCCTGGCAGTGGCGCAGGCTTGTCAGTATGCCAGCATGACCACCACCAGGGAGCCGCTGCCTGATGTTTCTTATTTGTTTTTTTCTGAAGCGCACAGCCATGCCACAGAACAAAAACTGGTGCAGGATGATCTGGACAGTATAACCGGTCAAATCAAACGCATTATTTTTGTAGAAGATGAAGTGACCACAGGCCGCACCATTTTGCAGATTGTGCAGTTATTGCGCAAGCAGTATGGTGCAGATCGGTTTTCTTTTACAGCAGCTTCTTTGCTGAACGGAATGGGAGAACAGGAACAGGCAGTGTACGCCCGGGAGCGGATTGATTGCGTGTTTCTGCATAAAACCACGCCGGAGCTTTATGATGATTTGCTGGCGCAGTATACCCAACTAGGCGCTGCCCATTCATTACCGCAAACTGATAGCTTAACAGCGCCGGTCTTTTGTTTTGATGGCCGATTGGAGCTGCGGCGGTTACAGCAGCCTCAGCAGGTTCAACAGCAATGCGAAGCCTTGTGGGAATTTGTGCAGCAGCGTATTTCTGTGCAGCCGCAGGAGCGAATTCTGGTTTTGGGCACAGAGGAATTTATGTATCCGGCGCTGGCCATCGGGCAGCAGCTGGAGCAGGCGGGATGCCGGGTGTGGTGCCATGCCACCACACGCAGCCCCATTGTCCCCATCAGGCAGCAGGGATATCCTTTGCAGGAGCGGTGGCAGCTATGCAGCTTATACGATGCCCGGCGGACAACCTATCTGTATGAGCTAAATCAGTATGATAAAGTGATTGTGATAACCGATGCCGATTTGCAGAATAATCGGGGCTGGGAAAGCCTGCTTGCTGTACTGCGGCAAACAGGCAATCAGTGTATTTACGGAATTGAATGGAGGCGGCCATGAGAAGCAGCTATAAAACAGAAGATGTCACAATTTTGCTAAAGGATATTACCGGATTGGTAGAGCCTCAGCCTGCAGAACAACGGGAAAAAAAGATACAGGCAGGCGTGCATTACTGTGAGATGCTGCCTTTGGAATATGCTCCTTCTGCGCCCTATATGCAGGCGTATCAGGCGGCGCTGGCCGAATATGCCCAGCCAACGGCAGAAGCCATTGCGCTGCTGGCAGAACAGATTTTGCAGGAGAAAGGACCGGATGTGGTGTTGGTTTCCCTGGCGCGGGCGGGAATACCGGCCGGTATCTTGATAAAACGATATCTGCAGCGCCGATACGGGCTTTCCGTTGATCATTACGCCATTTCTATTATCCGCGGCAGGGGCATTGATAAAAATGCAATGAAGTATCTGCTGCAGCAATATGGTCCGGAGCAGCTGCAATTTATTGACGGCTGGACAGGCAAAGGCGCCATTTTGCGGGAACTAAAGCAAGATCTGCAGGCGTTTCCCGGCGTATCGGACAGGCTGGCTGTGATTGCTGATCCGGCAGCCATTACTGATTTGTGCGGCACGTATTTGGATCTGCTGATTCCCAATTCTTGTTTAAACAGCACCGTTTCGGGCCTGATCAGCCGCACTTTTTTGCGGGAGGATATGATCGGCCCGCAGGATTTTCATGGTGCGGTGTATTATGAAGAATTGGAGCAGGAGGATGTTTCCTATGCCTTTATTGAGGCGATAGAATCTTGTTTTCCTGCACAAGTAACGGCACAAAAGCCGGAGAAACCAGCGCAGACAGGATTTAGCCAGGTGCAGGAGATTGCTGCCGCTTATGGGATATCCGATATGAATCTGATTAAGCCGGGCATTGGCGAAACCACGCGGGTATTACTGCGCCGAGTGCCCTGGAAGGTGCTGATTCGGAAAGATGCGCAGAAAAGCGCTATGATCCAGCATATTTTGCGGCTGGCAGAGGAAAAACATGTGCCGGTGGAATATTATCCCCTGCGCAATTATAAAACCTGCGGCTTGATCCGTAGTTGTTCCGATGTATAAGGGATGGACTGCTTTCTGGTCAATATGGATGTTGTGTGGCACGCAGGCGGCAATGGTAATCTGCCGAATGGAAGATAGATAAGCTATTTGATTAGGGACAGAGAATGATGATGCGTTAAAAAACTTGTCATCATTCCCTGTCTTTTTTCTATGTGTATTATTTTTTAGCGAAGATTGCTTTGCTTTTGTAAGAATACTCCAGATAAAAAGTAATCTATTTGGTTATTGTGAATGTTTCACGTGAAACATTTTTGTTTGCAATGCTGCATCGCCGGGAGATTGTTTGTTGCCTGCCCTCCTTCAGCGGATAGTTTTACCGCCGTTCCCCTTAGTCGGACTACGTCCGCCACGGTTGGAACAGCTGGCCAAACTGTCCGCTTCAATGTCGACAACGGCAACAAAACATCTTCCTGACTTGCGCATAAGGCTGGCTGTGGACGATCTCTATGGGACAAAATTATACAGCTTGGCAGGATTTCCGATTTCAAGCAGGGAAATCTTGTGTAGTATCTGTTGAAATTGCCGGGCAGATGGCTTTTCCCATAGAATATTTTGTGGTATAATGAGCCAACTGAACGTGTTTTCGCAAACAAAGGAGAGAATTTAGAATGTTTATTGGAAATTCTATCACCAGCATGGTTGCCACTTTGCTGGCGGTACTGCTGGCCATTACCTGTCATGAAACGGCCCATGGCTATGTTGCCTATCGGTTGGGGGACCCCACAGCCAAAAACCAGGGGCGGCTGACCTTAAATCCATTGGCTCATTTGGATCTGGTTGGTACATTGATGATGTTGATAGCCGGGTTTGGCTGGGCAAAACCTGTGCCGGTCAATCCCTTTTACTTTAAAGGCGACCGCACCAAAGGAATGATGCTGGTTTCTATTGCCGGACCATTGACCAATCTGGTGCTGTGCTTTTTGGCTTATTTTATCTATGTAGCAGGGAATGGTTTTGGTCAGATTCCATTTTTGAGTGCATTTTTAGGGCAATTTCTTACATTAAATGTGTATCTGGCAGTGTTTAATTTAATTCCCATTCCGCCATTGGATGGCTCTAAAATTTTAGCAGGTTTTCTGCCTAAATCCGTTGCCTATAAATATTTGACTACCATAGAGCAGTATGGGTTTTTGATTTTAATGGTATTAATTATTTTTAACATAACCGATTGGATTTTGGTACCAATAGTCAACGGAATTATGTTTATATTTACTATGATTTTACAGCTTATTTTTTAGTTTTGCAGTTTATGAAGCAGGTGGAGGCATAAGATATGGCGGAAAGCAAAAAATATGAGATTCATCTGGATAATTTTGATGGTCCGCTGGATTTATTGCTCCATCTGATCGATAAAAACAAGATGGATATTTATGATATTCCCATTGCGGTTATTACGGAGCAATATCTGGCCTATTTGGAAGATGCCCGGGAAATGGATTTGGAGATTGCCAGTGAATTTTTGCTGATTGCGGCTACATTGTTAAATATCAAAGCCAGGATGCTGCTGCC
Organism: uncultured Clostridia bacterium; assembly: GCA_944391625.1. Lineage (GTDB taxonomy): Bacteria > Bacillota > Peptococcia > Peptococcales > Peptococcaceae > UBA7185. Next base: position 8,033 of record CALXUG010000061.1, read on the forward strand.
CAAACGAAAAACAGCGGATGGGCAGCCGGAGCAGGAGGAAGATCCCCGTTCAGAGCTGGTGCAGCGTCTGGTGGAATATCGATTTTATAAAGAAACGGCCCAGGTTTTGCAGCAGCGGGAAGAAAAGGGCAGTTCCTATATGCTAAAACCGCAGGATATTGAATGGCTGACCAGTGAGCTGGAGCCGGGCAATCCTGTGGAACATATCAGTCTGCAGCAGTTGCTGCAGGCTTTTTCCCAAGTGATGGAACAGGTCCAACCGGCTGCGCCGCCTGCCATTACCTTAAGCAGAGAAGAGTATCTGGTAGAGGACAGTATGGAGGAGATCCGGCTGCGGCTGCGGCAGGAAACCGGCGTGACCTTTGCCGGGCTGTTTCATCGCGGTGACAGCCGACGCAAGTTGATTACGGTGTTTTTGGCTTTGCTGGAGCTGTGTCGTTTGGGTGAGGTTACGTTTCAGCAGCAGGATAATTTTGGGCCGCTTTGGCTGTTTCCCGGATCCCGGTTAGATGAGGTGACATTGTGCAACAATATGTAGAAAAAATCAGAGCCACCATAGAGAGTCTGCTGTTTATCACCAATGAGCCGCTGACACCGGCGCAGCTGGCAGAACTGGCAGAGATAGAAGAAACCGATGTGCAGGATGTGTTAAGCTGGCTGATAGAGGATTACAGCGATGCCTCCAAAGGGATTGGTGTGATCAAGCTGGGAGACGGGTATATTATGGCCATCAAGCAGGCGTATCTGCCTTATGTGGAAAAACTGTATCGGCCGCAGATGAATAATTTGTCCATGGCTGCGCTGGAAACGCTGGCCATTGTAGCCTATAAGCAGCCGGTGACCAGAGGGGAGATTGAGCTGATTCGCGGTGTTAAAGCGGATAAAATTATCCAGAACCTGATCGGCAAAGAATTGATTGAAGAACAGGGGCGAAAGGATGCGCCGGGCCGACCGATTTTGTATGGGACTACCAGGAGATTTCTGCAATATTTTAATATTGAAAGCCTGGCGGAGTTGCCCACCAATGCATTGCTGAATTTGAATCCGGACGAAGCGGAATCTTTGGTGGCTGAGGAACTGGAATTGCTGGAATTGTCCCGAACAGATGCAGCAGAACAATAATCTTTGTATTGTATTTTTTTGCTGTTGCCAGTATAATAGAATGGCATAATTTGCATATAATGAATAGTAGAATTTACAGGGACATCCTGTTATGATAGCAGCAGATTTGAGAATTCGGGGGGAAATTGTATGTGCGGGATTGTAGGATATATTGGTAAGAAAAATGCAGTGGATATTCTGATCGACGGATTAAAAAAATTGGAATATCGGGGCTATGATTCGTCAGGGATTGCCATTGTGGACGGCACCCAACTGATTGTGGAAAAGGCGGAAGGCAAGCTGCAAAACTTACAGAACAAAATTGAGGGCTTGTCGCTGTACAGCAATATGGGCATTGGTCATACCCGCTGGGCAACCCATGGCCGTCCATCAGATGCCAACGCCCATCCGCATACCAGTCAGAACGGCCGGTTTGCAGTGGTGCATAACGGCATTGTAGAAAATTATTTAACATTAAAAGAAACTTATCTGGCCGGAGAAACGTTTACGTCAGAAACCGATACCGAGGTGGTAGCCCACCTGCTGGAAAAATTCTATAACGGTAATTTTGAACAGACTGTAGTGAAAGTGCTGGATGTGCTGGAAGGGGCTTATGCGCTGGTTATGGTGTGCGCCGATGAGCCAGATAAAATTATTGCCTGCCGGAAGGATAGTCCTATGGTGTTGGGCGTGGGTGATGAAGAAAGTTTTGTGGCATCGGATGTGCCGGCTTTGTTGGCGTACACCCGTAAGTGTATGTATATCGAAAAAGGCGAGCTGTGTGTGCTGACCAAAGAAGGCATTGTTATCAAAAATCATGATTTGCAGCCCATTGAGAAAGAAGTGCACACCATTGAGTGGGATGCGGAAGCGGCAGAAAAAGACGGTTTTGAACATTTTATGCTGAAAGAAATTTTTGAGCAGCCGGAGGTTTTTAAAAAGACACTGGCAGGTCGTGTACAGCAGGGCAAGGTGCAGTTTGATGAGTTTACGCTGACAAAAGAACAGATCAGCCGCTGGAAAAAAATCTATATTGTTGCCTGCGGCACTGCGTATCATGCAGGGTTGGTAGGCAAACAGGTGATTGAAAAGCTGGTGCGGATTCCGGTAGAAGTGGAAATTGCTTCTGAGTTTCGCTACAGAGATCCCATGCTGGATGAAGACACGCTGGTTATTGTTATCAGCCAGTCGGGAGAAACAGCGGATACGGTGGCAGCGCTGCGGGAAGCCAAGCTGAAGGGCTGCAAAGTGCTGGCCATTACTAATGTGGTGGGCAGCGCCATTGCCAGAGAAGCCGATTATGTCATTTATATTTGGGCCGGTCCGGAAATTTCGGTAGCGTCTACCAAAGCTTACACCACTATGCTGATTGCCGAGTATTTGCTGGGCGTTTATCTGGCGCAGCAAAAAGGTGTGGGAGAAGAAGCTGCGCTGACAGCCATTTTGGATGGATTGCAGCAGCTGCCTGATTTGGCGGCGCAAATGCTGACCGAGGACTATTTGGCGCAGATTCAACAAGCTGTGGCGTCCTATCGGGATGTCAACGATATTTTCTTTATCGGCCGTGGGCTGGACTGGTCTATTGCGCTGGAGGGTTCGTTAAAATTAAAAGAAATTTCCTACATCCATGCGGAAGCCTATGCTGCCGGTGAATTAAAACATGGTACGTTGGCATTGGTTACAGAAAAAACGCCGGTTGTAGCAATTTGTGTGCAAGAAAGTACCTATGATAAGACAGCGTCTAATATCAAAGAGGTAAAAGCGCGGGAAGCTCGCGTGTTGGCCATTGTCAATGAAGGGGACAATCAGACACAAAAATTTGTGGATTCTGTGCTGGCTATTCCAAAGGTGCATAATTTTATTGCGCCGGTGCTGGCAGTGATTCCGCTGCAGCTGATTTCCTATTATACTGCTAAAATTCGCGGCTGCAACATTGACCAGCCTCGCAATTTGGCCAAAAGTGTAACGGTAGAATAAATAGCATATTGTTTGGATCAATATCCCAATGGCTGTTGCTGTGCAGTTATTGGGATATTTTGTTGCAGCAAAGCGGTCTTGATTCTTTTCTATTCCCAGTATATAATAGGGATACAGAGGTGTTGATCATGAAAATTTCTACAAAAGGCCGATATGCGTTGCGGCTTATGCTGGATTTGGCTCAGTACAGCAATGAACAAGAATATGTTTCTATCAAAAAGGTTTCTAAGCGGCAGGATATTTCTGAAAAATATCTGGAACAGATCGTAGCGCAGCTTAGTCGAGCCGGTTATGTCAGAAGTACCAGAGGCGCGCAGGGCGGTTATTGTTTGAGCATGGAACCCGATCAATATACAGTGGGTATGATTTTGCGGCTGATAGAAGGAAATCTGTCTTCGGTCAGCTGCCTGGAAGATAATCCCAACAAATGCCGGCGCTGCAATAATTGTGTGACGTTGGAGGTGTGGCAGCAGATCAATGACGCTGTCAATAATATTATTGACCATGTGACCTTGCAGGATTTGCTGGAAAAACAGCTGCGAAAGGAAAACGACTCCCTGCTGGGGTTGGACTTGCACACGGAAGAATAGAGATCAAACAAATGAAATGGTGGGCTCTGTCAGTTATGTTTCTGACAGGGCTTTTTATGGTTCTATAATAAATGTTGGGGTAGCGATTTCCCGACATTTATTATTTTAGAAAAAATAATAAAAAAAGAGAGCA
>CALXUG010000062.1 GCA_944391625.1 uncultured Clostridia bacterium
TAACACATCTTGTGCATAAAAATAAAGTGTGCTATTAGTTTTTTGCTAATTTACACACTTTATCTTACACTCCCATTTAGACAGCCGTCGGTTTAAGGCCATGGGCGCCACAGGAGAACAGCTGGAGCAGCAGCTGTTGCATTTGCTGACCTACATGGCTGACATTCAGCAGCGCAGAAGCAAGGAAAACCAGCGGGAAGGTATTGATGCAGCCAAAAAGGCGGGCAAAAAATTTGGCCGACCGGCATTAAACTGGGACTGGGATTTGTTTGATGCCACAGCGCAGCGCTGGGCTGATGGGGAAATCAGTTTGGAAGAAGCCTGCGATATTATGAACAGTGCCCGCAGCAGCTGGTATAAGTATGTAAAAGAGCGGGGCTTTGTGCGCACCCGCAAACGAAAAAATAAAGAAGACTAGTACAACAAAAATGTCGGACACATTGCCCGGCATTTTTTGTTGTATCTTATCATTGTGATAACCATTTTTACAGTTGTTTCATAAAATCAAGAGAATGGGAAGGAAGGGCTTCAGCAATTGCTTTACAAGAATTTTTTTGAGCATGATAATAGCAGCTTTGCTGTTTTGTAATGGCACACATTCCTTACACCGTCTGGTGTTGTTCTGTTGTGACAAAAATTTCCTCATAGAGTTGCTTCATTTCGTCATACAGCTCGGCGGTGTTGGGCTGCTGTTTTAGATCTTCCACTGCTTCCAGAATAGAGCGGTAATACCAGGCGAGCTGGCTTTTTTCGGCATGGAATCGCTGCCAGAGGCTTTCGCCAAGGCGTTGATGGGCAACGGCTGTGCTGCGCAGGTTGGATACTTTGTCGGCGGCAATCAGCAGTTTGCAGTCCGGGGTTCCCAGCTGCGCTTCGCGAATGGCGGCGGTTTTGCGTTCTTTCCAGCTTTTGCCCTTATCCTCGCTGTGATGCAGCACCAGCGCCGTAACCTGCGGGCCAAAGATATCATGAATCTGCTGTGCCGTAACCGGAGTGTCTTCAATGGTATCGTGCAGTGCGCCGGCAATCAGCACCGGCAGGCTGGCATTGCACTGGGTTAAAATTTGCAGCACCTCCAGCGGATGGCAGATGTAGTCCAGACCGCTGCCTTTGCGTTTTTGTCCCTGATGAGCCTGGGTGGCAAACAAAATGGCTTTATGTAATAGCTGGCGTTCTTCAAATTGCATTGTACAGTCATCTCCTTTTTCTACTAGTATATCCAAAGAAGAAGACTTTTAGTAAAATAAATTTAAATATGAAATAGAAGATGACATTATCATTGTGGTACAGTGCAGGGGGCATTATGACGATAAATAAATGATTTTGCAGCAGGGCGGATTTTTCCGGCTCTGCTTTTTTATAGCCTATTGTTTCTGTGGGCATTTTAGGGTAAAATGAGTGATTAGAGTTAGTTTTTGAAGAAGATATTAGGAGCTGAAATGATGCGAGATTGGATTGAAGATCATTTGTTGGGAAAGGTGGAAAAACCGCTGCGTTATCAGGGCAATGAGATGAACGCGGTGCATAAGGACTGGGACAGTACGGTTCTGCGTATGGTGTTTGCTTTCCCCGATGTTTATGAAATTGGGATGTCCCACTTGGGGCTGAGTATTTTGTACCATCAGGCCAATGCCCAGCCTGATTATTTGATGGAGCGGGTGTTTGCGCCATGGACTGATATGGAAGGGCTGATGCGGGAAAACAACATTCCGCTGTTCAGTCTGGAAAGTTATCGGCCGATAAAGGAGTTTCACGGCATTGGGTTTACGCTGCAATATGAGATGAGCTACAGCAACATTTTAAATATGTTGGATCTGGCCGGTATCCCCTTGCGCTGGTGGGAACGGAGCGATGATGACCCGCTGATTTTTATGGGCGGTCCCTGTGCATATAATCCGGAGCCGCTGGCGGATTTTGCCGATGTGATTCTGGTGGGCGAAGGGGAAGAAATGAACCTGGAATTTTATCAGGTGTGGGCCGATCATCTGCGCGCTCACAATGGCAAGATGAATAAAAAAGAATTGCTGGATGAAGTGGTAAAGATAGAAGGCGCTTATGTGCCGCGGTTTTACGATGTGGCTTATGATGACGAGGGGCATGTGCTGTCCGTTACGCCTAATCACCCCAATGCGCCGGCAAAGATTGTGAAACGATATTTGCAGCACATGGATCACGCATTCTTTCCGGAAAAGCCTATCGTGCCTTATATGGATGTGATTCACGACCGGGCTATGCTGGAAGTGCAGCGGGGCTGCACCAGAGGCTGCCGGTTTTGTCAGGCCGGTATGCTGTATCGTCCGGTGCGGGAAAAAACAGTGGACGAGCTGCAGCAGCAGGCCCGCAATATTTTGTATCACACCGGGCACAATGATTTGTCGCTGACATCGCTCAGCACCAGTGACTACACCTGTGTGGATGTATTGCTGCGCAGTTTGATTGCCGAAATGCAGCCGCAGAATATCAGTGTGTCGCTGCCATCGCTGCGGGTGGACAACTTTTCCATGAATCTGGCCAATGAAATGCAAAAAGGGAAAAAGACCGGCTTGACCTTTGCGCCGGAAGCGGGTACCCAGCGGCTGCGGGATGTCATCAATAAAGGAGTGCTGGAAAGCAACCTGGACAGCGTAGCCCGCATGGCCTTCAGCAATGGTTGGAGCAAAATTAAACTGTATTTTATGATGGGCTTGCCCACCGAAACCGATGAGGATTTGGACGGCATTGCTGCGCTGGCCTATAAGGTGCTGCAGATTGGTGATGAGATTCGGCGGGAGCAGGGCGGCAAAGGCCCCGCGCCGCAGGTAACTGTCAGTGTGTCCGGCTTTGTGCCCAAACCCTTTACGCCTTTTGAATTTGAGCCGCAGGTGCGGGGGGAAGAACTGCGCCGCAGACAGCGGTATCTGCGGGATAAAATTAAGCACAAACGGGTTGCGTACCATTACCACGACAGCCAGGTGAGCTATATTGAAGCCATTTTTGCCAAAGGCGACCGCCGTTTGGGGCAGGTGCTGTATCGGGCCTGGGAAAAAGGCTGCAAATTTGACGGCTGGGGCGAATATTTTTATGTGGACTGGTGGCTGGAAGCCTTTGCCGAATGCGGGTTGGATCCGGAATTTTATGCGTACCGCACCATTCCTTATGACGAAGTACTGCCGTGGGATCATATCAGCTGCGGTGTGCGCAAGGATTATTTGATCAAGGAACATCAAAAAGCCATGCGGGCAGAGGTAACGCCTGACTGCCGGGTGGGGCAGTGTCATGTGTGCGGCGCTTGTCAGGATCTGGATGTGGCCTTGGATTTGAAAGGGGGATGGCTCCGTGTTAATACGAATGCAGTTCCGCAAGACTAGAGAGGGACGGTTTATGTCCCATTTGGATTTGATGCATACCTGGGAACGGGTGATTCGCCGCTCTCATTTGCCGTTGGCGTTCAGCCAGGGGTTCAATCCCCATCCTAAAATTAACTTTGCTTCTGCGCTGGCCCTGGGGACTACCAGTGACGGTGAATATATGGATATGGAACTGACCGAAGAACTGCCGCTGGAGCAGGTGCGGCAGGCATTGGACATGGCCATGCCGCCTGCTTTTGAAGTGACAGCTATGAAAGTGGTAACCGGCAAGGTGCCGTCGCTGATGTCTATCATTGAGCGGGGACAGTATCAATTATGGCTGGACTTTGTGGATGAGGTAACCCAGCAGCAGCTGGATCAGGCTGTGGAACAGTTTTGGCAGCAGGATGAGGTTGTGGTATATCGTTACAAGAAAAACAGCAAAGAAAAGAAAGCGATGAATATCCGTCCCGGTGTTTATCAAATCAAACTGACAGCTGATGGTAAGCGCGGTTTGCTGGAAATTTTGGTGCAGAGCGGCAACGAGGGCAACATCCGGCCGGAAGAAGTGGCCTATGGCTTAATGTCCGCCGGTATGCCGCCGGTGCAGCAGGTGGTGCGTATTCATCGGCAGGGGTTGTATCTGCTGAATCAGGCAGGCGCATTGGTGACGCCGCTGGATGTGGTATAAGCATATGGACCGGTGCTGAAAGGAGTATCCTTTGTCTGCTATTGATATAGCGTGATACGGTAGCTGTTGAATAATCAATGCAGCAGGGAAATGGCATGTCTGAGCAAAACGGGAGGTGATGGCAATGGCAGAACAGCAGATTGTGATACAGCACGACAGTCGGCAGATGCAGGTAGCTGTACTGGAAGATGGCCGACTGGCCGAATATTTTGTGCAGCGCAGTACCGACAGTCCGGTCAGCGGCAGCATTTACTGCGGTGTGGTGGAGTCGGTGCTGCCGGGGATGCAGGCTGCCTTTATTGATATTGGCTGGGAGCGCAATGCTTATCTGGCGCTGGAGGATTTGGTTGTGGGAGAGGATCTGGATGGCTGCAATCCCAATATCGGCGATATTTTAAAAGCCGGTCAGTTGGTTGTGGTGCAGATTAAAAAGGAAGCGGTGGATTTAAAAGGGCCCAAGGTGAGCTGCAAACTGTCGCTGCCGGGGCGTATGCTGGTGCTGGTACCCGGCAAGCCTTATGCAGCTGTGTCCAAAAAAATACGGCCGGAGAGCAAGCGGCAGGCATTGAAGGATCAGGCAGACACGTTGCTGACCAATCAGCCCTTTGGCCTGATTGTGCGCACAGCCGGGCAGGACTGCACCATGGAAGAATTTCGGCAGGAATTTGAATGGCTGTCCCGCCGTTGGCAGCAGCTGCAGCAGACCATACAGCAGACGCAAAAGCCGGGGTTGATTTTGGCTGATTTGGATTTGGCTTTTCAGGTTATTCGGGACTGTGCGCGGGAGGACAGTCTGGAAGGCATTTATGTCAATGATTTTGCACTGTATGAGCAGCTGCAGCAGCAGATTGTTTCCCGCAAAATTCGGTTTAAAATTCGCTGGCGGGAAGAGGATTTGCTGGAGCGGTTTCAGCTTTATGGGGAAATCCGGCAGATTCACCGCAGAAAGATATGGCTGAAAAACGGCGGTTATCTGGTGTTTGACCGCACCGAAGCGTTGCAGGTGGTAGATGTAAATACAGGGAAATTCACAGGCAAACGCAATTTTCAGTCCACCATTGTGCAGATGAACCAGGAGGCTGCGCGGGAAATTGCCTGGCAGATTCGTTTGCGTAATCTGTCCGGTATTATTTTGATAGACTTTATTGATATGGAGCGGCCGGAGGATCAGCAACAGGTGCTGGCAGTGCTGGAACAGGCGCTGCAGCAGGACAGGGTAAAAACTTCTGTGCTGGGCATGACTCAGCTGGGATTGGTAGAAATGACCCGCAAAAAGACAAGAGCGCCGTTGAGCGAAGTATTGGAGCAGCCTTGTCCGCTCTGTCAGGAACGGGGACGGGTGGACAGTGCTGCCACCATAGGGCTGCGCATTGTTCATGAACTGGAAGAAGAAGCGCGGCGCTCTAATGCGCCTGTGCTGCTGGTGAGCTGTTATCCCACTGTGGCTGCCTGGCTGATCGGCGCTGAGGGCAAGCAGCTGGAACAGCTGGAACAATGGCTGCACTGCCAGCTGCTGGTGCGGGGAGATGATTGTTTTGCAGCAGGCAGTTATCGCATTACACCCCAGCATGATGGCGATTGGCATCAGCAGCTGCCGGTTTGCCGGGGAGAGATTTTGCAGATAAAAATTGAGGCGGTCCATCAAGAACAGCAGCAGGACGGTATTGCCCGGCTGAACGGCTATATTATCCAGGTGTCCGGCGGCGCGGCGCAGCTTGGCCGCTGGGTTGCCGCAGAGGTGCAGCATGTGATGAAAACCCACGCCATTGCCAGCATCATTGAGCAGGAGGTGGTGGTATGAGGTTATTTGCCTTGTCCGATCCCCATCTCTCCTTTGATGAGCAGGGAAATGCCTATAAGCCTATGGATATCTTTGGTGATGATTGGCAAAATCACAGCAGCCGCATTCAAAGGCAGTGGCTGGAACAGGTGCAGGCCGATGATGTGGTGCTGCTGCCCGGTGACATTTCCTGGGCAATGACATTGGATGAGGTGCAGCCTGATTTGGAGTTTTTGGCTGCGCTGCCCGGTTATAAAATTATTTCCAAGGGCAATCATGATTTATGGTGGGACAGTCTGACCAAAGTGCAGAAAATTTTGCCTGATGGCTTTGCCATTTTGCAGAATAACAGCTTTGTCTTTGGCGATACGGTTATTTGCGGTACCAGAGGCTGGCAGTGTCCCGACGGCGCTTTTGCCGATGCCCATGATGAAAAGATTTTTCGGCGGGAACTGGGGCGGCTCAAGCTGTCTTTGGACAGCGCGCCAAAGGATATAGCCCGCAAAATAGTCATGCTGCATTATCCGCCGGTCAACGGACGGCAGGAAAAAAGTGAATTTGTGGAGCTGATGGAGCAGTATCATGTGGATATTTGTCTGTACGGACATTTGCACAGCCATGCTGTGCGCACCGCTTTGGAGGGTGTGCATTGGGGCATGGAGTTTCAGCTGGTCAGTGCTGATTATTTGTCCTTTCAGCCTAAGCTGATTTTGCAGAATTTATAATTATATAGATGGTATTATGTATGATTGAACTTTTGCAAGTCAAAGGTCATGCAAAAGCGAGATAATCAATGAACAAGGAGGAATTTTTTATGAAACAGATCATTCAAACCAACAATGCGCCGCAGGCGATCGGGCCATATTCTCAGGCAGTGATGGCAGGGGGGATGTTGTTTGTATCCGGTCAGATTCCGGTGATTCCGGCAACAGGCCAGATTGTGTCAGATAAAGTGGAAGAACAGGCCCGTCAGGTGATGGAAAATGTGAAAGCAGTAGTAGAAGCTGCCGGTCTTACCTTGGACGATGTAGTAAAAACCAGCGTGTTTATCAAAAACATGGATGATTTTGCCACCATCAACGGTGTGTACAGCCAGTATTTTAAAGAAAATTGTCCGGCGCGGGCTTGCGTGGAAGTGGCCCGTTTGCCAAAAGACGTGCTGCTGGAAATGGAAGCCATTGCAGTAAAATAATCGTCTTTTGTTATAATAATCAATAATGGCACCAGAGCCTGTCGGGATTACCGGCAGGCTTTTTTCATTGACCGCATATTGTGCGATAGAAGTGAAAAGAAACCTGTTTTTAGGAGCGTTTTCCATATCGTTCTGGTTTTATATTATTTTTATTGATTATATTTGGTTAATAAGAGTGTTTCACGTGAAACAATTTTGTTTTGAGATGCCCCATCATCGGGAGACTGTTTGTTGCCTGCCCTCCTACCCGACCAGAAAGGCGTCGGGCATTGGACAAGTTTTACCGCTGTTCCCCTTAGTCGGACTACGTCCGCCACGGTTGGAACAGCTGGTCAAACTGTCCGCTTCAATGTCGACAATGGCAACAAAACGTCTCCCTGGTTTGCGCATAAGGATAGTCGGAGCGGATTTAGAACACTGTTTGCTTATGTGGGATGTTGTGCTATACTTGGGTTAATAAACCAATGGATAAATCGAAAGTTGCAGGAGGAATATTATGAAGAAAATGAAAGAGTGTCTTTTTTCTGAAAAAGGGATGAAGATTGTCAACACACTTTTCATTCTATCAATGTTTTTCTATAGAAGCGGATTGATTTTCATTGCTTATGCTGCCTGGATTGTCTATCTTGCATTTTGTATTAAGCACGCAGAGTCAAAAGGGAGTAAGATAATTTATTTTATATTTGTCGGAATTGCAGCCATTATGATTTGCTTGAATCTGTACTTTTTACTGAAAGGATAGTGGTTGATGTTGGAACAGGAACAATTGCGGGAACATCTGCGATATAAGCAGGGGGCGGCCTTTGATGCCGACTATAACGGATTTACTTTTTTACAGTTTTATGAGCCGTCAGGGCCGTTCTTGCAGTTGTTTTGGGATACGGCCTATCAGCTGTCCAGCCTGCATCGGTATTTGGAGTATGCCCGCCGTTATCTGGAAACCTATTTGCAGCAGGGGCGGCAGCATGGTGATTTGCTGGCGGCAAACAATACAGCGGCGGAGGTTCGGTATTTATATGAGGAAACCTTTTTTGCCGATCAGACCTATCTTTTGCCGTATCAGTATCAGGCGGTCTTTCTGATGCTGTATACGCTGTATGAAAATTTTCTTACTGACTTGGTAAATTTGGTGGAAGCAGAGCAGGGTGTTGTGTTTTCTGCCAAAGCTTATCGGGGGGCGCTGGTTCACCAATATGTGCAATTTTTGAATCAACAGGGAAATTTGCGGATTGTCTTTGATGCGCAGACCGTGCAGCAATTCGATTGGATTCGGAAACTTCGCAATGCTCTGGTACATAATGGCGGCAGGGTGGATTCTTCTGGGCTGAAAAAAACGATAACGGCTCGGTTTCCCCATCTGATAGAACATGACAGAATCGTATTGAAGTATGAATTTTTGATAGAAGCCTTTGCGGTAACAGGAGCTATGATAGCTGCTGTAGAAAAGGGCTATTGGCATCAGGAGAAGGAGTGAAGCGTATGGCAAAACCAAGAAAAATGCTGGGCGATGTAACTGGACCATCTGCCACTGCGATGATGGCTTTGATCGAAACCCAGAGTCAGGCTACTTTGGGGCAGTGGGCGGTTACCTTTGCCCAAAGAGAGATAGTCCCCATTTATAACGCCCGCTGTCAGGAGAGTACGGCTATTTCTGCGGCGTTGGCAGCGGCGTGGCAATATTGGGAGGGCGTTGTTTCTTTGAAAGAAATCAAGGCGGTGGTAAAGGAAACCAACCAGCTGGCCAAAACCTACGAAAAAGATGTGGTAGCTCAGGCGGCGGTTCGGGCTGTGGCAACGGCATGCAGCGCTGTTTATTTGCCCACCGCTGCCCTTGGCTATGTATTTTATGCAATTGCAGCCATGGTATATGACAGGGTGGGCATCCAAGAACAGCCGGATGTATATGACCGACTGGCAGAAGAAACTTTTGCCGACATATTGGCATCACTACAGGCAGTAGCCGTTGCCGAAGAACCCAACCCGGTAAAGGTGAAGTGGCATTGTTGACGTTGGAAGTTATGGTATAAAAAAATATGCAAAAAGGCTTGCGGAACATTGGTCTGGATGTTAACTGCATCGGGCTGGCTGAAAAATCTGACTGTATAACTGTATAAAGGAACAGTGCCAGTAGCCGATAAGGAACTGTCAAAAAACGATACATGGAGTCAGTTAAATAAAAAACACAAACGCTATGTGATGGAGAAGTTTTTCGCATAGCGTTTGTGTTTTTCTGTATTTATGCGGCACACCTATGACAATGAAGTTAAGGTGCGACAGTTTCTTTGTGCAGGATAAAGGCTGGTATGCGGCGGCGAATCGTTATGAGGATTTTATCAGGCGGTATCAAGATATGCGTATTTTGTTTTTGGAACTTGGAGTTGGAGCCAATACGCCCGGGATTATTAAGTATCCTTTCTGGCAGATGACGATGCAGAATCCAAATGGGGTTTATGTCTGCTTGAATCTGAAGGATTTGGCTGTACCGCAGGAAATTGTAGAAAAGTCTATCTGTATTCAGGGAGATATTGGAAAGGTGCTGCAGTCCCTATAAAAGTAAAAGTATCTTCCAATATTGCAGCTTTTGAATATCTTTTAAAAATGATATAATCTAAACAATATATTGGTGGGAAGGTATGGAGGCGAATAGATATGGAAAAGGAAATTGTACTATTTGAAGATAATGGAATTAAGCTTGAAGTACCGGTAACTCCAGAAGAGGAAACTGTATGGCTTAATCGTACCCAAATGGCAGAGTTATTTGACAGAGATATCAAAACGATAGGAAAGCATATTGCAAATGCCAGACGTGAAGAACTGGAAGGTCAAGTGGTAGTCGCAAAATTTGCGACTACCACTCCGCATGGAGCAATAGAAGGAAAAACACAGACACACATGACAGAATATTATAATCTTGATGTTATAATATCAGTTGGTTATCGTGTAAAATCCAGACGAGGCGTGGCTTTTCGAAAATGGGCAAATTCCGTTTTAAAACAATACATTATTAAAGGATATGCAGTAAATAATAACCGTATCAATCAATTGGGAGAGGTGATACGCATTATGAAGCGTACAAAAAATGAATTAGACAGCAGGCAGGTTTTATCTGTTATAGAAAAATATAGTGAAGCCTTAGAGTTATTAGATTCTTACGATCATCAAAGTATGGTACGTCCTTCGGGCAGTCAGGCAAACTATATTCTTACATATGAGGAATGTAAAAATGTCATTGCGAGCATGAAATTTGGAAATGAGTCTGAATTATTTGGAAAAGAAAAAGATGATTCATTTGCCGGAAGTATTGGAAATATTTATCAATCTTTTGCCGGACAGGACATTTATCCGACACTGGAGGAAAAAGCAGCGCATCTATTATATTTTGTAACGAAAAATCACAGTTTTTTGGACGGAAATAAACGCATTGCGGCAACTATGTTTTTGTATTTTTTGGATAAAAACGGAGTTTTATTTTATAGAAGGGAAAAAACTAATAGATGACCATACTCTGGTTGCACTGACAATTATGATAGCGGAATCAAGACCAGAAGAAAAAGAGATGATGATTACGGTCATTATGAATTGTTTGAAATAATTCTACGTCATCATTAATTTTTTTCATGGTGAGCAATAAACATAATACCCCGGGGATTATTAAGCATCCCTTCTGGCAGATGACGATACAAAACAGTCGATTTATATTATCATAAATTCACATCATGGAGGAAGTTCTGTGGTGTGAATTTTTTTATTCAGTCTGTTATGCTTTCTCGGTTGGAGCTTGTAATGTTTTTGTAGAAGATTATGATAAATAAATCCGGCTATGTGTAAGTTTCATCGGGCAATATCTGTTGCAGCGTCCACACGCTGCTCTGGACATTTCTTAGTCTGTCCATCTTAGTCAGACTGCGTCTGCCACGATTGGACAGTCAGCAGAAATCTCCATCCAGAGGTGGACTTTCTGCAAAGAGATTGCCCTCC
>CALXUG010000063.1 GCA_944391625.1 uncultured Clostridia bacterium
ACAGAATGGAATATGGATGAAGCATTGGCAGTCACAGCAGAAGAAGCCAGAGCTGAAGGTGAAGCAAGGGGCAGGGCTGCTGGAAGAATCGAAGGCGAACGCAGCGGCTTGGAAAAGGGCGAAAAGCTGGGTTTAGAAAAGGGAAGGAAACAGATGATACGAGCGTTAGACGGCGTGTTATCCGCTGAGGTGATTGCGGAAAAGTTGGGATTGCCATTGGAGTATGTGCAGGAGATTTTGAAAAAACAGTAAGGGGAATGGCTCTGTATCGTTGTGGTATTATGGGAGAGTTTTTGAGCAAACATGGAAGCGAGGTGAAGAACATGCTGTTTACAGAATGGAATATGGATGAAGCATTGGCAGTCACAGCGGAAGAAGCCCGGGCTGAAGGCAGGGCCGCTGGAAGAATCGAAGGCGAACGCAGCGGCTTGGAAAAGGGCGAAAAATTAGGCGTGAAAAAAGCAATACAAGCGTTAGACGGCGTGTTATCCGCTGAGGTGATTGCGGAAAAGTTGGGATTGCCGTTGGAGTATGTGCAGGAGATTTTGAAAAAATAGTAAGGAGTATGGCTCTGTATCGTTGTGGTGCAGAGCTGTTTTGCCAGTAAAAGATACATGATACGATGGGTGTATATGCTTACTTGGAAAGGGAAACGCTAGTACTATTACTAAATAGTGAAAAGGAACGTGATTTTATGGGTACAACGAGCAATATTCCTAATCAGCTGATAGATGAAAAGTCACCCTATTTATTGCAGCATGCAAATAATCCGGTGAACTGGCATCCTTGGGGTGATGAGGCGTTCACGAAGGCTCAGAAAGAGGATAAACCGATTTTTTTGAGTATTGGCTATTCTACTTGTCACTGGTGTCATGTGATGGCTCATGAATCCTTTGAGGATACAGAGATTGCGGTACAGTTAAACAAGGATTTTGTGTGTATAAAAGTGGATAGGGAAGAACGTCCTGATATAGATGCGGTATATATGACTGTTTGTCAGGCTATGACGGGGTCGGGCGGCTGGCCGTTAACGATCATTACGACACCGCAGCAGCAGCCGTTTTTTGCGGGCACTTATTTTCCAAAGCACAGCCAATATGGGCAGCCGGGGCTAACAGATATATTGACAACGGTATCCCGTTTATGGCAGCAGGACAGAGCCGATTTATTGCATAGAGGACAACAGATTACAACAGCAGTGCAAAAGCTTTCGGCAACTGCAGAAAAAGAGCCAAGCAAGGACTTGCTGCACAAGGCGTATCAGATGTATTTACAGCAGTTTGATAAGGCATGGGGTGGTTTTGGTAATGCGCCTAAATTTCCTGCGGCCCATAATCTGTTGTTTTTGATGGCTTATAGTACAGCGGAACGGCAGCCAGAGGGTATTGACATGGTGCAGCGGACATTGCAGGGTATTGCACAAGGCGGCATTCATGATCATATCGGCGGAGGTTTTTCCCGTTATGCTACAGATCGACATTGGTTGGTGCCTCATTTTGAGAAGATGCTGTATGATAACGCGTTGCTGCTGCTGGCCTATTTGCAGCTTTATCAGCTGACGGGTCAAGAGCAATATGCCGCAGTCAGTATGCAAACTGCCGATTATATTTTGCGGGAGCTGACAGATGATTTGGGCGGCTTTTATTGCGGTCAAGATGCGGACAGTGACGGTGTGGAAGGAAAATATTATGTCTGGATGCCGCAGGAAGTGATAAATGTGCTGGGGCAACAAGACGGACAGGCATTTAATGCGTTGTACCAGATTACGGACAAGGGTAATTTTGAAGGCAAAAGTATTCCTAATCGCATCGGTCAGTCGGGGATGGGATGGCCGATAAACGATGCCAGATTGAAACAGTTATATACCTATCGACAACAGCGCGCGGCGTTGCATAAGGATGACAAGGTACTGCTTGCCTGGAGCAGCTGGGCTATAATTGCTTTGGCTAGAGCGGGACAAATTTTAGAAGACGAATGTTATTTGCAGGCGGCAATAAAAGGGCAGCAGTTTGTGGAAACTCATATGGTGGATGGGCAAAACCGATTATATGTGCGCTGGCGGGACGGAGAGGCGGCTCATGCCGGACAGTTGGACGATTATGCGATGTATGGCCTGGCGTTGTTGGAACTCTATAGGGTCACATTTCAGCCGGTGTATTTACAGCAGGCGATGTTGCGTGCAGAGCAGATGATAGATCTATTTGAAGATAAAGAACAGGGCGGATATTTTTTGACGGCTCATGATGCAGAGCGATTGATCGTGCGGCCGAAGGAGATCTATGATGGTGCTATGCCTTCCGGTAATTCGGCAGCGGCTGTGCTGTTGCAGCATTTAGCAGTACTTTCAGGCAAACCGCAATGGAAGCAAGCTGCCTGGCGTCAGTTATGTTTTTTGGCCGGTGCAGCGGAACAGTATCCTATTGGACATAGTTTTGCATTGTTGGCTATGCTGGAAGGGATGTATCCTCATAAAGAGTTGGTTTGTGTGACCAGGCAGACAGTACCGCAGGAGTTGAAACGGTATCTGCAGGCAAATCCGGGTTATGGCTTGTCTATATTGCTGAAAACGGAAGAAAATGCAGAAACGCTAGCTGTCTGCGCGCCTTTTACTGTTGATTATCCCATTCCCCAACAGGGGGCGGCATACTATTTGTGTGAGCATGGAGCTTGTAAAAAGCCGATGTTTGACTTTGCAGCGCTGCCGTTGTAAGGGTATTTTACAGTAAAAAACAGGGGCAGTTTAGAAATGTGTAAAATAAGAGTAGTTCGACAGGCTGTGACAAGGCATTTTTGTGTAATCCGGTGTATGAAAAATCTTGACTGGCCGATATTGTATTTAGTATAATAAAAACAAGAATAAAAACGAAGGGGTTGTTGCACAAAAGGTGAGTTTTTTTGCTGCAGCAACCCCGCTTTTGTACTATTTTTGTGCCAGCGGCAGAAAAGTAGAAGTAATAAAATACATAGCGATTGCAGGAAGTTTGTATTTAGATTTTTTTCTTTGCAAGGAGGCAAAGCAATGACCAGAGCAAAGATTACAGCTTATGCCAAAATTAATTTGGCGTTAGACGTGCTGCGCAAACGGGAAGATGGTTACCATGAAGTATCTATGGTAATGCAGGCCATTGATTTGGCGGATACAATTTTTTTGGAGGAAGCGCCGCGAAATTGGTTGGTAACAGATAATAAATATATTCCGCCCAATATGAATAATCTGGCTATGCGGGCGGTGCTTTTGATGCAGAAGCAATTTCCCAAGGTGCCGCCATTACAGGTAACTTTAAAAAAACAGATTCCGGTAGCGGCCGGTATGGCCGGCGGCAGTACCGATTGCGCCGGTGTAATGCTGGGCATTAATAAAATGTTTCATTTGGGACTGCAGTTGCCAGAACTGGAGCAGCTGGCTGCAGAGCTGGGCTCGGATGTGCCTTTTTGTCTGGGTGGGCCGACGGCGCTGGCTACAGGCAGAGGTGAAAAAATCACATCGCTGCCTGATTGTCCGTCCTTATATTTTGTGTTGATCAAGCCTCCTTTTGGCGTGTCTACGCCAAAAGTATATGGCAATCTGCATCTGGAGGAGATTTCTCATCATCCTGATGTGGATTTGTGTGTGCAGGGCTTGCAAGCGGCAGATCGGCAGCAGGTGTTGGCATCTTTGGGTAATTTGCTGGAACACAGTACGTTTCGGCTGCAGCCCAATGTGGAAAAATTAAAAACGCAGATGATAGGTTTCGGCTGTCAGCATGTGTTGATGTCGGGCAGCGGCCCCACGGTGTTTGCTGCTTTTGCCGAAAAGTATCAGGCGCAGAAATACTATTATAGAATCAGAAGAAAATATCCGGGCGCAATACTGGCGCGGACAGTGGATCAGTCTATGCTGAAAGAAAGGGTGAAGCTTTATGGCAACAAATAATCAAAGTGGAAGAAAGTTGGTTCCTATTAAATTGGATGGCTATAAACCATTGCGTGATGTTGTGTTTGAAACATTGCGGGATGCTATTATTACACAGGTATTGAAACCAGGGGAACGTTTGATGGAAATTCAGCTGGCTGATGAAATGGGTGTAAGCCGCACGCCTGTGCGGGAAGCCATTCGTAAGCTGGAGCTGGAGGGTCTGGTGGTAATGGTGCCGCGTAAAGGGGCTTATGTGGCAGGGGTTTCCATGAAGGATATCCATGAAGTATATGAAGTGCGTTCTGCATTGGAAATGCTGGCTGTTACACTGGCGGCAGAACGAATTACCGAAGAGGAACTGGATGCTCTGGAGCGGCAGGTGCTGCGGGAATCGGAAGAAGAGGATAAGCCTAATAAGGGTGATTTGGACAGCATTATTTATATTGACAGCAGTTTCCATGATATTATTTATCAGGCAGCGCATAATCAGCGTTTGGTGCAGTTTATCAATATTCTGCAGGAGCAGCTGCAGCGGTTCCGCGCAGCATCGTTATCCACTCCGGGCAGAAGTAAAACGGCGTTGGAAGAACATAAAAAAATTGTGGAAGCATTGTCCGAGCGCAATGGTGAGCTGGCGGCGCAGCTGGCCCGTGAGCATATTGAAAATGCGGAAAATGCTATGATTTCGCAGATGGAAGAAAAGGGTGAATTAAGTCCTCGATAGAATTAAGTCTTCGATAATAGAAGAACTGAATAGAAGAACTGGAAGATTATTTTACAAAACGGTGGGTAGCAGATAATACCACCAGAAGAATCTGATTGCCAAAATGGGCGCAATCAGGTTCTTTTTTTGTTTGGAGATATGAATATACTGTAGTTATGAAAAAAACTATGAAACTATGCATCATTTTTTAATATTTTTTGCAATTAAGGTGAAAAAAGAAGCAAAATTACATTTTATTCCTTGTAAAAGAATGAAAAGTACGGTAAGATATAATCATAAATAAATCTATTTTATCGATATAATAAGTTTATGGAAACATTCTAAGTCATGACAGAAGGGCGGTGAACAGCATGATTGTAACTGATATTAGAATAAGAAAGGTAAATACCGAGGGGCGTATGAAAGCAGTTGTATCCATTACATTTGATGATGCCTTTGCAGTACATGATATTAAAGTAGTAGAAGGCGAAAAAGGTTTGTTTGTAGCTATGCCTAGCAAAAGAATGCCGGATGGTGAATATAAAGATATTGCCCATCCAATTTCTAGTGCAACAAGAGAAATGATTCAAACGGCGGTGTTAAAAGAGTATGAGACCATAGTAGCTGCTGCAAAAGAGGAAGAGGGAACTGAAGAATAAAGTGTTTATGGCGGCTATGTTTAGGAGTTGCCAAAAGAGAAGGTTTTTATGGCGCGGTAGAAATTTCTGCCGCGCTGTTTTTTTGCTGCAATGTATGTGATAGAACCTTCTTATCATATTGTGAATATGTTCATATTTTAATGATTTTTACTCCGTTTTTTTGTAATCTTTCCTGTTTTAGCGTTGGTTTTGCGTCAAAACGCATAGGATTTTAATTAAGTGTTGAAAAGAAAAATTATTCATGTTATCATAAAATTTGCAGAAAGAATATTGATTTTGCATGGGAATGTAGAGAAATGTTAAATGATTTGAGGATGGCTTATGGTTGGATTTTTTTCAGGATGGTTGGTTTTTCTGTTATTTGTGTTATATGATCTGGGACAAGCCAATTTATTGCCGAATATCTGGTCGCGTTTGGTACGTCCCTTTTTTTTGTTTGGCTTTACAATTTTAGCCGGTTGTACAGCTGTTTTGGTGTGGGCGCAAGGTTTGCAGATGCTGCTCCGGCATAGTATAAAATTTGGATTTTTATTTTGCGCGCTCTTATTTTTGGGGCTTTTAATTTATACGTTGTTTTTTGCGCTGCCCTTTCAGGAAACCTATGTGGATCAGACTGCGGGCGCAAAGACCTATGATAAAGGGATGTATGCCTTGTGCCGTCATCCGGGGGTACTTTGGTTTACAGGATTTTATTGCTGCTTGTGGCTTGCCTTGGGTGGTGCAGCGCTGTTTTGGTTGGCGTTTTGGTATAGTTTGTTTAACATAGGTTATGTATTGGTACAGGATTATTACACCTTTCCCCGCATATTTACTGATTATGCTCAATATAAGCAACAGGTCCCCTTTTTATTGCCTAATGTAAAAAGCTTAAAAAATTGTATTTTGACTCTGCGGAAAGTTGGTGACTAAATGAAATTTGAACAGAAATTGAAAAAACTGACTCAGGAGGAAATCTGGCAGGAGTATTGCGGGTTTCTGGATTTATCTATAGAAGAGTATATGCAGATTCAAAATCGTTTGATGCAGGAGCAAATTATGCTGTGGGGTAAAAGTGCATTGGGGCAACGGTTTTTACATGGCAGGGAAATTACCACCATTGATGAATTTCGTCAGGTGATACCGCTGACTTCTTATGAGGATTATGCTGACGTTTTGCTTCAAAAACGGGGCGATGTATTGCCCGATGAGCCTATTATCTGGATTCAGACCACTTGGGAGGGCGGACGTCACCCTGTAAAAGTGGCGCCGTATACCAAAAGCATGTTGGATACATATCGCAATAATGTTTTAGCATGTATGATTTTGTCTACAACAGAAGAAAAAGGTGTGTTTGATGTTCGTGCTTACGACACTTTTTTATACGGATTGGCACCGTTGCCTTATGCGACAGGGCTGTTTCCCCTTGCCTTGAATGATGAAATTTCCATACAGTTTTTGCCGCCTGTTAAGGAAGCAGTTGCCATGTCTTTTGGCGAACGTAATGTAAAAGGATTTAAGATGGGGCTTTCCAAAGGGATTGATTTTTTCTTTGGTTTGGGCAGCGTTGCTTATTTTGTCAGCCTGAGTCTTACTGAACTGGGCTCCTCCGGCAGTGGTAAGAGCAGTGTGATGTCCTGCTCGGTTCCTATGTTGGCGCGGTTGATACACGCAAAATATCGCTGCAAAAAAGAACACAGGCAGCTATTGCCTAAAGATTTATTTAAGCTAAAAGGATTTATGGTGGCAGGTACAGACAACCACTGTTATAAAGATGATCTGGAATACTTGTGGGGCATTCGCCCCATGGAGCTGTTTGCCGGTACAGAGCCAAGCTGCATTGGGACAGAAACCTGGACAAGGGATGGCATGTATTTCTTTCCGGACACCTGTTTTTATGAATTTATTCCGGAAGCGGAAATGGAGCGGAATTTATCCGACCCGTCTTATCAGCCTAAAACCTGTCTGATGAATGAGGTGCTGCCCGGTGAGAAATACGAACTGGTGATTTCTGTGCTGAAGGGCGGCGCATTTGTGCGCTACCGGGTAGGGGATGTATACCGTTGTGTGGGTTTGGAAAATCAGGCGGATCACACCCGAATTCCCCGGTTTCATTATATCGACCGGATTCCAACAATTATAGATATTGCCGGTTTTACACGGATTTCTGAGCATTCTATTGCCAGTGTGATAGAATTATCCCGTCTGGATATTGTAAACTGGATAGCCATGAAAGAATATAATGAAGAAAAAAGGCCGCTACTGCATCTTTATGTGGAAATGGCGCCGAATTGTCTGGCAACACAGGCTGTCAGCAAAGAAATTTTACGGGAGCATATGAGCGTCTACTTTAAATATGTAGACCAGGATTATACGGATTTGAAACGGATTTTGGGCGTTGACCCTTTGGAGATTACTATCTTAAAGTGCGGCAGTTTTGCCGCCTATGAGCAGCACAGCGGAAAGCAGCTGCGTAAAATGAATCCGTCGGTTTATGAAGTAAAAGAACTGCTGCAGATGCAGATGACAGTAGATTGGGCATACAGAGGGGGAAGGACAACATGACGAAGGACTATGCGTTTATATCGACCATTGCCTTGGTTTGCTATGTCTTTTTGCTGCTGACCTTTCTGGCTGCCAAAAAGAATAAGCTGATTCATACCTTTATGATGGTGCTTGTATGTATGATTGTGTGGACCGGCGGTTCTTTTGGTATGCGCAGTCTTTTATGGCCTGGTGTTGATTTTTGGTATCACGTTTCTATTTTGGGCTTGACGCTGGCGCCCTATGCTTTTTTTCGATTTACGCAGGAATTTGTAGGCGTGAGCACACCGTTTTGGTGTAAGTTTTGGCTTATCTTGGCCTGTTTGGCCAATGGCTTTAATATTTTAACCAGCAGTCTTTTGGCGCCGCCGGAGTTGGTGACAGCAGCTGATGGTACGGTCTCGTTTATTTATCATATAACCTGGAAGGTTTTGATTTTGTACGGTGTAACCTTTGGGGTTAGTGTACAGATGTTTTATTTATTGTGGAAACAGGGCAAGCAGGATGAAATGATCCGCCATCAGTTTATTCCCGTTGTGGCGGGCATTTTATTGCTGTATGTCGGCAATGTTGTAATTTTTCTGCCCTGGTTTAAAGGCATTCCGGTGGACATTCTGGCTGGGGTTGTCAATGTACTTTGCCTGTTTTATGTGCTGTATGCCCGACGCATGTTTAAACTGACGCTGTTAGTATCAAAGGGCAGCTGCTACATGATCGCGGCAGTGTGTTCGCTGGCGTTGTTCAGTAATACGGCATTTCCGTTATATCGATTTTTGCGGACAAATTTTCAGTTTGAAGAAACCACCGGTATTTTACTGATCTCTGTTATCTTTTTGGGCGCTACTTTGTTAATTTATCAATTATTGAAGCAGTTGATTGACAAGGTTTTTATCCGTGAGGAAATTGCTCGCTCAGAAACGTTAAAAGAATTTAGTACAGCGGTGTCAAAAAGTTTAAAGATTGATGAAATTTTAGATATGATGGTACAGGTGATCCAGGATACCATTGGTGTAAAAAAGGTGTATGTTTGTTTGCCCAATCGTACCGGCAGTGAGTATGCCGTTACTTACAGTACCAGCCCTTTGGATAAACGCAGCTATTATTTTAAAGCGGATAATCCCATCGTGCTATGGCTGATTCAGCATAACAGCAGCTTGCTGCTGAAGGATTTCCGCCGGACAGTGGCCTATAAGTCCATGTGGGAAGAAGAAAAAAGTATGCTGCAAAACCTGGAAATTGAATGTCTGGTGCCGTTAATGGAAGAGCGCATGCTGGTAGGTTTTATTATGTTGACCGGCAAAGAGAAAAATGCAAGTTTTACCTATGATGATCTCAATTTTCTGGATTCTATTCGCGCCATCAGTTCCATCGCAGTTAAAAATTCTCATCTTTATGAGAAGGTTTATCTGGAAGCGCGTACCGATGATTTGACAAATCTGATCAACCGAAAATATTTTTATGAGATTTTAGAACGGGAGCTGGAGCAGGAACAAAAACGCAATGGTTCTCTCAGTTTGATTCTTATCAGTGTAGATGATTTTAAGCTGTATAATCAGCTGTATGGCACTGAAGAAGGTGATCAGGCATTGCGGCAGGTGGCGTTGGTAATGCAGGCATGTGTGGGGGAAAATGGCTATATTGCGCGGTATAATGGCAAGGAATTTGCTGTGATATTGCCTCAGTATGATGTATTGGCTGCTAAGGCAGTAGCCAATAATATCCGGCAGCAGGTAGTGGATATTAACAAACAGCAGCGCAATCCGCTGTATCGGCAAAAGGTGCTGACGGTCAGTGCAGGCATTTGTTCTATTCCCTATGCGGCCAGCAATATGAAGCAGTTGATGGATAATGCAGATTTGGCCTTGTATCAGGCTAAACGCAGCGGTAAAAACAAAGTGGTGATTTATTCGATTGGCGAGGTAAAAGATGATCGTGCCAATGCAGCCGAAGGCGGCACCGGATATCAGGAGGGCATTTACTCCGAATATGCGTCCACTATTTATGCACTGACAGCCACCATTGATACCAAAGATCATTATACGTTCAGCCATTCCAAAAATGTATCTGCCTATGCCACCAATTTTGCTCGATGCTATGGTTTGACCGGCGAAAGTGTGGCAATCATTCAGGAGGCGGGTTTGCTGCATGATATTGGTAAAATCGGCATACCGGAGCAGATTTTGAATAAACCGGGCCGTCTGGAATCAGAAGAATATGAAATTATGAAGCAGCATGTGGAAAACTCCATCGGCATTATTCGGCATCTGCCATCGCTTGATTATGTAATTCCGGCAGTGATTGGGCATCATGAGCGGTGGGACGGCAATGGTTATCCGCGACGGATTGCCAGTGAGGATATTCCTTTGTCTGCTCGCATTTTGTGTATTGCGGATAGTTTTGATGCTATGGTTTCCCGTCGTTCTTATAAGGAGCCGTATTCGGTAGAAAAAGCGCTGCAAATTATTGAAGAAGAAGCAGGCCGTCAGTTTGATCCAAAATTGGCGCCTTTGTTTGTGCAGATGGTGCGGGAAGGCACCATTCGTCCTAATTTAGAAGAATAGTAACATAAGAGGCTCTATCATAAATGCTGAAGCGTGTGTATCAGCATTTATAGATAGAGCTTTTTTGTTGTCTGCGAAGCAAATTGGTGTCTGTTGTGAAAAAATTTTTTTCCTTCACACAAAGAAATTGGTTAAAAATGGTTTGCATTTTAAGATAATTGGTTTTATACTAAATATAATTAATAGTAATTGATAAGATGTGGTTATGAGAAAAAGATTTATGAGAAGTATTTTCTATTCCGAATACTTAGAATTTTTGCTTTACGGGTTTAAAATTTATAC
>CALXUG010000064.1 GCA_944391625.1 uncultured Clostridia bacterium
ACTAAATCGTCCACTTGTTCAAACTGTTCGCCCGGATCTACCACATTGGCTGTAATGCAGGCGGCATGATACCGCACCCGCCGAAAGTGATTATCGTTGTCACTGCGCTGTACCTCCACATTGCAGTAGCTGCCATTGCCCAATTTGCAATAGGCGTCCAGTATAACCGAACGCCCCCGCAAATTTTGAATGCTGTCCTGCGGAATAACTTCTACTACTGTTATTTTATCATCTTCCAGAATGACACGCAAGATTTCTTCTACAAAGGCAATATTTTCACATAGTTTGCGGAACATAATATCGTCGATGGCCCGCAGCTGGGCTACAATGGATTCCACCTCAAGCCGATGCCGTCTTTCTTCGTCCGCTTTACTCTCATTGTCCATAGGCATTCTCCTTCCACGCTTCCTGATTTTACCTTTTTGTGTTGGATGTAGTATAACGTGAAAGGAAATTACTGTAAATCATTTTCCTTCGACAAAAGATGCAGCAAACACTGGATGGAAAAGACGGCAAAGAGAAAAAAGCAGAACGATGTCATCTTTTAAAATATTTTTGTGGTGCGCAGATGTATGATTTTCCATGTAAAAAAGGTGCAGTCCGCAGACTACACCCTTTTTAGGATAATAAATGATATTATTTTTTAACTTACTTCAATAAATATAACTATATGATTGCTAAAAAATCTCTTTTTCATCAACCAGAGGGCACGAGATTTTTTCTTCCGGCCAGGCCGTTGGTTTATGCATGCAGCGCCGCATACTTAGGGTACACAAGCAAATCCATAAACCAACAACGTCGCCAAAAGGAAAAAAGACAAGCCCGCTATTAGAACGAAAAAGGCCTTCCGCTATAAAAACGGAAGACCTCCCTCTTATCTTCAGACTGATTAGCCTCTTTTAAATTTCTTGTTGAATGCTTCTACTCTACCAGCAGCAGCATGTACACGCTGTTTACCGCTGTAGAAAGGATGGCACTGAGAACAGATTTCTACTTTAATATCATGTTTTGCAGTAGATCTGGTTTCAAATTCATTACCGCAAGCGCAGATAACTTTTACAGTTTCATACTGTGGGTGAATTCCTTCTTTCATTCCTTACACCTCTTTCTCTTTATCGAATATACATGACAGCCTCTCTGCCATGGGCACGATTTATCTATCGCATTTCTATAGTATACTGTCCGCCAATGGAATAGTCAAGCTTTTTTTCTGCGAAATGGCTTGGTATAATTACCAATTGCCACGGTGGGCAGCTCTTCTGCTAAAATATTTAAAAATGCCGGCACACCCAACGGTTCTCCCTGTAATAAATCAATAATTGGTTTCATGGTTTGGGGATCAATATTCAGATTGCGCACCTGAATGGCTTTTACATCATTGTCCTGCACCAGCTGCAGCAGGCTTTCCACCTCGTCGGTGCAATCGTTGATACCCGGAAAGGTCAGCAGATTCAGATAGGTGTATACACCATGGTCAGCGGCATAACGCAATGATTGGCGCACCTGCTCCAGTGTGTAATTGACAGGACGATAGTAAGCGTTATACACTGCGTTGGTGCCGCTGTTCAGGCTCACCCGCAGTGAATCAATGCCGGCGTCTACAATTTTTTTAATGCCTTCTGTATTACCGGCGTTGGTGTTCATGTTAATGGTGCCGTTATCGGTTTGCTGCCGGATTTGGGTAATGGCCTCGGCAATCAAATCGGCCTGCATGCTGGGATCGCCTTCGCAGCCTTGTCCAAAACTGATAATGCCATCTTCGGCATCTTTTAAATGATGGACTGCCAGCTCCACCACTTCCTGCACAGTGGGCACAAAGGTCAGGCGGCTTTGGGGAGAAGGACAGCATTCACTGGGCTGCAGTGAAATGCACCCCAGACAGCGGGCATTGCAAACCGGTGATACGGGAATGCCGCCTTCCCAGCGATGATAAAAAATATTCTGGGCAGTAAAGCATCCGTAAGTCAGCGCGCAATGGCCCAGTTGTTTTAACAGGCGGTTTTCGGGAAATTGCTTTTGCAGCTGCTCCACCCGTTCGGCCAAATCATCGGTGTTAAAATACTGGGGATTCCATTTGTAATCTTCATCAGTAGGTGTGGCTGCCACATAAAGCTCACCATCCTGAGCAAATACTGCGGCATAACCAAACAAAGGCAAACCGGCAGCGCCATCATGGTTGACAAAAGCCGGCAGCAGAGTACGGGTGTAGCCTTGAGGCAGCAGCGCTCCCATCACCCAGCCCTCACCGGGATACAGCACAAATTGATCTTCATCGTTAATCACCACCGGTGTGCGATTGGGAATCATGGTCAGGCTGGCACCTTCCGGCAGTGGAATGACTTCTTCTTCTGTGGGCTCTACAAATTGTGCACCCAACAATCCCAGGGCAAAATAATCTTCGTCAATATATCCGTTGCCGTCTTCATCGGCGTAAACAAAATGAAACATTTTAGTTCCCCTTCCTGCGTTTACATCATATTCTGTTTCTTCCATTATTTTTGTAGTCACTGTTTTGCTGTTGTTTATTATAACATAATCAGACAGCTTGCGATAAGGTTCCGGCAAAAATCTTTTTTGATTGTAATATTCCATCGTCGGGAGATTGTTTATCATCTGTTCTCCCAACATGGATAAAAACTCGCCATTTGCGATTCATTTGGTTAATGACTATGTTTCACGTGAAACATTTTTGTTTGTGATGTTGCATTATCGGGAGATTGTTTGTTGCCTGCCCTCCTTCAGTGGACATCTGCTTGTCAGTCTGCTTCACTTTGGACTGCGTCCAGTTCAGCAAGACAGACTGCACACCTGTCCGCTTCAATGTCGACAACGGCAACAAAACATCTCCCTGGTTTGCACACATAAGGCTGGCCTATCCTTTGCCAAAATTCTGAATTGCGACGGTCAGCAATGCAGTTTGTTTTCATTGAGCTGGACGCAGTCCATAGCGAAAGAAACAAACAAGTTGGTGTCCACCGCACTGAAGGATAGGCAAAGATAGGACAAGCCGACCGGTATAATCGTTATCATGGGCAAAGGACAGACCAACTGTACACTCCTTGAACGAAGAATCAGCAAAGACAGGACTGCCGGCCACGCAATCTCTCATACAAAACAATTGCAATAACCAACGCAAAAAAATATTTTGCCGCAATAATCAAATTATATTATTCTTTTTGACAAAATATAGTTTGTATTTCCGCAAATCCTGCTGTATACTTTTACTGTCGTTATATTAAATTTTATATGGCGCTATATAATTTATAACAGAAAGAGGTATGATACCAATGAAAACAAATCGCTGGCTCAACGGAGCTATTCCGGCGGTAGGAATTCACATCAGCATCGGTGCTGTTTATGCCTGGTCCGTTTTTACTAATCCGGTTATGGACGCATTGGGTGCTTCGTTGTCTCAAGTATCCTGGGTATTTAGTATTGCTATTTTCTTTTTGGGTATGTCTGCGGCATTTTTGGGAACAATCGTCGAGAATATGGGGCCGAGGAAATCGGGCTTTTTGTGCGGTTTGTTTTATTGCAGCGGTCTGATTGGCAGCGGCTTTGCCATCAGCCAGCAATCTCTGCCTTTGTTGTATTTATTTTACGGCTGTATCGGCGGAATTGGTTTGGGTATCGGCTATATTACTCCGGTAAAAACACTGGTAAACTGGTTTTATGACCGCCGCGGTTTGGCCACCGGACTGGCCATTATGGGCTTTGGCTTTGCGGCTGCAGTAGCCGGCCCGGTAATCAGCTATCTGATTACTGTGGTTGGACTGGTGAATACCTTCTATATTATCGGTATTGTATATTTTGTTGTCATTGCGTTGTCTGCATTTTTTATTCATCCGGTTCCGGAGGGATATTTACCGGAACAACAGGGCGAACATAAGGATCGCCGCCAGCAGTTTACTGCCAACGAAGCAATGAAAACATGGAAGTTTTATGCATTGTGGTTTTTATTATTTATCAACATTACCTGTGGTATTGCGCTGCTGTCGGTAGCATCCCCGATTTTGCAGGAAACGACCGGTATGACCGCTTTGGCGGCGGCCAGCATTGTAGGTGTTATGGGCTTGTTTAACGGCGGCGGCCGATTATTTTGGGCAACGCTGTCGGACTATTTTGGCCGCGATGTGGTGTATACGTCGTTCTTTGTGTTGGAAATCATCGCCATGCTGGTTTTAGGCAATGTGGGTAATGTGATTTTGTTCCAGATTTTCTTATTTATCGTGATGAGCTGCTACGGCGGCGGATTCTCCTGCATTCCTGCTTATCTCAGCGATGTGTTCGGCACCAAGCATTTGAGTTCTATCCATGGCCGTATTTTAACTGCCTGGGCTATGGCCGGTATTGCCGGTCCTTGTATTATTTCCTGGGCCAAAGAAGCACTTTCTACCTATCAAAGCACGCTGTTCATTTTTGCTCTGCTTTATGCAGCTGCCTTGGTGGTATCGGCATTTCTGTTGTTCAAACTGCGCAGTGACCGATAAAATAAAAATTTATGCTATAAATTTAGGTTGACTGTATTTTTTGCAGTTGTTATAATAAACTTACTTATCAAAATACAGCTTATTACGCAATGAAAGAGAAGCACTGTGTCTGCGCTTTCAGAGAGCTGCCGGTTGGTGCAAGGCAGCAGCAATGCATGGATGTTCCGCTCTGGAGCGGCGAATGATGAATTCGACGGGTTGGCCCGATACAGCCAACATAAAGATGGCCGCAAGCTTAATTTGGGTGGCACCGCGAGAACTTTAAGAGAAGCTCGCCCCATACATATGGGGACGCTTCTCTATTTTTTTATAAAAATTCTCCCGCCCTCAATGTTTACGAATCATAGCAGTGAAACAGGCAAAAGCGTTTCAATCAAAATTTTTGAAGCTGCATATGGTAATCTCTTTAAGGAGGAATGATCAATTATGAAACGTGCTTATAATTTTAATGCCGGCCCTTCTGCTATGCCGGAATCTGTGCTGAAGGAAGCGCAGGCTGAATTTTTAAACTATCAGGACACCGGCATGGGCATTATTGAAATGAGTCACCGCAGCAGCGAGTATGCTGCCATGCATCAGGAAACAAAAGATTTGCTGCGTGAATTAATGGAAATACCGGACAATTATGAAATTCTCTTTTTGCAGGGCGGCGGCAGCACCCAGTTTATGATGGTGGCAGCCAATTTTCTGACAAAAGGGCGGGCAGCTTATGTAAATACAGGTGTCTGGGCTAAAAAAGCTATGGCAGAGGCAAAATTTTTTGGCGAAGCATACGAAGCCGCTTCCAGCGCTGACCGCAATCACAGCTACATTCCGCAGCAGTTTGAAATAAAACCGGATACTGCCTATGTACATTTAACAGCCAACAACACCATTTATGGCACCGAGTATCCAACCTTTCCTAAGTTTGATGTGCCGGTAATCTGCGATATGTCCAGCGATATTTTATCCCGCAAAGTAAATGTGGAAGATTTTGATCTGATTTATGCCGGTGCGCAAAAAAATCTGGGGCCTGCCGGTGTGGTCATTGTTATCATCAAGAAAGAGTTTTTGGCAACTGCCAAAACAGAACTGCCAACCATGTTAAAATACGCTACATTTGCAGAAAAAGATTCTTTATATAATACACCGCCGGTTTTTTGCATCTATATGGTTAATAAAACACTGCACTGGATTAAAGAGCAAGGCGGCGTAGATGCGGTAGAAAAAAATAATGCAGCCAAAGCGCAGCTGATTTATGATGTGATTGACAACAGCAACGGTTTTTATATTGGTCATGCAGAAAAACCATTTCGCAGCAATATGAATATCACCTTTAATCTGGCAACGCCTGAGTTAGAAAAAGACTTTATTGCCCAGGGAAAAGCTGCCGGTTTTATCGGCATCAATGGGCATCGCTCTGTAGGCGGTTGCCGTGCATCCACCTATAATGCAGTGCCGTTGGAGGCTTGTCAGGCACTGGCTGCCTTTATGCAGCAATATCAGCAGTCCCACCAATAAAAGCAGGGCGCTGCAAAGATTGTTCCAGTTTGGCATTATTATGGCAATCCTATTATGGAGCCATGCATATAGATTTGAATGAAAGATAACATTTAAAATATTTTATTTGGAGGTTTATCATTATGAGAATTTTAGTAAGTGATGACGTAAGCGAAAAAGGCGTAGCTCTGCTGCGGGAACATTTTGATGTAGATGTAAAAACCAATATGCCGCCGGAAGAATTGTTGAAATGCATTGGTGAATATGATGGTTTGGTAACACGGAGCCAGACACAGGTTACACAGGAAGTAATTGACGCTGCTACCAATTTGAAAGTGATCGGCCGCGCTGGTGTTGGGGTTGATAACATCAATATTCCGGCTGCAACTGCCCGCGGTATTGTTGTGGTAAATGCACCGGAAGGAAACACCATCGCCGCTACTGAACATACCATCGGTATGATGCTGGCTATGACCCGTTATATCCCACAGGCGCACAATTCTATTCAGGAAGGGAAATGGGACCGCAAAAGCTTTACCGGTATTCAGGTATATGGCAAAACATTGGGCATCATTGGTGTAGGCCGTATCGGCAGCCGTGTGGCAAAAAGAATGCAGGCTATGGAAATGACTGTAATCGGTTATGACCCATATATTACAGAAGAACGGGCGCAGCAGATTGGTATCGAATTGGTTGATTTTGATACATTGCTGGAAAGATCTGATTATATCACCATCCATACACCGCTGACCAAAGAAACAGAAAATATGATTAATGCAGAAAGCATTGCAAAAATGAAAGACGGTGTTCGTCTGGTAAACTGTGCCCGCGGCGCATGCTTTGATATCAACGCTGTGGCAGATGGTTTAAAATCCGGTAAAGTGGCCGGCGCTGCTATCGACGTATATCCAGATGAACCATTGACTACCACCAACAATCCATTCTTGGGTATGTTCAACGTGGTACAGACATCTCACTTGGGTGCATCTACCATTGAAGCACAGGTAGGGGTAGCAGTTGACGTTGCCTATGGTGTTATCGATGCGTTAAACGGCAAACCGGTTATGAATGCTGTGAATATGGCGCCAATTCCAAAAAGTGTGGCTGCTGTTATCCAGCCATATTTCAGCCTGGCTGAACGGATGGGAACCATTGCCATTTATCTGGCTGACGGCCCTGTTCAGGAAGTGGAAATCGAATATACCGGTGAATTGTCCGAAACCGAGACACAGCATCTCACCACTGCATTCCTGAAAGGATTGTTGAATCCAATTCTGCAGGACAGCGTAAACTATGTAAATGCACCTGGGTTAGCGAAAAAACGGAATTTGAATGTAAAAGAAAGCAAATCGCACAAACCTGGTTACTATACCACTTCCATCACTGTTAAAATTACCACCAGCAATGGAAAACACATCATCGCCGGTACACTGTTTGATGGCAAACAGCCAAAAATTGTACAGATCGATCAATATCGTATCGACTTTACTCCAGAAGGTTATCTGCTGTTGGTTCCTCATATTGACCAGCCAAATATGATTGGTCAGATGGCTACCATCCTGGGACGCGCAGGTATCAATATCAATGGCATGCAGGTAGGCAGCACCACCCAGTCCGGTACCAATATCATGGCAATCGCTGTCGGCGATGATATTGCCAACGATATTATGCTGCAACTGTCTGGCATTGAAGGAATCTTAGATGTAAAACTGATTCATTGTGAAGCGTAATTTATTTTCGATAAAGGAATAAGGATTATGACAAGAATTATTTTAGTTCGTCATGGAGAAACCACCTGGAATGTAGAAGGCCGCTATCAGGGGCAAGAGGATACTCCACTCAGTGAGCGTGGTTTAAAGCAAGGGCATTTGTTGGCAGAAGGATTACGCAATACACCAATTGATTTGTGTATTTCCAGTCCATTGCAGCGTTCTTATCAGACCTGTAAGTTCTGCGCTGATTTGCACAATTTATCGGTGGCTGCCGATGAACGGTTGTTGGAAATTAATCATGGCACATGGGAAGGGATTTTGGCAAAGGATATTGCCGCTCAATATCCAGAAGAATTCCAGCAATGGCATACCAATCCCCATCTGGTGCAAATGCCGGGCGGCGGTGAAACATTAGAAGATGTACGCAAACGGGTAAGAGATGCCTTTGATGATTATGTAGTGCAATACCCGGATAAAACAATCCTGGTGGCAGCCCACGATGCAGTAAACAAAGCCATCATCTGCGACATCCTGGGATTGGGAATGGAGCATTTCTGGCAGATTAAACAGGATAATACCTGTATCAATGTATTGGAATATCAAGAAGGCACATGGCGTATCGTTCTGCTGAACGCAACCAATCATATGGGATTCTTGTTCAGCGGTATCGAGCAAGCTGGTTTGTAAACTTTAGTATGGCAGAAATTAGGAATCTGATTTCCTGATTCAGCAATTTGCTTAATAAATATAAATAGTTCAAAAATAATCCCCTCCTTCAAATAAAAGGATATAATTTGAAGGAGGGGATTTTATAGTTTTAAAAAACAATTATGAAAAAACAGCTATAAAAAGAGATTAAAAACAACATACTCAGAAAGCATTCTATTGCTTATGATTGTTTTCTCCGTTATGAAAACATAATAACAAAAAAGCCAAGGAGGACCCCCTGATTCCAAAAAATCTGATGAAGAAAGAGAAAAGGTATAGAAACAAATAATGTTTCTATACCTTTTAAATATATCCCGGCAATGACCTA
>CALXUG010000065.1 GCA_944391625.1 uncultured Clostridia bacterium
TAAGAGGCAGATGTTTTTTCCTCTGCCTCTTATTCTCAACTTTTTTCTTTACCCCAACTATTGACAAAGAACCAAATTGGACAGCGGACTGGGCATCTGGAAGATGTGTTTAAGGCTCTGGCCAGCTATTATGAACGATTGGAGCAATTGCAGAAAAGTATTCGCAATGCGGTGATGTATCCTGCCGTTTTGCTGGTTATGATGCTGTTTGTGGTGTTGGTATTGCTAATTAAGGTATTGCCTATTTTTCAGGAAGTGTTTCAGCAGTTGGGAGCCGATTTATCTCCTGTAGCGTTGGCGCTGATGCAGATTGGGCAGGTATTGGGCAGCTATGGGCTGATTGCGTTGGCTGTGGTAGCGGTTGGTGTGATTGCGGGAGCAATTGTGCTTCGCAATCCGGATAAGAAAGAGCAGTTTGCCGGTTGGCTGCAGCGGGTCAGTGAAAAATGGACAGTCAGTCAGCTGATAGCGTCTTCCCGATTGGCTGATGCGTTGGTTATGACTTTGGCCAGCGGCATGAATATTGATGATTCGTTGGATATGGCCATCCGTTTGGTGCCCGGCACTGCCATGCAGGAAAAGATTACCCAGTGTAAGCGGGAAATGCTGCTGGAAAGCAAATCTTTTGCCGATGCCAGTATGGCCAGCGGATTATTTGCGCCATTATATTGTCGTATGATTGCGGTAGGATTCCGCACAGGCAGTATTGATCCGGTAATGGCGGAAGTGGCCCGCCGCAGTGCAGAGCAGGTAGATGATAAAATTGAAGCGTTGTTGAATCGGATAGAACCTACATTGGTAATTATTATGTCTGTTATGGTCGGTCTGATTCTGCTGTCGGTGATGCTGCCGTTAATGAGTATTATGTCAGCCATTGGATAAGGAGCGACGCCTATGAAGTGGTTAAAAGAGAACGGGGCAGCCATTCTGCTGTTTGCAGTGGTTATGCTGGTGATGCTGTACGGGTTTCAGGATGCGGCGCAGAGCAGTCAGGCGGAGGGCCTGCGGATGGCAGAGGATAATCTGCGCAGGGCGGTGGTCAGCTGCTATGCGCTGGAGGGCCGATATCCGCCGGATGTGAAGTATTTGCAGGAGCAGTATGGTCTGCAGCTTAATGAAGAAAAATATATTGTACATTATGAAGTATTTGCAGAGAATATTATGCCTGATATTACAGTGCTGGAAAGGTAGACGATTATGCGGAAAATAAAAACAGCAAATCATACAATTGATATCGTTTTTATTCTGGTGCTGTTCTGTCTGTTTGCTGCATCTGTGTTAAGCGTGTTGTTAGCCGGAGCCAATGGTTATCAGGGGATTGTGGATAAGATGGAGGGACAGTATGCGGAGCGTACCTGTCTGTCTTATCTGGATGCCAAAATCCGTCATTATGATGAAACCGGCATGGTAGATGTGGAGTCGTTTGCCGGTACCGATGCGTTGGTGCTGTATGAAACCTTTGAAGAAACCCGGTACAAAACGCTGATTTATTATGCTGACGGTTATGTGCGGGAGCTGTTCTTTGAAGATGGATTGCAGTTTCAGCCAGAGGATGGGCAAAAAATTATTCCGGCTCAGGATTTGCAGGTAACACGTCAGAAAGAGGATTTGCTGAAGCTGGTGTGCATTGGCGAGGATGGACGGCAGGAGCAGCTGCTGATTGGTCTGCGCAGCGGGAAAGGGGTAGATTGGTATGAAGCAGCAGAATAGATCGAAATCTACCTTGTTTTTGATGGAATTGATTATTGTGATTTTCTTTTTTTCTATCTGCGCAGCGATTTGTGTCAATGTATTTGGTTCAGCGCAGCAGATGGCGCGGGACAGCCACAATCTGAGCAATGCGGTTATGGCGGCTCGCAGCGCGGCTGGTTGTTATAAATCGGCTGATGGCGATATCAGCACTGCTGTTGAGTTGTTGGACGGTGCAATGTCAGCGGATCATGGGATTGTGTATTATGATAAAGAATGGCAGCAGGTGGCATCTGCCGATGAGAGCAGTTTTTATCTGTTGATTGATCCTCTGGAGCAACCTGGTGAAGCTGCTGTTGCAGTATTTGAAAATGACGGTGAAGAAGATGCGTTGTTTCAGCTGCAGGTAAAAACAAGCAGGGGAGGCGGAGCCTATGCGGAATGAGCAGGATAAACGCAGGTCGACTGGCATTCATGTGGGCAGCGCTTCTATTGTGATGATATTTGCAGTGCTTTGCCTGACGGTGTTTTCCAGTTTGTCTTTTGTGACAGCCAATCATGAACGCAAGCTGGCAGAAAAATCTGCAGCTGCTATCCAGCAGTATTACCAGGCAGACTGGAATTGTGAAGTGATGTATGAACGAATTTATCAGCATCTGCAAAAGGGCGGCGCACCGGAACAGTTAAGCTTGTTGGGTGTGCAGGTGGAGCAGCAGGGCGTGTTGTATTATGTCACTTATACAGAAGATATCAATGACGAAGAACAGTTGCTGGTGAAATTGGCTGTGCAGCCGGAAGGCGGGCTAAAGACCGAGCAATGGAAAGTGATTGCGGCAAAACAGTGGAACTATGATGAACATATTGATGTTTGGAATGGCGAATAAAGGATGATACAGTGATAGCGTGCGATAGAAAGGATATGATAAGATGGCTGAATTGGAATTGTTGCTGCAGAAAGCGGTAGAAGACCATGCTTCTGATATTTTTATTACAGCCGGGATGCCTTTGGCCTATAAAGCAAAAGGGCGGTTGGTTCATGTAAATGAAGAAAAAATTATGCCGCCGCAGTCGGAACAGCTGGTAAAGGAAATTTATGAATTGGGACAGCGCAGCATGGCTAAGATATTAGAAATCGGCGATGATGATTTTTCTATTACAGTGCCTCATTTGTCAAGGTTTCGTGTCAGCATTTACAAACAGCGGGGCAGTTTGGCGGCGGTAATTCGGATTATTCCCTTTGGTATCCCTGATTATAAAGCGTTGCAGATTCCGGAGGGCGTGATGTCTGTTGCGGCAAAAACAAAGGGGCTGGTTTTGGTGACAGGACCTGCCGGCGGCGGGAAATCTACCACACTGGCCTGCATTATTGACCGCATCAATCAAACCAGAGAAGGACATATCATTACATTGGAAGAACCTATCGAGTATTTGCACCGCAATGCCAAATGTGCGGTGAGTCAGCGTGAGGTGGGGCTGGATACGGAGAGTTATTTATCCGGGCTGAGAGCCAGTTTGCGGCAGGCGCCCGATGTGATTTTGCTGGGTGAGATGCGGGATTATGAAACCATCCGGACGGCGATGACTGCTGCCGAAACGGGACATCTGGTGATTTCTACCCTGCATACAGTGGGGGCTGCCAATACCATTGACCGTATTATTGACGTATTTCCGGCCAATCAGCAGCAGCAGATTCGGGTGCAGCTGGCTATGGTGCTGCAAACTGTAATTTCACAGCAGCTGGTGCCGTTGGAAAGCGGCGGTTTGACGCCTGCTTTTGAGATTATGCATTTGAATAATGCTGTGCGCAATATGATTCGGGAATCCAAAATTCATCAACTGGATGCATTGATTGCATCGTCCGGCGGTGAAGGGATGATTACTATGGATACCAGCCTGCTGGAATTGGCAAAGCAAAAGAAAATTTCTAAAGAAACTGCTGTGAAATATTCTGTTAATACCGAAGTGATGGAAAAACGAATGGCTTTGCTGTAGGAGTGAAACATGAACAAAAAGAAGTGGATAAAGAATATTCTGACGCTGTTTTTTTGGCCATATTTGTTTATGCTGCCGTCAATCTGTTTTTGATCTGGCAGGAATATCGTCAAGGAGAAGCGTTGTATGATGCTGCGCAGGTAGAATTTTTAACAGCGCCGGAAATGGAATTGGAATTTGAGAGTGATGACCCTATAACTTGGCCGACTTTCACGATAGATTTTAGTCATTTACAGGATGTAAATAGTGAAGTGCTGGGTTGGATTTGGATTTATGACACGGTGGTCAATTATCCTGTGGTACAGAGCGGTATCAACAACGATGCCTATTTGTATAAAACCTATGACGGTTCTTCTAACAGTTCGGGCAGTATCTTTATGGATTATCGTAATGATGGTGCTTTTGCCGATACCAATACAGTTATCTATGGGCATAATATGAAAAATGGCAAAATGTTTGCGGTGCTGAAAAAGTTTGGTCAGCAGGAATTTTATGATGGTCACAAAGAATTTTATATTATGACGCCGGAGGGCAATCGGCGGTATGAAATTATTTCAGCTTTTCACACCGATGCGCTGAGTGATATTTATGATCGGACTTTTTCCAGCGACCAGGCAAAGCAGGCATGGCTTGACAAAGTGCTGCGCAATTCTGCCGTTTTGAGTACCGCCTCTGCCAGCATTGATGATTCCTTTGTAACACTGTCTACCTGTGTATCCGGCGATAATTATCGGGCTCGCTTTGTAGTAATCGGCAAGTTGGCTGAGATAGAGCCTGTTTATACAGAAGAATCTGTTGTTGATACAGCAGGAGAAGCGGCTGCAGACACCGAAATAAGTATGCAGTAAACAGATAAAGGTGGCATTGTAGATGAAGAAAAAATTAGCGATTGTATTGATGATTGCTGTGCTGACAGTTTTAGCAGCGGGTTGCGGTCAGGCCGGCGGCTCCGATTTGTCCAGCGTGGATGTGCAGCTGCACGAGGAAACCAGAGCGTTAAATGGTGAAAGGACAGTGGAGTTAAGCTATCCGGTAGTGTCCAGCAGCGAGGCTGACGAAGCAGCGACAGCGGTAATAGAGCGGCTGAACCAGCAGTTTCAGCAGAATGCCGAAGCATTTATGCAGCAGGCAGCAGCAATCACCGATGCAGAAGCGGGAACGGTTTTTACTTATGCAACGGATATACGGTATAATGAAAACGGAAAATTGTCTGTGGTAGAAATAGAGAATTTAGGAAATCAGCAGTATTATCAGTATGCAGCAACTTATAGCCTGGCTGACGGTGAAAAGATGACTCTGGGCGATTTGCTGGATATGAAGCAGTCTAAAGCAGAGGATACAGTGGTGCAGCAATTTGGCGGTGTGATTCAGTCTGATCCGGCCACTTTCCATGCCGATGCTGC
The DNA here is from genome assembly GCA_944391625.1 of uncultured Clostridia bacterium. Lineage (GTDB taxonomy): Bacteria > Bacillota > Peptococcia > Peptococcales > Peptococcaceae > UBA7185. Next base: position 5,085 of record CALXUG010000065.1, read on the forward strand.
TGATTATGTAAAAGAACATTTGGATTTGCTGCAGTATTATCGGACTTCCGAAGGATTGACCATATTCTTTCAAGCCGGTGAAATTGCACCTGCTTCTGTTGGCGTAATTGAGATCGTGATTCAATAAAGCAGGCAATTTTGTTGACATGAGAGAATAAGCAGGGTAAAAATAAATAAAGCGTTATGACAGTACCGACCTTTTAAAAACAGATGATGATTGATATCTGCTTTTAGAAGGTCGGTTTTTTGGGTTCTTTGTCAATAGTTGGGGTAAAGAAAAAAGTTGAGAATAAGAGGCAGAGGAAAAAACATCTGCCTCTTAACA
>CALXUG010000066.1 GCA_944391625.1 uncultured Clostridia bacterium
AAAAGTATAATTTTTCTGACTGGGATTCAGCGATTTCCCGCAAAGCAAAGGAAATCTTTCGTTCTCTCTGGTGCTATTATAGCATGCAGTGGTTACACTTTTGTTACATTTTGGCTTTTTTTGTGGTGAAACCGGGACAACTTTTTGTTTTTTCTCATTTTTATGCGTCAGCACAATAACGGTTGGTATAGTTGCATAATCATATAGTAGGCCAGCCTTATGTGCACAAAAAAATGCCTGCCGATGGCAGACATTTTTTTATTACCTATTTGTGTTAGCCGTAAATTTGGTTAATATGTGTGTTTCACGTGAAACAATTGCAATTTTTTTGCGGACTGCCAAAATCATTCCATTATGGCTGCTGCTTGCCCTTGGTGGGGCGGTTGGTTTGGCGTTGCCGTTGTCCCCGTTCTTTGGCTGGATTTGTTTGGCTGCGTCCGTTGGTTTTGTTGTGTTGTTTGGGCGCTGTTGTTTTGGAACGGGTATTTTTTTTGTCGGCAGTGTGTTTGTCGTTTTTGCTGCCTGTCGGTTTTTCTGTGGATTTCTTTTTACGGTTGGGATCTTTATAAAAATCCTTGGTAGCGCCGGGCAGGATCTTGCCTTTTACCAAATGCACCGGAGCCGCCTGAATGCCGAATTCACGCTGATAAATGCGCAGGGCAGCCAGTTCCCGCGGATTCACGATGCTGTAGCATTGCCCATGGTTGTTGCCGCGGGCGGTGCGTCCTGCTCTGTGAATATATTCGTTGGGTTCGGCAGGGAAATCCAGATTGATGATATGGGTAATATCCGGAATATCCAAACCGCGGGCAGCCAAATCGGAGGATACCAGCACCTTTATTTTTCCGCGGCGGAATTCGTCCATGGCTTTTTGCCGTTCTTCTTTGGATACAATGCCGTGCAGGCTGTAGGTGCGTATTTTGTGATAATTTAGTTTATCTACTATAAAATCCAGTTCAGGGCCGTCATTCATAAAGATAAGAATGCGGCGGGATTCTTCTTCCAAAGCGTGCAGCAGCTTGCGCAGCTGGACAAATTTTTCCCGCTGCTCACTGATTAAGTAGAAATGCTCAATGTTGGGATTCATTTTGGCCTGCGCTTCAATTTTTACAAAGGCAGGGTCGTTCATTTGCTGCAGCAGCAAGTCTATGGTATGGTTGCTGGCTGTAGCCGAAAAGGCCGCCAGTTGCCGGTCACGCAGCATACTTTTGATAATGTCCAGCACAGTCTGCTGATTGGTGTTGTCCAGCAGATTGTCCATTTCGTCAATGATAACGGTGCGGATGGTCTGGCAGTTGATTTTGCGTTTTTTGATCAAATCCAGAATGCGCCCCGGTGTGCCGATAATCAACTGCGGTTTTTCCTTTAACTTGGCAATCTGATTATTGATATTGGCCTCGCCGATGATGCTTTGGCAGCGAATATCCAGCTTGGCGTTCTGGCAAAGCAGCTGCGCCTGGCGGTGAATCTGAATCACCAGCTCATGGGTGGGCGCCAGTACCAACGCTTGCACCTGTTTGGATTGGCTATCTATATGGGCCAATATCGGGCAAAGATAGGCCAGCGTTTTTCCGCTGCCGGTGTGGGCCTGACCAATCACATCCTTGCCTTCCATCAGCAGCGGGATTACTTGCTCCTGAATGGCTGTCGGCTCGGTGATATTTTGCATGGCCAAGGCTTGCACCATCGCTTCATTTTGCAATAAAGCCTGAAAAGACATAAAAAAACCTCCATTTGTTTTCATGATTATAAGTACACTGTATTGTTATTGTATTTGTATTGCGCTGCTGAATTTTTGATAAGACTGTGCGCAGCGTTCGGTTGCTTCCTGCTATTATAGCATGAGAGCAGGGGGAAAGGATAGCACAAAAACAGAACCGCCATACGGGATGACGGTTCTGTTTCGGAAAATTATCATACAATATTAAGGATGTGTGCAAAATTTATAAGGATTAAACAAATAGGAATCCAATTATTTTCCACCAGGTCAAGAGCAGACCAAAGACTAGGATGAAGTTGACAATCATTTTGATTCCCATGATTTTCATGAAATCCTTCATGTGGATGATGCCGAATGCAAAGAACAGCATATACAATGCGTATTGGTATGGCATAATGATCTGGTCAACAGCGTTCAGCATAAAGTAGTAAATTGCCATTGGATTTAAACCGATTGCAGTACCTAATGTAGCCAGCGGAATGGTAAAGGCAGCTTCCATAGCCAGCGGTGTCATTACAAAGTTCAGAACAACCAGCAACAGCCATTCAATCAAGAAGAATACATAATAGCTTTGGCCCTGCAGCATTGGCATGATAACGTCAACCAAAATTTTCCCAATACCCAGAGAACCGGCTACAGCGCCGATACCCATGCAGGCTGTAATAAACAGGATAAAGCCGTAATTAACACGCTGTACATCTTCTTTGGTGGCAGAACCGATAACCGGCATGCAAACCAGCATAGGGATGATTGCCAGTCCCCATTCCAGAGAGAAACCGTGCATATCTTTTGTCAGAATGAATACCAGGAAAATAATCAATACGGCAGCGCATTTTAATTCACGAACTGTAATTTTACCCATTTCGTTTAATTTGTTCTGGAAAAATTCTTTTCCGGCGATAGCAGTTTCCGGTTTGAAAATTTTTGTTACAACAAATACCAGGAAAATATATTCTAAGAATACCGGCAGATTGACAAAAAAGGATTCAAAGTATCCTAAGAAATTTAATGGTCCGGTTACTGATTGACCAATACCCATCATCAAAACAGGCGCTTGCATTTTTACAGTGTTTAATACCAGACAGCCCATAGCGGCGGTTAACATGATACCGGCGCTGGCTTTACTTTTACCGGTGTTCAGCGCCAGACAAATGCCGTAAGTTAAAGCGGCCATAGGAACCAGTACGTTCCCTACAAATAAAGTTAAAAAAGCAGAGGCCAGGGCAATCCCCCAGATAATACCGTTGTAAGTACCGCCGGTTTTTACCAGACAGAAATAAGAGATACGGGCCAATAAACCTGAGCTTTCCAGCGCATTGGCTAACAGCAAGCCGGACAGCATCATCCATGGAATATATTGGGTCCAGGGTTGAAAAGCCATGGCCGGTTCTGTTACTTTGAAGAAAATCCAGAATAAGGGCAGTGTAATAGCCACAACTGTCTGATTCATGGTATCAAAGGCAAAGCATAGAATGGCGAATAAAGTAGATACAAAGAATAATTTCATCTGCATAGTAAAGATTTCGTTGCAGGGGATGAGAAAAACGATAAGCGGTAAAATAATATTAAAAGCCCATTTTATCATATCGCCTTTTGAAAGAGTGGTGTTCATAGAAATACCTCCTTAGGATAGTAAAAGAGTGGTAAAAAGTAGTAAAATTAAAATGATTAGTACGTAAATGCCAATGAAACAGAAAATAAAACAAAACAAAATCAGCTGTGTTATATTGCCAAAATTGGGTTGACCGCCTCCTTTATAGAATTCCTTTTGCTGATTTTAGGTTATAAATGCTTTAGCGCTGATAGTTCATACGGGAAACCGCAAATAAACCGAACAACGTAATGGCAATAACAATGGTGAACAGATCCTGCATGGCCATGGTGTAGCTGGTATTATATTGCAGTACAGAATCGGTAATGGCTGCATTCTGCGCTGTATAGTAATCTGTGCGGATGGTTAAAAAAGTATTGATTAGTCCAATAGCCAGGGAAACAACGCATTGCCGTACCCAACTGCTGGTGGCGGAAGCGTGGCTGCTTACCTCTGCGGGGAGTTCCTGCATTCCCATGTTGGTAACCGGCATACTGATAGCGCCTACGCCTAAATCGCGAATCAATACGGCAACGGCAGCAAAAATGGCAGTTGTGGTTAAATCCAGCTGTCGATGTATCAGCATGGAGAAGCAGCCGATTAAAATTAAAATATAGAGCAGGCCTTTGGCATTAATGCGATCATATAACTTGCCGATAATTGGCACCAAAAAGAAGATACACAGTGGGCCCAATGCTAAAATAATGGCGGAAATGGTGGTACTGTAGCCCAGAATATCCTGTAAGTAGATGGGCATGATTACGATACTGGCGTTCATAGTAACTTGGGCGATGCAAAGAATAATGACGCTCCAGGTAAAGTTGCTGTATTTTAGTACACGCAGGTTGAGCAGCGGCGCCGGACAATGCAGTTCGTGCCGGATAAAAACGGCAATGGCAATGATCCCGACTGTCAGCAATCCCACACATTGTATACTGAAGATATCCCAACGAGACAGATTGCTGAACACATACAATAAGCAGTAAGTGCCGATAACGGCAGAACCTAATCCCAAATAGTCAAATGGCTGCTTTTGTGCAGACTGAATTGTGTAGTATGGGATAAATCGTATTGCAACAGCGATAGCACACAACGCAAATGGAACGTTGAAGAAAAATACCCATTGCCAGTTGAGCAAGTCGCAGAGAATGCCGGCTACGGTTGGTCCAAAGGTAGGCGCTAACACACCGGATACGCTCCAGATACTTAAAGCAAAGGCCTGTTGTTCTTTGGGAATCATTTGAAAAACCATGCTCATGGTTAACGGATAAATCATGCCGCCAAAGCAGCCCTGCAAAATGCGAAAACAGATCAGCATAGAAATAGACTGGGATAGCCCTGCTAACAGCGATGTCACAATAAATCCGAAGATAGCAAATAAATAAGTTCGTTTTAAACTAAGCCGGTCAGCCAGATAACCAATCAGTGGTGCAATCATACCGCTGGAAAGCATGTATCCGGTGATTACCCATTGTGCGGTAACAATATCGGTAGAAAATTCTTTCATAAATACCGGCAGCATGATGGTAACAGTGGTTGAACTTAACGCTGCAATAAAGTTTCCTACCCCAATGGCAATCATGACAGGCCAGAAAGAGATTTTTTGAGATGTAATTTGCTGCATATATATACTCCTTTCTGGGAAAGTATACTTTTTAAACAATCTTAAAAAATGCTATATCTAGCGGGTATGCAGTGCAACAGACACTACATATCCGCTTTTTTCATGCGATGAAAAAAGTATAATTTTCTGTGTGAAGGTATAAAAATAAAATACATTGCCTATGAGATTATTATACATATAAAAATAAC
>CALXUG010000067.1 GCA_944391625.1 uncultured Clostridia bacterium
TTTACGTATTGAGTAATTGTTTAAAAATTTGTGATCCATTTTCGCCGGCTTGAAAAGGATTGTTGTTTTCTTTATGGCTTTATTATAGCTATCAGTATTTCTTTTGGATAGCACCAGGATTTTTGTGAAACAACGGTGTGGACTATCTGTAATTTCGTGTATACTTATTTAAAATACAGACAGTGAAACAGCATTGTCCGGCGGAACAGTGATTGCGCAAGGCGCTGGCAGGGCATATAATGGTATATACATATTACTTAATCGAACCAGGAGTATGCTATGATACAATTAGATGGAATGCAGGATGATGTAATAAAGCTCACGTTGGCTAAGATGCTGGCCAAGGGTCATCCTGATATGGGTGAAATGCCGATTTTGTTTTTTAATATCCGTTTGTTGGACGGTACTCGCATCGGGCAATGTGATTTGCGGGTGGGCGACAGTGTGCAGACCGAGGTGCTGGGCCATATTGGCTATGGCATTGATGCGCCTTATCGGGGCCATCATTATGCAGTGCGGGCCTGCCGGTTGCTGATGGGTTATGCCAAACGGGCGCACATGGAGCATGTAGATATCACCTGCGATATTGATAATTATGCGTCCATTCGCACCTGTGAGCTGTTGGATGGGCAGTGGATGGGTGTGATACCTGTGCCACCGGATAATATTGAATATGCCAACGGCAGCCGAAAGAAGCATCGATATCGAATTATGCTGTAAAGAAGCAGCACATCAAAAACTCCCTTTCTGTTAGACAGCGACATCAAATCCTGTGGCGAGAAAGGGAGTTTTTTGTTTAAGTTTATAATATAAGTTTGTAAAGAAACGTTTATGGAGAAGAAAACGGTGTTACCCGTCCTGGTTATAAATGGTGTGCAGAACGATGGCCAACTTTTTGTGCAAGGCGGCAGCGCCGGTTAATTTTTTCAATCGGCTTGCTCTGTGTTGGTAAATGATTGCCGGTTATCGTCCACATACAGCGTATAGTGGTTTTTTCCTGCTCTTTTTGTTTGATACAGTGCCTTGTCGGCCTGTTTATAATAATGCTGAAAATCCTGTTTTTCTTTGGCGGCATAAATGCCGATGCTGCTTGTAATTTTGAGGCCGTCCATATGAATTGCGGCGATATTTTTATAAAATCGCTCCATAATGGCGGCAATACCATTGTCCAGCTCATATAGTTTTTCCATGAATACCACAAATTCATCTCCGCCCAATCGATAAATCACATCATTGGAGCGGAAGGTGTGCTGCAGCGCGGCTGCAAATTGGGTCAGCAGTTGATCGCCTGCCTGATGCCCTTTGGTGTCGTTAATGGTTTTAAAATCATCAATATCCAAAATCAGCATGGCGTTGTAATAATCCCCGTTCTGCTTTGTGATTTTTTCGATGGCGGCACTCCGACCGGTTTCTACATTCATAATTTTGGTAAGGGGATCCAGCATCGCTCTTTGCTTCAAAAGCTCATGCTGCACCTTGCTCCGCTCAATATTTTGAATGTAGCCTAAAATTTCTTTTCTGCCCGATTGCAGGTCGTTATAATACAGCATGGTAATGCGATACCATTGAAAAGGGTTTTCGGCGCAATTTCTGGCTCGCAGCTCAAAAGAGAGTTCTTTTTTATCCCGGCAGATTGCTGCAATGGAATCCTCCACCGGCGTTTTAAAACCGGGAGCCAGCAGCTGATATTCTTCCAGCTTGTCGGCAATTTGGTGGATTGGTATCTTTTTAACTACTTTTTCCTCATTGTGCGGACCTTCCAGAAAAAAACATTCGGTTTTTAAATCATAGCGGAATTCGCCGTTGGTCATAGAAGCAAGCACATATTGCAGCCGTTTTTGACTTTGTTCCAATTTTTGCTCCAATATGTGTTTTTCGGTTAAATCTTGAATGATGCAGCCGCATTGCCCATATTTAACCTGAAATGCGGTTATCATCACATAGTTTCCTGTATCAGGGTCATGCCGGTTGATGGTTTGCGGGATACCCAGGCAGGCGGTTTTATAAAGCCAATCCAGCCATTTGTGTTCTGTGCTGCTGTAAAGCTCGCTGTGCTTTTTTCCTGTGAGCGCTTCGAGCGTTGTTCCTGCCAGTTTGGCATAAGCGGTATTTACATAGAAGAATTCAAAATCACAGGGCGTTTCGTTTTCATCCAAAAGGAGCTGCAGCGTAACAAAAGACACAGGCATGTTGTTTAAATAAGATGCCTGTGTCTGCTCTGTTTCTACTCGCTGGCGTTCTTTCCGGCTTAGTTCTGTGATATCTTTTTGGCAAAGGAACCAATTTTCTTTTTGGTTATTTGTACAACAAGAGCAAGCTTTTTTATGATGATGTGTCTCATATTCAGACGTTGTGTTTATGGCTGCATATGCTTCTTGTTTTTTTAATTTTTTAAAAACGTAGTCCACCTCCATTGTAGATAAAACGACCTGTAGTCTGTAAAAATAATCGTATTTTTTGCATGGCGAATATTTCTAACGCAGCGCTTATATTATGTAACATTGCGTTTTATCAAAAATAGATGCTGCCATACAATTGAATTGGCTCTGTAGTAATTCGTTTCATGAACGTATAATTCCTTCTAAAGGTTTTATTTTTTGTATCCAAAAATTCAGATACGCCAGGGCGATAGATGTATGACCATGGATAAGTCATACTATGGCCGCGGTTTTTGTCGAAGGAAAATAATTTACAGTAATTTCCTTTTATGTTATACTGAATTTGGAATAAAAAGGAAAATAAAGGAAGCATGAAAGGGGAATGCTTATGAACAATGAGAGCAAAGCAGACGAAGAAAGACGGCATCGGCTTGAGGTAGAATCTCTTGTAGCCTAACTGCGGGCCATCGACGATATCATGTTCCGCAAGCTATGTGAAAATATTGCCTTTGTAGAAGAAATCTTGCGCGTCATATTGGAAGATGATAAAATAACAGTAGTGGAAGTCATCCCGCAGGACAGCATTCAAAATTTGCGGGGACGTTCCGTTATACTGGATGCCTATTGTAAATTGGGCAATGGCAGTTACTGCAATGTGGAGGTGCAGCGAAGTGACAGCGATGATCACTTTCGTCGAGTGCGGTATCATGCCGCCTGCATCACAGCCAATGTGGTAGACCCGGGCGAACAATTTGAACAAGTGGACGATTTAGTGGTAGTATACATTTCTGAGTTCGATCCCTTTGATGAAGGGCGAACAGTATATCATGTACGAAATATGGTAGAAGAAACAGGTCGGGCAGTATTAGATGGATTGCGGGAGATTTATGTAAACACCAAGTATAATGACGGCAGTGAGATTGCGGAACTGATGCAGTGCCTTTTAGAGCCGGTGGTAACCAATCCCAAGTTCCCGGCACTGGCTAAAGAATTGCAGGCAGAGAAAGGTAATGTGAAAGGGGATGAGTCTATGTGTAAGCTGGTAGAGGAATATGCGCAAAAACGGGCTAAGGAATATGGAGAGCAGCAAAAAGCAGAAGGCGTATTGGAAACGCTGGTTTCGTTGGTCAAAGAAAAATCACTGGATCCTGTAGCTGCGGCCAGAAAGGCCAATATGAGTGAAAGCGAGTTTATGAAGCTGGTGCAGGGTTAAGCCAGAGGATTTGTGCAGTTGGCACAGTATGGTTGATTGATTTGGTAGGATAGTTTGCCTGATTAGAAAATAAATAAAAATTGATTTGTGACAGAAAAAGATGATGATTTTTAAAAAGTTGTCATCTTTTTCTGTCTTTCTTTTTTCTCTCTAAATGGCATATTACCACAACTATAAATTGCATTTATGGATTTTTCTAAAATTTTTTTCATTTTAGGTAGCCGGTTTTTGCCTGTTTTTCTCCTGAGTAGTGAAAGCAACTTTTTTTCATTTACAATCAGGAGGAGATTACTATGACCATCACAACTACATCTAATCAATATTTCTACCAAAACCAGCAGGATCAATATACCTTTTATCGCATTCCCAAAGCGTTAATCAAAGGTGTGCACTATCAGCATGTTAGCATGGAAGCCAAATTATTGTACGGCATTTTGCTGGACCGCATGAGCCTGTCCTGCAAAAATGACTGGTGCGATGCTAGCGGTAAAGTTTTTATCATTTACACTTTAGAAGAACTGATGGAAGACTTTAGCTGTTCCGACAAAACTGCCACCAAATTGTTGCGGGAACTGGAACAGAGCGATTTGATTGTGCGTCGGCGGCAGGGATTGGGCAAGCCCAGTCTGATTTATGTGAAACACATTCAGCAGAGTGAACCGGTAATATCCAAGCGTCGGCTCAGAAAGCAGCAGCAACGACAGAGCGGAACCATGTATCGGGCATCCAGCTGCACAAACAATCCAACAGAAAGAATTGCTGATGGTGAAAAAGAATCTAACAATGGCCAAATGCAGAGAAATAGCGATTATCAAATAGAAAAGCAAATCAATAATCAAACAAATAATTGGATAAAATCCACTTATGCAGCAAATCAAAATGATGGTATTGCTTTTATTGCAGAATATGAACAGAACGATTTGCAGGTACAGCCATGCCCAGTGAATCGTAAAAATTCCGATTGCAGACACGGAAACTTTACGACTCTGGATACGGAAAAAGTACGAGGTAATAAGACTGAGAAGAATTATACTGAGCGAAATAAAAAAGAGGAGGGGGAGGCTGCGCCCCGCAGCTGGAAAAATATTGTGCAAGAGCAATTGG
>CALXUG010000068.1 GCA_944391625.1 uncultured Clostridia bacterium
CCATGATGGTGTTCCTCATGGCTATGGTCGTGACCGCAGCCGCACCCTTCTCCATGATGGTGTTCCCCGTGGCTATGGTCGTGGCCGCAGCCGCAGGCTTCCCCATGATGGTGTTCCTCATGGTTATGGTCATGCCCGCAGCCGCACCCTTCCCCATGATGGTGTTCTTCATGGCTATGGTCGTGGCTTACAGCCGCCGCACTAGAGTGACTGATTTTTTGTTTCTTTGTTTTTTCTGTGATTGTAACATTGGGTTCTATGCGATTAATAACTTTTTTGGCTTCTTCCAGACCAGAATGCAGCTGCATTTCATCTTTTACTGTAAGAATCAGCTTTTGCGCCATAAAATCAATGATTACATTATCAAAATAGGCTATTTCTTTTAAATGCCGTTCTAATTTGGCTGCGCAGTTGGCGCAGTCCAGTCCTTGAATGAGATAAACTTTCTCCATCTGTCACACCTCTTTTATCTTCAATATATGAACATTAATTCATATATTCATTATAATTGTTTTTTCCTGCTTGTCAATATTCTTTTTACTAAAAAATATTGCCATTTTCAGTATTTCTTTTTCAAAAATTTACATGCAAAAACACCAGCCTCTGTTCAAGAAACTGGTGTTCATCTGATTGCTTTATGTTATCTGCGATATATCAGCTGCCCATCTTTTATGGTAGCCAATACGGTAATATCTTTTAATTGCATCGGATCTACTTTCAGCGGATTTTCATCCACAACAATTAAATCTGCCCGTTTGCCCTGCTTGATGCTGCCTTTTTGTTCTTCTTCAAAATATTCATATGCAGCATTGATGGTGACGGCTTTCAGGGCATCATACACATCAATTCTCTGTTCCGGCCCTGATAAAACACCATTGCGGGTAATTCGATTCACAGCCGCCCAGATGGAATGGAATATATCCGGCTGCACTACCGGCGTATCGGTATGAAAATTATAAACCAGGCCTCTGTTCAAGGCAGACCGTACAGGACTAACACGACTGCCCCGTTCCTGCCCAAAGTTTTTGAGATGCACATCGCCCCAATAATTGACATGGGCTACAAAAATAGATGGAATCATTTTCATTTTTTGCATGCGGTCAAGTTGATCTTCCCGAACAGTTTGACAATGAATCATAACGGGACGCAAATTTTCTTTATTGGGATTATCACTTTCCGCCAGCATTTTTTCATACGCATTTAAAAATTGATCGCCGGCTGCGTCGCCATTACAATGTACCAAAATTTGCTGATTGTCTGCCAGCGCTGTTCGGATACCGCCTTCCACAACTTCATCTTTCATCCAGGGATAACCGCAATAATCGCCGGAATTTTCATATGGTTTGGTCATCCAAGCTGTTTTCCCTTGCGGCGAACCATCCAAAACCAGCTTATAGCCCCCGATTTTAAACCGATTCACATATTGCCGCACACAATCCCGATTGTTTTGCAGAACTGCGCTGGGATCTCTGTCAAACCCCAATGCCGGATAGGCAACCATATCAATCAAGAGTCTGCCTTCGTTGGCCATTTGACGGCAAAGATTTACGGTCATACCGTTAGCAGCGCCATCCTGTACGGTGGTAACACCATGACGGATGTATTTCATCTGCGCTTCTTCCAGCTGTTTATAAAGATCCATTTTCATTCTTGCCTGCAACTCACGCAGCGGAGTCAACGCCGTTTCTTCCAGATAACCGTTCGGTTTTTTGCTGTCTGGATAACGGGCTATCAAACCGCCTTCCGGATCCGGCGTATTTTCATCAATCCCCAGTATCTCCAATGCTTTTGAGTTTGCCACACCCATGTGAGCAGATGTATGCCAAATAACAACCGGTACTTCTGTAGAAACCTGATCCAAAATATCTCTGGTCGGATAGGTCTGTTCTTTTAAGAAGTTATGGTCATAGGAATAACCAAATAAGTATTCACCATGGGTTAAATTCTGTTGCTGTTGAAATTCTTTCATCAACTGTACGATATCTTCAAAGCTTTCTGCCGAAGATAAATCGGCCATGGCCACATATTGCACAGTCATACTGACATGTCCATGGGCGTCAACAAATGATGGCATCAGCGTATTGCCCTGTAAATCTGCTTTTTGGCAGTCGGCACCGGCCTTTGCCTCTACCTCTGCCAATGTACCTACAGCAGCAATGATGCCATTGCGCACCAGCACTGCTTCAGGTTTGTCTGCAGGGTCTTCCATGGTAATAATATCACCGTTATAAAAAAGTTGTTCCATATTCATTCATCCTTTCTATCATTAAAGTATAAACATGTTATCTTATCATATTTCTTTTGCTGTTTTTATTATGACAACTTTTCTGAACGATAACAAATATATCTTTATTAAGGTATTTGCCCTCATCCCTATATAGCATCATATAACCAAATATATATTTTTATCAATCAATATTGCAAGTATAAATTTATCTATTTATATTAAAAACGGCTATATTCCTCTGTTTTAGTAAAAAACAAAAGAATATAGCCGTTTTTACATTTATATTATTATATTAAACATGATAATAGTCCAGCACATAATTGCGGAATGCGTTGGCCCATTTTGATAAATATCGATGCTTAGGCCACAATAAATACATTTCATATCGTTTGGCAGCGCCATCAATATCTAAAACTGCATAATTTTCGGCCGGCAGCTTCATCCACTGCTTACGATTATGAGCGCAGGTCAAAATACTGCCAACCCGAGCATGAAACATTTCTATCATAATATCCGAATTACCCTCAAAAATGATGTTAGGCCGAAAATGTAATTCTAAAGAAAGATTATCAATTAATCGTTCTTTGTGGGACGGCGGCAGTGAAATCAACGGCTCTTTGGCCAGTTCCTCCACGGTAATCCGCCTTCTTTTCGCCAACGGATGATCTTGAAACACCAACAACTGATACGGTTGACTAAACAGCATTTGGGAATCCAGCTGACTATGATATTCCATACCATTCGAAATGCCAAAATCTAAATTTC
>CALXUG010000069.1 GCA_944391625.1 uncultured Clostridia bacterium
GTAACCACGGATAATGCGGGAAAAACATTGTGTGTAACAGTAACTGTGAAAGATTGCGAAGGAGAAGCAACTTGGACAGCTGCAAAGGCAGTAGCAGAATAATTCGCTTTTGTACGCATGGATATAAGACAGGCAACGTAAAATAAATACAAAGAAACCCCCCATTTGTGGCGGCTGGAGAAATGCCAGCGCTGACAGATGGGGGATACTTTTTGCAGTTTGCTTGCGGATATTTGGCTGTGTGGCGATGGGTTGGCGGCTATTGCAGCAGCAATGTAAAAAAATTCCACAGCAGCTTGCAGCCGTAAAAGACGATAATCAGGCCGCACACAAAGTTGATGATTTGCAGCAGGTGGGCGCTGAAATGACTGCGAAATTTGGCTACCAGTAAGGTCAGGCAGGAAAACCACAGGCAGGAGGCCAGTGCTACGCCTGCAATAAATGCGGAAGACTGGGATGCAGGCAGTGTTACATGAAAGGCGCCCAGCATCATGGTGCCGTCGATAATGGCCTGTGGGTTAAACCAGGTGACTACGCAGGCGGTGGAAATAACCGCACGCCAGGATTGGGGCTGCTGGGTTTGGTGCAGGTCGGTTGCTTGGGTGCGCAGCAGGCTGATGCCGATGTGCAGCACGATTAAGCTGCCCACCAAGAGAATCAACATTTGCAGCCAGGTGTAACGCTGCATAATGGCGCCGATGCCAAAGAAACAGGCCAGCGCCAGTGTGATGTCAAAAAATATAACAATGGCGGCGGTGCCAAGGGCGCGAGGGCGTGAAGCCGATAAGGCGGTATTGATAATAAATAAATTTTGTAAGCCGATGGGCGCTACATAGGCCAGCCCCATGGTGAGTCCCTGCAGAAAATAAAGCATAAAAAAGATCCTTTCTGTCGTATGTTAATTGGTTGCGTATCTGTGAAAAATCGGATGTTTCTTTGATATTGCTTTATTATAGACAATGACCGGCGGTTTGTCATCTGTTTTATGGGGCGCAGATGTGCAAGGGGCGGGATGTTGCTGGAAAATGAATGGGTTTATAAATTGGGGCTGTTCTTTTTTGTCGGATATGATACAATGAATTTATTCACAAGGATGGCTTTGGCGAAAGAAATCTGAAAAGAGCTTGAAAAAATCCATTGTCATCTTACGGTTTGGGGAAAGGGGGAGGATTGCGATTAGTCTATATCAGTTTATTGCCAGCGAATATGAGCTGCCGGCATTGCTTAGTCCAAAGCTGCACTATCCGGATGGGCGGGATAGAAGTCAGTTTGAGTCTATGGACGATTTGGGCGATTTGGAAATTGTGCAGGAAATGATCGGTTATTTGTTTGTGGATATTACTGCATACACTAAATTGAAACATATTTATCGGTTGAATCTGGAGTATACAGAGGAACGGGTGCAGCGTTTGTACGAATATTTGAAGAAAAATTGCCGGTCCGGTCAGCGGTGTGAACTTTGGACCATTGATTTGGGCGCGGAGCAGTGGGAGCAAATTCATGAGGAACTGGTGCATTTGCATCGCACCTATATTACCACAGAAGAATTGTCGGTGGATGTATTAACGAAAGAATGCGATAATCAGAAGTTTAAAAGCGGGGATTATCCGCGGATGTTGATCATTCAATAGCCAGCCGATTACGCAATTTTTCATATGAAACATCCATGTTAGCCGCAAATCGGCTAACACAAATAGGTAATGAAAAAATGCCTGCCATCGGCAGGCATTTTTGGTGTACTTGCCATTTTTGGGATTTTCTTTAACACTGCAATTGTATTTGCGATGCTGCATCATCGGGAGACTGTTTGTTGCCTGCCCTCGTTCACCAGACATCTGCTTGTATGTCTGCCTCACTTTGGACTGCGTCCAGTTCGGCTAGACAGACTGCGCATCTGTCTGTTTCAATCTCGACAACGGCAACAAAACATCTCCCTGATTTGTGCGTATAAGGCTGGCCTATCCTTTGCCAAAATTCCGACTTAGAGCGAACAATCTTGCCGTATGTCTAAGCTGAGGTGGATAAAATCCAAATCGAAGCAGACATACAAAAGATTGTCCGAAATACGGAGGGATGGGCAAAGATAGGACAAGCCGACCATGTAGTCTTTCACACTAAACAATGAAAAATATTTGCGGCAGTGCTGAAAAAAATGGATAAAGGTATGTTAAAAAAATTGAAAATGTTTCACGTGAAACATTTTCAATTTTTTTGTGCCTGTGTTTTGTCGATGATGTGCAAAAATGAAGTTGCTAGTGGCTGTGATAAATAGGGATGTTGGATGGTTTGCCTGGCGGATATATGGAAATTTTTTACGATAAGATGAGATAAGATGAATTGGAGCACAGTGAAAGACGGTTGCAACCTCCTGTAATATTCTGCGGTTTGTTACAACTGATAGAAGGTTTTTGCTCTTGCCAAAGGTGGGGAAACTGCGTATACTGAAACAAGGAATGATTGCATGATAAAATGCTTGAGAAAGTTGGAATGTCCATGAGAAGCAGAGATTATATAACAACTTATAGCGGACAAAAGTTTAATCCATTGTCGCCAGACGTTGCTGCCATTGAAATCAAAGATATTGCCCATGCGCTGGCAAGAATCGGCAGAGCTAACGGGCATTTTGTGGATTTTTATTCGGTGGGTAGACATTGCTTGGATTGTGCCTGTGAAGCGTTGGCGCGGGGGTATGGCGCTCGGCAGGCGCTGGCCTGTTTGCTGCATGATGCTAGCGAGGCGTATTTGTCTGACATTACGTCGCCGGTGAAAAAGCATTTGCGTCAATATGTGGCGGTGGAAGATGGTCTGCTGGATGTGATTTATCATAAATATTTGCCGGGGGGAATCCGTCCTCGGGAGCAGCGGGTGGTTAAAGAGATTGATAATGCTATAGTAATCTAAATCACACATCGGCGGCACATACGACGCCACCGGTAACAGGGGTTCTTCCTCTATGTACC
>CALXUG010000070.1 GCA_944391625.1 uncultured Clostridia bacterium
TTGATTTGGACATCCTGCTGGCCCGCTGGGAAGAAAACCATGGCAAACCGCTGGATGAAACAGGACGCAAGGCAATGTCCGAACCATTGGCAGAACCGGCTTATCAGATGGAGTTGCCGGACAGAGCGGCAAAACCAAACATGGATAGAGCATTGGTAAATGAATCTGTACAGGACTGGTCTGCCATTGGACAGATGACTGATGATACTTACGGCTGGTCTGTTACGGAACAAGAGCATGATAACACCTACGGTTTGGCTGCTATGGAACAAGAGAACGATAACACCTACGGTTGGTCCGTTACAAAGCAAGAGAACGATAATACCTATGGTTGGTCTGTTACAGAACAAAAGCATGATGATACCTACGGTTGGTCTACTGTTGAGCAGAATAACGCGGCAAGTAAAACCAATTCCAACGAAAAAACCGGCAGACAAAGCACATTCCGTAAGGCTATGCCTGCTCATTATACCAGCGGCGATGTATTGCTGAACGGCAGTTATCGAAGCCGATTGGCCCAGTTTACAGAGAAGTACAACAGTCTGGATCTGCGGGGCAAGCTGGAAAGCTGGATTGCCATGCGGCAGGAAAACGGCTGGACACTGGGCAGCTGGGGATTGGATACTCTGCTGGAAAAACTGGTGATGCTGGGCAATGGAGAAATCAAGGTGATGGCAGCCATTGTTAAGCAGTCATTGGATCGGCGTTGGAAGGGCTTTCATAAGCTGAGAATGGGCGGCAATGTCAGCGGTGAAAAGCTGCGCCAGCAAGAAGCGCAAACGGGGAAAGCCGGCTGGCAGCAGCAGAATACACGCCCGCAAAGTAATGGCATGGGTGGAAAGTTTGTGGGGGCGACGGATTGGGATCTCTCATTTTTAGAGGAGTGACGCTGGAAGATTTTATCTATCGCTGTGTTATTTTTTATTTTTCTCGCCTTGCGTACCTTGAGTACGCGTCGCTCAAAAAATAAAAAGCCGCCTTGCGCTAGAAAAAATCTTCTGCGCTTAGGGTGGTGAAATGGTGAGGGTGATTTCAGGCTAATGGCGTTGTTGGATTATGGATTTGCTTGCGTACCTTAAGTACGCGGCGTTGCATTCAGAAATCTATTATATACTTAATGGGTTATTTGTTGATAATTGTTATAAAATGTATGATTTAGGCGGGATTGCAGTAGAAAAAAGAATGGTGTTGTTATACTGAAGGGGGAGGCCTTTTTATAAGAAATCGTTCCCTCGGACATTAGATGACGTGGACAGATAGATACCGGATTAACTTGATAAAACGGTAAGAGATGGTTTTTGTGTACTCACTTATTGGGAGGAGAGGGACGAGATGAAAGTAAAATCATGGAAGAAAAGAAAACGATGGCCGGATCGGCGTGATGTACGTTTGCAGGATTTGCACTGGTCGCGGTTTGCGGCGGTGGTTCCTTATTACAAGGATAATGGCCGCACAGCCAGCATTGTGTATTATCGGGACGGCAGCAGGGATTTTACCGATGCGCGGTGCGAGCGTGTGCTGGAAGAACTGGCGATTTATTGGAAGCTGACGCTGGACGGGCTGCAAAGACGGTCTGAGCAGCTGTGCCAAAATAAAAACAGAAGGCGAATGCCGTTGGTGCTCACCGAAAATATTTCGCTGATACCGTTAAAATGCAGGGAAGAAAATTATCGCAATACGGGTACTTTGGGCTATTGGATGAAATCCAGCATGTATCATGTGCAGATTTTGCCTGACGGTACAACGCTGATTTTGCTGTACAAGGAGCATAAGGGCATTGCCATTCCGCAGCGCTGGGAGACGGTTATGCAGCAGATTAAGCTGTGTGAGCAGCTGGAGGATTGCTATAAATCGCAGATGCGCTTACGCAGGATCTGTCATAATGCGGCAGAATATGGGGAATGGCCTGGACATTCTGGTGATACCGGATATGAGCCGTAGTGGGTAGCTGTTTTATAATGAATGATAGTGATTGCTGTGCGGCAGTTGTTGTACCAAAAAAGAAAATATGGGCTATTCTGTAAGAGAGGCGCAGGGGCTGATGGAAATCGGGCTCTGCGTTTTTGGTATGAGGAATATGCTGGTGTAATACCATGAAAAAATGGATAAAGTTTTTTGAATACACATAAAAAATAACGCTTTCCGGTTTTTATTGTCGGAGAAAGCGTTATTTTTATCTGATTTATATTGCAGAAAGCGTTTATCTGCCGTCTAAGGCTGTTTCTGTCGCTTCGCAGCGTACTGTCAAACGGGTTTGGCCGCCCGGCGTGCAGGTAAAGAGGGTTAAGTCCCAGTCTCCGGCTGTCATATCTTCAATGGCGGTAGGTTCCAGCACCTGTATTTCAGCGACGTTGTAGGCAAACAGATTACCGTCTATGTCGGTGAAGGTGATGCGATCTCCGGCATAGAGATTTTTCAGCGAACCAAAGTGGGCGCGGTAATTGTGAGCGGCGATAACCAGATTGTCCTGATAGGCAGACCCTGTGTATCGGCAGGGCGCAAGCCGCAGCCGAGGATAGCTCCATTGGCTTATAACAGGGAGAGAAAGTTCAAAAGCAGGAATTTCTAAAGTCCCAATGTAGTTGTTTCCCTCAATTTCCACTGTGGGCATTTCCATGTCAGGGTTCAGGATATAATCGGGGATTACCGGCTCGCCGGTGTTGCTTTGTGCAGGGAACGGTTGGGGCATTTGCGCCAGTGTCTGTTGGGTTGCTGTATTGGCCCGCATTTCATCCCAAAGATTGTAGCCGGTTAACAGCAGGGCTGCCGCCAGCAGCAGCAGCCCAATCCGCATTAGCCATGTTCCCGGCTTTTGCGTATGGTTATAATTGGTGATGTTCATACTTCCTCCGTTTTCCCCAGCCTGTCAGAAACAGCAGCAGTCCGCTGCAGGCCAGCAAAGGCACCGGCCACCAGAGTACGCCTGTCTGCGGGAGAATGGCTTGACCGGGGCTGCGGGGCACCGGTTCATCAAAGATTTCTTCTTCCACTGGAGGGAAGAATCCGCCCTGTGGAGGCGGTTCGTCAGGAATATGTTCCTCCGGCGGCGTACTGTCGTCCGGCGGTGTGTTATTGTCAGGCGGTGTATTATCACCCGGTGGTGTGCCGCCTTCCGGAGGCGGCGTATCAGGGATATCCTGCAGGCAGGTATTGGTCATCACAAAGGTGATGCCTTCCCGTTCTACCAATACGGTGTAATCTTCGGGCGTCTGGTATTCCACCACCTGCCAGTGATAGTCTGCGCTCAGCTCCGGCCAGGTGTACCGCCAGTTGTTGTCATTGCTGAGTGTAACGGTATCATATACTTCACCGTCCCGCAGCAGCTGCACCACGATTTGCTCCGGACGTTTGGCCTGATTGCCGTCATCCCGCCAAACCTTGAGCACCTTGCGCTCTACTGTGGTGATTTCCGGATTGCTGCTGTCATATTTGCAGGAAACGGCGATCTGGTATTTCCAGGTGTCTTCGTCACTCAGGGACGGGAGGGCGATTAAAAATGGCTGGGGCGTGTAAATATGCCCCTGGGATACATAACGCTGGCCGGTTACCAGATACAGGCCGGTGGAAAGGGAGGCAAATTCTGCTTTGCCGTTTTGACCGGTTATGGCTGTTTGCAGCGGAGTCAGCTTGTCCCGCGCTGCATATGCTTCCAGCGTTTGCGCCAGCGCACGCCAGCCGGCGCTGTCCAGCTCTTTCAGAGAGACGGGATAGCGGGCAAACTCTCCGGCTAGGGTAAACTGAGCCGAGGATGATACGTCAGCCACTCGATAAATTTGAAATTCTGCGCCGGAAAAATGAACGCCGTCCTTGCCGAAATAAACGGTGAGGGCGGTTTCCCGACTGGTGTCGATGGGTTGGTAGGCCAGGGCAGGAAGCGCCGGGCACAGCGTCAGCACCAGCAGGAGAATGGTCAGCGTTTTGAAAAACTGCCGTAATTTCATGGCATACACCTCGCAATATGATTATTTGGGTTTTCGGGTACTGAACAGTAACCAGATAAACAGCAGCAGCAGCATAGGCGCTGCCACGGCAGGGGCTACCAGTACCGGTTCAATCTGCATGGCATCCGCCGTAACCCGGATAGAGGATGCGTCTGCCTGATTTTCGATGCGGTGTCCGCGCACCAGCAGCCGGTGAGAGTTGACACCGTAGGGCGTGCAGGTGACCAGTGTACAAAGATCTTTTCCTTGTTCAATTTCCAGCAGGGAGACATCGTCCGGCTCTACAATGTGAATCTGATCCACCTGGTAAGTCAGCACTTCGTCCAGCACCCGCAGCAAAAATACATCGCCTTCGGCCAGTTGGTCCAGATTGGTAAACAGCTTGGCCGAGGGCAGTCCCCGATGGCCGGAAACCACACAGTGGCTGTCGGCGCCGCCCACCGGCAGCGAGGAGCCTTCAATATGGCCGACGGCAATCTGCAGCACAGTGTCTTCTACGCCATGGTAGATGGGCAGCGATACTCGAATGGAAGGAATTTCGATATAGCCCATGATGCCGCTGCCGGTAATATTAAGCAGGCTTTGGTAATGGGCGGTATCTTCCTCGGTGGGATGAAACCGCGCACTGTCCTGGGGCAGTTGGGCATTGTAGGACTGGGCGTCGGCCCATGCCTGCCGATAGGCTGTGTTGTCCAGCTCGGCCACTTGCTGGGCATAGCTGGCGATGGCGCGGGATTGATGAAATGAGTTCCACCAGTCGCTGGCTGTGGGATACAGCAGCAGGGACAGCCCTGTCAGAAAGATGATAAACAGTAAGATGGTAGAATTTCGATTTTTCATGCAGGGTTCTCCTTGCCGCTGTGCGCCGGGGGTTCGCCCCGGTACACAACGGAATGATAGATTAATGATTGTGATGAGATGCGTTCATGCGTCTTTTGGTGATAAGCAGAACACCGGCGCCGATTACCAGCGCGCTGCCCACAATATAAAACAGGGTGGTCCCCATGCCGCCGGTTTCCGGCAGAGTAGCGCCGCTCTGGTTGACAATGTCTGTACTCAGAGAGCCATCCGGGATGCTGGGGGTAAATTCAATCTCGCCGGTGGTGGCATTGCCGTTCAGGCTGGTCAAAGCCGGATTGTCAGACAAAATATCATGCTCCGCTGTAATGGTGAACTCGATGGGATCAATGGTGTTGTAGCCAGCCGGTGTTACGGTTTCGGTCAGGCGGTAATCGCCGTCATCTAGGCCGGAGAAGGTAAACGCAGTACCTGCGTCATTTTTGACAACTGAAACTGCTTCCCAGCGGAAACCTCCTTCTGTGGCATCGTCTTTAATTTTCTTTTCCAGTGTAAATTCTGCGCCGGTTAAAGGCTGGTTTTCACCATCTACTTTGTTGATAATGGTTTTAAATGTGAAAACGATAACGGTATCGTCCGGTGTTTCGCCGGTTTCTCCACCTTGTTCATCATTGGGATTGTTGGAGAACTCCAGGTTGGCGGTATTGGGGTTGCCCGCAGAACCGATAACGGCATTTCCGTTCAGTGTGGACTCATATTCTACCGTAATAACAGAGCCGTTATGAACAGAATTAATGTCTTTCAGGTCATCGAAAACCACGTCAAAGGTGTGTCCATCTTCTGCCGGGGACTTAACTTCAAAGCCTGTTGTAATTTCATTGCCGTCCACATACACCTTAACGGAGCTTGCGTCAAAGGTTAAACCTGCGGATTCGGTATCATGGAACACAAATTTATACGCCTTGTAATCGTCATAGTTGTCGGCAACAGTACCTTTCAGCTGGAACGGTACTTTATCGCCGATGTCATAGTCAGCAGAATCCTGCCAGTTGGAAGTTTCGCCGGTGGTGTCGTTGGTATCCTCTACTTTTTTCTCAAATTCAGGAACATCGGCTTTTGGTGTGATGGTCACATCGCCTACAACTTCTACAATAAAGTGGGTGTAAGCATCTTCCTTGCCCTCCAGTGCGCCGTCCACATCTTTGATGAGGTAGTAACCGCCGGGGACGTTCAGAGTGCCGCCGGCTGCGACTGTGCCAAATTCTTCACTTTCCAGATTAACATATTGGGAAATGACTGCCAGTTTCTCGGTGTCGCTGCCGCTGGCAGCAGTCAATGCGTCGATTACGGTTTTGTCTACTGCTTCACCAACAGTGCCGGTACCGTTTTTCCCCCATTTTACATTGGACAGAATGCCCTCAGCGTAGCTGCCGGTGAAAATCTGGTAAACTTCATAGGTGTGTCCGTTGTCAGGTGCAGTGATGGTAAAGTCTCCTTCTGCTGCAAAGGCAGGGACAGCCAGTGCGGTTGTCATGGCGATCAACAGCAGAATGGCGCATAGTTTTTTCATTTTGGTAGTGCGATGATTTGATATGTGCATAAATGATACATCCTTTCGTTTAAAAGTGAGATTGTTAGTGATTATGATATAGTTGAGTCATTGTTGTGATATATTTGAACTGAATAGAACCGCCGATGCGTCAGTGGGTGTCACCTGCCTTTCTGCGCTGTGTCATGTACAGCAGTCCTGTCAATATCAGCAAGGTAAATCCGGCAATGGTAAAGGGCATGGAGCCCGGTCCACCGGTTTCCGGCAGAACATAATCGGGCGCGCCGCCGGTTGTGTTATGAAAAATCAGCTTGTCTACTTTGGTGTCATCGGTTGCCTGGGTGATAGCATCGGCTTTATAGTAAGTCAGAACAGCCTGCAAAATGAGTGTTCCATCGTTCTGCAGCTCTGTGACTTCTGCTTTGACCAGGTACTGGGTGTTGTCATATTGGTATGCACCGCCGCCGTCCACTTCGCTGATGCGGAACCAGTAGGTTCCTACGCTATTAAATGTCTCTCGGAAGAGTACCACTCCCTCGAAGTTTTGCACGGTGGTTTTGTTCACCCATTGAGTATTATCCCATTGCTCCAGCTGGAAGGAGAACTTAGTATCCCGGTCGGGTGCTTCACCGTCCAGTGTTTTTTGCACTTGGATGGAAACCTCTAACGGCTCGTTGTCCTTAAATCCCTGGTACACAAAATGCCACTCCCCGCCGGGGTTCTTGATTTTGTCGGCAATAATCCAGCCGGAGCTGGTGCTGCCGATGGACACCTCTGCCTTCGGTGCAATCAGGATGCCGAGAATACCGGACTCAATGTTTACCTTTGTTGCATTGGGCATATTGAAGACAACGGTTTGGGCAAAATCAGCAATAGAAGCATCGCTGGTTGCTGAGGACGCAGATTTTCCGGTATCTACATCGGTAATACTGAAGCGCTTGATGTTGACGCTTTCTTCGCTCAGGTTAAAAACAATGGTTTGACCGGAATTCTTTTTGATTCTGACATCATCTTTCTTTAAAAAGCTGTTGCCGTTGATATAATAAGTACCGTCAGGCAGACTGGAGATATCAATTTCTTTTTCGTTTTGGTCCTCATACCAGCCCTGCACGTTTTCCTTGCCATTCCAGTACCAGCCGTATTTCATCACCTGGTAGGAACGCTGGGCAGCCATCTCTGCCGACACTGCTTCAGCGTGGCCAATCATACTAGTTACCTGATTCCAGATGTCATTTTCTGTTGTGTAGGAAAAAATGCTTCCGTTTTGCAGTGTAATGGATTTTGCGGCTTCTTCTGTGGTATAAACCATGCATTTTTGACCATCCACTTTTAAGCTTCCGGTGATGCTGCCAATCAGGATGGGGCTGCCCGTTTGTCCGGTGTAAGCGCCGGCGGTGATATTGCCGCCATCGCCCTTAACATGCGAAGCGGCAAGGGTAGTATCCATATGGGCGATTTTATCAATCTCCTGGGCGACCAGACCGTAGTTTATGGCATTGCCCAAAATATCCTTACAGGTATAGCCGATACCCGGTTCCACATTGTCGATAGGCACAACGGTGCCGTTTTCTTTTTCAATAAAGGCTACCAGCGAGAAGCTTTCCAGAGTAAATGCCACTGTGTCAGCTGAAACGCTGGCGGCAACCTTTTCGGTTTCGATATCCTGCGGGCCGATGGCGGTGGCCTCGGCGGTGGTGGGCGCCTGCTGCCGCGCCTGGTCGGTCAGCGGCAGATGCACCACATCAAGGGCAGGGGCGGCAGACTGACCGAATTCATCTTCTTGCTGAATAAGAGCCGTTGCCCGTTCTCGGAAGGTGAATTGAACAGACACTGTGCCCTGGGCAGGCTGGCATTCTATTATTTGTCCGTCTGCTGTTTCTGTCAGAAAGGCAATATCGTATAAAAGGGTGTTTTCCTCGGTGTAAAGGAGACTGCCGTCCTCGGTTTGTATGTCTTGATTCAGCGCCTGCATATAAGCATTATAGTTATAGTCTGCGGCAGAGGCCGTTACCGGCGTTACGCGAAACTCTGCGCCGTCGGGCAGCGCCTGCGGATGATCCGGTATGGCAGTTACCGAGATAAAGGAATCTTCGTAATGATATACCTTGGACAGAATGCAGTTTTCACCGTGAACGTGTTCTTCCAGTGTACAGATTAAAACACCGTCCTGGTCATAGCAAAGCACCGGGTCATGAATGTGTTCCTCTAACGTGCAGAGGTATTCGTCTTCCGGCAGAATTTGTTTCAGCCAGGAAAGCTCCAATTCTGCATCAGTTTGACCTTTGGCTTCCTCAGGCGTACTTCCGCTGCCGTAAGCAATGGTCAAAAAGCCTTCCTGCTCCGGGTCGCCTTGCTGATCCAAAAAGGTTTCTATATAATAGGTTGTTTCTTCGTTGCTGTCTGTCGGTGTTCCCGATGAGCCGCCGCCAGATGTATTGCCATCATCGGCAGCATCGTCAGAAGTATTGCCATCATCAGCAGTATCGTCAGAAGTATTGCTATCATCAGCGGTATCGTCAGAAGTATTGCTATCATCAGCGGTATCGTCAGAAGTATTGCCATCATCGGCAGCATCGTCAGAAGTATTGCCATCATCGGCAGCATCGTCAGATGGATTGCCATCATCGGCGGAATCGTCAGAAGTATTGCCGTTATCAGCAGTATCGTCAGAAGTATTGCCGTTATCAGCGGAATCGTCAGAAGTATTGCCATTGTCGGCAGTATCGTCAGAAGTATTGCCGTTGTCGGCAGCATCGTCAGAAGTATTGCCGTTGTCGGCAGCATCGTCAGAAGTATTGCCGTTGTCAGCAGTATCGCCGGATGTATTGCTATCATCGGCGGAATCGTCAGATGAAGTGTTTGCTGATTCTGGGATACCTGTTAGATTGTATTGGGCTACAGACAGGCTTGCGGTGCCGCTGTCAGCAGATGCAGACTGTTCAGAATCCGCCGCATTGCCGGACGTATCCGCTGCGGGAGCGGTTTCTTGCGTTGGCTCGGAAGGCAGAGATGGTTCTGCATCATTGCCGGGTTCCTGCGGCTGGTCCGACGGTTGGGTGATTGGCTGCTCTGGTTCTCCATCAGCAGGCGGTGCTTTATCTTCACCGTTTGTTTCTGTATCGGGCGGCTGATGGTCTGTGCCTGTCTCCGGTGTTTGCGATGAAGAATCATCGTTTATGGCAATTTTTTCACTGTGGTAGCGGTCTGTGCCGTTGATCCAGGGAAGAGAAAAGCGGGTGGACTGTCCGCCGTTTAGCATAAACCAGTAGCTGGCAATGCCGTCCTCGCTGTATTCTCGATGCAGCGCAATTTCCTGACCATTGTCGTCCTGCATGGTTACGATATTATTTTCATCAAAGTCAAGCTGGCTGGTATCCAGCCCGGCGTTGTTACCGTCTGCGTTCAGAACAAAGCAGGTTTCTTCGCTGCTGTTGGCCGCCTCGGCATATAGTTCTGTTATAATCGCTTCTCCCGGCGATGTTTTTGAAGAAACTGCTGTCAGTTCAAAAGTGTTATGTTCCATTGTAATGGCCGGCAAAATAAGCAGATAGGTAGTGGCAAACACCACAACTGCCGCCATTGCAGTTACAGTCTGCTGCCAACGGCGATGCAGCCGTCGGGTTTTTATAAATTGCAGCATCTGGTCCAGAAGGCTTTTTTGTTCCATGTATAGATTCCTCCTTTTCTTGTTATTGGAGTGGGGCAAAACCGTTTAACGGCCAGACACGGAAAACCAGTCTGCCGACAATCTGTTCCTCTGCCACGCAGCCTACTGCAGCGCTGCGGCTGTCCGAAGATGTGGCGCGATGATCGCCCATCACAAAAATGCGTCCGTCAGGCACCTGATAGGGCAGTTTGATATCGCATTCGCCCAGTGCTTTTTCGGTCAGATAGGGCTCGTCCAGCGATTCACCGTTGACAGATACATTGCCGTCCTCGTCTATATCCAGCCATTCGCCGGGCAGGGCAATGACTCGTTTTACCAGAATTTTATTGTTATAGTAAAAAGCAATGATATCCTTACGCTCAAAGTCTGCGCTTTTTATGGATATCACAATATCTCCGTCGTTCAGCGTGGGAGTCATGGAGAAACCGTAGATGCGCAAAACCGGTAAAAACAGGGTGGCCACCAAAACTGCCGCTGCTGCTACGGTAATCAGTGTAAAAATCGTGCTGCGCAGAATATGGTGATATTGTTTGTAGTAGGTTACCCGTTTTAATTCTGCTTCCAGCTGGGACACGGTAGGCGCAGAAGTTTCTGCCGCCGATTGTTGTTCCTTCATGATTTTCCTCCGGTAGCCAGCAGTTCTTTTAATTGATTGTGATCTTCATAAAATTTTTCTAAACGGAAAGAAACCTCTGTCCAGTAGGCTTCTGCTTTTTCTTTGGCGTCTTTCTCCATTTGCTGACAGCGGCGTTGGGTGTCTGCTTCCAACTGCCGGGTAGTCAGAGTGGCTTCCTGAAGCAGATGATCGGCTTTTTGCCGGGCTTCCTGCTCTAACTGGGCGCAGTGTTTATCGGTCTGTTCGCTGCGCTGGCTGATATTTTCCAGGTATTGTTTTGCAGCTTCCTGGGCGGCGTCAAATACGCCGTTCACCATTAGGGCTGCTTCAGCGATGGAGCCCATCTTTGCAATGCGCAGCTGACGGTCTGCCAGGGCGGCTTTTGTTTCTTCCAGTTCGGCCTGTAAAGCGTCCCGTTCCTTTCCCTGGGAAACCAGCAGTTCCAGCAGATCTCTCCGGTTTAATTTTCGTAATTCCTGTTCAGTCATAGTATCATCTCCTGCGTACCATATAACCTGGTGTTAAAGGTAGACTTTTAAAGCCATCTATTGTAAAATAAATTGCCTTATATCATAATTCTTTGTATACTAGATGTAGCGCAAAAATAAAAAATTTCACTATATTTTGAACATAAAACGAAATTGTTTGCCTGGTTTTGAAAGTCTACCCTTAAAACCAGCAAATCATTACAAATTTTTTTGTGCAGTTTGCTCCTGTCCCCATTTTAAAAAGGTG
>CALXUG010000071.1 GCA_944391625.1 uncultured Clostridia bacterium
ACATTCTTTTGTTATCTGTATAGAAACTAATTAATCAAGTAGTCATTCTTGACTACATCATTATTATACTAGGAGTGATTACAATGAGTTTTATGGAACTGGCTAACAATCGGCAAAGCGACCGCACATTTTCTGCACAGGAAGTTAACCGCAAAGACCTGTTGAAATGCGTGCAAGCTGCTCAATTGGCACCTTCTGCCTGCAATTCTCAACCATGGAAATTTATCATCATTGACAACCAAACACTGCTGCAACAGGCTGCCGCAGCCATTGAAGACAATCCTATGAAGATTAACAAATTCGCAGCAGGGGCTCCTGTGCTGGTTGCGGTAGTAGAAGAACCGGCGTTATTAATGAACAACACTGTTTCCAATCGCTGGGCGCAATTTGATCTAGGAAGCGCAACCGAACACTTCTGTCTGCAAGCTGCCGAACTAGGACTCGGCACCTGCATCATGGGGGCTTTTAACGAAGAAAAAATGAAAGAGTTATTGCAAGTTCCGCAGAACAGCAATATTTTTGTGATGTTGGCTGTCGGCTATCCGGCCAGCAATGTCATTCGCACAAAATCCCGCAAAGAATTAAATGCGATCCATTGTTTCAATCAATATAACGCATAATGCCAAAGGCCAGGCAAGAGATAAAAATCTCGCCTGGCCTTTCACTTATGGCAAAATAAAAAACAATATATTTTTCTACATATATCCACTGCGGTTTGACAAAACCTTTTTCATCAAACAAATATTTATACTGTTCCGTCTCTGTGATGTTCCCCCCAATTATAGAGATCATTCAATGCAGGAATCAATTTTTGGCCAATCTCTGTCAGTTCGTAAGTTACCGACGGCGGAACCAAATTATCAGATTTGCGGATTACAATATTGTCATCTTCCAGTTCACGCAAACATCTGGTGAGAACAGTATTGGTAATACCGTTTAGATGTCTTTTCAACTCATTATAATGAAGAATCTCATAATGGGCTAAATGCCACAAGATAGGGATTTTCCATTTTGCACCGATAATCGACATTGCATAAACAATGGGACATTTCTCCTTATATGGATTCTCAAAATCAGACGTTTTCTTTTTCATACCGAGCCTCATTTCCAAGAAACAAAAAAGTGCGTACTTGTACGGATATCTTCATCTTTTTATAATGTCATTGTGACGAAGAAATGTCAACTGTAAAGAAATTTAATCGTATGCAATGGAGGGTTATACAATGGAATTCAAAAAATTAGCTGAGGAACGGTATTCCTGTAGAAAATTTTTAAGTCAGGAGGTTGAAGCAGATAAAATAGAAAAATTATTGGATGTAATTCATACAGCGCCAAGCGCAGAAAATCACCAACCAATCAGAGTATGGGTAATCAAAAGTGAAGAAAAACGTCAGGCTATGAAAAAAATTACAACTTATCATTATAATGCACCGCTGACAATTGCTATCGGCTTTGTACCGGGAGAAGCATGGGTAAGATCCTGTGACCAAAAAGATATGGGAATTGTGGACGCAAGTATTGCAGCAACATCAGTATGGTTTGAAGCAACAGATCTTGGGCTTGGTTGTGTATGGGTTTCTGCATTTGATGTAGATAAACAAAAAGAATATTTCCCTGAGATGGCAGAATGCGAGATGGTAGCATTTATGCAGATTGGTTATCCTGACCCAACCGGTCAAGCTGCAAAGTGGCATTATGATAAAAAGAATCGTTCAGAAATGTTTTTTGAGATGTAAAAATAAATATCCGGATATCTCAATGCAAAGCGGGGAAACAGATGAAAAAAACATTTTTGAGCAAACCAATTTGGGTGGAATTCCTATGAAAAACAGAATTAAGCTGTCATCAAATTGCATTTACAGAAACATATTTCTATCAGATATATGTGAATTTTAATACTTGGTGCAAAAAACAAAAAACCGCTCAACCCTATTGGGTAAGCGGTTTTTTCTGGCGGAGAGAAAGGGATTTGAACCCTTGATACAGTTGCCCGTATACACGCTTTCCAGGCATAATTGAAGTATATTCGTGTGTAGTATTGTATGCGTTAAGTGCTGATAAATCCCTTAGTATAGCCTAAAAACAAGTTTTTGTGATTATGTAAAATATGCTAAATTATAAAGCGTTTTTTGCGTACAGTAATCAAATTGTAATCACAAATAACAAATCTGAAATCAAGAAAACAGTTAAAAGTGCTGAATAATGTAGTATATTTAAACAATACAGTGTTTGCAGAACTACGATGAAATACTATATTAGTATATAGTAAAAATTAAGAAAAATCAAATGACAGAGAAAGCGATGTGATATAGATTGGATATTGAATTAAAAGCAAAAAATAACAGAAGGAATGTTTGGATTAGTAAGAATAACATCAATTGAAGATTATGACGCATTAAGTGAATGGAGCGAGTAGTATGTTGCACAGTAAGAATACGATAGCTATACCACCAGGAGCAACTAGAGGATAGAGCAATACCTCAAAAAGATTTTATCGGAAAAATGGACATGAGTGAAAAACATATTAGCCAATTGATAAATGGAAAAGGAACAGTATCAAAATAATGCTTAAAATCAATTTAATCATGTACAGAAGAACGGTGAAATGAATGTTGAAGATGTTTAACAATAACTTCCTTTTAGTAATACTAAAAGGAATGTACTTAGCAAAATTTTATGGTACAATAAAAGTCAATAGAAATTAATTGATAAAGTTATTATGAAAGGGGTGTTTCTGATGGGAGATTATTTGAATCCAGATAATACAGCGTTTGAGGAATCTGTCCGTTCGGAGATTTATATAGATAAAACAGAATTGATTGAATACACAAATCGATGCTGTAGAACAGAACAAAAATTTGTTTGTGTGAGCCGTCCTAGACGATTTGGTAAGTCTATGGCAGCGAAGATGCTGTCGGCATATTATAGCAGAGAATGTCAATCGGAAGGATTGTTTCGAAATCTGAAAATAGCGCAGAATCCGTCTTTCCAAGAACACTTGAATCAATATGATGTGATATTTCTTAATATGCAGGAATTTCTTAGCATGGCTGGAAGTGCAGCAGAGCTCGTTCCATATTTACAAGAAGAAGTTCTGTATGATTTGCGTGAAGCATACGAAGAATTCATGCGTCCAAACGAAACCAATTTAGTGCGTGCGTTGAAGAATATTTATGCCAAAACAAAACGTGGCTTTGTATTTATTATTGATGAATGGGATTGCATCTTCCGAGAAAAACAGAAAAGTATAGAGGCACAGACGGCATATTTAGATTTCCTGCGGTTATTATTAAAAGACCAAGTTTATGTTAGTTTGGCTTATATGACGGGCATATTGCCGATTAAGAAATATGGTACCCATTCTGCATTGAATATGTTTAATGAATATTCAATGACTGCCCCGGGGCCATTAGCAGAATATGTAGGCTTTACAGAAGATGAAGTGCAGGAGTTATGCCAGCAGTACACGATGGACTTTGAAGAAGTAAAGCGTTGGTACGATGGTTATTACTTGGACAATCTGCATATTTACAGTCCAAAATCTGTAGTAGAAGCGATGCGGAATCGCAAGCTGAACAGCTATTGGACACAGACAGAAACTTATGAAGCGCTGCGGATCTATCTGGACATGAACTTTGATGGATTAAAAGATGCTATTGTTTTCATGCTGGGTGGAAATCGTTGTGAAATAAATGCAGGCACATTCAGCAATGATATGACGACATTTCAGTGGAAAGATGATGTACTGACGTTATTGGTTCATCTGGGTTATTTAGCGTATGATGAAACTACTCGGAGCGTATGTATTCCCAATGAAGAAATTCGTGGCGAATTTATGAATGCGATTGAAGTTAGCAACTGGCATGAAGTGATAAAAGCAGTACAGACATCAAAGACATTGTTGGAGGCTACACTACAGCAGGATGCAGAGGCTGTGGCGCAGGGAATAGATGCTGCCCACATGGAAACAGCATCTATTCTTTCGTACAATAACGAGAACGCATTAAGCTGTGTGATTTCTTTGGCTTACTACAGTGCCAGAAACGACTATATACTGATTCGTGAGCTGCCAGCAGGCAAAGGCTTTGCGGATATGGTGTTTGTACCACGCAAACATATGGCAAATAAACCTGCTTTGATTATCGAATTGAAATGGAATCAATCAGCCGAAGGTGCCATTGCCCAAATCAAAGAAAAGCAATATGTGAAAGCATTAGATGGCTATCATGGGGAAATTTTGCTAGTGGGCATTAACTATGATAAAGAAAGTAAGACACATCAGTGTGAGATAGAAAAAATATCAAAATAACGTTTAAAAGCCAAGTGAGAATCCCTTTTACTTGGCTTTTTCTATGCTTAAAATTAATTTAATCATGCACAGAGAGCCGCAAAATACAATCCAACGTTGGATTGTATTTTGCGGCTCTCTGTGCATGATATAAACTAAATTAAAAAGGAGATTGATGAAAATGGCAGCAAATGTTGAGAGTATGTTTTATGTAAGGGAAACTCCGTGGCATGGTTTAGGAACACGGGTAGAAGAAGCTTTGAGTTCTAAGGAGGCTTTACGTTATAGTGGATTAGATTGGCGGGTACGGCAAGAAGATTTAATGACAGTGGAACATTATCCGATTCATGGATTTCGTGCTAACATCCGTAATGACAATCACACAGTATTGGGTGTTGTAAGTGATCGTTACCGTGTTGTGCAGAATGAAGAAGCATTTGCTTTTACCGATAATTTGCTGGGAGAAGGTGTTACTTATGAAACAGCCGGTAGCTTATGTGGTGGTAAACGGGTATGGTTATTGGCTCGTTTACCAGAACCATATCAATTGTTAGGAGAAGAAGTAACCCCTTATTTAGTATTTACCAACAGCCATGACGGTAGTGGTGCAATTCGAGTAGCTGCTACCCCTGTTCGAGTGGTGTGTAATAATACGTTGAATTTGGCATTAAATACTGCAAAGCGCAGCTGGTCAGTAGCTCATAAAGGTAATATTCAAAAGAAATTGGAAGAAGCCAGAAATACTTTATTTATGGCAGACCAATATTTGAAAACATTGCAGAGTGAAGCGGAACGGCTCAGTATGATCCGTTTATCAGATAAGAAAGCATTATCTTGGATGAACGAATTACTTCCCCTTCCGGAAAAAGCTACCGAGCTTCAGGAATTAAATGTTATGCGAATGCGTGCTGATTTAGAACGCCGTTATTTTGATGCACCAGACTTGAAAGTCCTTCCTAAATCAGGATGGCGGTTTGTAAATGCTGTTTCGGATTTTGCTACTCATGCAGAACCATTGCGCCGCACGGAACGGTATCAAGAAAATCTATTTGGCAAAACCATCGACGGGCATCCAATGATTGACCAAGCAATGAAATTATTGGCTGCATAAATGTTATAACAGGGCTGGTGCTTGATGCATCAGCCCAATTTTAATTTAGGAGATGGTATAAAATGAGAAAGATTGTTTTAACAGAAAAACTGAACCATGAAGAATGGCTTGAATGGAGAAAGAAAGGTATTGGAGGTTCGGATGCATCGGTTATTTTAGGAATTAATCCATTCAAATCTACCTTGGAATTATGGAACGAAAAAGTGCAGGACATTTTAGAAACCGAAGATGAAAATGAAGCTGCTTACTGGGGACATAAATTAGAATCTGTTGTGCGAGAGGAATTTACCAGCCGTACAGGGCTGCGTGTGTACACAGAACCTTATTTATTACAGCATACACAATACTCCTTCATGCAAGCCAATTTAGACGGTTTTATTTATGATACAGTGTATGGAAACTGCATCTTTGAAGCCAAAACAGCCAGTGCGTATAAAGCCAGTGATTGGGCAGATGGTGTACCTGATGAATACTATGCGCAATTACAGCATTATATGGCTGTGACAGGTTATCACGGTGCCTATATTGCAGCATTGATTGGCGGCAATAAATTTGTCTGGAAATTTGTTGAACGCAATAAACTGTATATTCAAAATTTAATCCGTAAAGAAAAATTATTCTGGCATCATGTAGAAACTGAAACGCCACCACCGATAGATGGGACAAAGACAACATCAGCATTTTTAGATAGTTGCTTTCCATTGGCTGAAAATAAAGAAGTGCTGCAATTAGATGAGGATGACTGGCAATGGGTGGAACTGTATCAGAATGCGAAAGAGAAAGAGAAGGCAGCAAAGGAACAGAAACAATTAGCAGAAAATAGATTGAAAGCGCTGATGCAAAAGCATGAGAAAGCAACATTAAATGGAGCAGAAATCAGTTGGCAAGAAATTCAG
Source organism: uncultured Clostridia bacterium (assembly GCA_944391625.1). GTDB lineage: Bacteria > Bacillota > Peptococcia > Peptococcales > Peptococcaceae > UBA7185. Next base: position 6,296 of record CALXUG010000071.1, read on the forward strand.
TCTGAAAAATTTGATAGTAAGCAGTTGAAGCGGGACGAACCAGAAATATATGAACAGTATGCTTACAAAGTACAATATAGAAAATTTTCAGTAAAGCAGCGAAAGGTGGATGGGGATCATGAATGAACAACGTCCAATACAAGATTCCATAGAGCGGGTACGGGTACGGAAAGAAGAATTAAACCGTTTCGTAAACGAAATATTGGAGAAAGATGTAGACTATGGCAATATTCCAAATACTAATAAATATTGTCTGTTCAAGTCTGGTGCAGAAAAGTTGTGCGATATGTATGATTACGGCAAACGTTTTGAATTAATCAGCCGAGATGTAAATACAGAAGCACCGTATTTTGCCTATGAGATAAAGGCTGTTTTATTTGATAATGAAACAGGCCAAATTGTAGCAGAAGGTGTGGGTTGCTGCAATAGTAAAGAGAAAAAATATCTCAAATATACACCGTTTGATGCCGCTAATATTGTACTAAAAATGTCTAAGAAAAGAGCCTTTGTGGATGCGGTATTAACAGCTACCAGAAGCAGCGATATATTTAGTCAGGATTTAGAAGATGATACTACCAAAGATACTGCCGATAAAAAGCAGGAAGCCAAGCAAAAACAATCTGCCAGCGGAAAGCAAATAGATTATATTTACTCGCTGATGTCACAACTACGATTGCCAGTGGAGCAAGTACGAAAGGAGATTAAGAAACGATATCAGGTGAATGATATCAAAGAATTAAATAGGGAACAGGCTAGTGAATTTATCAAAATATTAAAAGAGCAGCCAGCGAAAGCTAGTTGATAACGGGAGGATGTAAATGGCTCAACAGTTCAAAGTGGAAATAGAAGAAACTTTATGTAAATCTTTTAAAGTGAAAGCGAAAACCGCTCAGCAAGCTATCCAAAAAATAAAAGCACAATATTACAAAGAAAAAATTGTGCTGGATGCAGATGATTGTATAGGCGTGGTGTTTAGTGCCGAACAAGTGGAAAATAAGCTAATTCAATAAGCGAATAGAAATATATTTAAGTTTTGTGCTTCTTATAAAAGTAGGATAGTAAATTTATAATTTTAGCATAATAAGACAAACTATATGCTTAATTGAGAGGTGCAGCTATGGAAAAAACAGTGTTAGGCAAACGAATCAGGGCAAGAAGAAAAGAACAAAAATTGACCTTGGAAAAACTGGCCGAACAAGCAGACATTGGTCTAGTATATTTGGGAGAAATTGAGCGAGGTGTGAAAATGCCCAGCTTAAATACATTTATCAAACTGGTAAATGCATTAGATATTTCTGCGGATGAATTGATTTATGATGAAACCAAAAGCGGAAAACATTATTTATCTGATACACTTGCTGAAAAAATGGATGATCTTCAACCCAAAGAATACGCTGCCGTGTCTACCATAACCATAGCAGCAATTGAGCAAATAAAAAAATTGAGAAAAGAAGAATAGTGCTTAAAAATAACCGTTGGTGAAAATGCCAACGGTTATTTTCATTTTTAATTAAAGAAAGTGGGAGATAATATGGATAAACATGACGGAAAATTTGAAGTATTGAGAGTAGCAGCAAGTTCATCAGCAAATTTATTGGCAGGTGCGTTAGCTGCTAATATTCAAATCCATGGTAAAGGGGAATTACTGGCTATTGGTGCTGGAGCTGTAAATCAGGCCGTAAAGGGAATTGCCATTGCCAGAGGATATTTGGCGCCAGCTGGATATAACTTAGTATGTGTTCCAGCATTTATTGATATAAAAACAGAAGACGAACTGGAAAAAACAGCAATAAAATTTATTGTAACAACTGTCGAAATATGGTAGATACTTTAAAAATTATATCTATGAAAGGAAGTGAGAAAATGAACGATTTGGATATTACAACGCCAGTAGAATTGGTTTGTGCAATTATTTTAACATCAGCATATTTGTTTATCCTATATGCAAGAAATCAATAGATAAATGAATATAATCAAAACCGGAATATCACACGAGGAACACGGTGAGGACTTTTTGAATTTGCAAGCCGAAAGGAGTTTAAAAGTAGTGTAAAAATCTTAAAAAAATTGCGGCTTGCAAATTTAAAAAGGGCGAAGCGTGTCCGAGTGTGATATTCCGGTAAGTTGGAAAGAATGGTTAAGACTATACTAAGACAATGCAAGATGTTTTTCCATTTGAAGAAACATCCATTCAGATGTAATCATGTTATTAATGTTTAAAGATAATTCTTTTTTATTATTCATATTATGCGTACAAAAAAAGTCACCCCGTTCAAGAAATAACATAATAGCATTTGTTGCAAGAATGCTAGAAAGAACTTGCATACTCTCCATAAGGAATGCAGGAATGCCGACTTTCTCAAAACCTTCAAATAGAAATTCAAGTACAAGGTTGACAAAAGCCACAGACATTAATTTTGTAATAGCATCTTTTTTTTGTGCATTACTTTTAGTTTGATCAAAAAGAATTTTCACACAATTAACTAGTGATAAGATAATAGTTTTGAGAATACGTATAACCTTTTTTATGGAAGCTTGCATCATACTAATAAGTATATCAAAGAAATGTTTTAAAAATTTACTGTTAGAATTTATAGCTATATTGGATAGTATAGCAGAAAGTTTTTCCTTAACATAATTATGAATTCTTTTAATAGCGGCAGTTAATTTAGTAATAAATGTATCAAAAGATAAATTTTCTTTTATCAAATTTTTAGCTTCATAAAAAACTGGAGGTAGAACGTAATATAAAACTTGCCCAGTTATAATTTTTCTAAATACACTTTTAGTTTGGTTCACAGAATCTTTAGTAATTTGTGTGTAATTTAGTCCTTTTAATGTAGCTACACTTGTTGCGTTTTGTGAGGCCGTCATTCGACGAAGCAAATCTTTTCTTATAGTAGACTTTACCTTCCCATTTTTATCTAGAATCCCTTGTTCTTGTAAACGTTCTAATTTGTTATTTTTATTGGGTTTTTCAAGTCGCAAACAAATAGCTTCCACATATTGTTCTGGTGTGGCTTTATAGGTTATGTCATTACCGTTTGTATCATATACGCGTACATCACCTTTAGAACCATTCATAAGATTGCTTATTTGTTGAAAATTGTCTGCCGAGTTGTAGGCTTCTTTTAAATATAAAACGGAATCCATATATTTACTATTATAAGTTGCAGCAGATAGAGATTGAACATGGTCGATTTGAGCATTTGAATGTTGATGCTTGTTTTTCCCTAAATATTGTCCTGTTAATTCGTCTATATCTTCCATACCAGATGTAACTTTATTTTGACGATAAATTTTCTTCCCTTTTTCAATTAAATAACTATCATCGTACCTAATACCATCTGATTTAAGAAACAACTTTGATTGATTTTTAGTATTTTCGTTTGCAATAATATTGGTATTGGATTCGTTAAAAAAATCCAAGTTAATTGCATTAGAATAATTATAGATAGTTTTTTTTAATTGTGCATTGTTTTGTAAAATATCATTATCATATTCATAAGAAAACTTAGTGAAACGGTCATATAACTGGTCAGGTGTTACATAATAATCATTTAAACAAAAGAATCTTCTAGAAAGTTCACCAGCTAAATCTTTCCCTGTGTTGTGAATTAAGCTAGTCCCAAATGTACCATCAAATATTTTACGATATTTAGGTAAAGCTAATTCTATAAGTAAAGATTTAGTTTCTGATACATATTCTTCAAATGTTTTATCAATTTCAGTTTGCGAAATAATGTTTTCGTAGTATTCATCTAACGTGCGTGAACATTCTCTATATTCAAATTTTCCCAATGTTAGTGTTTCACCGTGAATAGCGCGTAGTTTTGCTACTTTTTGGGCATCACTCATTATTTTCACGTTCCTTTACATAAGAATCAAATAATTCTTTGGTTTTTCGTTCTTGCATATTAGGGACACCATCTGCTTGGATGATTTCTTCAACATCTTTAGATAATTTTTTCAAAGTGATAACATCTACTTCATCCAAATATTTTTTCACAGTATTCCAAGACAAATGTGTATCATTTTGAATTCTTACCATTTCGTTATTTACTTCGGCAGGCAATTCTGCGTTTTTTCGTAATGCACTCAAATCATGTTCAAGTTCAATTTTTTCTGCTTCACTAATATTTCCATCACACCGTGCACAATAGTAGGATAATGCTGTTGTGGCTAGATAGAAATCTGAATATTTCTTTATTTCTTCTTGTGCAATTTTTTTTGTTCGTTCAGCACCTGCTTCAAAATTTGCTTTTTTATCACTATCTGCAATTGAACTACCAAGAATACTACCCGCTGCCATAGATGCTAAGATTGCTCCACCACCACAGGTCGGTACAGCTGTCACAATGCCTATTAAGCCTAAACTTGCACCAGCTACAACGTTGAATAACTTCCCCATAAGTAAAACCTCCAAATTAAAATAGTTAAGATATAATTATTTAGTAATACATACCGATACGTGCCAAACTATCACCAGTATCTCTATATTGTGCAACGACAGAAAACAATTGGTTTGTGTCGAATCCATAAACCGCAGCAACATCAAATATTCGCCGAACTTGTACGTCAAAATAGATAGTATAAGTTAAGGTTGTGTAGTCATATTCGACATATACCTGGTCAATACTAGGGAATGTATACGCTAACGGATCAAGTTTATATCCATCGGTATATCCGTCATAAATCAAAGTTCGTTGTGTTTGTGCTTCAAAGTCCCGTTTAGCAAGTTCGTAAACCTGTTCATCACTATATCGTGGAGTTTTTATTGCAAGGGCTTGAAATTCTTCAGCAGTGATATCTGAGAATAGAGAGTAGTAACCAATTCCATAAGAGGATAAACCACCCATTGAGGCATGTTCATAAATAACAGTGACAGATTCACCTGCTAAGTCAAGTATGTCATATACTAAACACATTTCTGTAGTGCCATCTTCCTCTAATAATTCTAAAGAAACGAAACTATCGATATAGTCAATAGCTGTAACTTTATAGTTATAAACTGTATTGTACATGGTAATTTGGAATTTATTTATCTTCAAGTTATCTTGTCCATTTACTCCATCGACCCAGTTCCAAGCGCCATAAAAGTGACTTGACAAAAAAGTCTCAATAGAAGAAATTTCTTTTAATTTTTCAGTTCGGATGTTATGTGCAATGTCTGAAAAACCAGTGTAGTTAGAATATTTGATCAGCAACTTTGTATTATCAATAGATTTTTGAACATCGCGATCGTCTTTGATTTCGGTATAAAGCTTCAGTGCCGATTCATAATCACCAGAGTTATAATCAACTGTGGCTTGTGTATAGATTTCATCAATTTTTTGTTGCTGTAGATAATAAAGTAGTCCGCAAATACCAATAGCAGTAATCAATAAGATGAGAAGTATGCTAATAATCATTTTAGTTTTATTATGTGATGGTGTTTCAATATTGGTGGTTGTTGGTATTTCAACATTAGTTTGGCATTCAAAAATCTCATCTTGCATAACAGGAATGAGTTGACTTTGTTCAAATTCATTTTCTGCTTGGCAAACCTCACTTGTTGTATTTAATTCAATTACAGGTTCAATTTTTTTCCCACAGTAAAGACAGAAAAGATTTTCATCAGGAATATTTTTCTGGCAATAAGGGCAAATCATAATTAGGTATACCTCCTATGCTAAAAAAATGTGATAATTTTTAAAAAGAAATATTTAATTAAGTACAATTGAAGTGTTAAAAAACCATATCCACCTATAAAACCAGTGATCAATCGCCTTGTATTCGTAGAGAGTTTAATTTTAAGATATTGAATAAACCAATCCAAAAACATCAACGTACACAACAATAAACAACTGAAAGGTTGAATTGGATGAATAAAAAACATCGGTAGTGCAAAGAGATATGCAACAATAACGCCTGTGCATCGTGCGCAAACCGGAAACTGTCTACCTTTATAGAAAAAACTTCTTTCGGGAATTTGATGACATCCAATAATTCTACCCCACACCATTAATTTTAACCAATAAGTATCAATAGTTCGTATAGAGTTTTTTGAGGTAATCATAGGCGGAATTTGGCTCCGCAGGATAGACATTTATAAAAATGGTTAGATACAACATTTTTCCCTGCTCCACATAATCCACATAAAAAACCTAATGGGCCAATTAGTGGAAATAAAATGGTTCCACAACAACATCCTTGTAAAAAATCATAATTACTGCCATAGGTTTTTACTTCTGTAAATCCTGTGATATGAATAGAACCACATTTAGGACATCTAGGAAGCCCAGCTTCATGTTTTTCTTTTTCTTCTTTCATTTTTTCAAGTTCTTTCAAGTAAATAGAGTCTCGTTCTTTTTGTGTTTTTTCTGTTTCAAATAAATTAATTGCTTCTTTGAATGAATCGACACGTTGATCGGAAAAATACTGAATAAAACATTCTAATGCAAGAGAGTCCTTTATGTATTTTACTGAAAGAGAACCTTGTTGAATATAAGATTGCTCTAATGTCTCTAAATCGCTTTTTTTCTGTAATAATATTTCTTTTTGCTGTATTAATGGTATACATTTCTCATCATGATGTGTTTGAATTTTAAGTGCTAACTTGTTTTTTTCTTCAAATAGTTTTTCTTCTGAAACAGGAAATACTTCCATGGCAATCCACTCACCGAGTAAAATTGGGAGTATAAACGCTGCAATACATAATAATAAAGTTATAATACAATAAAATGGACCGCCCCATCCTCGGATTAAAGCTACCAAAACAAGAAGAATTACACCTAAAGTAAGAAAAAAACTAATACATGCATAACCAGGAATTGTAATGGAGCGAATTGGTTGATTTTTAAGTTTTTCTTCTAATGACAATTGTTCTTTTAGGTTATTTTCGGTTATTTCTAAATCAAGGTTAATTTTGTTTAAATTATCACATAATGTTTTTATTTGTGTTAGGAAGTCAATTTCATCTTTTCGTTTGTTAACATAAGTCTCAGTAATAACAGGAAGATTTTCCGATATAATTTGCTTTACTCCGCAAAAAGGGCAAAAAATAGTAGCAACAGGAATTTCTTTTCCACAGTTACTGCAAAACATAATCGGTTTCACCGCCTTCGTGATATTATTGCATATAGCATAAATTTATGCTATATGCAATAATATCACGAAGTTTTGTATCTGTCTATTTAAAATAATATAAAAATATCCAATTAATAGATAAAACATATCTTTTTTATAGAAAAGATAGTATAATAGCATTGAAAAAATGCTATATGCATATATAAGGACGGGGAGGCATTTAATTTGTTTTGTGGAAAATGTGGTACAAAATTAGTGGAAAATGCAAAATTTTGCATAAATTGTGGTTCTCCTGTGTTAATAATGGATGAACCAGAAACCATAAATATTGTAGAAAATATTCAAAAAGGAGAAATTGAGAAGCAAGATGAAATTCAAAAACAAAATGAAGATCAAAATACATCTCAAGTAACTCAGGAAGAAAATACTCTGGAAAATGAGGAGCAAGTAATAGTACAACCATCGCTTGATAAAGAAGAGATATATAGAATTCTGATTGGGAAAAATGCGGATTATTATATAACTGCATTCCATCAATTGGAAAACAATCAAAAAACAAAGTTCATGTGGTCATCTTTATTTGCAAATGCAGCACTTGTATTATATAGAAATTGTACAAATTTATTTCAACGTTACTATTTGTTTCCCCTAATTAGCCAAATTTTAGCACCATTTGTTATTGCGGTAGGTTTTTTTATGGCTCAAGGGGATTTGTTAGACGCTAATTTTATAAGTAGTATTACCATTTATGGGGTGGTTTCAACTTTCAGTTATATCTGGGTAATCATTAGCAGTATATACTTAGGAAAAACATTCCCAGCGAAATATAAGAAAAAGTTGGATTGGTTAATTGCTAACACCGATTGTTCAACTGATCAGAAATGCAGAGTAACGGCAACTTCCAATGCTGGTACTAGCGTGGAACGAGTAATTATGGCTGGGGTATTGTTTATAATATTAATAATAGTATCTTTAGCAATTACAACTGGTGCTATAACTGCGGCTTTAGATAAACCAGCTATACAAGAGAGTTCAGAAATTTCAACTAGTGTTGATGAAAATGCTTCAGGGTCTAGCATAAATACAATAATCACAGAACAACCTACAGTGGATTATTTTAATGAGTTAGAAGATGAAGATGAATATAATTACGATAGTTATGCATATGACGAACCTTATGAATGGTTGGAATGGGTAGAACCTATAATGATTGATGTTTATTATGTAAATATTGATTCCGGTTCATTAAATATGAGGAGTGGACCAGGAACTGAATATGATATCGTTGATACGTTGCAGCCAGGAGAAGAAGTATATGTATTAGATTCACATGATGGTTGGTGCAAAGCAACAGCGGAAAGTGGAGTACGTGGATTTGTAGCTGAGCAGTACATTGAATATAAAACTTATTAAGATAGGTTAAATAAATGGAACAGGCAGCGATTTTGGGAAGTTTCCCAAAATCGCTGCCTGTTTTATATATCTGATTTATTGGATTTTCAATAAATCACATTTTTTAATACGCCATTCTCGGCCAACTCGAAATGCTTTGAGTTGGCCGGATGCAATCAAGCGATAGAGTTTATTCTTGCCTACAGCAAGTAATTCCATGGCCTCGTAAGAGGTTAAAATGTCTGGATAATCGTCGAGATAATAGGACATTTACTGATGCTCCTTCCAATTTTATTAAACTAGTGTTGAAGCACCAGTAAGGTTCATTAAGACTAGTTTTTTGTAAACTTTGTAAACAATTTTCAAAATATTCCCAATTTTTAATATACTGATAATATTTATCATCGTCAATATTTTTAATAAATTTTAGATATTCAAAGTATTTTTTAAAAATTGTAATTTTACATATTAATAGTTCAGATAGTGATGAAAACACAATTTCAGGTTTTCCATTTTTTCCATAAGAAAATGGCCAAGGTAAGTCGCTCCAATAAGAGTCATTATGTTTCTTGGATGCTACAATCAATGTGTTATATGCTATTTTAGTTTCTGGTCCGAGAAAATCCAAGATAACTTGATGAGCTTGCATATTTTCTTCTGAATAATAGGACTTCAACCTTTTTCGGGTAGCAAGGTTTATTTCCAAACCGTTCATTGCATACAAAAAATTTCGCAAAAATAGTAATATTCCATCCAATTCGACATTGTTCTTAGAAGCGTCAAATTCAGTTTTATTAACGATCTCTGAATTTGTAGGGTTTATGAAAAAATAGGTCTGTAATTGACATGGGATAGGTTCAGCATCTTCCGGGATTTCTTCTTCTGCTCGCTTAATTTCCAGCTCTTCTGGTAGCTCTACATCCAAAGCAAATGGGATTTGATATTCCGCGTTTTCAACAATTAACCACATTGCCAAAGAAGCCTCGTAGTCAATTTTGTAATTCAAATTCCAAATAACTTCATGCTGCCTACATAAAATAGCACAAATACTAAATAGCTGCATACGAGTATATACGGTTTTTAAGTAATCTTCTGTTTGTTTAAAATTTCGCGGTTTAGTGATAGCTTTTTCGCAGAGACGTCTTCGCTCTTTCAGTAAATCGCTCAGGTCACAATCGTCGGAAGTGATATCTGACTTAAATATGAAATTATCTTTAATATCCCAGTTTTGTTTTTTCAATAAAAACGAAGTTAAGATGTACGGAAGAAAACAAACCACTATATTTGAAGCATAGGGTAGTGATATTAATTTAGCAATATAAGAAATATCAACTTTATCCTCTAATGGGCTTTGCATTAACCGTATAGGACGGTTTTTAGATTTTTTTCGTTCCTCTAATGAATCCTCAAAAAAGATTTGCTTAGAAAAGTATGTATTGACTACTTCTGAAATATCGTCACATAAATCGAAGAGACGAATGTCATTATCTAGACATTTATTCTTATCAGCAGAATTACGTTTTTCTTTACATAGCTTTTTTAAACTAGTATGAAGCTGCTCTTTTATAGAATTATTTATTTCATTCCACTTCAAATCAGTTTTCAAATCAATGATTTTATCCCAAAGTTCGTAATGGTAATATAAAAGTTCTCCTAAAGTTTCTTCTTCATTTCCTAAATTCTGACTCTTAAACGATAACGCCCATGTAGTCAAAGATGAAGTATCTGCCATATGTAGCCCTCCTGTTATAATAAGTCTTTCTATTATAACACAATTAAAGCATAGTAAATATAATTTCAAAAGTTTGCCCTATTTCTATCATTTTTGATTAGATATAATAATCCTGCTAGCGCTAAGTTTGTACAAACGATGATGAATTTATTATTTTTTAACTAAATGAGGTGTCGAATTTGGGAAAACATAAAAATCAAAGAAGATATACAGATAAAAAAATAAAGAATGATGAATATTCACTTCCAGTTATAACAAATTATCCAGTTGATGATTTGAGTTGTAATGAGAGTAAAGAGAGTTCTTTTGTGCCACCAATAATAAAAATGCTTCGGGAAGACGAAGATACAATGCTTTATAGACTTACACAACCAATTTCAGATTGTGAATTTTTAAATAGTGGTAATAATTCTAAAATAAAAAAGAAAGGTCATGAGTTATTTTCATATTTCGATGATGACTACGATGATGATTGTTTCGACGATAATGAATATTACTATGATGATAGTAAGTACTATATTCAGGATGAGAACATTGAGGATATGATCGTAGGATATAAAATTGAGTCAGAAAATATTATATCGCCAGCTGTTAAAGGTGCAAAGCGTACCAATCTTATTGCAACGCTACTGGTACAAGAAAATCAACTGGTTGTTCATGGTGAAAAAATTTTTCATTATAATTCTGGCACAGGGGCATTTGATAATATTTCTGGTAAAGCGTTTTCAAAATTTTTGGAAGCTGCTTTACCAGAAGCGGAGCGTTCTATGTTGAATACGCATCAAATAGCTGAGATTCGAGAAAAAATCTTGAGAATGCCAGAAGTACAGTCAGAAAAGGAGCGATTTAATTTAGCTGACGATAAGATGAATTGTCTAAATGGCGTGGTTCATGTATTAGACACTGATGTTGAATTGGAAGCACATGCACCAGAAAACCAAATGGATTATGTAATTCAGGCCAACTTTTTAGTCGGCAAAAATGTGGAGGAGTTATTTGCTGACTGTCCAGCGTTTACTCATTATGTGCAAACAACATTTGCTGATGATTGCGTAAATAAAACAAAATTACTGCTAGAAATGATAGGGTATCTACTAAGTGATTCTATTGCAGGAAAATGTTTTTTGGTTGGCGTTGGTGCAGCTAACTCGGGAAAAAGTGTATTAGGAAAACTTCTAATAGAACTTTTGAACGTGGATAAAGTATCTCATATCCCTATTCAAAAATTAGGTGAGCAATTTTATCTTGCACAGTTTTATGGCAAAAAAGCAAACATTGTGTTGGAAATGTCTAATGTCAATGTAAAAGGTATTGACGTTATCAAATTATTGACTTCGGGAGATGCCGTAACAGCTGCTAATAAGGGTGAAGCTCCATTTTCGTTTGTACCGTCAGGGAAATTGTTGTTCTTCGGGAATACGCTTCCAGTGCCAAGCGAAAGTGACCCAAGCGAAGGTTTTTATAATAGACTGAGAGTACTTCATTTTTCTAAAAGCATTGCCAAAGAAGACCAAGACCCAGAGTTAATGAATAAATTACTTTTGGAGAAAGATAAAATATTTACTTTGGCCGTTCATGCCTTTGCAGAGCTTCGGCGTAATAACTTTGCATTTCATAGAGTGGAAAGTTCAGAGCGTTTTTTGGATATGTATAAAACAGAAGCAGATTCTGCAAAAGTATTTGTAAAAACTATGCTGCAAGCAGATGAGAAAGGCAGAGTAGCAGTAAGCGATTTAAATAGTTCCTATGAAAAATTCTGTAAACAAAACTGTTTTAAAAAAGTGAGTTCAACGGAATTGAAAAATATCGTTACGATGTTCTTTCCAAATTGTAAGTATGAGCGGAAACGTTTTGACGGTAGAAATGTTTATGGTTTTACGGGGCTAACAATGCTTCCTTTGACAGAACCGTCAGATGAGTAAAAGAATAAACACAGAAAGGATATAAGATTATGACTAATAATACTACAAAGAAAATACAGGTTCTCACAAAAAGTCAACAACGCCTTTTTGTGGAAGCAGTGAAAGAAGACCGTTTAAAAAACCTATTTTACTTGCTACTGGAAACTGGCCTACGTGCTGGTGAAGTAGTTGCATTGAGATGGTGCGATATTGATTTCGTTGATGAAAAATTTTTCGTGGCCTGTGCAGTGCATCGTGTAAAAGTTGGATATTGGTCAAAAAGCCAACTGGAAGTTGGCGAAACTAAAAATCACAAACCTCGGGTAGTTCAGATGTCTGTGAATGCAAAACAAATTTTGCGTGATCAATATCAAGCACAGGTAACACCACCGTCACAAAACGACTTTTTGTTTTGTAATCAACGTGGCGGTCTAATTGAACCCAACTCTTTAAATCGCAATTTAAAGAAATGCCAGGAACGGATGCGGGAAATTGCTCCAGAGGATATGGAAATCCCTGAATTTACCGTTCACACGTTGCGGCATACCTTTGCCACCCGTATGTTGGAGCAAGGCGTTCCGCAGAAAATGGTGGCAGAGTGGCTGGGACATTCTTCTACTAGAATTACAGGAGATATATACTCTCATGTGATAGAAGAAGCCAGTAAAGACTGGCGTGCGAAAATAGGAAATGTCATTGATTTTCCTAAAGAAGAGGATGAAAAAAATGAATTTTGAAAAAATTCAGATATATATTATACCTGCATGAGGAGGAATTTTTATGCAACATGAACAGAAACGAAAAGTATATACGGTTAAAGAAATTCAGGAGATGCTCAATATTTCCAGAACAGCAGCATACGCGTTGATGCATCGTGGGCTGTTTCCAGTAGTGCAAATTGGTCGGTCAATCCGCATACCAGCAGAAAAATTTGATGCATGGTTTGAAAACTTTTAAAAGGTGGAATGAAAAAATGAATGGTAATTCTGTAGGTTCTATTCATACAAGGCTACTAGCAAAAACAAATACGAAAGTTTATGATGTACAGTATAGAGTATTTGATGTACAAAAGGGTGAAAAAGTAGCTCATATGAAACGCGGATTCAAGCGAAAACGAGATGCGCAACAGTTCTTGGACGACCTTACATCATCCATACGAGAGGGGAACTACGTAAAACCGCAGACAATAACCGTAGCGGAGGTTGCAAGCGAATGGTTTAAAAATAAACAACCAAAGTGGAAACCGCATACTGTGAATTGGTATAAAGTAAATGTCGAAAAGCATATTATTCCTGCATTGGGGAAATTGCCAATTCAAGATTTAACCGTGCCTATTTTACAACGGTTTTATGATCAAAAACAAGCCGATGGTTATTCTGCAACAACGGTGTCATATATGCATCGTACATTACGTATGATTTCTGACTATGCCATACGAAAAAGATATATCTCGGAAAATGTAACATTGGATCCGGATTTGAATCTTCCGAAAAAGAAAGCAACAAATGTAGTTCTTTTATCACATGCAGAAGTTGTTGAAATTCTCATGGACAAAAAATTGTCTTGGGAGAATCCTATGGCAGTTCCTATTGCATTAGGTGGTTTGATGGGGCTTCGGCGTGGAGAAGTTCTAGGATTGCTCTGGAGCGACATTGACCTAGAAAAGAAGAAAATGCATATTATAGCGCAGCATACTCGCTATGATGGAGAAATGGAACGAAGTGAGTTGAAGACAAGCAGCAGTGAAAGAATATTACCGATTCCTGACCTTGTTTTAGAAATTTTGAAGTTTCAAAGAAGACGGCAACAGGAATTAGCAGAACAACTAGGCCGGGAGTTGAAAGAGTTAGATAATGGTTTTGTGTGTTGCTATTTAAATGCTGAGCATTTTGGAAAAGCATATCAGCCCAATTACTTCAATCGAGTGTTTTCTAAAACATTAGGGCAATTGAATTTGAAACATATGCGGTTTCATGATTTGAGGCACACCTATGCAACAAATTTAATTCATTTACAAATTCCATTAACTACGATTGCGCAGTTAATGGGGCATAGTTCGCCAGATATTACATTGAAAATTTATGCACATGTGATTGATTCGTTGAATGAAGTAGATTTCCAAAAAGTGAATACAGCGATTAATCGACTTGCACAAACAAACGAAAAAATAAATTAAAATAGAATCGCCAGCGTTATACTTTAGTATGGTATAATGCTGGCAATTTTTGGTTGTTCCAAATAAAGCAATGTTTAAAAAGAACCATAAATAAAATAAAGAAAAACCTTAAAATTGATACTGCTAAGAATATTAAGAAAACGTGGAACTTTGGAACAAATGACAGAAAAATGGCTTAATAAAGCCGGATTGACTACGTTCCTAAGAAAAATTATCATTGGAACAGCTGGAACGAGTTTAGTTTTTGGAAATGAGGATGAAAGTCAGGGCTTACAAGTAAAAACAATAAAAATATTACACCGAAAGCAGTATAATGACAGTGTAAGCAGTTGCGTTTTTTCGTAATATAATTCAGAAAACTGAATAACGTCAAATCTGTAAAGTGCGATATTGTATCACAGTTTTCGTACAAATTTTTTCGTTCTGTAATCAAATTGCAATCACGGAGCTATTCTTCTTCCAGTTATATACAATTTCTGAAGCTTAAAAGAAAAAACAAAAAACCGCTCAACCCTACTGGGTAAGCGGTTTTTTCTGGCGGAGAGAAAGGGATTTGAACCCTTGATACAGTTGCCCGTATACACGCTTTCCAGGCGTGCTCCTTCGACCACTCGGACATCTCTCCATGTGCTTTCAGCAAGGAGTATTCTATCATGTTTGTACATCCAAGTCAAGCAAAAAATAAAGTTTTAAAAAGAATTTTTTTAGATAAGAAGTAATATATAAATTTCTTCAATAAAGATATAATAAAATGTATGTACAGATAATTATCTTCTTATGGTATAATACATATATCATATGAATTGCAAAAGTTTGTTTTACGTACACTTTATTTAATTAAGGGGGTAAAAAATATGAACGGAATGGATTTGGATAAAGAAACTTGTGAAAATGTGAAAAAAGTAGCTTCCAAATATGGTTACAGCGTAGTTTGTGACGAAAAAGAGCAGGAACTGGAAGAAGCTGATTTGATTTTGCCAGCAAGCGAACATTGTGAAAACGTGAAAAAAGTAGCCTCTAAAGTAGGTTACCAAGTTGTTTGTGACGAAGAAGAATAATTGCTAAAATAACAAAAATTTTCCGGCAGGATATATTCCGATAAACAGAATATGTTCTGCCGGATATTTTTTAGTCAAATATCTTCATAAGAAAAGAATTTCTTCACCGTATATTATTTTGTGTTTATCGCATATTTATGATATGATAACAATATCTTATCATATTTGGAGGGATTATTATGGCTTTTTTTGATGACTTAGGCAAAAAAATAAGTACGGCTGCGGATTTAGCAGTTGATAAGGCAAAAGATCTGGCCGAAACCGGAAAATTAAAATTGGACATTGCCGCTGAAGAAAAAGAAATTCAAAATCTTTATATACAAATCGGAAAATCAGTCTACCACTTGGAAAAAGATAATCCAGACAGTATCTACGCAGCAGAATGCTACAGTATTACAGAGCGAATGGATAAAGTTGAAGCACTGCAAAAAGAAGCTGAGCGCGAAAAGCTTTGATCTGAACAATAGATAAATCACGCGAGATACTTGACTTATTCAATTAAATCATGCTACAATAAACAGCATTCAGATTGATTTCAAGTTTGGTCATGCTAGATGGGGAGGTAGCGGTGCCCTGTAACCTGCAATCCGCTATAGCAGGGTTGATGCCTGTTCGAGGGCTGGCTTTGTGGAGTCTGCCTCAGGTAAGTGGTGTTGACGGCTGGGTCCTGCGCAACGTGAACTTATGAACCTTGTCAGGTCCGGAAGGAAGCAGCAATAAGTAAGCACTTGCGTGTGCCGCGGGAGTGCCTGGTTCGAGCTAACTGCCTGAGTAACGTTTGGAAAGACCCGCTCAGAAACAGGTGCATGGCCATTTAATTTTAGAAATTATGTTATTACTGCCGTATCAAAGTAAAATTGATGCGGCAGTAATTTTATTTTTACCTCTAGCAAGACAGAAATCAAAAAAATTTAAAAATTTTTTTGATTTCCATGCAAGGATTATTGCCAGTCAATCGTATTGTAAATGGAAAGACAAATAAAAACATACAATACGGAGGTATTTCACATGAAAAAATTAATTATTGCTGGTGTAACAACTGCTATGCTGCTGGCGGCGGGAACCGCCTCTTTTGCAGCCAACGAAGCCAATACTGCCGCTCAAAATCAGACCGGTACAACAACTACACCAAGCTATCACCAGTTTATCGACAAAAACAACGATGGTATCTGCGATAACTGGGAAACCCATCAAAAATATGGAAACGGTTACTGCCAGAATTATGACGGACACAGACAACACAATGGCAATGGTCATTGCCGGAACTACGACAGTAATAACGGCAACGCCGCCACCCAGTCCAATACTAACATGACTGGTTACGGCCATCATGGAAATGGACATAATGGCAGCGGTTTCAATGTATAAACTACGTTAAATTACATTATTTCATCAAGGAGGGAAACAGATGCGAAGTGAACAGGAAGTAAATCAAGCCGTAGAACTATATGCGGATATGATACGACGCATCTGTTTTTATCACTTGAAAAATTATGCAGATACAGAAGACATTTTTCAGCAAGTATTTTTAAAATACTTGCTGTATGATAAGCCCTTCGCCACCGCAGAACATGAAAAAGCCTGGTTGATTCGAGTATCGGTTAATGCTTGTAAGGATCACCTAAAAAGTTTTTTTAGACGCAAAACAGTACCGTTGGACGTGCTGAATGAAGAATCCGCCAATATGGATGATGGACAACGCCATATTCTGCACAGCGTATTATCGTTACCCAATAAATACCGCGATGTAATTTATCTACATTACTATGAAGGCTATACAGCAACAGAGATTGGCTCCATTCTGGGAAAAAAAGAAAACACCGTCTACTCGTTGTTATCACGGGGAAGATCGATTTTAAAAGAAGTACTGGGAGGTGAACTGATTGAGCAATGAGATACAAAAAGCGTTTGACACCATCAAAGCCAGTGATACACTAAAAGCATCCACAAAGCAATATGTAGCGAAGCAAAGACATAAGCGGCAAGGTTTTTTCCATGGCTCTACGCTGAGCAGAGCCATGCCTGCATTTGCGTTGTTATTGTGTCTGCTGAGCGTAAGCGGTTACCATTTGCTGCAAACGCCAGTATCCTACATCAGCATGGATATTAATCCATCTATCGAGTTATCACTCAATCGGTTTGACCGAGTAGTGCAAGCCACAGCCTTCAACGACGATGGGCAGCAGCTGCTAGATGCCGTATCAGTCAACGGACAAACCTATACCAAAGCCATTGACAATCTGGTAACCAGTGAGACCATGCGCTCCTATTTAACAGAAGAAAATATATTAACATTTACCGTTGCTTCTACAGATACTGATCGAGAGCGCAATCTGATTTCCGGTATTGAAGCTGCTGAGCCAAATCAAAACGGTTGTCAGCATATTTGCAGGAGCGCAAATGCAGATATGTCACTGGTGCAGCAAGCACATCAACAAGGGTTGTCTTTTGGTAAATATGCTGCCTATTTAGAATTGCAAACTTATGATAACACCATTACCGTAGAAGACTGTAAAAACATGACCATGCGGGAAATGAATGATTATATCGGTCAGTGCAAAGCAGGACAACAACATCACAACCAAAATGGGAACAAAGATAATAACCATGCGGGAAATAGAAATGGAAACAACGTCCAAGGCCATCATGGCAACCAGGATAATCATCAAAACAGATAAAATAAAGAGCTGCAAAAAGTGAAAAAACATTTTTTGCAGTTTTTTTGTGCCTTTCTGCCCAAACATTTTTACTGCAAAAGAGATGGATATACAATATCAAACACATTACCGCTTCGCCGAATACAGTATTTTTCAACTGATTCCAAAGTATAATTTTTTTGAAATAGAAATTTTCTACAATATCAATTATAATGTATATAGATGCAAAAAATGTATGATTTTTCTGACAGCCTAAAAAAGCAGCTATATAGTGAAGAGTCTTTACACAGCTACTAAATATATGCTATAAAATCACATCCGAAAATCTATACTAAATAATAAAAAATACCTAGATTATTCATTTTTTTCTATGACTTTTAAAAGAAAAATGGTATACTATGTTAG
>CALXUG010000072.1 GCA_944391625.1 uncultured Clostridia bacterium
TCGGGACATTTGTAACACATTCAGTTTTAAATCAGGAAAATCTTCCAATAGGTCAATAACCCAGTCGCCATAATAATTGCTGTCGGTAACACCCAATGAAATTTTCTTTTCTGCTTCTTCACCCCGCAGCTCCTGGAACTCCCGCTGGATATCATCCATTTTATTAAGCAGGATATAGCTATAATAGACAACCCGCTCTCCGTAAGGTGTAATGCTGATATTACGTCCTTTCCGTATAAACAACGGATAGCCCAGCTCCCCTTCCAGTTTGCTCATCATGATACTTAACGCAGACTGGGAAATATTTAATACCTTTGCCGCCTTTGTAATGGATTCCTGTTTGGCAACTTCTTGAAAATATTCTAACTGCAGCAGGTTCATACTATCACCCTTTATTTTCTATATTGTTTTCACTATAAAGCAATACTGCATTCTTTCTCAAGCAAACGTATTCAAGTGACAATGGACATCATCATAGTATTATCTTTTAAGTATTCTTCATCATCTTTATACTTGGGATAATCGTACTCCATGGCATCAATAAATTTCTGCGCCATAACCGGAAGCTCCCGATCTTTTTTCCAACAAAGGGAGAACTTGCATCGGCAGTCCAAATCAGCAATGGCCTGTACAACAACAGGTGCCAAGTCTGCGGGCAGCTCGGATGGAAATTGTTTTCTAAAAGAATAGGGCGCGTACAGCATCTGGCGGGAACCAAACAAAAGGCCTTTGCCCAATTGAATCACTTTGTTCATCATTCTCTGATTTCCCTCAAACACAATGTTGGGCTTACAATCCCGCTGTGCAAAAATTCTATCCGCAATTTTAAAAATTGTGTTAGATGGGAGTGCTATAATGTCTTCATGCTGAATATCTTCAAAGTAGATAGTTTCTTTTGCTGCCAGCGGATGACTTTGTGGAATGATAATCACATATTCATCTTCAATAACAGTTTTTCGTGTAATCCCCGGCGGAACTGTTTCAAATTCGCCCAAAGCCACATCCACGCTTTCGTCCAGCAAAGCTTCCAGCATCTGATTTTCGCTGAGCATCTTTTGCCGAAGCCGTATTTTAGGGTTTACTAACACAAACTGCTGCAGCCAGCCATTTAAGAACATGCTGTTGCTAACGGAAAGCGTAAACTCATTTTCCAAAAATTCTTTTGTCTTTTCTAACGATTCTTCCATAGCAGTCAATTGTTCAAATATAAAATCAACATGATCCAATAAATGTTTTCCTGCATAATTCAGTTCAATATTGCGACCTTGCCGGTCAAACAAGGGGACACCTAATTCTTTTTCCAGCTTTGCAATGGTTGCGCTTAAAGCGGGCTGCGCAACGTGCAGTTCCTCCGCCGCACGGCTAATATGTTGGTATTGTGCTACAACCTGAAAATACTTCAACTGTGATAATAACATAAGCATTCCTCCCTTTCCAGATTGGCATTTCATTCCAGACAATTATAACATTTCATAAATCGTTATGCAAAATAATTTAAACAAATATATATTTGTGTTTATCCTTTTAATGTTGTATTCTAAGAACAGAAGTTATGGTTTAGATTAAAAAATCTTATTTTTCTTTGTAGAAGTCATTGGTTCTTTATTTATCTAAGTTTTCGTTTTTATTTTTTAATTTTAGAAATAGAACTTACTTCTCTGGTAGAAATTTGATTTATGATCTGAACAACTTAATACTATCTCAAATTTATATTCAGAAAGAAGGTTTTTGTTATGGATGCAATGTTAGCGTTTTCATGGATTGGTATTATGCTTTTGATCGGGATGATTTGTCGGGCTAAAATTCCTTTCTTGGGAAACATTTTAATGCCAGCCAGCGTAATCGGTGGGATTATTGGTTTTGTTTTAATGAACATTCCCGGTGTTACCACCGCATTAGGTATTGATCCTAATATGTATAACGTAATTGTTAATCTATTCTTCACTCTATCATTTATTTCTATGGGATTAACGGCAACACCAAAAGCTGCCGGACAAAGTTCCTCTGATGTTGTCAAAGAGATGACAAAAGGGTCATTAGGTTTAGGGGTTATTTGGGGATTAATGTATGCCGTACAGCCTTTGATTGGTTTTGCTGTAATACTGTTAATTGGCGGAATGTTCGCTATGCCAGCCGAATATGGTATTTTGTTCCCGTTTGCGTTTTGTCAGGGCCCTGGTCAGTCTGCATCTTTTGGTACGATCATTGATACAACTACGCAGTTTACTTCTGCCAGCCAGGTTGCTATCACCTATTCTGTAATTGGTTTCTTATTTGCCTTCCTTGTCGGTGTTCCTCTTGCTAAAATAGGCTTGAAAAAAGGGTTAGCTTCTCATCCAGAAAAGTTAAGTCCTGCTGTTTTAAGAGGGATTTATAAACCTTCCGAACAAACTGAACATGCAGGAAAGATTACTACCTATAATGGTAATATTGATGTATTGGCATTCCATCTTGCGTTAGTAGCTTTGTGTTATATTTTAGCTATTTATGCACAACAGTTACTTATGAAAATTCCTGTTTCCTTCTTGCAAACCATGGCATCTATGACCTTTATTGTTGGTTTTATGATTGCAAGTATTCTGAAAGTGGTTTTAGGAAAAATTGGTGTAAAACAATATCACGATGATATTTTACAAGCCAGAATTACCGGTTGTACAACTGACTTCTTAATTGTCGGTGCTTTTATGGCTGTACAGATGTCTGTTATCGGAAAATGGTTAGTTCCTATTTTAGTTGCTTCTGTAGTTGTTGGTGCTGTTACTTTCGTCGCTGCGTTATATTTCGGCCCTCGTATCGGTGGCAGTTGTGACTTTGAACGTACATTAGGGTTATGGGGTTGTTTAACCGGTACTTGCCCAAGCGGCGTTGCTTTAATCCGTGTTGTTGACCCGAACCTACGCACTACTTCGTCAGCAGAAATGGGCATGATGAACATGTTTATGATACCAGCCTATCTCATCGCGCCTTCTATTATTGAATTTGTAAGTGGTCGTATGACGCTTCCAATGTTAACTATTATCTGCATCGCTACAGTAGTTGTTTGTCTCATCATTTTAAAAGTATTCCGTTGTTTAGGAAAACCAAGCTTCAGCTTCAAAAAACCTGTGGTTTGTCCTGAAGTTACCGACGATTGCGATAATTTTGAACAAAGCGGTACTCACTCTCCATTTTAATAAACCACTGATTATAAAAAGTGTATTACACATATGATTTATAAAAAAGACTGTCTGGTTCATACCAGGCAGTCTTTTTATTCTATGAAAATATGTTGTTTTACACAATTTATTTCTAACATGTTTTTTTCATGGTAGTCATGATAGTGAAACCTATTCAATCGGTTCCATGGTGGAAAATTTTCTCTGCAATTCCTCAGGCAATTTATCAAACCAAGCTTGTTCCTCACCAGCTTGCGGCAATATCTGACCAAATTCCGCCATATTTGTCGGTTCCATAATATTTAGGTAAACCCATATATCGTGCGCTGATACATTTGAAAGCTTAGAAACACCTTCAATAATCGCAGTAATTAATTCCGTTCTCTGTTCTTTTGTTCGGCCAGATCTGATATCAGCATGAATCCAGATCTGAGAATTGGATGGAATACCACCCACATATCTTCTGTAATCCGTTTCATCGAAAATCACTTGAGCAAAATAATTAGGTGCCCCAGTAATTTGGGTATATGTTTTTGTAATAAACTTTGCGATTTCATCTTTTTGTCCATCGTTCAATAAATTTGGCTTTGTAGTAATTCTATAAGTTGGCATGTTTTTCACTCCTTATTTAGTTTATTCATCGAATTGAACGTATTCAATTTATGATTTATAGAACCGAAAAATTCATAAATCAGAGCATAAACAAAAACAGCGAGAGATTTCTCCCTCGCTGTTCCCTATCTTCTGCTTATCGCTAAAGAATGGATTATTCAATAATGCTGGATACTACTCCGGAACCTACTGTACGGCCACCTTCACGGATAGCGAAACGTAAGCCTTCTTCCATAGCGATTGTTGTAATCAGGTCGAT
>CALXUG010000073.1 GCA_944391625.1 uncultured Clostridia bacterium
AAGCAGGACTCTTTTTGGGTTCGTTGTCCGGTTTGCGGAGGGAAAACAAGAATCAAGGTACTGCCGGAAACAGTATTTTATAAACTAAATGATCTGAATCAGATTACCACTAAAACCGATGATGGTTGAAAAACCTGGACTGATTACAGCTATGACAAACGGGGCAATATTACAGAAAAAGTCTACAACAAGAATAAGAAACACCTGGCAGTCACAGGCTTATAATGTTGACGGTAGCACATATTTTAAATTGCGGAATATTGGGAAGTTATTTGATTTCCCTGTAAATTTTGATGTAGCAAAGAATCAAATTGCAGTATAATAGCTAGTAAAATGGGGGTGAAGTATCATGGCAAGAATTGAGAATTTTGTTTACTGTTTAGGTGTAAACAAGAACAACGGGAATACAGATATTTTAGGTATTTTATCAACAATGCAGCCAGCGTATGTGCCGGGTTTGTATTCTTTTCATGTGAACTTTTCTATAAAAAATCTAACAGATGGTGAACATATTTTTTCATTGCAATTTAAAGATACAAAGGGAATACTTGTAGCAGAAATAAAAAATGGCAAGTTAATGTATAAATATAATCAAGAACTAGGAACTTCATTACCAAGAGAATACAGCGGTTTAAATGTGACAGCTAATATGCAGAATGTAAATTTAAAAGAAAATGGTTTATATACTATGACTCTTATTTTAGATAATAAAGAAATGGGTCAGTTTGATATTTTCGTACACGGCCTTAATACTGAAAAATAAAAACGAACTTAAAATAGCAAGAGGATTATTCTATTTTGCAGTTTTTATGCAAAATAGAATAATCCTCTTGCTATTTTGATATAATAAACATATACTAAAGATAGTATTTTGCAAAAATTATGCAAAATGGAGGGATTATTATGTTGCTTGAATTTACAGTGAAAAACTATAAATCATTTTTGGATGAAACTACGTTTTCAATGAAAAAGGCAGCAAAACAAACAGGACTTAATTACAGTTTATTAAAAGAATCAATAGCGGGAAAAAATAAGGCTGTAGTTGGTCTATGCTCATCTGTAATTTATGGGCCAAATGCTGCCGGTAAAACAAATATTATTGGTGCGATGGATGTATTGCGCGCTATTGTGTTACGGGGTAATATACGAAATGTGGAAGGGGAAACTTCTCCCAACACAGCAGCATCTATGTTAGAATTAATACCCAATAATAAATTGGCCAGTGCTCAACCTGTAGAATTTACAGTGGAGTTTTTTACGCATGAGATGTTGATTCGATATCATGTTAGTCTTGATCTTGGTTTGTTTATGGAGGAAGATTATCCGAGAAAAATTTTACAGGAAGAGCTAACGATAAATGATGATTTGATATTTCAGCGTAACGAAGAACTGATTTTTAAAAATAAAAAAACAATCAAGAACTATTTGACGGATTCAGCAGATAGTAACTGGGATAGTATTGGCGGAATTGCTCGGGATAGTCTAAATTCGGAGGAATTATTTCTTACAAATGGATTCAAGTTAATCTATGCCCCGTCTTTGGTTAAAATTATTACAGAGTGGTTTACGAATCAGTTTATGGTGATTTATCGTGCAGATTCTATGCAATTAATAAAGAGATTTATTGACCCGCAAAAGAAAGCAGTGTATGTTGAAAGAACAACAGATAAAGCAGCAAAATTATTTGGTATAAATTCTAATGCTGTAGGTTATGTTGTGAATGAAGATGAAACAGAGTCTAAGCTATATTCAATCTTTCAGAATATAAAAGATAAAAAAAGTGTGGCGATTGCTGCAGAGATATTTGAATCCTATGGCACAATTCGTTTTATCAATATGTTTCCGTTGGTAATTCGTGCGATACAGACAGGAGGAACATTAATTGTAGATGAATTTGATGCGTCTATTCATCCTATGGCATTGATGAGTATTATCAATGTGTTTCATAATGATGATATTAATATTCATCATGCACAGTTAATTTTTAATACACACAATCCAATTTTCTTAAATTCTAATTTATTTCGGAGAGATGAAATAAAATTTGTAGAAAGAGATGATAAAACGCATTATAGTACACTTTATGCGTTATCAGACTTTGGTACAACAGGAGAAAAAGGTGTTCGGAAGCATGACGATTATATGAAAAATTATTTTGTCAGTCAGTATGGAGCTATCAAAGATATTGATTTCACGCCTATCTTTGAAGAATTACTTGCAACGGAAAGTAAGGTGTGAGTGATGGCAAAACGAAAAGTAACAAAAAAATATTATTTTAGCGTAGAAGGCGAAACAGAACAGTGGTATTTAAAAAGGCTTCAGGAATTGATTAATACAACAGAGGATTCTAGCTGCAATGTATCGTTTGATTGTCCTATTCAGAAAAATCCCGTAAAGAGGGCAAAGTCGCTAGTTATTACAGGAAAAACAGAGATTTATCATATTTCGGATTATGAAAGTGCTGATGAAATGCATGTGAAAGGATTCCAAAATACCATAGATAATCTTAAAGATGCCAAAAACGTGGGAAAGCAGATTAATTATAAATTTGGTTATAGCAATTTAACTTTTGATTTATGGATAATCCTTCATAAGATTGATTGTAGAGCTGCTATAACACATAGGAAAAATTATATTTCTCATTTGAATCGAGCTTACGGTGAAAATTTTGAGAATATGGATGCATATAAACATGAAGTGAATTTTAAACGATGTTTGCAGAAAATTTCGCTTAGTGATGTGATTGCTGCGATAAGCCGAGCAAAAGAGATCATGAAACGGAACGAAGAAAACGGATATGTACTACAGCAATACAAAGGATATACCTATTACCGAGAAAATCCATCTTTGATGATTTGGGAGCCGATTGAAAAAATATTAAAAGACTGTGCGTTGGTGAGATAGTCTGATACAAAAAATGGTAAATAGAAAATTGGTACTGTATAGAAGTAAAGTGTACTCAGAATAAGATTTTTGATAAAAAAAGTGCTATATTCATTGTTAATGATAGAGATAGCACTTTTTGTTTTAGGTTGAGAATATAAATTACTTTACAGATGGAGAACAGAAAGATTAATAATGAATTTAGATAGCAGAAAATGATAGGAACAGTTCTTTGAAAAAGCCATAGTGGGCAATACTGAGATACAGTTATTGTTACCACTATGGCTTTTTTGCATATCCCAATAAAGGAGGGCAGGGGTTTACCGGCAATACGCAATGAACACAGATTACAATGCAGTAAACTTTACAGCAATAGAGGGGGAAAAGCAGATGAACCTTTTTAGTAAAAACAAGAAACATATCGCCTTGTTTGTGCTGATTATGTTTCTTTTAACCATGATGCCTGTCAGTGCATTTGCAGAAGAACTGAATGCAGAACCGGCAGTCAGTGATGCAGTGCCTATGGCAGCCGGAGATGGGCCAAGTATTGATGGATTTAAGTATATGAAAATCAATTCAGCGGCCACATACTATAATGCATCTACTTGTATGATGCAGGATATGTTAAACTGGTATTACTATCCCATTAATCTGAATGACTGGGGAATTTTATCGTTTGCCATTCAAATCACCCAGCCAGTAGATTTGAAAGTATATCAGGCAAATGATGATTATTGCACAGAATTGAATGCTTTTGATGAAATGGATTTAAAACAAAAATTACAGTTGGGTATGCTTTATGAAGACCAATTTTGTGGAGAGTTTTTAGGATACATCGAAGGTTACGAAATCAGTGGTGAAACCTATCCCGAAAATTTACCAGAAGATGCTTTTGAAGTCTTAATTGATAATATCATCAAAGGAAATGAAGAAGACAGAAAAGATTATTATGTCAATAAACGGGTAAAAGGTTATACCGAAGATGTGTTGCCGGGAGGCCGTGCATTATTTAATCTGTTAGGATTAGAGGAAAATTCTACAACGGAAAGTGGCTTAAATGTTACTTCTGGAAGTGAATTAGTGTTTGAAGTAACAGAGGATATGACTACTGAACAGGCAATGCAGCTGATAGCATTAGCAGATGATTCAGAAGCGGAAATTACACCGATTAATTTTATCCATAATAAAATTGCCTGGGATGGTACTGTTGTAGATGAAAATGGGGAAAATCCTCAGAAGTTAGCTATCAATGAAAACTACATTATTGTGCTGGAACCAAGTTTGCCGAGTATGAATCAGTATCG
This sequence comes from uncultured Clostridia bacterium, assembly GCA_944391625.1. Lineage (GTDB taxonomy): Bacteria > Bacillota > Peptococcia > Peptococcales > Peptococcaceae > UBA7185. Next base: position 4,188 of record CALXUG010000073.1, read on the forward strand.
GAGTTATTTGGCATTCCGCACCTCCAATGTTCCTTTAGATAAAATTCTTGCTGCTAAAGGTGAATTTGGAGAATTGTTCCAGATGAAAACCGGTGATCCGGTAGATTTACTGACAGGAGCATTGACCTGGGACTATACAGATATCTCCATGTATGGGGATGAAGATTTACCATATACCAGATATTATAACTCCAGAGCCGTGGAAGATGCTTATCGGTTAGGGTATGGCTGGAGCGATAACTACACCTATCAGGTGAATATGGAACCACTGTATGCAGAAGTGGTGTTCCCGGATAACCAGAAGATGTACTTTGAACTGGGCTATGACGGATTGTATAAATCCAAACCGGGTTCTGCCTTTACCTTTGAAGAAGGTGGCAGCGGTTATGTCCTAACCCATAAAGATGGTACCGTCTATGACTTTGATAGTGAAGGCAACATCGTAAGCATTACCAAATTAAACGGCAAAACAACCAACTTTAGTTATGCCGGCGGGAAACTGAGCAGCGTAAGTACAGAAACAGGCACCTTAAACTTTGCCTATGCAGGGGATTATGTAAGCAGTGTAACCGACAGCACAGGCCGCAGCGTAACCTTTAGCTATGATGGTGATGATTTAGTCAGTGCTGTGAACCCAGACAGCGATGACTTACAGTATACCTATGATGAGTATCATCGGTTGCTGACGATCCAGAACTTTAACGGAGAAGTATATTTAAGCAATCAGTATGATGAATATGACCGTGTCATTGAGCAGTATGTAGAAGGGGAAGGCGTTTTCAACTTTACCTATGATGGAGATGCCAGAGTCAATACCTGTACCGGGGAAAATGGATATTATCAGAGTATTGAGTATGACGCTTTGTATCGCATCATCTCCGATACCACCAACGATGGCACCGAATATTTTGCATACAATGAAAAAAATGAACGGGTAAGCTACACCAACCGTCTGGGACATACCTGGCAGTATGGACACGATGAGGATGGCAATGTTACCAGCATTACCTATCCAAACGGTGCTGCCGAGTATTACGAGTACGACGGCAACAATCTGCCAGTGACAATGGCAGACCGCAATGGCCACACCACCAGATATGAAAGAGACAACAGCGGCAATATTACAGCCGCTACAGACGGCAATGGGAATACCACCCATTACGAATATAATAACATGGGGTTGTGTGTTTCTGCAACTGATGCATTAGGAAATACTACAAGTTATACCTATGATCAGGCAGGCAACTTACTGACTGAAACCGACCCGTTGGGTTATACCACCAGTTATAGCTATGACAGTCAGGGCAGAATGGTCAGTATGACTGATGCATTGGGCAATGTGACCAACTATGAATATAGTATTGCCGGTAAGCTGTTAAAAGTAACCGATGCATTGGGCAATGAAAAAGACTATACCGTAGACGGCAATGGCTTTAACACCAGTGAAAGCGACTGGATGGGCAATATCACCGGTTATCAGTATGATACACAGAATAATCTGACAGCAGAAACCAGTCCAATGAATCATACCACCAGCTACAGCTATGATGAAGCAGGCAATCAGGTTGGACAGACCAATGCAGCAGGTTATAGCAGCAGTTACAGTTATGACAGTTATGGCCGTATGACATCCTATACCGATGAAGATGGCTATACCTGGGGGTATCGCTATGACAATGAAGGCAACCTGACCGCAGTGACCGACCCATTAGGCGGCGTAACCAGAACCGGTTATGATGAGATGGAGCAGGTAGAGAAAGAAACCGACGCCAATGGTAATGCAACCGGCTACAGCTATGATGCTGCCGGTAATGTTACTGCCATCACCGATGCCCAGAATGGTGTTGTGCAATATCAGTATGATGGCAACAACAATGTGGTAGCAGCCACAGATAAAAACGGCAATACCACCCGTTATACCTATGATGCCAACAATCAGCTGGTAGAAGAAATCAATGCTTTGGGCAATCGTACCACCTATGAATATGATGCCAATGGTCAATTGGTGAAGGAAACCACCCCATTGGGCAATGCCACCAGCTATGAATACAATGGTATCGGGCAGATGGTGAGCAGCAGTGATCCCAATGGCCATACCACCAGCTATACCTATGATGAACTGGGCAGAGTAACCACCATGACCAATGCAGCAAGGGCAGTGGTAAGCTATACCTATGATGCCAATGGTCAGATTTTGAGCATTACCGATGAAGAAAACTTTACCGTAAGTTATACCTATGACACCGAAGGCAAACTGACCAGCACCACCAATGCCAGAGGATATGTCACTGCCTATGACTATGATGCAGTGGGTAATATCACCAAAACCACCGATGCCATGGAAGGGGTAGAAACCAACACCTATGATGGACGCGGCAATGTAACCAGCACCACCAATCAGGAAGGATATACTACCAGCTACAGCTATGACGGCAATGGCCGTTTGGTGAGCGTAACCGACCCATTGGGCGGTGTTACTGCAATGGAATATGATAAGGTGGGCAATATTACCAAAGTAACCGATGCGGAAGGGTATGTAACCACCTATCAGTATGACAGTTTAAATCGTCTGAGCAGCTATGTGGACAGTGAAGGCTATACCTTTGCCTACGAATATGATGCCCAGGGCAATACCACAGCGGAAATTGACGGGAACCAGAACCGCACCGAATACCGCTATGATGCCTTAAACCGTGCCATTGCAAAAATCAATGCAGAAGGAAACACAGCCAGCGTGGTATATGATGCCGATGGCAGACTGGTGAAATCCGTAGATGAAGAAGGAGCAGAAACCAACTATACCTATGATGCCGATGGTCTTTTAGTGAGCATGACCAATGCCAAAGGGTTTGCGACCACCTTCACCTATGATGAAATGCATAGGGTAGTAACCATGACCGATGCCCGTGGAGGCGTAACTGCCTATGAATATAATGAGCGGGGCGAAGTGACCAAGGTGACCGATGCCGAAGGGTATGAAACCAGCTATACCTATGACGGCAATGGCAATACCACCAGTATGACCACACCGGATGGTACTACCACCTATGAGTATGACCCATTAGACAGACTGATTAAAACAACCGGGCCTGATGGCAACAGTGAAAGCTATGAATATGACAAGCTGGGCAATATGACTGCTGTAACCGACCGCAACGGCAACCGCACCCAGTATGTATTGGACGGCAATGGAAATGTGGTAGAAACCATTGATGCTTTAGGCACCAGCGCCAAATTTACCTATGATAAAGTTGGCAACTTGGTGAAAGCAGACCTACACCGTGTAGACAGTCAGGATAAAGTAGACGAACATGAAATCACCTTATACAGCTATGATGGTCGTGGTTTGGTAACCACCATCATTGACGCGGAAAACAATCAGGTAAGCTACAAATATGACGGCAATGGCAACCTGATTGAACAGATTGACAAAGACGGTCTGGTAACCCAATATGCTTACAGTCCGCTGGATTTGGTAAACAACATCAACTATAATGGTGGTAAACAGGTGAGCTACGCCTACAACAAAGTTGGCGAACTGGTACAGATGGAAGACTGGCTGGGAACCACAACCTATGAAGTAGACTTGTTGAGACAGCTGACCAAAGTAACCGACCATAAGAACCGTGTGGTAGAATATACCTATGATGAAGTGGGCAATGAAAGTACCATCAAATATCCGGATAACACCGTAGTAAGCTATACCTATGACCTGGTGCAGAACCTGAAAACGGTAACCGAAAGCAATAACGGTAATGTAACCAGTTATGACTATGACGGGATGCACCGTGTTACCAAACAGAGCTATCCAAATGGTTGGGTCACAGAAAATGAATATGACTGCATGGGCAATGTGGTAAAAATTTATGATATTGACCCAAGTCAGAAAGATTTAAAAACCATCAAGCATACATATACCTATGATGCTTACGGCAATATGCTCAGTGAATACAAACGGGGCAATGGACAGGGACAGGCCAAAGAAGACTGGGCATATCAGTATGATGCGCTGAACCGTTTGGTAAAATCCCATGAAGACCATGGCAATGAAACAAGGAACTATCAGTATGATACCCTGGGGAATCTGACCTATGAATGGAACAGTAATAATGTAAAAGTGGACTATAAGCTGAATAATCTGAACCAGATTACCACCAAAACCGATGATGGTTGGAAGACCTGGACTGATTACAGCTATGACAAACGGGGCAATATTACAGAAAAAGTCTACAACAAGAATAAGAAACACCTGGTAGCAGGCAGCTATGAATATGATGAAACCAATCGGATGGTAAAAGGCATCAACGATATTGGTGAACAGAGTATCTATCACTTTAATGGATTGGGTATTTTGGTAACCAATGAATGGCTGATTAAGAAAAATGCCTATGGGTATCATGATGTAACAGCTGCAGCATTGGAACAGGTAACGGCGCAGGATGGAATGGACAGTGAAATCATTGCCGATGCCGATACCAATAAGAAAAAGGTTAAGAGTAAGAAACCGGCAGAAGAAGTAGCGACAAAACCGGAGCTGAATAAAACCAGTCATGTGATCAAAGACTTTGTGATAGACTATAACTCTGCTGCACAGGAAAACCTGATGGAATATGAGCTGTATGATGAAGGCTTAACCTACCGTTATGTATATGGTACAGACAAGCTGGGTGTAACAGCGTATACCATTCCAAACGGTTCTGCCAGTGTAACAACAGAGAATGGTGAAATCCCGCTGTACTACCATATGGACCATATGGGCAGCAGTGAATTCCTGACCAGTGATGTAACCCAGAGAATCACCAGCTGGACCAGCTATGATGAGTGGGGTAATATTACCCATAATGCCGTCTTAAAATGCGGTACCAGAGAACTGGATTTGGTGAAAAACTATACAGGCCATGAACGGGATTCTGTACTGGGGATGTACTATGCCAAGGCCAGAATGTATGATACAGCAGATAAACACGGCAGTACCAAGGGTAACAAGTTAGGTGACAAACGGTTTATGGCAGTGGACCCGGTGAAGGGTAATGTACGCAATCCGCAGAGTATGGTACAGTACACCTATGTACTGAATAATCCATTGCTGTATGTGGACCCATTAGGGGAACTTGCACAAAATTATTTTCATGATCAAGTAGTAAGAGATATTATAGCAAACTACTCTTCGACGAATGGAAATTTGGTTTCTGAAAGACGGGTATATAAAGATACCAAATGGGTCAAACATATTTATAATGGAAGGGTAGATTTAGTTGATTTAAAAACTGGTGAAGTGTGGGATGTGAAACCTATATCATATAATAAAGGGTACAATTATAAACAAAAAGCTATGCCGCAAATGCAAAGATATTATGCTTCTTACCTTTGCCCAGAGCATAATTTGAAATTACATGCAGGTGCAGATTTTAAATTTGCGGGAAGTTTTAAGAGACAAGTTAATAATAAAGTGTATAAAGTAGATTATTCGACCCGTCCGTCTGTAGATAGAGTGGTTAGTACTCAACCAGATGGTTTGATAATATATACGCAAACGGTAATAGAAGAAATACCAATACAAGAATATGCTTACGAGGAGCTGAGTGAATTAGGTGAGAATGTAATAAATGGATTAAAAGTTGGTGCACGAGTAGTTATTAATGGAGTTGTTTATATTGTAGTTGCAGTAGGTACAATAATCAAATTAGTTAAAGTTGTAGCACCATTGTAGAGCCCAATTAGATGGATTATATACTCTAAGTTTTGGAGTATATAATCCATCCTAAATAAAAAGCAGGTGAAAACATGAATAGTACGCAAGAATATTATCTAAAATGTGGACAAAACAATTCAGAAAAATTAAAAAAGTTGGGGTTTAAGAAATATAAACATTTTTATTATCGTGTAATTGATCATACAGTTCAATCTTTTTGCTTTTATGCAGCGCATGGATATCGTGATATTAGGTTTGATATTATACCATTATGTCATACTTATATGTCGAAAGATATAGATGGAACTATGTGGGGTTATTTTTTTGAATCAAACGATATAGACAATGTGTTGTATCAAGAACCAATAAGTAATGTATGCTACTGGGTTGATAAAGTATCGGATTGCTTAGCTAATCATATTCTACCAGGATTTGAAATAGCGTCTACAACAGAAAACGGGTATTTTTTAAAGCGCTTTATTAAGGAAAATTGTCCTGCTAAAAACCATTATGATAAAAACATCTTTGAAGACTATATGTGGTATTTTCAATTAGGAAAGTACCGAGAAGGGATGGAATTATTATATGCGAATTTAGAAGAGTGGAAAACACAACATGATTTGAGTCAGGAATATGAAAGAATATCATATGAAAACTTATTAGTGCCAATAAATCAATGGTGTGATAAATCAGATGATGAAATAAAAAAAGCGATATTAGAGAATGAAAAGAAAAATTTATCATTATTAGGATATCGCATTTAGAAAACAATAATAGCTGATATACAACACTAGCTTACTCAGCCGGACACATCGATGCAGAGCGAAGTCTATACTAATAAAGAGAGATGACGAAATGTGCAGGAGAAATGCTTTTGGGTTCGCTGCCCCATTTGTAATGGGAAGATGCGAGTCAAAGTGAATGAAGACACGGTCTTGTTAAACTTTCCGCTCTATTGTCCTAAGTGTAAACAGGAGATCAGCATCAATGTGGTAAAGCAAAATCGTATCGAAACTATGAAAAACAGTTAACCCTTATTTCTTTATGCAATTTCATAAAGAACAGGGGTTGCTGTTAATCTGAACTAGATTGACGAACCGGAGAAATGAGTGTATGGAAGAAAAAACGTTTTTTATAAGACTAAAAGAATGGTGTGATCAGGAGAAAAATCAATGGAAAATGGCACCGTTTTTCCTATGCTTTTTTGTAGCATTCTTTTGGTTTATGTCTACTCCCAATGGCTCCATTCAGCGCAGTATGCTTTTTCAGGGCTACTCTCTGCAAGAGCTTACAGCTCCTATTGAACGTATTGGCAGGGAAAA
>CALXUG010000074.1 GCA_944391625.1 uncultured Clostridia bacterium
TAAGAGGCAGATGTTTTTTCCTCTGCCTCTTATTCTCAACTTTTTTCTTTACCCCAACTATTGACAAAGAACCAAAAAATGGCCCTGTACCACAATGATACAGAGCCATTACAAGATGCTGTATGAGCAGTCCAAATGTTGTTATCCATTTTATCCTGCCGGAGCATAGGTTTATTCAGTTATGATAGTTGCGTTTAGTTGAACCGTTTGCGTGTAATTGCCAGACCGGCTGCTGCTATCAGCATCAGCACTGCAAATGGAATTGCTGCGCTTCTATCGCCGGTTGCAGGCGCATCGCCCAACGGAACTTCCGGTTCTTCTATTTCCACTGTTTCACCGGGAACCTCTGCCAACGGCACGTCCGGATCTTCAATGTCAATGGTTGGTTCTTCCGGAACCTCCGGTTCGGTCAGCGGTACATCCGGATCCGGAATATCTATTGTCGGTTCATCTGTACCCGGGTCGGATGGTTCCCATGGCTCGGTAGGCTCTGTTGGGTCAGTCGGGTCTGTTGGAATTGAACCATCTTTTGGTTTATGATTATTAAATTTTTCTTCAATGGTTGTACTTGCTTTAATGGTTCCTTCTGCAATTGTGGCATTGGTATCATTTACGGTAACTGTGTAGCCTGCATTGTCACTTTCTTCTATTGTGTATGCTACTTCATCAGGAAGCTTTTCTGCAGTTTTGCTCTGGTTTGCTTTTAGTTTAAATTGTGCAACACCGTCTTTAAAATCCATCTCGCCGTAAGGGCCAGTGATTGTTTTATCACTTAAAGTTACTGTAAATGTAAAGGCCTTGTCTGTTTCTGCGCCTTCGCCGCTAACGGTTTTAGACACAACCAGTTTACTTGGTTTCAGAGTATTGGTAAGGGTAATATTATAAGTTTTACCATTATCAACTTCTTCTGTGACTGCTTCACAGTTATACTGCTCCATACCCTGTTCAGTAAACTCATAGGTATACTTCTGTCTGTTTCCGTTGGCATCCATATAAGCAGATGGCAGACCTGTAAAAGATGCGCTCCACTTATTTGTTTCGTTCAGTTCAATATTGCTGTCCAGTTTTACCTTGTTCCCCTGTACATCTACACGATACAAGTCAACCAGCACTTTATCCGGATGTGTTTCTGTTTCGTCAGCCCATACTTTCTGTACATTGACTGTGATATCGGCATCTTTTTCACCGATAACAATAGGACTGTTTGATGCAATGCCGCCGCCGCGGCTTGTAGCCTCATTGCCTTTTATTACGATTAATGCTGCACTGTTGGCAAGTTTTTGGAAATCTCCGGATAATTCTCCATGAAGACCGAAGGATTCATTTGTATTGGTATAAATTTCAGGATTTGCAACAGCATCTCCTACTGCAAAACGATCATTTGGTTCATCTCTGTACCATTCCATCACGCCGCCGCCAAGCACTCGCTGGGAAACGGTGATGAAAGAGGATGCGTCTGTTGCTGCATTATAATTTCGTTTGGCAAATTCATCGTCTGTATCGGAATAACCTTCATAACGAATATCGCTACCAGCTGCTTGATATATGCGATTATTTTGCCAATCATCAATTTCACCGGTTGAGGTATTTCCATATATAGCGCCGCCCAGGGTGGAATAGGTTTCTGTTTCAGATGTCGGGCATGCCCACACACCGCCGCCGCGAGGCGCTGTATTGTCTGTAATCACCACATTTTGCAGGTTTAACGGGCTTAAATCTTTCATTGAATAGTCAATACCGCCGCCCCAACCAGCTGTATTACCTGAAATTTCACCGCTGATAAAATTTAATTCACCGCCAGTATTAATAATCGATAAGCCGCCGCCTCTATATTTAACTTTATTGCCGGAGATGGTATTATTTTGCAAGGTGACGTGGTTACCTTCGTCCATAACAATGGCAATACCGCCACCTTTACCAATAGCATCAAAACATAAATTATTTGTTATTGTGTTATTTTCAACGATTGCATTGTTTGGAATACGAAGGTAGATTGCACCTCCATTTCCCCATAATGTTTGCCAAGAATCTATTTCATTATTGGAAATAGTTATCATTTTTCCACTTTCAGCATAGATTGCGCCTCCATGACGATTTGCTCCACCCTTAATCCAACTATCACCAGACTCTTTTTCGGTATAAAGGCCATTAAAATAGCAGCTGTCAATTTCTGCAACAGTATTTGCGCCTTCTAAATAGATAGCACCACCACCGTCACGATCTTTAGTGTTTTTTGATGAAGAATTACTTTCACAATAATCAAATATTGAATTAGCTATTGTAATATTACAATCGTTTGCGTAAATCCCGCCACCATTTCCGTTGATACTACCACAACTTATAAATTTCGTATTTGTTATTGTAACATCGCTATTTAGCGCGGAAATTGCACCGCCATTTTCTTTGTTGTAACACCAGTCAAACAACACGTTGTTTAATGTTACAGTTGCGCCATTGGCATATATAGCACCTAAAACCTCTGCGTTTTTCCAATCGTTGTCATATCCATAATAACCAACATTACAAAACTTAACATCATCTACGGTCAAAGAGGAACCGGGTTTACAATCAATTGCCCGTGCATATGATTTCCCTTCTTCTGTAGTTTTTATATGCCGTATAGCTTTATACACTGTTTTATCGCCACTATCTTTTAAAATAAGTGTACCGCCGTTTTCAACAACAAAAAGACTTTCACCGTTTGCTATATCAAAATATAAATTATGTCCACTTAAATCATAGGTAAGCTGTTCTCCAGCCTTAACGATGATTTGTTGTGTGGTTGTAGTTTCCTCGTTGAGTGTGATTTCTCTTTCTACCAATTCCTCCACAGATACTGTAATTGCAGGCAAGGTAGCTTCTTCATCTACGATATAATTTTCAGGAATTACCGGTGTGAAGGTATACTCACCAACTGCATTTCCATCATAGTTTTCACATTGCCATGTCACTTCTAAAGTAACGGATTTTCCTGTATCATCTATTGCTTCTAAAGTTGCAGGCAGTGAGATATTTTCTTGCTCTGTGCCCAATGCGACAGTTTGAGATGCCACTGTTTCAGCCAATGGTGCAAAAGCTGTAATCTTGGTTACCGCAGCTTCTGCTGCTACAGTAACGGTTGCAGATACTGTATAATCTCCGTTTTCATCAGTAATTACATTTCCATCACCGTCTAAACAGGTAGCTGTGATGGTATAAGTTCCTTCTGTGTCAAAAGAAATGCCTTCATAAACAGAGAAACCTTCTTCATTTACAGATAGCACAGTTTCGCTTTCTGTATCATCAATTTTCCACTGCATGGATACAGCGCTCTCTGTAGTGGCTTTTGCCGATAGGTTGAATATTGTTCCGGCTGTTACAGAAATTGTCTCGTTATCATTTAAGTGATACGTCACAATTTCCGGCGCTGTTGGTTCGCCAACTTCTTCTCCTTCTGCAAATACTGTCATCGGCATGATTGTCAGCAGCATGGCAATGACCATCAGTATTGCAATATTCTTTTTGCCCTTTTTGAATAACATAATACTCCTCCTCGTTTCTTTTTATAAAGTTTGTTTTCTGAACACCATCCGGAATTTTATACTTTT